>NZ_DASZVF010000051.1:0-152760 GCF_035547335.1 Humibacter sp. | reverse complement strand
GGAGCACGGCTCAGAGGTGACCACGGTGTATCTGCCGCAGTACATCGTCGGGCACTGGTGGGAGAGCTTCCTGCACAACCATCGAGCCCGCCGCATCTCGAAGCAGCTCATGATGCTGCACGGTGTGACGATCGCGCTCGTACCGTGGCTGCTGGATTCGTCTGAGCTTGTGTACGGGCGCCGGTCGCGGCCGCTTCCCGGTCAGGATCGCCGAGGCGAGCCCATCCGCGCCATCCCTCGACGTCCGCTCGCGCCCGCGGCCCCTACGGCCGCAGGCCGCGGCAGGCGGGGCGGCGCTGCCGCGTCTGGCGGCTCCGGCTCCGCACCGACGGGATCGGGGACGACCGGCACCGGGCCGACGGACACGGGGCCGACGAGCAATGTCAGCGGCTCGGCCGCCCCCGGAACCGGAACGGCACCGGGCGAGACAGCGCCCAAGGACCCGCGCGACACGTCGACGCACGCCGCGCACCGCTAATCGCCGCGTTTGGCCCGTGGCGGTCGACCGCGTCGCACGTTCAGAGAGGCACGTTCAGAGAGGAACACGGTGTCGTTCACGCATCCCGACGCGCGCCGATCCCGACGGGATTGGCCACCGACGAGTTCGTGCTGCGGCCGATCACGGCGGATGACGCCGAGCTCGACCACGGTGCACTGATGGAGACCAGGGACTACCTGCGGCTCTGGGAGCAGTCGTCGTGGCCGGAGGACGACTTCACGGTCGAGGCGAACCGCGAGGATCTGCGCGGCCTGGAACAACGCCACGCCGAGCATCGCGCCTTCACGTTCACGGTGCTCGATCCGAGCGGCACGGAATGCCGCGGATGCGTGTACATCTTTCCGACGACGGCGAAGTTCCTGGCGCGATCGACGGTCACCGCGGTCGGCGACGACGACTGGTCGCAGGTGGATGCCGTCGTCTACTTCTGGGTGCGACTCGCTCAGCTGCGACTCGGCATGGATGCCCGCCTCCTGCACGCCCTTCGCTCCTGGTTCGCGGTCGAGTGGCGGTTCACCAACGCGGTGTACGTCACGAACGAGCAGTTCCGTCAGCAAGTCGAGCTTCTCGAGAGCACCGGCCTGCAGCTGAAGTTCGAGCTGGTCGAGCCCGGCAAGCCGGGCACGTACCTGGCCTTCGGCTGACGCCCGGCTGCGGCGGCGGGCGTGTGCGGCGTGCGCGTGCGCCGCGGCGGCCTCCCACGTCCCCTGCTCGCGCCGACGGCCCGCCCTCCGGCCGCACCGTGCGCATCCGTATTCAGGATGAGAGGCCGTTCGACCGCGATATCGGGCCGAAGCACCCCCGGTCCCGAGTACCGCGGCCGCCCGTACCGCAACCGCGGCGGCCGGCGACAGCCCCTGGTCCGAGGCCGGACCGCGGGGCTAGCGTGACAGGATGAGCGCGTCGTCGAAGTCCGAGACGTTCCTCGAGGTGGACGGGCACGAGGTTCGCATCTCGCATCCGGACAAGGTCGTGTTCCCGCAGCCCAGGCTCACCAAGCTCGACATCGCCAGCTACTTCGTCGCCGTGGCCGAGGGAGCGCTGCGCGGAGCCGGCGGTCGGCCGATGGTGCTCAAGCGCTTCGTCAAGGGGCTGTCTCAGGAGCCGTTCTTCCAGAAGCGAGTGCCGAACGAGCATCCGTCGTATATCGACACCGCGACCCTGCACTACGCCAGGGGCACCTCCGCGGAGGAGACCGTTGTGCGCGACGCCGCCGGCCTCGCCTGGGTGGCGAACCTCGGATGCCTCGACCTCAACCCGCACGCGGTGCGCGCCGAGGACCTCGATCATCCGGACGAGCTGCGGGTCGACCTCGATCCCATGCCCGGCGTGGACTGGTCGCAGATCGTGGATGTCGCCTTCGTCGCCCGGGAGGTGCTCGAGGACCACGGTCTGATCGGCTGGCCCAAGACGAGTGGGTCGCGCGGCCTGCACATCCTGGTGCGGATTGCTCCGCACTGGGACTTCGCCGATGTGCGGCTCGCCGCACAGACGCTCGCGCGCGAGGTCGAGAACCGCGTTCCCGGGCTGGCCACCGCGCACTGGTGGAAGGAGGAGCGCGGCGAGAGCGTGTTCGTCGACTTCAACCAGAACGCGAAGGATCGGACCGTCGCGTCGGCCTATTCCGTGCGCCCGCTGCCCGACGCCCGCGTCTCGACACCGCTCGACTGGCACGAGGTGCGCTCGCGGCGGCCCGAGGAGTTCACGGTGTCCACCGTGCTCGAGCGGTTCGCCGAGCGAGGCGACCCGCACGCCGGCATCGACGACCAGGCCGGTTCGCTCGACGCCTTGCTCGCGCTCGCTGGGAAGCTCGGTCCCGCGGAGAAGCCGCCGCGGGCGGGAGACGGTGCCGGAAGGCGCGTCTCGCAGATGCCGCTCATTGAGATCGCGCGCACGAAGACCAAGCCAGAGGCGCTGGATGCGCTGGCACAGTGGAAGGCGCAGCATCCGGATGCCGCGCAGCAGCTGCACCCGGCCGACGAGCTCATCGACGGCATGCGCGGCTCGAGCTCGGTGTGGTACCGGGTTCGCATCAACCTGCAGCACGTTCCGGAGGACGAGCGGCCCGCGCAGGGCCCCCTGCTCGCCGACTACGACCCGTTCGCGGGCCGCTGAGCCCGCGACCGGGATGCCTGGCCGGCGTCTCACTGACAGAAAATGCGGCTGAGCGCGCCGGCATCCGCGATTTCTGTCAGTGAAACCGACCTGGTGGCGTAGCCAGGCCCGCGCATCAGCGCTCGTCGGGCACGACGGGCGGATGCGACGACCGCAAGACCAGTTCGGGCGTGACGAGCCGGTGGCGCGGCACTGTCCCCTCGTTGTGCGTGAGCAGGTCGAGCACGCCCGCAGCCACCTCGTCCAGACGCTGATCGACGCTCGAGAATCCCATCGCCGCCGAGACGGGCGTGTTGTCGAAACCGATCACGGGGAGCGCGCCATTGGTCTGCACCACGGCGCCCAGGGCGAGGCTGTCGCTCGCTGCCACGACGGCATCCAGGCCGCCGCCGTTCTCGACGAGACGAGCCGATGCCTCACGAGCGTCCGCCACCGTGTCGACGGCCGTCTCCAGCAGTGAGACCAGCCCATCGCCGAGCCCGGCCGCGACCATCGCGTCGCGCCATCCGCCCGCGCGTTCGTCACCGGTTCCGGAACCTGTCGGCCATCCGAGGAAGCCGATGCGCTTGTGACCTCGTTCCAGAAGTGATTCCGTCGCCGCGCGCACGCCGGCGCGGCCGTCGACGTCCACCCAGGCATGCCGCGGGTCGTTCATGTCGTCGATGCCCCACGGACGGCCGAAGGTCACGAACGTCTGCCCGTGTTCGATGAGCCACTCCGTGCGCGGGTCGCCGTGGAAGGTGGATGTCAGAACGAAGGCGTCGACGTCCGAACCGTCGATCAGCCGGCCGAACTGCCGGATCTCGTCTTCGGGACGCGCGGCCGTGAACAGCAGGATCCGCAGGCCGACGGCATCCGCCTGCTCGGTGAGAGCGTGCAGGAAGCGATCGAGGATCGACCCGGAGATGCCGTCGACCATGGGATCGAGCCGGATACCTATGGTCGAGCTCTTCTGCGTGCGCAGTCGCCTCGCGGATGCGTGTGGTCGGTACCCGAGATCGTCGATGGCCTTGCGTACCCGCTCGCGCGTGTCCTCCCGCACGATGCCGGGGGAGTTGAGCACGTTGGAGACTGTCTGGCGAGACACGCCCGCCGCGCGAGCGACGTCGTGCACGGTCGGCAGTCGCGACATCCACTCCCCTTTCTGAAACCGGTGACCGCGCTGCGGCCTCCGCTCGATGCTGTTCTTTCGCTGCACCGCGTGGGTCGTTGCACCGGTTCACACCTTTGCACGCGGTTCACTCGGCGCTGACCGGCCCCCGCGGCGGGAGCGCTGCAGGTGCGTCGGCCGGCCGCCCCCGCAGGGTGCCCGTGGTGTGTCGTTCCTCCGCGTCGCCGTCGTGCCGACCACGCCTTGACACGCCTTGTGCTGCGAATTAGCTTGACGGTACACGCATTTGAACGATCAAACCAGTTTCGAATCACCGAATTTGATCGTTCAAAGAGCCGCAGAGACGCGACGTCTCGCCTCAGCGGCCCCGCAATCATGACGACGTATATGAGGAGTGTCACCATGCAACGACGCACACGATGGCTGGCGTCGGGCGCGCTCGCGGTCACCACCGCGCTCGCCCTCAGCGCCTGCGGTTCCGGATTCAGCAGTGGAAGTTCCACGAGTGGATCGCTCACTTCGTCGAACAAGGCGCTCACGGTGATGATCGGCTCCAGCGGTGACGCCGAGACTGCAGCCGTGAAGTCGGCGGTCGCGTCCTGGTCGAAGTCCTCGGGCACGGGGGCTAAGGTGATCGCCGCCAACAACCTCGACCAGCAGCTCGCGCAGGGCTTCGCCGCGAAGAAGCCCGCCGACGTGTTCTACCTCTCCACCGGGTCGCTGGCGGGATACGCATCCAACGGATCCCTGCTCGCGTACGGCGACCAGTTGAAGAACAAGAGCGACTTCTATCCGTCGCTCGTGAAGAACTTCACGTACGACGGCAAGCTGTACTGCGCACCGAAGGACTTCTCCACGCTGCAGCTCATTGTGAACAACGACGACTGGAGAGCCGCCGGCCTGACCGCCGCCGACTACCCGAAGACCTGGGACCAGCTCGACGCCGTCGCGAAGAAGCTCGGCACCGGCGGCCGCACCGGGCTCGTCGTGAGCGGCCAATACGAGCGACTGGGCGCGTTCATGGTGCAAGCGGGCGGCAACCTCATGAACGATTCCAGCACGAAGGCGACGGCTGACAGCTCGGCCAACGTGAAGGCCCTCGACTTCGCGAAGAAGATGCTCAACGACGGAGCCATGAAGTTCGCCGCGGATGTCGGTGCCGGCTGGGGCGGGGAGGCGTTCGGCAAGAACCTCGGTGCCATGACCATCGAGGGCAACTGGATCTCGGGCGCCATGCAGTCCGACTACCCGAACGTGAAGTACACGGTCGTTCCGCTCCCCGAGGGCGCGGCGGGCAAAGGCACTCTCCAGTTCACGAACTGCTGGGGCATCGCCGCGGACAGCCCGAACCAGAAGGCAGCGCTCGATCTCGTGCAGAAGCTGACCTCCAAGGACGACCAGCTGGCGTTCGCGAAGGCGTTCGGCGTGATGCCGTCCATCCGCTCCGCGGCATCCGAATGGAAGAAGCTGTACCCGCAGTTCACGCCGTTCCTCGACGCCGCTTCGTACGCGAAGGGTGTGCCGACCGTGAAGGGTGCATCCGATGTGATCGCCGACCTCGACTCCAAGCTCGGCCAGCTGGGGTCATCCGATCCCACGACGATCCTCGACGCCACGCAGAAGAACCTCGAAGCGCTGCTGAAGTAGCGCCATGACCACGACCACGGTGATGACGAAGCCGCGCCGCGCCGGATTCGGAGGGATCCGGCGCGGCGAGGCGGCGTCCGGATGGCTGTTCACCGCTCCGGTGCTCATCATCCTCGGTGTCTTCCTCGTGATCCCCGTGATCATGGCGCTGTGGGTGAGCTTCTCGGACTGGGGAGGAAGAGGCAGCCCGTTCTCGTCCGACGTGCACTTCGTCGGGCTTCGCAACTACTCGACGATCCTCGACGGAGGCGGACTCGCCGAGAGCGACTTCGGCACGGCCTTGAAGAACAACGTCTGGTACGTGATCTTCGTCGTGCCCTTGCAGACGGCTCTCGCGCTCGCGCTCGCGCTGCTCGTGAACCGCACGCTGCTGCGCGGCCGGGGCTTCTTCCGCACTGCGTACTACTTTCCGTCGGTAACGAGCTCCGTGGCGATCACGGTGCTCTGGCTGTTCCTCTTCAGCACCACGGGAACCGTGAATCAGGTGCTGGCCTGGATGGGCATCAAGGGCCCGAACTGGTTCAACGAGCCGAGCGGACTCATCCAGAACGGGCTGGCAGTGGTCGGCATCCATGACGGTCCTGCGTTCCTCACGCGGAACTCGTTTCTCGGCGTCTCGTTCTGGGACTGGCTCAGGGGCCCCTCGGTCGCCATGTTCGCGTTCATCGTCATGGCGGTGTTCACAACAAGCGGCACGTTCATGCTCCTGTTCATCGCTGCCCTGCAGAACCTCAGTCCCGACATCGACGAGGCGGCGATGATGGACGGCGCGGGCGCATGGAAGCGGTTCTGGCGCGTGACGCTCCCCCAGTTGAGACCCACCCTCTTCACGGTGCTGACGCTCGGCCTGATCGGATGCTGGCAGGTGTTCGATCAGATCTACACCGGCACCCAGGGCAACCCTGCCAAGACGACGCTCACCCCTGCGTACCTCTCGTACCAGAGCGCGTTTCAGAACCAGGCCTGGGGTCAGGGCGCCGCGATCGCGTTCATCCTGTTCGTGATCATCGTGCTCTTCACCTTGCTGCAGCGCTGGGTGCTGCGCGAGAAGAAGGTGTCCAGGCGCAGGCAGCTGGCCTATTCGCCCGAGACCGCCGCACGCGCCGAGTCGAAGCGGGCAGCACAGGCGACGGGAGGTGGATCGCGATGACCACGACACAGGCGAGGACCGTGACCGTGGCAGCCGAGAGCGACAGCAGACGTCATGCCCGGCCCCCAGCACGGAGGAGCGGCAGGATGACGGTCGGGCGCGTTCTGCTCTACGCGGCGCTGATCGCGATCGCCGCCATCTACATCTACCCGTTCCTCATCCAGGTCGTCACGTCTTTCAAGACCGACCCTGATGCGGCATCCAACGCGGCATCGCTGCTTCCGCAGACCTGGACGACCGCGGCCTACCAGAAGCTCTTCCTCACCTCGGACTTCCCGCTCTGGTTCAAGAACTCCGCCATCGTCACGATCTTCGTGACCGTCGGGCGGGTGTTCTTCGACTCGCTCGCGGGTTACGCCCTGGCCAGACTGCACTTCCGCGGCAGAGGCGCGATCTTCGCCGGACTCGTCGCCGTCATGAGCGTTCCGCTCGTCGTGCTGCTCATTCCGAAGTTCCTCGTGATCAACACGCTGGGCATCTACGACTCGTACACGGGCATGATCCTGCCGCTGCTCGTCGACGCGGCCGGCGTCTTCATCATGAAGAACTTCTTCGAGTCCATACCCGTGAGCGTGGAAGAGCAGGCGCGCATCGACGGCGCCGGAACCTTCCGCGTGTTCTGGTCCGTCGTTCTGCCGATGGCCACGCCGGCGCTCATCACGATCGTGATCCTGTCGTTCCAGGGATCGTGGAACGAGCTCAGCCACTTCATCATCTCCACGCAGAGCCCTCAGCTGACGACCTTGACGAAGGGTGTGGCATCGCTCGCGAGCGGGCAGCTGAGCCAGGGCACGCAATATCCGCTCAAACTCGCGGCGGCGGCCGTTATGACGATCCCGGTCGCCGTCATGTTCTTCATCTTCCAGCGCCGCATCATGAACTCCAGCGAGGGTGCGGTGAAGGAGTAGTGGCCGAGCAGAAGGGAACCATGCATCACGACCGTCAGCCGTTCCTCGACGACCAGACCATAGTGCTGCGCGCGCCTACGCAGTTCTGGTCCGACCGCACGGGAGACGCAGGAGCGGCTCCGATCCATGGCCTGTATCACGGCGACGTTCGCGTCCTCGCCTTCGCCGAGCTGAGATCCGACGGCGAACGGCCTGACTGGATCTCCATCGCACAGCCGACGGCCTCGAGCGCCACCTTCACCGGCGTGCTCCGGCATTTGGACGGCCCGGGGGCCGACCCTCGCGTGCGTATCGACCGCATCCGCGAGGCGGAGCCGAACGGCGTGCTCGAGCGGGTCGTGATCAGCTCGGCGCGTGACGTCCCTGTGCGCACACGCATCACGGTCGACCTGAGGCCGGACTTCGCGCCCATGCAGGAGGTGAAGAGCGGAAACGTCGTCTCGCACGACTGGGCGTCGCAGGCCGTGCCGAACGGGGCGGCATGGGCGGGCGGTTCCACGACCGCCACACTGACGGCGACGGATGCCGCCGTGCACCAGACGGAGACCGGAGCGGTCATAGTGTGGGAACTCCAACTCGCCGCGCACGGATCGGCGGAACTGCAGTGGCGCATCCAGCTCGCCGACGCTCGCGCCGTGGTGTCGGGTGCTGCCGGGTCTTCAGCCTGGCGCGACCTGAGGATCGAGTCCGGTGACACGCGGCTCGCACACTGGGTGACGGCCGCTCTGGCCGACCTCGACACGCTGCGGATGACCTCGACACTGTCGCCAGGCGACGAGTTCCTGGCAGCCGGTGCTCCCTGGTTCTTCACGCTGTTCGGGCGGGACTCGATCTGGACGGCTCGCTTCCTGCTGCCGGTCTCCACTGCACCGGCACTGTCCACCCTGCGCGTTCTAGCTGCTGCTCAAGGCACGAAGATCGACCCGCAGACGGCGGAGCAGCCGGGCAAGATCATGCACGAGTTGCGAGCGTCAGAGCTGAACCTGCCCGTAGAAGGGGTGACCCTGCCACCGCTCTACTACGGCACCATCGACGCGACACCACTATGGATCTGCCTGCTGCACGACGCATGGCGATGGGGCGCGGCGGAGTCGGACATCCGCGCCCTCCTGCCCCACCTGGAGGCTGCGCTGGCATGGATGCGCGATCACGGAGACAGCGACGGCGACGGATTTCTGGAGTACGCCGACACGACCGGCCACGGCCTGGCGAACCAGGGCTGGAAGGACTCCGGTGACTCGATCCAGTGGCGCGACGGAACGCTCGCCGAGGGCCCCATCGCCCTATGCGAGGTGCAGGCCTACGCCTACGAGGCGGCGCTGTCCGGCGCGGAGCTGCTCGACCACTTCGACCGCCAGGGAGCGGGCGAGTGGCGCCGTTGGGCGGCTCGCCTCAAAGAACGCTTCGCCGAGTCGTTCTGGGTGGCCGACCCGGATGGCGGCCGCTATCCGGCGGTCGCCCTGGATGCGAGCAAGCGACGCGTCGACACGCTGACCAGCAACATCGGGCATCTGCTCGGCACCGGCATCCTGGACCCGGCCGAGGAGCGAGAGGTCGCCGAGCGACTCGTCTCGCCCCGGCTCGACTCGGGATTCGGGCTCCGCACCATGGCGACGGACTCGGCCGGATACTGGCCGCTCAGCTACCACGGCGGCTCGGTGTGGACGCACGACACCGCCATCGCCATCAGGGGCCTCAGTGAAGCGGGCATGCCCGAACGAGCCGATCGACTCGTCGAAGGTCTGCTGCGCGCGGCCGAGCGATTCGGGTTCCGGATGCCGGAGCTCCACTCGGGCGACTCGGCGAACGACACCCGCACCCCGGCGCCGTATCCCGCCGCATGCCGTCCTCAGGCGTGGTCGGCGGCTTCGGCCATCGGCGTGCTGGCGGCGCGGCTCGGCCTGCGTGCGGAAGGCGCGGCACTCGTGGTGGCACCGTCGACGGGCAGCGGAAGCGTGTGCGTCACCGGCCTGCATGTGGGGGAGACGTGTTACGAGGTACGCGTCGGCGAGGACGGCACGGCGGAGGTCACTCCGACCAGCACGAACGGCGCTACAGCAGCGCCATGATCTGCCGGGCGATCACGCGACCGGAGCGGTTGGCGCCGATCGTGGAGGCGTACGGGCCGTAGCCGGCGAGGAAGATGCGGGCATCCGTCCACACCTGTCCCGACTCGACGGGGACCCCGCCGGTCTTCTCGCGCAGCTTGAGCGGGGCGAGATGCCGCAGTTCGGGACGGAATCCGGTGGCCCAGATGATGGCGTCTGCCGGGGTGAACGATCCGTCGCGCCAGCGCACGCCGTCGTGCTCGACGGCGACGAACATGGGGCGCTCCTTGAGCAGTCCGCGCGAGATTCCCGCCGCCACCTTCCTGGTGAGCGGAACGCCGGTCGAGCTCACCACGCTGGGCAGTGCGCGGCCCGCGCGAGCCGCGGCCTCGGCGTCGCGCACCGCCGCGACGCCGCCCTCGATGGTGCGGACGTGCTCGGTGCTGAAGTCGATGGGCCGGCGGGATGCCCACGACACCGACGCCGCGACATCCTCGAGTTCCAGAAGAAACCCCACTGCGCTCGTGCCGCCGCCCACCACGACAACGTTCTGGTCGCGGAACTCCTCGGCGGCGACGTAGCCGTTGGTGTGCACATGCCGTCCGCGGAATGTGGAGACGCCCGGGTAGTAGGGGACGAACGGGGCGCCCCACGTTCCCGTGGCGTTGACGAGCACCTGCGTTGCGGTCTCGCCCTCGGTGTGCTGCACCACGAGGTCGGCTCCGCGGTTCACGACCGACGTCGCATCGGCCGGACGGTGCACGCTCAGCCCGAAGTGGTCTTCGTATCTGCGGTAGTAGCCGGCGACGATGTCCTTCGCCGGCAGCGTGCGGTCCGCCGTCTCGAAGCTGATGCCGAGTTCGGCCATGCCGGGAAGGTCGTTGACTTTGTGCGCACTGCCCAGGCGCAGGGCGTCCCACCGGAACTGCCAGGCGCCGCCAGTGCCAGGACCACGGTCGACGATCACGAAGTCGACGTCGGGTTCCAGCTGGAACCGCCGCAGATAGTAGGCCACCGCGAGACCCGCCTGCCCGGCCCCGATGATCATCACCTGGGTGCGCGCGGGGACGGGAGACACGCTCTATATCATCACGCACCACTGGGAATGTGCGAGCGGGTCGATCAGGGCCTGCATGCTAAACTTGCCGCTAGTTTTCGTTTCCCGTCCAAAGTCCCGCGCGCGCACGAATCGCCCCGGGCCTGTCATCGTGAGGGGGTCTCGCATGGGGCGCGGCCGTCAGAAGGCAAAGCACACCAAGATCGCTCGGGAGTTGAAGTCGTACAGCCCCACCGTCGACTACAACCAGCTTGAGCGCGAGTTGACCGGTCACTCGCACGACGACGACCCGTACGCGGCATGGGCCGACTACGAGGCTGACGCGCCGGCCGACGACGACTACGAGCACCAGGAGCGCTCGGCAGGCTGAGCCGAACAGCACACAGGCGACGCGCATCCCTCTTGGGGTGCGCGTTTTGCTTGCCTGGGATGGGCGTTCGCTTGGGTCGGGTGCGCGTTTTGCTTGCCTCCCGATGGGGTGCGCGTTTTGCTTGCCTGGCGGATAACGGCTCTGCCTGCCGCGCCTCGCGAGCCCGCCCGCACCGGATCCGGGTTCGCTGGCGCAAACTGCAGCTGCCGCCGCTTGCGCACGCATTCTCTGTCAGTGAGACGCGGTTGCGGCATCCCGACATCCCGCGATCGACCTTCCGTGCTGCCGAGTGCGCGGGCGCAGGTGCGGCCGCGCCGACGTCGACGCGCGACCCGCGAGATCCGGTTTCACGGGCAGAAATCGTGGACGCCGCTGCGCGTGCCTGCGTTTTCTGCCAGTGAGACGGGCGCCCAGTGAGACGGGCGCCGGATCAGCGCGTCTCGATCGCCTCGCCGGCCGGCGCGGCGCGGGTCAGAGCCAGCCGTTCGCGGATGCCTGGGCGGCGACATCCGCTCGGTTGCGTGCGCCCGTCTTGCCGATGGCGGCCGAGAGATGATTGCGCACCGTGCCCTCGGAGAGCCGCAGCTCCCTGGCGATCTCGTTCACGGTGCCGCCACGCGCTGCCACCCGCAGCACCTCCGTCTCCCGCTGGGTGAGCGGTGACGTTCCGGATGCCAGCGACTCGGCGGCGAGCGCGGGATCGACGACACGAAGGCCCTGCGCGACCCGCCTGACGGCATCCGCCAGCTGCGCTGCCGGGGTGTCCTTCACGACGAACCCGCTCGCGCCCGCCTCCATGGCACGCCTCAGGTATCCGGGGCGACCGAACGTCGTCACGATGAGCGAACGGCACGAGGGCAGCCTGCTGTGCAGCAGCCCCGCGACGGCGAGACCGTCGAGCCCCGGCATCTCCACGTCGAGCAGGGCGACCTGCGCGTCCGCCTGGCGCGCGGCATCCAGCACCTCGTCGCCGCGGCCCACCTCGGCCACCACGGTCAGGTCGGGTTCCAGATCGAGCAGTGCGGCGAGCGCGCCGCGCACGAGCGCCTGATCGTCGGCCAGCAGCAGCCGGATGGGATCGCTCATCCCGCGTCCCTCGCCTTCGGGCCCTTCTCAGCGCGGACGGCGACGATGGTCCCGCCGTCCTCTCCCGGCTCGATCGTGACGGTGGCCCCGATCTTCGCGGCGCGTTCCCTCAGCCCGGTGAGGCCGTGTCCGTTCTGCTGGTCGGCCGCCGTTCCCCCACTGCGGAAGGCGAGAGCCGAAGCGGACATGGATGCCGGCACTCCCCGCCCGTCGTCCCCGATGATGATGGCTCGCTTCTCCAGCGCCACCCAGCAGTTCTTGGCACGAGCGTGCCGCACGACGTTGGTCACTGCCTCGCGGAGCACCCAGGCGAACGTCTCTCGCAGCTCGGGGGCGACGACAGAAGCGGATGCCGGCAGGTGCGGCACCACGTCCGACGCGACGAGCGCGGCGTTCGCGGCCGACAACTCGGTCTCGAGCGTCATGGCGCGGTACCCGGCCACGGATGCCCGAAGGTCCGCCAGCGCGGCGCGCGAGAGTCTCTCGATATCGCCGAGCTCGGCCTCGGCGCGCTCGGGATCTTTCGCCACTAGCTTGCGCGCGAGCTCGCTCTTCACGGTCACCACCGTGAGCGAATGGCCGAGCACGTCGTGCATGTCGCGGGCGAAGCGCTCGCGCTCGTCGACGACGGCCAGTCGCGCGATCTCACTCTGGGCATCCCTCAGCCGCACGGTCGCGCGGATCTGCTGACCGAACGCGAGCATCATGACGGAGATCGACGTGGTCAGCGCCACCGCGTACCACAGGTCCGCGAAGTCGTTCAGGACCGCGAGCACGGCCAGCTGCGCCACCACCACGACGACGATCGTGGCGGCGATGAACCGCACCGGCAGCCAGCTCATCGACACCATGACCGGCACATAGAGCCAGAACCACACCGTGTTGACGCCGATCAGGGGAAAGGCGAGGCACGAGACGCCGAGATAGCCCGCATAGACGAGTGCGGCGACGGGCCATGGCCGGTTCCACAGCAGTGGCGGGAGCACCACGTAGAGCGCGCCGAGCACGAGCACGAGGATCGTGACGAGGATCGGCTGGAGCGGGCCGTGGTCCGGGTACACCCAGGCCAGGATCACCGGGATGGCCAGGTACAGCAGACCCCACAGCGAGCCGAAGAACCATCTGCGGGCCCCGGTGGACTGCAGCCGATCCCGCATGTCCCGCACTAGGGCGGCGAACGGATTCCGCCCCGCCGTCGCCCCGCGGGTCTCAGTCGTCACGTCCATCAGCGTAAGCGGACGATCGCCGGCCTCCACCGCGCCCGTCGTCACTGTCTGGCCGCGTCCCGACGGTATCGCCAGACGATCACAGCGCCAAGACCCACGGTCCACGCGAGCAGCACGAGCATCGGCTCCAGCACGTCGCCGGACAGGTTCGCTCCCATCTGACCGAGCCGGTTCAGCCAGTACGAGGGCACGACCTGGGCGATGTTCGTCATCCACGACGGCAGCACCGACAGCGGAACCCACAGACCGCCGAGGATGGCCATGCCGAAGAAGATGACCATGAACAGCGGCTGGGCGAACTGCGGCTTGGCGAACTGGCCGATCAGCAAGGCGATGAACGCGAACGGGATGACCCCGAGCCAGAGACCGAGCGCCGCCATGGCCCAGGAGCCGAACGGAAGGGAGGAGTGGAACACGACGACCGACACGATGATCAGCGCGACGATGGCGAGCAGCGCGACGGCCAGGGCCGCCACGACCTTGGAGAGCAGGTAGCCCATGCCGCTCAGCGGCGTGAGACGCAGCTGCCGGTTCCAGCCGAGCGAGCGCTCGGTGACGATCGTGAAGGCCTGCCCGAGCGCGGCCATCATGCCGCCGTATCCCGCCATCTGCACGGTCGTCACGACGATCCAGGGCAGCCCCGTCACCTTGTCGACGGCGCCGTTCGCACCGTAGATGCCGCCGAACAGCAGCAACATGACGAGGGGGATGGCGAACGTGAAGACCAGGGAGCGCACGTTCTTCAGCTGGCGGACGGACTCGAGTCCGAGGTAGGCGATGCTCATGAGCGGTCTCCGATCAGTGCTGAATTGTGTGCTGGGCCGGTTTCGACAGGCTCAACCGACGGTGAGGAGGGCCCGGCCGACGGCAGGGAGGCGCGGGCCGACGGCGCGGCGTCGGCGGCGGCCGTCAGCGCGAGGAAGGCGTCGTCCATGGAGTGCGCCGTCACCTCGATGTCGTGCACGTCCTGATGGAGCGAGAGCAGGGTGCGCAGCGCGGCATCCGAGTCGTCGCTCACGAGTGAGAGCACGTCGCCGCGGTGCTCGACGCTGCGCACGCCTGGCAGCTCGGCCAGCTCCGCTTCGATGTCCGGCGTCCAGTCGAAGTCGAAGGACGCGCGGATACGGCGCCCGGAGACCACAGCCTTCACCTCGCCGGGCGTGCCGTCGGCGACCACACGGCCGGCCGCCATCATGACGATGCGGTCGGCGTAGGCGTCGGCCTCGTCGAGGTAGTGCGTGGCGAAGACGACGGTGCGGCCGGCATCCGTGAACTCGCGCATGGACTGCCAGAACGTGCGTCGCGCCTCGACGTCCATGGCGGCGGTCGGCTCGTCGAGGAACATCAGGTCGGGGTTGGACACGATGGCGACCGCGAACCGCGCACGCTGCGCCTGCCCGCCGGAGAGCTTGCTCACGCGCTGCTTGGCGATCTCGGTGCACTTGGCGCGCTCCAGCGCCTCCGCGACGGAGAGCGGATGCTTGTGCGCGGCCGCGATCAGAGCGACGGCCTGCGCCACGGTCAGGTCGGGCAGCAGCGCTCCGCCCTGCAGCATGGCACCGACGCGGCCAGCGGAGATCGCCGTGCGAGGCGTCTCGCCGAACAGCGTCGCCGTCCCCTCGGTCGGGGACGCGAGGCCCAGGGCGAGGTCGATCGTCGTGGACTTGCCCGCACCGTTGGGCCCGAGCAGTGCGACGACCTCGCCCTGCTGGATCGTCAGGTCGATGCCCGCGACCGCGGCGATGGATCCGAAGGTCTTGCGCAGCCCCCGCAGCTGGATGGCCGGTGCCTCGATGGCTCGTGTCGTGTTCACGTATCTATCGAAGCGGTGAGCAGCCGCGCGTGCCTCGGCCGCGCATCACGTCGCATCCGTGACATTTGTCACGCCACCGCCACCGGCGGCTGGCCCCGTCGAAACCACCAGCGCAGCGACCTCACCTAGCTCCAATGGCGGTCACCTAGTGGCCGCCAGCGGCAGTCACTCAGCGGCCGCGAGCGGGTGAGACTCAGCGTCGGGCGTCGCGCGGATCCTCTCCGTACGGATGCCGTTCCGAGACGTTCCCTCCTTCGTCGAGCACGACGTGCTCACGGCGCCTGCGCCGTGCTTCCTCGCGCCCGGCGCCCTCGGCCTCGGATCTCGAGGTGTACGGGCCCAGCACGCCTCTCTCGCCCTCGACGCGGTTGAACCACTTGCCGTTCTCGTGGAACGTCTCGACGCCACCCTGCGACATCCGAATCCCCCTCCGGCCACGGCTGGATGCGCGACCTTGCTGAGATCTGCTTACGCCATGGGCTTGCGCGCGTCCAGCAAAATGCGCGAGCTGTGCGACACGAATGCTCCGTCTCGGAGGATCACACGGTCGATGTCCCGCAGCTTGTCGCGGTACTGCTCGACGGTGAAGCCGGGCACCGTCCACACGACTTTGCGCAGGAAGTACACCACGGCGGCCACGTCGAAGAACTCGACCCGGGTGCGCTCTTCGCGCAGCTCCGCCAGCTCCAGTCCTGCCTGCAGCACCTGCTGCCGCAGCCTCTCGATGCGAGGCACCGGGTCGCGCGGCTGCGGCCCGAGCAGAAACTCGTACAGCTCGGCATTCGACCGCTCGCCGATCTGCTGCGACAGGTGCGCGCCGCCCGGTCGGAGCACGCGCGCGATCTCGGCGAAGTCGGGTGCCACCGGATGCCTGCTCGTCACGAGCGCGAAGCTCCCGTCGTCGAACGGGAGCGGAGCATCCTCTGCCGACTCGACGACCACGCCGCCGAACGCGCTGAGCCTGTCTCGTGCCAGCGGCACGTTCGGCGCCCATCCCTCGGTCGCCGCCACGGCGGAGGGCACCGGGCTCGCCCCGGCGAGGATCTCGGCGAACACCTCGCCGCCGCCGGTCTGCACGTCCAGCACGCTGTCCACGCCGCTCGCGCGAGCGGCGGCGAGTCTCGCATACCCCCAGCTCGGCCTCTCCTCGGTGGCCCGGCCCTCGAACCACGAGAAGTCCCATCCCGCGGTCGGCACCGCCTCGCCCTCGGCGATCAGCTCATCGACGTCGTCCATGCGGCCATCGTGGCACGCGGCATCCGTGCGCCGCCGATACCGTTGAGCCATGACCACCCTGCTGCGGCTCGACTCCTCCATCGACCCGGTCACGTCCGTCACCCGGCGGCTGACCGCGCGGTTCGCAGACAGGTGGGCCTCCGCCGGTCCCGATCGCCGGGTCGTGATCCACGATCTGGTGGCGAACCCGGTGCCGCACCTGGCCCACGAGTCCCTGCACTGGGCGCCGTCGCTCCGCGCAGCCGACGCACCTGTGCTGGCGGAGGCCCAGGCGACGCAGGATGCCGTGATCGCCGAGCTGCTCGCCGCCGATGTCGTGGTAATCGGTGCGCCGATGTACAACTACTCCATTCCGTCGACACTGAAGACCTGGATCGACCACGTGCACGTTCCGGGCGTGCTCGCGCCGTTCGGCGACAGCGGCCAGCCGTTGAAAGGCCGCCTCGCCGTGGTCGTGACCGCGCGCGGCGCCGTCTACGATGCGGGCAGCGAGAACGAGGGACGCGACCACACGGTGCCGCCCATCGACATCGTGCTCGGCGACGCGCTCGGGATGCGGGTCGAGACCATCGCGGTGAGCCGCACGCTGTCCCGCACCCTGCCGAGCATGGCCGGCGAGTCCAGCCGCTTCGAGGCCGAGCTCGCGGCCGCCGAGGAACGCCTGGACAGCCTCGCGGCGTCCTGCTGAGGGCTCCTACTTCGCGTAGTCGCCCACGAGCCGCACGGCTCCGCCGTCGACGCCCTTCGCACCCTGTTCGTAGCCGGCGAGGTCTCGTTCGGCGGTGGAGACGGTTCCGACCTGCCAGGCCGGGATGCCGTCCACGGCGAGCGTCGAGACGACCGCGTCTGCGGCATCCGGTTCCAGCACGACGAAGAAGCCGACGCCCAGGTTCCAGGTGCCCTCGGAGCTCTGCAGCGTGGTGCCCGCCAGGTCGCTGAGCACCCGGAACACCGGCGACGGAGACCATGTCGACCTGTCAACGTCGACCCACGAGCCGCGCGGGAGCACCCTGGCCAGGTTCGCGGCGATGCCGCCGCCCGTGACGTGAGAGAGCGCGTGAACGGATGCGCCGCTGGGCGACGCGAGCACGCGCAGCAGCGGTGCCGTGTACAGCCTCGTCGGCTCGAGGAGCGTCTCGCCGACGGCACCGCCGAGCTCGTCCAGCCGATCCGCGTACCCGATGCCGGCCTTGGCGAGGATATGCCGCACGAGCGAATACCCATTGGAGTGCAGGCCCGAGCTGCCGAGCGCGAGCACCACGTCGCCGTTCGCGACCTTCTCGGGCCCGAGCACGGCATCCGCCTCGACGACGCCCGTCGCGGCTCCCGCCACGTCGTAGTCGTCGACGCCGAGCAGGCCGGGGTGCTCGGCCGTCTCTCCGCCCACCAGCGCAGTCCGCGTCTCCGAGCACGCCGCAGCGATGCCCCGCACGATGTCGGCGATGCGCTCCGGCACGACCTTGCCGCACGCGATGTAGTCCGTCATGAAGAGCGGACGGGCGCCCACCACGACGATGTCATCGACCACCATGCCCACGAGGTCCTGGCCGATCGTGTCGTGCTTGTCGAGAGCCTGGGCGATCGCCACCTTCGTGCCGACACCGTCCGTGGACGTGGCGAGCAGCGGGCGACGGTAGCCGCGCAGCACCGAGGCGTCGAACAGTCCGGCGAATCCGCCGACACCCCCGAGCACCTCCGGTCCGT
Source organism: Humibacter sp. (assembly GCF_035547335.1). Lineage (GTDB taxonomy): Bacteria > Actinomycetota > Actinomycetes > Actinomycetales > Microbacteriaceae > Humibacter. The sequence goes on along the minus strand of NZ_DASZVF010000051.1, from coordinate 134,790 downwards.
GGGTCTTGGCCACGGCCGATTTCATGAGTTCGACGGCGAGGTCGCCCGCGGCCGTGTCGACGCCGGCTTCCCGATAGGTGCTGGTGGAGTTCTCCGTCACCCGCCCAGGTTAGCCGCGATGGGGGCTCGACGACGTCGGCGCCTGCCGCGTCAGCGGCCCGCGACGACGCTCTCGACGGCGTGCACTGCGGCGTCGACGGCCTCTTCGAAACGGTGTGCAGGTGGCGCACCGAACCCTACCACCATGGCAGGCGGATGCCCGGCCCCGCCGGTTCCCATTCCTCCCGCGGCCGCGTTCTCCGCCTCGTCAGCCCGGAACGTCGCGAGTCCCGCCAGCTCGAGCCCGGCCGACGCGGCCAGCGCGGTCACGTCCTGTTCGCGGATGCCCGCGGGCAGCTCGAGCAGGCACTGCAGCCCGGCCGCCATGCCCGTGAGCCTCGCACCGGTCAGCCGGCGCTCGACCTGCTCGTGCAGGTGCTGCCGCCTGGTGCGATAGCGGACGCGAGCACCGCGGACCGCTCGGTCGTAGTCTCCGCGAGCGAGGAACTCGGCCAGTGCGAGCTGGGTGAGCGCTCCCGGATTGGCGCCGTCGCGACGCCGCTCTTCCGCAACCGCCGCGACGAGCCGCCCGGGAAGCACGCACCAGCCGAGCCCGACGGCGGGGCCGAGCGATTTGCTGGCGGTACCCACGTACACGACATGGTCGGGCGACAGCGACTGGAGTGCGCCCACCGCCCTGCGGTCGAAGCGGAACTCGCCGTCGTAGTCATCCTCGATGACGAGGCCACCCGTGCGCTCGGCCCACTGCACGACGGCGGTGCGACGAGCCGGGCTGAGCGGCACCCCGGTGGGGAACTGGTGGGCAGGGGTCAGCAGCACGCCATCCACGCGGAGCTCGTCGAGGCGCTCGATCGCCGCCCCGGCCTCGTCGACCGGCACGGGGACGACCTCGAGGCCGACGGACCGCAGGATGTCGCGATGCTGACGGTGCCCGTACTCCTCGACGGCGATGCGGCGAGCGCCGGCGGCGGTCAGCGCGGCCCCGACGAGGTGGATCGCATGGCCTGCACCGTGCGTGACGTGCACCCTGTCGTGATCGGCGACCACGCCTCGCGCCCGGCCCAGGTACGAGGAGAGGGCACGCCGCAAGGGTGCGAGACCCGCCGGGAGCCCGTATTCGAGCTGCGCGACGGGGGCCGTGGACACCGCACGGCGCATCGCCGAGGCCCACGCCGACCGGGGAAACGCCGAGGTGTCGGGGATGCCGGCTCGCAGGTCGAGCCGGGGAGCGGCGGCCACGTCGCGACGTGCGACGGGGGCGACGCGATTCGCGGCGTCCGCGGGATCTGCGGCAGCGAGGCCTGCGGCGGCCGCGGGAACCGCAACCGGGCCTGCGGCCACCCACGTGCCCGCGCCGGTTCGGGCCTCGAGCCACCCCTCGCCGATCAGCCTGCCGTACACCTCGGCCACGCTGTTGCGCGCGATCCCGAGGTCGGCCGCTAGGCCCCTGGTGGCGGGCATCCTGGTGCCTGCGGCGAGCCGACCGTCGCGGATCAGCTCCCGCAGCGCCGCCTCCAGCGAGTCGGTCTTGCGGCGCGGATCGAGCACGAGGTGCACGTCCAGCCCGGTCGCCGACCTGCCGGTACCGGTCGCCGCGGTGCCGGTCGACGCGGTGCCGGTGTCTGTCGCTGAGGTGCCCGTCGTCGCAGTTCCGCTGTCGGTCACGGAGGCACCGGTCATCGCACTGCCGGTCGCCGCGGTGCCGGTCGCATCCGCGGGCAAATTGGCCCAGGCATCCGTCATGCAAATGGACTGTAGCAGCGCACCACTTAATCCGTAGCGTTGAGGCATGAGCGAAACGGCAACCAGCGGCACCGTGGCCGCCGATCTCCAGTCCCCAGCCTCGTCCGGCCCGACGTCGACCCCGGCTGAGCCGGTCGTGCTTCCCGACGTGCGGTTCGACTTCGACGAGCTCGCGCCGCGCTTCTCCCGGGCGATGGCCCATCTCGACCACGCGGCCGTGGTGGAACTCGACAAGGCGGGCATCCCCGAAGGGCTCCGCAATCTGCTCAAGCTGCGCGCGTCGCAGCTGAACGGATGCTCGTACTGCGTCGACACGCACGCCAGAGACGCGCGCGACTCGGGCGAGTCGTTCCAGCGCATCGCGGCCGTGGCCGTGTGGCAGGAGGCGCACTTCTTCACAGCACGCGAGCGGGCGGCCTTCGCGCTGACGGACGCCGTCACCCGCCTGGCCGACACGCACGTGCCCGACGAGGTGGTCGTCTCCGCCTTGCGCGTGTACTCGGAGGCAGAGGTGTCGGCCCTGCTCGCGCTCCTGGTGTCCATCAACGCCTGGAACGCCGCCGGTGTCACCGCCCGGTGCTGGCGAGCTACGGCCGAGGACTGAGGCTCGAGGCCTGAGCGGCGACCGGCTCTCGGGACCGGAGGTACTCCTCCCACGTTACGGTTCCCCGGTCGCCGCCCTCGGTGATGATGGCATCGCGCAGCACGGCCTTCGCCGCCCGCCCCGGAAGCCCGACCGATACCATCCACCGCCGCTTGCCGGTGGAGCGCAAGTAGCTCCGCATGAGGTCGTGCGTGCCGTAGACGCGAGGGCCGCCGAACTCGGGGACGTAGCCGGCTGGCGCACCCTCGGCGAGCTGCACCAGCCGGTCGGCCACCTCCTCGGCCGCCACCGGTTGCACGCGCATCCGCTTCGGCAGCGGAATGACCGGCGATCGCGACAGCGACTGCGCAACGAGGTGGACGAGCGAGAAGAACTGCGTGGCACGCAGCGTGCTGAACGGGATGCCCGACCGCTCGATGACGAGCTCGCCCTCACGCTTCTGGGCGTAGTACTCGAACATGGCGTGGTCGGTGCGCGACTCCACCGGAACGCGATCGGCGCCCACGACCGAGATGTACACCACGTGGCGCACCCCGGCGGCACGAGCGGCATCGACGAGGTGCCTCGCCTTCTCGCCGTCGCCCTTCTGCGACCCCGCGCAATGCACGATGGTGTCGACGCCGGCGACGGCTTCCGCGATGCCGGCGCCGCTGTCGAGGTCGCCTGACACGTACTCCACGTCGTCGCGCGGCCCCGAACCGCGTCTGCTGACGACCCGCACGGTGCGACCGTGCTCGCGGAGCCGGTCGACGACGAGCGAGCCGAGCGTGCCCGCTCCGCCGGTGACGAGCACGAGCCCTTGGCGCGAGTCGCGCATGGAGTTGGACGAGGTCATGATCTGCCTTTCGTCGTGCGGCCGAGCCCTGCGGCGCCGCGTTTCGATCCCTACATCCCCTCGACGCGGCGAGCGAGCAGAATGTGACGATGACCGACACGGCCGACCTCCTCGAAGACCGGTTCACGAGCATCCGCCCACGCCTGCGCTCGCTCGCGTACCGCATGCTCGGCTCGTTCGCCGACGCCGACGACGCCGTGCAGGAGACCTGGCTGAAGGCCTCTCGCGCCGACAGCTCCGACGTGCGCAACCTGGATGCCTGGCTCACCACCATCGCGGGCCGCGTGTGCCTCACGATGCTGCGGTCGCGACGCGCGCACGGCGAGGTCTCGCTGGACGCGACGGCCCCCGCAGGCGAGGGCTGGAGCTCCAGTGGCACGTGGGTGCCCGATGCCGTGATCGTGCCCGAGTCGGCGGATCCGGGCCCGGAGGGTGAGGCGGAGGCATCCGAATCCGTCGCGCTCGCGATGCTCATCGTGCTGCAGACCCTGACGCCGGACGAGCGGCTCGCGTTCGTGCTGCACGACACGTTCGCTGTGCCGTTTGACGAGATCGCCGGCATCCTCGACACCACGACGGCTGCGGCGCGCCAGCTCGCCAGCCGCGCGAGGACGAAGGTGCGCGCGGCCCCGCGACCCGACCCCGACCGCCGTCGTCAGAGAGCCGCTGTGGATGCCTTCTTCGCTGCGGCACGGAACGGTGACTTCGAGTCGCTGCTGAGGGTGCTGCACCCCGACGTCGTGCTGCGCTCCGACGGCGGCGCGCTGCGGGCATCCGCCACGAGCGTTCTCCGCGGCGCGGAGGCGATCGCCAGCCAGGCGATGACGTTCTCGTCGCTGTCCCGGTACCGCAGGGCGGCATGGATCAACGGGGCGCCGGGCGTCGCCATCGTCGGACCGCGTGGACCCGTTTCGGTCATGGCCTTCACGGTGACGGACGACCGCATCGTCGACATCCAGGTGCTGGCCGATCCGGAACGACTGGCCGCGCTGCTGCCGCCCGAGCTGCTGTCGTGACCGCTTCGTCACCAGCGGATGCCCAGGCGCGCATATGAAAGACTGGTGACGCCGGATTCCCGGCCCTTCTCCCACACCCCAGGAGCACCTCTCCAGCATGTGCGGCATCGTCGGCATCGTCTCCACCGAGCCGGTCAACCAACTGGTCTACGACAGCCTCCTCCTTCTGCAGCACCGCGGGCAGGACTCCACGGGGATCGCCACGGCGGACGGCAGCAGCTTCCACATCCACAAGGCTCGCGGGCAGGTGCGTGAGGCGTTCCGCACCCGCGACATGCGCTCCCTGCTGGGCACCATGGGCCTCGGGCACGCGCGCTACACGACGAAGGGCGACGCGGCCAACGAGCAGGAGGCACAGCCGTTCTACGTGAACGCGCCGTACGGCATCATCCTGGTGCACAACGGCAACCTCACGAACACGCGCGAGCTGGCCAGGGACCTGTTCCACATCGACCGCCGCCACGTGAACTCCACGAGCGATACCGAGCTGCTGCTCAACGTGCTCGCCACCGAGCTTCAGTCGCAGATCACGGGCCTCGAGTTCGAGCCCGACCAGGTGTTCGACGCGGTCGAGCACGTGCACGAGCGCGTCGAGGGTGCATACGCGGCGATCGCGATGATCGCGGGCCAAGGGCTGCTGGCGTTCCGCGACCCGTTCGGCATCCGCCCGCTCATCCTCGGCCGCAAGCCGGCCGGCCTCGTGGGCGACGAGTGGATCGTGGCGTCGGAGTCCGTCGTGCTCGAGGCGCTCGGATACGAGGTGGTGCGTGACGTCGCGCCGGGCGAGGCCGTGTTCATCACGCTCTCCGGCGAGCTGTACTCGCGGCAGTGCGCGAAGAACCCGGTGCTCATCCCGTGCTCGTTCGAGTACGTCTACCTCGCCCGACCCGACTCCGTGATGAACGGCATCTCGGTCTACGAGGCCCGGCTGCGCCTGGGCAACCGCCTTGCCGACACGATCGCCAGATACGCGCCGCTCGGCGATATCGACGTGGTCATGCCCATCCCGGATTCATCGCGGCCGGCGGCATCCCAGGTGGCCCAGAAGCTCGGCATCGAGTACCGCGAGGGCTTCTACAAGAACCGCTACGTCGGACGCACCTTCATCATGCCGGGCCAGGCGCAGCGCAAGAAGAGCGTGCGGCAGAAGCTCAATGCCATGTCGAGCGAGTTCAAGGGCAAGAACGTGCTCATCGTCGACGACTCCATCGTGCGCGGCACGACCTCCAAGGAGATCGTCGACATGGCTCGTGCCGCGGGCGCGAACCAGGTGACGTTCACGTCGGCCGCGCCGCCCGTGCGCTTTCCGCACGTGTACGGCATCAACATGCCCAGCAGGGGCGAGCTCATCGCGGCGGGGCGCAAGATCCCCGAGATCGCGCTGGAGCTCGGCGCCGACAGCCTCATCTTCCAGGAGGTGGGGGACATGCGGGATGCCATCCTCGAGGGACAGGACCTCGTCACCGACCTCGAGATGAGCTGCTTCACCGGCGACTACATCACGGGCACCGTCACGCCCGAGTACCTCGAGTGGGTGGAGCGCACCCAGCTCAGCTGAGCTGTGGGCCCCGTGCGCAGCGGGCCCCCGCAGCGGGCCCGACGCCCTTGCCCTCACCCTGCGGAATTCAGGAGCACAGGCCTCTCGGCTGCGATATCCGGCCGAGACCGCCGTCATCCTGAATTACCCGAAGAGGCCGCCGAGGATCGATGCCGCGTCGTGGCGAGGACCGGCCTGCGCCTCGGCCGGCGGAGCAGACGGCGCCGAGCAGACGACCTGAGTTGACAGCCCCGGCGCTCCGTGTCTCGCGAACGAGCGTCGCCGGGCGTCCGTCGTGGCGTGGCCACTCCTCGTCGCCGGGCGTCCGTCGTGGCGTGGTCACTCCTCGTCGCGCGGACGTCCCTCATCGTGCTCAGCCTCGGCCGGGAGCTCTCCCAAGTCGGGCAGCTCGGATGACTCGGGCCGGGCATCCGTCATGCGCACATCGATGCGGTCGGCCATGACCGTGCGCTCCGTGTGCTTGGTCGCGGCGGAGGCGATGATCGCGGCCAGCGCTCCCAGCCCGACGCCGACGGCGACGGCGGCCAGCAGCACGAATCCGAAGACGGTGTTGCGGTCGTACCCCGAGCCCTGCGGGAACGAGTACGTCGCGATGAAGGCGGCGACGGCGAAGATCGCGCCGCCCAGGATCATGAACCTGCCGTAGCGCGGAGTGCGCCGAACCCGCACAGTGTGCTCGGACTCGACGACGGTCTCCTCGCGAATGGGCAGGTCGCCCGCTGCGTCGGGCCGCTCGAGCTCGCGGGACCCGGCCTGCTCGCCTTCGGCGGCTGCACCTTCGGTGGATGCGCCGGCCGGCACGTCGCCGGACGCCGCACCGTGTTCGCGCCCCGATCCCTGGGGCCGCCCGACGTTCGCGGTATCGTGCGCGGCGCTGGCATCCGTCGCGGATGCATCGGTCGCCGACGTCGTCACGTCGTCGTCGGAGGTTCTGCGGGACTCGGGGGGCACGCATCCATTGTCGCGCACGCCGGCTGGGCCCGCGCCGGATGCAACGGCGACTGCCGTTTCACGGGCAGAGAATGCGCACGCCGCACCGCCCGCCCGCACTTTCTGCGAGTGCGACGGGATCTCGTGAATGCGAGCGGGACGACCGGAACGGCCGGACGCGAATGCGGACCGCGACCGCTCAGCGCGGTCGATACACCGGCACGTAGGGCTCGAGCGTGGCCCGGGTGCCGGATGCGTGCACGGAACCGGATGCGACGGCATCCGCCCACGAGGCGCTCCCCGTGGCGAGCGCGAGCCAGGTCGCGGCATCCATCTCCACAACGTTGGGCGGCGTTCCGCGGGTGTGCCGTGGTCCCTCGACGCACTGCACGGCGCCGAACGGCGGCACCCTGACCTCGACGGAGTTTCCGGGAACCTTCTCGGCGAGCGCCTGGAGCAGGTAGCGAACAGCCGTCGCCGTGGCGTCGCGGGTCGGGGATGCCGCCAACGCCGCCGCCACCGCCGACATGCCGTCGGCTTCGGAGATCCGTGCCCTGGCCATGCGTCCATTCTGCCCGGGCGCACGGCTCGGTCGGCGGTCCGCCGGTTGGGGCGCGACCGGCATCCTGCCAGCACGGTCGCCGGCTCAGGCACCGACCGGCATCCGCAGCAAGGCCTGGCGCTTCGGTTCGCACGGGTCGGGTCAGCGGTGCCGCGGCCTGGGCCCGCGGCGAGGGCGGGGCGCTGCGGCCAGCGAGACGCGAGGAGACCCGCACTCCGGCGCTCGATACCATGGGCAGCGTGAGGATTCTCGTACTGGGCTCTGGCGCGCGCGAGCATGCCATCATCCGCGCGCTGCTCGCCGAGGATGCCGACCACGACATCACGGCAGCGCCCGGCAACGCGGGCATCGCCGACGACGTCCGCACGCTCGCCATCGACCCCAGCGACGGCGTCGCGGTCGCCTCGTACGCCGAGGCGCACGGTGTGCAGCTCGTGATCGTCGGCCCCGAGGCTCCGCTCGTCGCGGGCGTGAGCGACGCCGTGCGGGAGCGGGGCATCCCAGTCTTCGGACCGAGCAAGGCGGCCGCGCAGCTGGAGGGTTCGAAGGCGTTCGCCAAGCGCATCATGGAGACTGCCGGCGTACCGACCGGTCGCGCCGAGGTGGTCGGCACCCTGGACGAGGCACGAGATGCGCTCGACCGCTTCGGAGCACCGCACGTCGTCAAAGCGAACGGCCTCGCCGCCGGCAAGGGGGTGCTCGTCACGAACGACCGCGACGCCGCGCTCGAACACGCCAGGCAGTGGCTCGAGCACGGCACGCTGCTCGTCGAGGAGTTCCTGGACGGACGCGAGGTCTCCCTCTTCCTGCTGAGCGACGGCGAGCACGTCCTGCCGCTGTCGCCGGCCCAGGACTACAAGCGGCTGCTCGACTCAGACGAAGGACCGAACACGGGCGGCATGGGGGCATACTCACCCGTGCCGTGGCTCGACGAGAACTTCGTCGACGAGGTGATCGACAGGATCGCCCTGCCGACTATCCGCACGATGGCCGCCGAGCAGACGCCGTTCATCGGGCTGCTCTACTGCGGCCTGATCGTCACGGATGACGGCCCGCGCGTCATCGAGTTCAACGCCCGCTTCGGCGACCCCGAGACCCAGGTCGTGCTGCCCAGGCTGGTCACGCCTCTGTCCGGGCTGCTGTACGCGGCGGCCACTGGCGAGCTCGGCGGGGTGCCGCGCCCCGAGTTCGCCCTCGACGTCGCGGTCGGCGTCGTGCTGGCCAGCGAAGGCTACCCGCAAGCGCCGGTGGCCGGATGCGCCATTCTCGGTCTGGATGCGGCATCCGCCGTTCCCGAGGTGCAGATCCTGCACGCGGCGACGGACGTGAAAGCCATCGCGACGGACGCCACGTCCAGCTGGTCGACGGAGACTCTCGTCGCCTCAGGCGGACGTGTGCTCACCGTGGTCGCCCTCGGCTCCACGTTCGACGAGGCCCGCCGGCGCGCGTACCGGGCGATCGAGCAGATCACGCTCGACGGTGGTCAGTACCGAACGGACATCGCGGCCGCCGTCGCCCCGGCCGCCCACTGAGTGACGGCGCGGCATGACCGCGTCGCTCAGGCGCCTTCGGGTGGGGTCACGAGCAGCGCGACGCGCTCGGCGAGGTAGGCGGCGAAGTCTGTCATCGCATCCGGGTCGTCTGGGCGCCAACGCACGTACGCCCTGCCGTCGCGCACGGTGAGCACGCCGGATGAACCCACCAGGCTCTCATCCAGCGGTATCGGTCGTGCGTCGAAGTTCACGCTCGTGCCCGGCGGATAGTGCCCGCGGAACGCGGCCACCCGAAGCTGCCGCCGTCGTTCAGCGGATGCCGCGACGAACGTGGGACGGCCCGGCTCGTGGGACCGCGTGAGGCTTCCCGTGGCGAACAAGCGGGGCTCGCCGGCGGGGTGCGAGAGTGCTGCGCTGCCGCGCGCTGCGCGTTCCAAGGCCCGACTCGCAGAATCCTCCGAGGACCGTCTCGTCGAACCCTTCGAGGCCCTGCTCGTCCAATCCTCCGAGGCCCGGCCCGTCGACCCCTTCGAGGCCCGGCTCGTCGAATCCTCCGCCTCCGCCCACGTGGCGAGCAGGAGGAGCACACCGAGCCGCCACACGGTTCCCAGCGGACGCAGACGCTCGGGCCGCGGCAGAAACAGCACCCGGCCGGCGGGCAGGTATTCGGCCAGGGCCTCGGTGCGGGCGCCGGCGGTAGACAGGGCCGCCACGGCATCGGAGAGCCTCGCGCGCACCTCGGCGATCGCGGCAGCATCGGCGTACGAGACGGCTTCGGGATTCTGTTCGCTCAGCGGGCGACCTCCGAACGCTTCGCGGGGAATGGCACGCCTCTCACCCAATCGCCGCGCGACATATCCGTCAAGGACGAGGCCCGAGTTGCGCCCGGTGGGGCGGGTCCCGTGCCGGCCTCGCGCCCCCGTCGTTGCCCGCCCCTGGTACCGAGCGGTCCCGTCGTTGCCAGCCCCCGCCACCGAGCGGTCCCGTCGTTGCCCGCCCCTCGTGCCGAGCGGTCCCGGTATTGCCCACGGGTCCCTTTGTTCACACCACGAAGCGGACCGACGGACAACAAACGGACCTGCCGGAGCCAAGGCCGAGGTGCGACCAAGGCAGTACAAGCCCCGCGCCCGGTCCGATCGTCGAGGTCGCGGCGCCGAACGGCCCCGTCGTTGACCGCCCCTCGTGCCGAGCGGTCCCGCTGTTGCCCGCCCCTGGTGCCGAGCGGTCCCGTTGTTGCCCACGGGCCCCGTTGTTCACGCGAACAAGCGGACCGACGGACAACAAGCGGACCGGCCGACGGTGATCGGGTCGAGGCCGCGGATGCGACCGAGGCAGTACGACCACCGCGACACGACCACCGCGACACGACACGGCACAACCGCCGCAGCAACGGCCGCCGAGTCGCAGCTGCGGCTCAGCCCAGCAGGCGGTCCAGGTACGCGTTGCGGAATACGCGCTTCGGGTCGTACTGCGCGGCGAGCGCCTTGAAGTCGTCGAAGTGCGGGTACAGCGAGGGAATTACGCGGTCCACGTCGAGGAACAGCTTGCCCCAGTGCGGACGCGCACCGAGCGGGAACAGCGCGGCCTCGATCGCGGGCAGCACCGCCTCGACCCCTGCCTGATCGCGCTTCCAGGTGAAGTGGATGCCGAGCGCGTCACGCTCGTACGCCGTGCTCAGCCACAGGTCGTCGGCAGCAATCGTGCGCAGCTCGGTCACCTGCAGCACCGGAACCATCCGCTCGGTCAGCGGCAGGAGCGCCTGAATCGCCTCGACGGCACGCTCGCGCGGCACGAGGTATTCGCTCTGGATCTCCTCGCCGTTCGACGGCGTGAACGCCAGCTTGAAGTGCGGCAGCCGGTCGTACCAGGCGCCGGGAACGCCGAACTGGTCCGTGCATGCAGTGGCGTCGACGCCGGGGAGCGGATGCCGCTTCTCGGTCGCGCGCGCCGCCCCGAAGAACGTCTCCGGCGATTCGTCCGAGTCCTCGGTGACAGCGCGCTTCAGCCACACCTGCTGCACGCCGCCCACCCATCCGGTGAACATGCTCACGCTGTACGACGCCGATGTGATCGCGTCGAAGTTCTCCAGCACCGTCGGCCAGTCCAGCTCGGTGTAGACGGTCTGCGCGACCTCGAAACTGGGCACGACATCCAGAGTCACCGCGGTCACCAGGCCGAGGGCGCCGATGCCCACGACGGCGCCCTCGAATCCGTCGTCGCCTCGGCGGAGCGTGCGCAATTCGCCCGTGCCGTCCACGAACTCGATCCCGCTCACCGCCGCTGCGAGGTTCTGGTTGCGATCGCCCGAGCCGTGCGTTGCGGTGGCGATCGCGCCGGCCACCGAGATGTGGGGCAGGGATGCGAGGTTGGCGAGCGCGAAGCCGCGGGCATCCAGCTGCTCGGCGAAGTCGCCGTAGCGGGTGCCGCCGGAGACGGTCACGGCGCGGGCGTTCTCATCGAGCTCGAATCGCGGAGGCAGTGCCGTCATGGCGATGAGCTCGCCCGTGGTGTCTGCGATGTCGTTGAAGCAGTGCCTGGTGCCAAGCGCACGCACCCTGGTGCCACCGTTTGCGGCGCGACGAACGACGCTCTGGATCTCCTCGACCGATGCCGGGTGCACGATGCCGCTCGCGCGATACGCGTAGTTGCCTGCCCAGTTGGTGCCTGCCGATTCGGCCACGTCGCCTCTCCTGCCTTCGCGCGCGTGCGAACCGCGTCGCGTTCGTTGTGCTGATGGAGCGGGCTCGGATGCCACGCCCGCTTTTGTAGTGAGTAAAAACAATTGTGCACCATGTCGGCGCCGGAAGCCAGCCGAGCGCCGTGCGTCCGTACCGGCTACGGGACATTGTCCCGTATGCGATCCGCCGGCCTGCACCGCATGGGCCACACCGGTTGCGCCGCGGTCCCCGGACTGCGCCACTCCGGTCGCGCCCTACGATTGAGCCGTGACTACGACGACCTCCGACGCCACGGCGTTGCCCGGCTGGACGCACGTGTACTCGGGCAAGGTGCGCGACCTCTATTTACCGCAGGGCGCGGCATCCATCGAGGCGGCGGAGGCGATGCTCGTGGTGGCGAGCGACCGGGTGAGCGCCTTCGACTTCGTGCTCGAGCCGGGCATCCCGGGCAAGGGCGAGCTGCTCACCACGCTGTCCCTGTGGTGGTTCGACCGGCTCGACGACGTGCCGAACCATCTGCTCGCCGACCATACGCTCGATGGCGGTGAGCGCATCCCCGCCGCCGTCTCGGGGCGGGCCATGCTCGTGAAGCCGTTGAACATGTATCCGGTCGAATGCGTCGTGCGCGGATACCTGACCGGCACCGGATGGGCGGAGTACCAGCAGAAGCAGAGCGTCTGCGGCATCCCGCTCGCTGCCGGGCTGCAGAACGGCGACCGGCTTCCCGAGCCGATCTACACGCCGGCGTTCAAGGCCGAGCAGGGCGAGCACGACGAGAACATCAGCTTCGAGCGCACGGTCGAACTCGTCGGAGCGGATGTCGCGGAGCAGCTCCGTGCGGCATCCCTCGACATCTATCACCGGGCATCCGCGATCGCCGAGGAGCGGGGCCTGATTCTCGCCGATACGAAGTTCGAGTTCGGGGCGGACCGCTCGACCGGTGAGCTGACGTTGGCCGACGAGGTGCTGACGAGCGACTCGAGCCGGTACTGGGATGCCGAGGCGTGGCGCACCGGGACGACCCCGGCCGAGCGCATGGCGAGCTTCGACAAGCAGATCGTGCGCGACTGGCTGGCCGCGCACTGGGACAAGACCGGCACGCCGCCCGAGCTTCCCGACGAGGTCGTGCAGCGCACGGCGGCCCGGTACCGGAAGCTGCTGGAGCGCATCAGCGGCTGAGGGGTGGCGGCGGACCCGGGCGAGTGTGAGGCTGGGCGTGTCCTGGGACCCGCGGTTTCGACAGGCTCAACCCTCGGGAGTGAGCGGGCCGGGTTTCGACAGGGTCAACCCTCGGTAGCGAGGCGAGCGGGTTTCGACAGGGTCAACCCGTGGGAATAGGGCGGAGCGGGTTTCGACAGGCTCAACCCTCGGTCGCGAGGCGGCCGGTCCGGGCTTCGAGGGGAACGCCCGCGACCGGCCGCCGCGGCATCAGCTCTCGACGGGGTCGGGGACGCGGGTCTCCGCCGGTTTCCCCTGCGTGTCCCGCCACTGGCCGGTGTCCTTCGGTCGCACGAGGAACAGTGCGACGATCGCGCCGAGCAGCGCGACGGCGGCGGGCAGCAGCATCGACTGGGCCATGGCATCCGCGAACGGCTGCTGCACGACCGCGGGCAGCCGCGAGCCGCTGAACTGCGCACCGGAGGCGCCGGAGTGCAGACCGTTGGCGACGAGACGGCCCTCGATGAGTGCGGCGATCGCCGCGCTGCCGAGAACGCTTCCGATCTGCCGAACCGTGTTGTAGACGCCGGCGCCCGCGCCCGCCTGGGCCGGCGGCAGGTTGTGCGTCGCCGTCACCGACAGCGGTGCCCAGATGAACGCGTTGCCGATCCCGAGCACGAGGCTGGGCAGCAGAAGGCGCGGCCAGAGATCCACGTTCGCGTCGAACCAGGAGGCGTACCAGGCGAGGCTGATGGCCAGCACGAACAGGCCGAAGAAGGCCAGGTAGCGCGGATGCACCCGGTCGGCCAGGCGTCCGACGAGCGGCGACAGCGGGATGACCACGAGCGCCATCGGCACCATGAGCAGCGCGGACTGCGTCGGAGTGAATCCGAGCACGAGCTGGGCGAAGAAGATCAGGGGCAGCGACATGCTCGTGACCGTGAATCCCACCGAGCTGATGGCGAGGTTCGCCAGCGAGAAGTTGCGGTCGCGGAACAGCTTGAGCGGCATGAGCGGCTCGCCCTTGTTGAACGCCTGCCAGGCCACGAATCCGGCGAGCACGACGACGCCGGCGATGATCAGTCCCCACACGGTGATGGGTCCGGCGATCGTTCCCCAGTCGTACGTCTCGCCCTCCTGGATGCCGAACACGATGAGGAAGAGGCCGACCGCGCTCAGCACGACACCCAGGATGTCGAAGGAGTGCTGGTGCGTCGGCAGCTTGGGAACCAGGATGACGGCGGCGATGAAGCCGATGATGCCGACCGGCACGTTGATGAAGAAGATCCACTCCCAGCCGAGGCCGTCGACCAGGATTCCGCCGAGAAGCGGCCCGACGAGCATGGCGACGCCCGAGGTGGCGCCCCACAGCGCCATGGCCGTGCCGCGCTTGTTCGGCGGGAAGGTGCGCGTGATGACGGCCATGGTCTGGGGTGTCATGAGCGCCGCGCCGACGCCCTGCACGACGCGAGCGGTGATGAGCAGCTCGATGGATCCGGACAGCCCGCACCAGAGCGATGCGCCCGTGAAGAGCACGAGGCCGATCAGATAGATGTTCTTCGGGCCGAATCGGTCGCCGAGGCGTCCAGTGACCAGGAGCGGTACGGCGTACGCGAGCAGGTACGCGCTCGTGACCCAGATGACCGAGTTGATGTCGGTCTTCAGGCCTTCGAGGATCTTCGGGTTGGCAACCGACACGATCGTGGTGTCGACCAGGATCATGAAGAATCCGATGACCAGCGCCCAGAGGGCGGGCCAGGGACTTCTCTGCTTTTCCATGGATGGTCCGTTTCTGTGGTGGTGTATTCCGTGGTGGCGAATTCCGGGGTGGGTGAACTCTGGTGGATGAATCCGTGGTGGCTGACGTGGCGCGCGAAGGGCGCGACGGCGTCGGATGCCGGTGAGCAGGAAGCGGGACGCCTGCCCGATCCTGCCGGGCACCTCCGTCATTTCGACGGATGAGCCGTCGACAGTTCGACAGGTGCTACCAGTCGATGGTTCCGTTCTTCAGTTCGTCGATGAGGCTCTCGATCCAGTCGGTCTCCGCTTGGGTGAGGACTCGGAGATACGAGGCCTCGACCCAGTACTTTCGGTCGAGGTTCTTGTCCTCGACCTGGTCGACCGCCCGTCCCACGAGTTCGAGCTGCCCCCGAAGCATGAGGACGCGTTTCTGCAGCAGGCGGATGACCGTGTCACGAGGCAGGTTGTGCGCCTCGGCGAGCGCGAGCGGGAACTCCGGATACTCGTACTTCCACTCCGCGAGCATCTCGGTGATGCGCTCGAGCATGCGGTCGTGGCCGGCATCTGTGATCTCGTACGTCGTGCGCTCGGGCCGGTTGCCTTCCCGCTCCGTTCCCGTCGCCCTTACGAGACCGTCCCGGTCGAGCCGTTCCACCGTGTGGTAGAGCGAGCCGGGCCTCACCTTGACGATGCGGTCCTCTGAACGCGCCACGAACGTCTGGAACATCTCGTAAGGATGCATGGGACGTTCCAGCAGCAGACCGAGGATCGCGATCCCCAGCGGGGTGAGTGCCGACATCCGTTCTCGTCCTCCTGCTCGGCCGGATGCGTTGACACCGGATGTTCCGCGCCAACTATTCCGCGTGGAATATTACGGCAGGAGTAGGCGCGGTGCAAGCCGGGCGTAACTCACGGGTGACGCAACGTGCGTGCAGAAGATCGGAGTTCTGTCACGGCACGCCGCAGCGGGCGGCCGCCACGCCGGCCCGGCATCCGGAGCTCCGATTTTCATGCTGGGCAGCCCGGGGCTGCTCGCACATGGCGCGGGGGACCGCCGCACGGGGCGCACAGCCGCCGGAGGCGGCGAAAGGGAGGCGGCGGCGACGCGGAGGTCGCGCGGAGCGGAGCCGGCGCGCAGAGCGCGGCGGCGCGAAAGCCGGGCTGGCGCCGGGCGCGGGTAGCGGCGCGCGCGACGGCGGCTCAGTGGTGGAACGCCACCCGCTTGGGCGTGGGCAGAGGCGCCCGGAGGCTCTCCAGCTCATGCACGTGAGCGGTGAGGTCCTCGACGAACCCGGCGGCGAGGTCTCGCGACAGTCCATTGCGCACCACGACCCGGGCCACGGTCAGCGACGTGAGCGCTTCCGGCATGGGGTAGGCCGGCACGAGCCATCCTCGCGTGCGCAGCGAGTCGGTGAGGTCGTAGAGCGTCCAGTTGTCGGTGTAGCCGTCTTTCAGCTGCCACGCCATGACAGGGATGTCGGACCCGTCCGTCCACAGCTCGAACGGTTCGAACTTGGCCACGGCGTCCGACAGGTAGAGCGCCACGTCGCGCGAAGCCGCCTGCACGCGGCGGTAACCCTCGAACCCCAGCCGCAGGAAGTTGTAGTACTGCAGCAGCACCTGCGCGCCGGGCCTCGAGAAGTTGAGTGCGAACGTGGGCATCTGGCCGCCGAGATACGTCACCTTGAAGATCAGATCCTCGGGAAGCAGGGATGCGTCGCGCCACACGACCCAGCCCAGTCCCGGGTAGACGAGACCGTACTTGTGACCGGACGTGTTGATCGACGCGACTCTCTCGACGCGGAAGTCCCACTCGAGGTCGGGCTGCAGGAACGGGGCGATCATCGCGCCGGATGCGCCGTCGACATGGATCGGAATGTCCCATCCCGTCTTGGCCTGCACGGCATCCAGCGCATCAGCGATCTTCTTCACCGGCTCGTACATGCCGGTGTAGGTGACGCCCATGATGGCCACCACGCCGATCGTGTTCTCGTCGACCAGGTTCTCGAGATCCGTGCCGTCCATGGTCTTGTGATCGAGCGAGATGGGCACGAACCGCGGCTCGACATCCCAGTAGTTGCAGAACTTCTCCCAGCACACCTGCACGGCCGAGCTCAGCACGAGGTTGGGCTTGTCCGCCGGCTTGCCTGCCGCCTTCCTGGCGTGCTGCCACCGGCGCTTCAGCGCGAGGCCGCCCAGCATGCACGCCTCCGACGAGCCGATGGTCGACGTGCCGATCGCGTGGTCAGGCCGCGGCGCATGCCACAGGTCGGCGAGCATCTGCCAGCACCGCTGCTCGATCGCCGCGGTCTGCGGATACTCGTCTTTGTCGATCATGTTCTTGTCTGCCGCCTCGACATAGAGGCGACCGGCCTGGTCGTCCATCCAGGTGCCGACGAACGTGGCGAGGTTGAGGCGCGCGTTGCCGTCGAGCATGGCTTCGTCGTGCACGATCTGGTACGCGGTCTCCGCGAGCGACTCCGACGTGGGCATCCGGTTGCGGGGGAGCTGGGTCGCCTCACCCGGCCGCGTGAAGAGCGGATTCAGCTCGACCGTGTCGAACTCTTCGGAAACGTGCCCCTGCTCGAACTTTTTCATGCGCCCTCCGGATGCCTGCCTCGAAGTCACGGTACGGCCAGTTCGCCGTGAACCCGGGGAAGCGGAGCGTGCTGCTTCTCACAATCGTCGCGAAGCTGCCCTTCGCCCCGCCAGGCGAGGTCGACGACGACCCGGTTCCCGGCAGGCTTCGACCGGATCCGCCTCCGGCCACCCCCGGCGGATGGTGCCAGCGCGCCCCGGTAGAATTGCGGCATCCACCCGGTCGTTCCGCAGCACGACCGTCTTCGAACGCGGAGGAGTCGCCCGTGCCCACCATCGTTGTCGACGTCATGCCCAAGGCGGAGTTGCTCGATCCGCAGGGCAAGGCCATCGCCGCCGCGCTCGGCAGGACCGGTCGTGGCACGTTCGACGTGCGGCAGGGCAAGCGGTTCGAGCTCACGACGGATGCCGCCGTCAGCGACGAGCTGCTGGCATCCGTTCAGGAGATCGCGACCGAGGTGCTCTCCAACGGCGTGATCGAAGACGTCGTGGGCGTGCACGTGGTCGAGGATGCCCCTCGCGAAAGCCAGGGCGCCTGATGCGCATCGGAGTCATCACGTTTCCCGGTTCGCTCGACGACCGGGATGCCCAGCGCGCCGTGCGCGCCGCGGGCGCCGAGGCCGTTGCGCTCTGGCACGGCGATCACGATCTGAGCGGCGTCGACGCCCTCGTGCTGCCTGGCGGCTTCAGCTACGGCGACTACCTGCGCTGCGGCGCCATCGCGAGCGTCTCGCCCATCATGAACGAGGTGATCGAGGCAGCAGGCAAGGGGATGCCGGTGCTCGGCATCTGCAACGGCTTCCAGATGCTCACCGAGGCTCGCCTTCTGCCTGGCGGTCTCATCCGCAACGACCACGGTGCGTTCATCCGCCGCGACCAGCGGCTGCGCGTGGAGAGCACGGACACGGCCTGGACGAACGGATTCGCCCAGGGTCAGGAGATCGTCATCCCGTTGAAGAACGGGGAAGGCGAGTACGTGGCCTCTGCCGAGACGATCGAGCGGCTCGAGGGCGAGGGCCTCGTCGCGTTCCGCTACCTCGGGGTCAACCCGAACGGATCGCTCAACGACATCGCGGGCGTACGGAACGAACGCGGCAACGTCGTCGGGCTCATGCCTCACCCGGAGCACGCGACGGAGCCCGGCTTCGGGCCGGACACGGCAGCGGCCATGCGCTCGGGTGTCGACGGGCTCACGTTCTTCACCTCGGCGATCGCGGCGCTGCAGGCCGCGTAGGCACGACTCGCCGTCGGCACAGTGCACAGCGTGTTCCGCACCCTGGCCGAACGGTTCGAGCCGCTGTTCGTGCGCCTCGACCGGGTGGCGGGAGGCAGGCACGCGCACGTTCGCATCGACCACGAGCTGCTGACGGCTCCCCGTACCCGGCGCGCGTTCGTCGCGATCGCCTGGCTTCTCGTGCTCGAGCTGGCGATCGGCATCGCGGCGGTCGTGATCGCGCTCGTGCTCGCGGCACGGGGCATCCCGGTGCCGTGGTCGGTATGGATGCGCACGGTCGTCGTTCTCGGCATGACGGCGACGCTGTTCTACTTCGTGTGGCGAGCATCCCTCGGTTACTACTGGGGATATTCGCGGCTGCGTCTGTTCAGCAAGATCTTCCCGGTGATCACGCTCGTGCTGGCCGCCATTCCGGGCCTCTACCCGCTGTGGATGGTCACGGAGCAGATCGTGTTCAGCCTCGTGCTCATCGGTGTGGCCGACTACCTCGATTCCGACCACATGCGCTCGGTCTTCCCGCGACCGAAGCGAGCCTGAGCCGGGCCGAGTGCCGCAGCCGGTCGGGGTGGCGCAGGCGGCCAGTGCAGCAGTCTGGCGGGTGGCCGAAGTAGAGCGCGACCAGGGTGCTGTGCCGATGCTCAGCGCGGTGCTTCGCCGCTCTTCGGGCGCGACCGCGGGTCGGGCGCCTCGTCGGCCTTGCCGACCATCGGGATCGAGTCGGTGAACTGGGATGCCCGCTGCTCGGCCTCCGTGCTGCCGCTGAACAGGGAGTCGCCGGAGACGGCTCGCGAGCGCTGCGAGGCATCCATTCCGCCGGCCTCGACGAGCTCGACGCGCTGGCGTGGCAGGCCGGCGGTCCCCTCGCGCTGGATCCAGGCGACGAGGTTCTCCCGCACGTAGCAGCGCAGGTCGAACAGGGTCGGCGCATCCTTCGCGGTGACGAGCACGCGGACGTGCACGAAGCCGCCCACCGCGTCGGTCACCTGCAGCACCGACGTCCTGCCGTCCCACAGGTTCGTCTTGCGCAGGATGCGATCGAGCTCCTTGCGCATCCCGTCGGGCGACACCCGCCAGTCGAGGTCGAACTCCACGGCGCCCAGCAGCTCGCTGTGCTGCCTGGTCCAGTTCTCGAACGGCTGGGTCGTGAAGAACGTCGAGGGCAGGACCATGCGCCTGTCGTCCCAGATGTGCACGACGACATAGGTGAGCGTGATCTCCTCGATGCGGCCCCACTCGTTGTTCACCACGACGACGTCGTCGATGCGGATCGCGCCGCTGAACGCCAGTTGCATCCCCGCGAACAGGTTGCCGAGCGACGACTGAGCCGCGATACCGGCGATCACGCCGATGATCCCGGCGGATGCCAGGATGCTCGCCCCCGCCGCCCGCGCACCGGGGAACGTGAGCAGGATGGCGCCCAGCGCGATCACGACGGCCGCCACGATCGTCAGCCGCCTGATGATCATCACCTGGGTGCGCACCCGGCGGGCGTACTGGTTGTCCGGCACGTCGAGCCGGTACCGGGACAGCCCGAGGTCTTCGAAGAAGATCACGAGCGCCGCCGCGAACCACGCGCCGAGCGCGATCGTGACGATGAGGAAGACGTGATGCACGCTCTCGACCGTCGGCAACGGCACCTGGAACGGGAGGGTGATCGTGACGGCGATCCAGAGCAGGATGTCGAGCAGGGTCAGCCGGAATGGGATGCGCAGGTGCGAGGTGAGCATCCTCGCCCATTCCCTGCGCCGCGCGATGAAGCGCACGATCACGCCGATCACGGCGGTGATGACGAGCGCCGCCACGATGGCGATGACGCAGGCGATGGCGAACGGGAGCCACCCGTGCAGATCGGCCATCGTTCCAGGCTCCTCAGGGTGAGCGCCGGTTGCAAGGCTTCGGGGCGGGATTGACAGCGGCACGACGACTGTCCGGGCGGTCGCGGCGGCCCTCGCGGTGGGCGGGCAGGGGACGCCCGGAACCGCCCGGCGGACACCGTCTGCCGGGGCCTCGGCGAAGGCCCGCCCGCCGGGTCGGGGCGCCGTGCACCGCCGGTAGACTTGAGGCGTTCTGCGCCGGCCTCAGGCGCACACGAATCCCCGAGGAGTGCGCCGCGTGACCGAGCCCACGGCATCCGCATCGTCCGTCGAGCCAGGCGCCACCGCGGGGCCTGCGACGCTCGACACCGTCGAGAACGCGGCCGCGACGCCCGAGAAGGAGCAGCCGTACGCTGCGCTGGGCCTGACGGACGACGAGTATGCGCGCATCCGCGAGATCCTCGGCCGCCGCCCGACGAGCGGCGAGCTGGCCATGTACTCCGTGATGTGGAGCGAGCACTGCTCGTACAAGAGCTCGAAGAAGTACCTGAGGCAGTTCGGGCAGAAGGTCACGCCCGAGATGAAGAAGAACCTCATGGTCGGCATCGGCGAGAACGCCGGCGTGGTGGATGTCGGCGAGGGCTGGGCGGTGACCTTCAAGGTCGAGTCGCACAACCACCCCAGCTACATCGAGCCGTTCCAGGGCGCGGCCACGGGCGTCGGCGGCATCGTGCGCGACATCATCTCGATGGGCGCGCGTCCGGTCGCCGTCATGGACCAGCTGCGGTTCGGCAAGATCGACGAGGCGGACACCGCGCGGGTGGTGCACGGAGTCGTCGGCGGCATCTCGTTCTACGGCAACTGCCTCGGCCTGCCGAACATCGGCGGTGAGACGTACTTCGATCCGGTGTACCAGGGCAATCCGCTCGTCAACGCGCTCTCCGTCGGCGTCCTTCGCCACGAGGACCTGCACCTCGCCAACGCCTCCGGCGTGGGCAACAAGGTGGTGCTGTTCGGGGCGCGAACGGGCGGTGACGGCATCGGCGGGGCATCCATCCTCGCCTCCGACACGTTCGCGTCCGGCGGCCCGACGAAGCGGCCTGCCGTACAGGTGGGCGACCCGTTCGCCGAGAAGGTGCTCATCGAGTGCTGTCTCGAGCTGTTCCAGAAGAAGCTCGTGGAGGGCATCCAGGATCTCGGCGCTGCCGGCATCTCGTGCGCGACCAGCGAACTCGCCTCCAACGGCGACGGCGGCATGTACATCTCGCTCGACCACGTGCTGCTGCGCGACCCGACGCTCACGGCGGAGGAGATCCTCATGTCGGAGTCGCAGGAACGCATGATGGCGGTCGTCACGCCCGACAAGCTCGACGCCTTCCTCGCGGTGACCGCGAAGTGGGATGTCGAAACGAGCGTGCTCGGCGAGGTCACCGACACCGGACGCCTCGTCATCGACTGGCACGGCGAGCGGATCGTGGATGTCGACCCGCGCACCGTCGCGATCGACGGCCCGGTGTACGACAGGCCCGTCGCCCACCCGGCGTGGATCGACGCGCTCCAGGCCGACTCGGCCACGGCTCTCGCCAGGCCCGACACGTCGACGGCAGAGGGCCGCGAGGAGCTGCGCGATCAGTTCCTCGCCCTGGTCGGCTCGCCGAACCTCGCGGACAAGAGCTGGATCACCAACCAGTACGACTACTACGTGGGCGGCAACACGGCGCTCTCGTTCCCCGACGACGGCGGGATGATCCGCGTCGACGAGGCGAGCGGCCTCGGCTTCGCCATCGCAACCGACGCGAACGGCCGCTACGGCCAGCTCGACCCGCGTCAGGCGGCACGTCTCGCGCTCGCCGAGGCGCACCGCAACGTCGCCGTCACTGGCGCGGTACCCGCCGCCGTGACGGACTGCCTCAACTTCGGATCGCCGGAGAACCCCGAGGTGATGTGGCAGTTCTCGCAGGCCGTCGAGGGCCTGTCGGATGCCTGCCTCGAGCTCGGCATCCCGGTGACGGGCGGCAACGTCTCGTTCTACAACCAGACCGGCGACACCCCGATCTTCCCGACGACCGTCGCCGGCGTGCTGGGCGTGATCGACGACGTGGCGCGGCGCATCCCGTCGGGCTGGCAGGATGCCGGCGACAACATCTACCTGCTCGGCGTCACGCGCGAGGAGCTCGACGGTTCTGCGTGGGCCGGCACGGTGCACGGCCACCTCGGCGGCCTGCCTCCCGCTGTGGACATGGACGGCGAGAAGCGCCTGGCCGAACTGCTGCACGCTGGCGCCATGGAGAGCCTCATCGCGTCGGCGCACGATCTCTCCGACGGAGGCCTCGCGCAGGCGCTCGCCGAGAGCGTGCTGCGTTTCGGCGTGGGCGCGCGGGTGTGGCTGACCGAGATCATGGAGCGCGACGGCGTGGATGCCGCCACCGCACTGTTCTCGGAGTCCACCGGGCGCGTGATCGTCTCCGTGCCGCGCGAGGACGACGTGAAGTTCCGCGGCCTGTGCGAAGGCCGCGACTACCCGGTGCTGCGCATCGGCGTGACGGATGCCGTCGTCGGAGAACAGCCCGTGCTCGAGGTGCAGGACCTCTTCACCGTGGGGCTGGAGGAGCTGCGGGCATCTCACCAGGCGACGCTCGCCGAGCACTTCGGTCCCGTGGTCGGCCAGACCTCGGCGCAGGAGTACTACACGCCCGGCGCCTGACCCTCGCGCCCGCCACCGCCGGTTGAGCCTGTCGAAACCGAGCCCGCACCGCCCTACCGCCGGTTGAGCCTGTCGAAACCGAGCAGTAGGACGGGTTTCGACAAGCTCAACCCGCGGCGCTGGGGCTCAACCCGCGGTGCTGGGACTCAACCCGCGCTCAACCCGCGGTGCTGGGACTCAACCCGCGGCTCGGAGGCCGCTCAGCGACGGAGGGCGCCGACGCGACTCGCCGTGACGAGCGCTGCCAACGCCAGCACGGATCCCAGCATGAAGCAGACCGTGAACGGCCACGAGCCGCCAACCGCCGTGAGCGACGCGAACAGCAGGCCGGCGATGGCCACGGCCGATGAGCCGCCGACGGCATCCGCGATCGCCTGCGCCGAGCTGTTGAAGCCCTGGTCGGACGGCGTCGAGTAGCCGATCATCATCACCGACAGCCGCGGTGTGGCGATGCCCATGCCGAGGCCGGCGAAGATCCACACGCCGAACACGGCGAACGTCGAGAGCCCGAACGCCGAGATGACCGTGGTGCCGACGAGGCCGAGCATGATGGATGCCACGCCCAGCATGATCCACGCCCGATTGCTGCGGCGCTCCCCGAGCCTGCCCTGCACCCAGGAGCCGCCCGACCACGCGATCGCGCCGCCGGTGAGCGCGAGTCCCGCGATCGCGGGACTCAGGTCGTACCTCGCGATGAGGAGGTACGGCACGTAGACCTCGCACGCCAGCTCGGCACCGGTGATGAAGATGCGCGTCGCGATCACCGACGGCAGCCCGCGAGCGATCCGCAGCGTTCCACGCGGAAGGAGCGGGCGAGCCGCGACGGCGAGCACGGCGACCGACAGCACGAAGACGATCCACCGCCACAGCTCGTCGAGCTCCGTCGCGGTGCCGAGCACGAGCACGGCGACGGCGGCGACGACCGACCACACGATGCGCGCAGGCTGCCACGACGGGACGGCGTCGGACGCGGAGCCGTCGTCCGTGCCGTCGTCCGTGCTCAGCACGCGACGGATCATCAGCAGGCCGGCCGCGGCGACGGCGATGACGCCGAGGAAGATCCAGCGCCATCCCACGGTCTGCGCGAGCACGCCAGCCAGGAACGGCCCGATCAGCGACGGCACGACCCACGCCGTCGAGAATCCGACGAACACGTGCGGCTGCAGCCGGGCGGGATACTGCCGTGCCACCACCACATACACCGCGACGGTGAGAGCGCCGCCGCCGAGCCCTTGGACGAGCCGCCCGATCACGAAGACGACCATGTCGGGTGCGAGCCCGGCGATCGCCAGCCCCGCCATGAACAGCAGGACCGACAGCACGAGCGGCGCCGACGGGCCCCGACGGTCGCACCACGCGCCGGCGACCACCATGCCGACGATGCTGATGGCCGTCGAGCCCGAGAAGGCGAGCGTGTAGAGGGATGCGCCGTGCAGCTCCCTGGCGATCACCGGCATGACCGTGGTCACCGCCATCGCCTCGAACGCGACGAACAGCACGAGCGCGCACATGCCGATCGTGATCCAGCGGAAGTGCGGACCCAGAACCCCGCCGTCGGGCTTTGCCAGTGGCGGCCTGCCGGCGTGAGACGACGACTCGACGCTGCCGCCACGCGCGACGGGCGCGGAGCTGCCCTTCGCGGCATCCTCCAAGGTGTCGCTCCCGCGCCGCTCATACGGCTCGAACTCCTCCGTCATGAGAGTCCGCCCTCATGCCGTCGGTCCGCGCGCCGGTCCGCCATGTGAACCCAGCCTAGGACCTGAACTATGGTTGAGGTACAAGACCCAGAGGAGACCGCATGCCGCAACTCACCGGAGGGGCACATCGCCCGCTCACCGTCGGCGAGCTGGCCGAGCGCAGCGGAGTAGCGGTCTCGGCGCTGCACTTCTACGAGCGCAAGGGCCTCCTCACCAGCGAGCGCACGAGCGGCAATCAGCGACGGTACCGGCGCGACGCACTGCGCAGGGTGGCGTTCATCCGGGTGTCGCAGCGGGTGGGCATCCCGCTCGCCGACATCAAGGCGGCGCTCGACTCGCTGCCCGAGGGCCGCACGCCCAGCAAGCAGGACTGGGCCCGGCTGTCGTCACACTGGCGCACGGCGCTGGATGCCCGCATCGCCGCGCTCGAGCACCTGCGCAACGACCTCACGGGATGCATCGGATGCGGATGCCTGAGCCTGCGCACCTGCACACTGCAGAACCCGGATGACGCGCTCGGCGACACGGGTGACGGCACCGGCGCCCGCCGCTGGGAGTAGTGCAGGATCACAAGGTCCAGCGCAGAGAGCGCTGAGGACGCGGCGAACCCGAGCATGCGGTGGGCGGTGATCGCGAGAGGGCGGTGATCACGAGAGGGCGCCGAGCGCGACAGTCGCCCGCGCCCGCGCTCGCCCACCCGTTCACCCGCTGCCCCGCCACCCGCTTCTCGCACCCATCCGCTATTGACCGGGCGGTCAGTCAGACGTACCGTGGAAGTGCCCCTAAGGGGAGCATCGAGGAGGTGTGATTCATGAAGAAGTGGACAAGGTGGCAGGACTGGGTCACGGTCGCAGCCGGAGTGGTGGTCGCTCTCTCCACGATCTGGGTGGCGCCCGCCGGGCTTTCGGTCGTGCTCATGGTCGTGCTCGGCGTTCTGCTCATCATCGCCGGCCTCATCAACCTGGCGATGCCGGGTCTGGCCTGGATGGAATGGGTGCACGGCGTTCTCGGCGTGCTGCTGTTCATCTCGCCGTGGGCCGGCATGTACGCCACGCACACGGGCGCGGCCTGGTTCTCCTGGATCTGCGGTGCCGTCGCGATCATCGTGGCGGCGTGGGAGCTGGTTCCGGTTCCCGGAAGTGATCGCATGGCCCACTCTCACTGAGGCTGGCGTGATCGCGGGGTGGCAGCTGGACTGCCACCCCGACCCCTTCGTCCGGGGACGCCCACCCAGCCCCGGGGTGAGAGAACCACTGTCGACACTCGGTCGTCCGCCCCGGCCCCCTTGGAGAACCCATGAACCCGAATCGCAGAACCCGAGACGCGGCAGAGTCGCGGGCAGGCATCCTGGATGCCGCGGAGCGGCTCTTCGCCGAACGCGGCTTCGACGCCACGCCGACCTCCGCCATCGCGGAAGCCGCAGGCGTGCCCAAAGGCCTGCTGTTCTACTACTTCCCCAGCAAGTCGCAACTGCTGCGTGCCCTGGTCGCCGAGCGCATGTCACTCGGTCCGGTCGACGTCGACGCGCTCACCGAGCCGGGCGATCCGGCGCGCTCGCTGCTCAATCTGACAGGCAGGATCCGGGAGCTCGAGGATGCCTCGCACGTGATCGGCGTCATCATCTCGCGTGAGCAGCACACGCATCCCGAGGTCCGGTCGGCACTTCTCGAGCACCGAGACCGGCTGCAGAGCCTTATCGAGAGGGTGCTCGCCGCGAGCTCGCCCGTTCGCCCCGCGGCCTCCCGGCTGCGCAGCGCGGCGCTGGCGTGGCTGGGCATCCTCGCGCTCGGCTCCGACCGGGCGACAGAGGCAGCACGGTCCGAGCTCGCGTCGCTCGCCGAGTTCGTCACCGACGGACTGCGACCGACCCGGCCGTCCGCGGCCGGTTAGGACGGCTCACACCTCGAAGGGCGTGCCCGTCGCCTGCTCGGCGAACGCCCACACCCGGCGTGACACCTCAGGGTCGGCGCAGACGCGAGCCGGGTTCTGCTTCACGGGTGCACCCTTCACGAGCCAGCGCGGCCCCCAGTACGAGCCGCCGACGGCGTCCGCCCGCGTCGCCGCCGCGAGCACCGACCATGCCCCGCGATCCTTGCCCTGCGTGAACGGAGCCTGCAGCGAGTCCGCGAACACCGTCGTGCGCGACGGCTCGTTGACGCCGGGGATGCGCGGCGTGCGTCCACTGATCGAGTAGCCGGGATGCGCGACGACGCTCGTGGCGTCGAGCTCCGCCCTGCGCATTCTGCGGTCCAGCTCGAAGCCGAACGCCTCGACCGCGATCTTCGACTGCGCGTAGGCGCGCCACGACGAGTAGTGCCGCTCCAGCTGCAAGTCGTCGACGAGCAGCGAGCTCAGCCGCGTGGCCATGCTGCCGAGGCTGACGACGCGAGCCCGGCCGGACCGCCTGAGCACGGGCATCATCCGCGCGAGCAGCGCGAAGTGGCCAAGCAGGTTCGTGCCGATGACGAGCTCGTTGCCGTCGACGGTGGTCTCCCGCCCCGGCGGCGCGTGCACGGCACCGGCGTTGGCCACCACGAGATCGATGCGTTCGCGCGCGTTCAGCGCGTCCGCGACCGCCGCGACGCTCTCGAGGCTCGCCGTGTCGAGGGAGAGCACCTCGAGGGATGCGCGCACCCCGTCGGCCGCGCAGCGCGCCCGGATCGCGCGCGCGGCGGCATCCGCCCGCTCAGGGCTGCGGCACGCGAGCACCACATGGGCACCGGCACCGGCGAGCGCTGCCGCGGTGAAGAAGCCGATGCCCTTGTTCGCGCCCGTGACCACGACGGTCTTGCCGCGCTGGTCCGGCACGGCGAATCCACTCGGGCCGATCATCCGCCCCTCCGCACCCGTCGGCCGCGTCACTCGGCCGTCGGCGCGGCGCCGGCGCGCACGTGGTGATGGATCACCTCGGCGACCACGAAGTTGAACCACTTCTCGGCGAACTCCGGATCGAGATGGCTCTCCACGGCCAGTGCGCGCAGATTCTTGATGTGATCGCGCTCGCGCACCGGATCCTCGGCGGGCAGCCCGTGCTCCGCCTTCAGGTATCCGACCTGCTTCGTGAACTTGAACCGCTCGGCGAGCAGATGGATCAGCGCGGCATCGATGTTGTCGATGCTCTCGCGAATGGCATAGAGCTGCTCAAGTGCGCGCGCGTCGTCATTCTGCTCATCGTTCTCGGGCATGAGTCGAGGGTAGCCGCTCATCGGAGCATCAGGCTTTGCGATCACTCCATCATGACGATCGGTTCGCTGAGCGCCCGCCGCAGCACGGGGCTTGTCGCCAGGAGTCCGAGCCAGACAACGAGGATGCCGCCCGCGATGCTGGCGGCGATGGTGAGCAGCGAGAGCGGCGCGAGCACGAGGGCGACGCCCGCCAGCGGCAGCACGATGATGACGGCGGTCACGGCCGACCCCACCGTGACGATGCGCAACGGAGACAGCACGGCGCGCACGCGAGCGGCGTCCATGGTCTTCACCGGCATCCCGAGGCGGTCCAGGCTCACGTACAGGTCGCGGCGGTCGAGGATGGCGGATGCCTGGCTCACGCCCACCGAGCACGCCACCATGACGAACGAGATCGCCAGCGTGATGAAGACGCCCGTTCGCACGTCGTCGAGCAGGATCAGCTCGTCGCGGTCGGCACGTTCGCCGCTCACGGCGCCGATCATGGCGAGCGCTGTGCCCGCGAAGACGGCGATGAACGTGGTCATCGACACTCCGCTGACCTGACGCCAGGCCGCCTTGGGCGACTCGAGCACCGAGCGGGCGGCGATCAGCCGCTGCGGCGTGGTCGCCCTCCGCAGGCCGGATGCCGCGAAGCGCCGGATCACGAACGGACCGACCAGCCCCAGCACAGCGTTCGCAGCGGCGAAGGCGGCGGCCAGCACGATGATCACGGTGAGCACGCCGCCGAGAATGCTCGGGTTGGCCACGCAGAACACGACGGCGGCGAGTACGGCGACGGCGACGAGCACTCGCACCCAGTGCGAGTGCGGCGCCGACTGGCGGGTGCGCACGCCGAGCGGCGACACGACGACACCGCGCAGCCCGATCGCGGCGCTCACGCCGGCGAGCAGGCCGACGCCGACCACGACGGCGAGCACGATGAGCGGGTTGAGGAGCAGCGCGCCGGCGCCGATGGGGGCACCGCGGAACGGGATGAGCGCGACGAGCGGCGTGAGTGCCAGGTAGAGCACGACGCCGCCGAGCGCGCCGGCCACGGCGAGCGCCATGGACTCCAGCACGGTGAGACGGCCCACGAATCCCGTCGTGGCGCCGAGCAGCCTCAGCGTCGCGAGCCGGTCGTCGCGGCGTCGCGCCGAGAGCCGGGCTGCGGATCCGCCGAGCGAGGCCAGCGGCACGAGCAGCAGGGCCGAAGCGAAGATCGCCAGCGCCTGGTACGTGAAGGCGTTCCCGTCGTGCCACCGGAAGAACGACATCGCCCCGGCGAGAGTGGTCAGCAGCAGGGCGGTCGAGATGCCGAACGCCACGATGGGCAACGCCAGCGTGGCCCGTCCGGATGCCGCCGGCCTGGCGAGCAGACGAGCGACCGTGAGCGTCGTCATCGCCGGTCCCCCTGAGCAGGCGTCTGGATGTAGTCCATGCCTCCGACGTGCGACCGCGTCTCGACGATGCGGCCATCGCGCAGCCGCACGACGCGTGTGCAGCGCGCGGCGATGCTTTCGTCGTGCGTGACGACCACGAGCGTGCGGCCACGGCCCGTCGTCGAGCCGATCAGGGCATCCATCACCTCGGCGGATGTCGCGGAGTCCAGCGCCCCGGTCGGCTCGTCGGCGAAGACCACGAGGGGCTCGATCACCTGCGCACGCGCGACGGCCACACGCTGGGCCTGCCCGCCGGAGAGCTGGCCGATGCGCCGCTGCTCGAGTCCGGCCAGCCCCAGCGAGGCGAGCCATTGCCCGGCACGCTGTTCGGCCTCCTGGCGCGCGACTCCCTTGAGCATGAGCGGAAGCGCCGCGTTCTCGACCGCCGTGAGCTCGGGGATGAGCAGTCCCTGCTGGAACACGAAGCCGAACGCATCGCGGCGCAGCGCCGAGCGCGCTCCGTCGTTGAGCGCGCCGACCGACACCGTGCCGCGCTGCGTGTGCAGCGACACCTGCCCCGCATCGGGCGTGAGGATGCCGGCGAGCACGTGCAACAGCGTCGACTTGCCAGAACCGGACGCGCCCATGATGGCCAGCGCCTCACCTGCCTGCACGTCGAGCGTGACGCCGGCGAGCGCATGGGTGACTCCGTAGGACTTGATGAGGTCTGATGCCTCGAGAATCGCTGCCATGCATCCATCGTCGCGGCCGCCCGTTCCACGCGCATCAAGCCAGGGGTTGATTCCGAGAGACGCCGGGTACGCCGATCGGATGACAGCGTTCAGATGCTGTTGGGATCCAGATTCAGCTTCGTGCCCTCGTAGAGGTACTGCTGATCGCCGAACACCTCGAGGCCGGCGTTGAGCCAGATGAGATCGGCGACCGAGATGCCGAATCGCTGCGCAACGACGGCGGTGAGGTCGCCAGGAGCGATCAGGTAGCTCTTCGGAGCACCGCCCGCAGTCGTCTCCGTGACCGAGCCGGTGGCGAAGGTGCGCGCGCCGCCGTCGACCGGATGCACATTGGTCTGGCGGGCCGGGATGTGCCACGAGATCGTGTTCACGGCCAGCACCTTGTTGGGGCCGAGCTCGACGGGAACGTCGTCTCCCGAGGCCACGGACGAGTACGTGACCAGGGTTCCGAGGTAGGACGGCTCGGTCTCGGAGCCGAGCGACACCGACGACGACTGGGGTGAGGTGGTGGGGCCTCCGAGCAGGTGATCGCCCACGCCGTGGTAGGTGAGACCGTCGCCGACCGAGGGCGGAACGTCGATGAGTGTGACGGAGACAGGCACGGGCACCGTCGACGTGAAGCCGGAGTACTGCGCCGAGTACGTGTTGTCCCCGTTGGCGACCATGCGGTAGTGGAAGTGGATGCTGCCCTTCGGCGACGCGACGTCGGCCTCGGCGACCACGGTGCCGGCGGGCACCGGCGTGATCGTCGGGCTCGGCTCGGGGGTGGCGGCCGGTTCGGCCGTTGCCGGATGCGACAGCGCCGGATCCGGCGTAGCGGACGCGGTCGGCCTTTTGGTCGGTGCCGCCGAGTGGTGCGACTGCTTGTGCGCGGCGTGCGCAGTGGCCGTGCCGCCCAGGGCGAAGCATCCGGCGAGCGTGGCCGTGACGAGCGCCGCGACGCCCATCGCGGCGACAACGCGGCCCATGCGACGAGACCGCGGCGAGACTGTCAGGGGAGCCAACGACGGCATCCTCATTCGCAGCTCCGCTCTTCCATCCCCGTAGAGACCCTAGTGGTCTACCGGTGTCCAGAGGAAGGGCCGGCCGACCGCAGCGCGGATGCACGCATCACTCGGCGCTGCGCAGTCCCGCGAGCAGCAGGCGCACCATGCGCTCCGGACGTCCGGAGCCGGAAGGATCGCCGGCGTGACACAGGTTCGCGACGGCGCCTAGGAACTCCGCTGGGTCCACGTCTGTCACGACGTCGCCCGATCGCTTCGCAGCGTCGAGCATGCGACCCAGCGTGGGCGCCAGGTGGGTGGAGAAGTACTGGGCGAGCGGCTCGTACGCGGGGTCGCCGGAGTGCAGGGCTCCCGCCAGTCCGCGTTTGGTCGCCACGAACTCCGTGTAGCGCATGATCCACCGGTCGAGCGCCTCGCCGGGCGGATACTCCGCCTCGAACCCGGCAGCGGCCGCGACGCAGGCGTCGATCTCGTGCCGGAACACCGCGGAGATGAGGTCGGAGCGCAGCGGAAAATGCCGGTAGAGCGTTCCGACGCCCACCCCGGCGCGCTGAGCGATCGAGCGGACGGGAGCGTCGACCCCGGACTCGACGAAGACGGCCGCCGCCGCCTCCAGCAACGCGGCGACGTTCTGCCGCGCGTCGGCGCGCATCCGTCGCGACTCCGTAGCGCCGGCAGGGACCTCAGCCGCCTCGACGGCCGCGCCCGTCCGCGTGTGCGCCGGGCGCGTGTCCGCCGTCCGCGTGTCTGCCGGGCGTCCATCCGCCGGGGACTCGTCGACCTCACGCCGGTTCGTGTCCGCTGCCCGCGACTCGGCATCTCCGGATCGCGCGATCGCCCGCGATTCGGCGCCCGTGGTGGAGGACATGCGGCAACTCCCTAGCGAACGGAACCACGTTCCGCTACAGTCAGGTACAAGCGGAACAGCGTTCCGAATAGACTCCATCGCATCCGGAGCGATGTTCCGTTCAATGATACCCGGCCCGCAACAGGAAGAGCGAAACATGCAGTACAGAACACTCGGACGTACCGGCATCAAGGTGACCCCGTACGCCCTCGGCGCCATGATGCTCGGCGGCCTCGGCAATCCCGATCGCGCGGAGGCGATCCGCGTCATCCATCGCGCGCTCGACGCGGGCATCAACTTCGTGGACACCGCCGATCGCTACGGCGACTCGGAAGAAGTCGTCGGCGAGGCGCTGAAGGGACGACGGGACGACGTCGTGCTGGCCACGAAGTTCTGGGGACCGGTCGACGACGACATCAACCACCGCGGCGCGTCACGACGCTGGATCATGTCGGCCGTCGAGCGATCGCTGCGTAACCTCCAGACCGACCACCTCGACCTCTATCAGCTGCACCGACCGGACCCCGACACCGATATCGACGAGACGCTGTCCGCGCTGACCGACCTGGTGCGGCAGGGCAAGGTGCGAGCGATCGGCACCTCGTCGATGCGAGGTTCGGAGATCGTGGAGGCGCAGTGGATGTCGGAACGCCGCGGCTTCGAGAGGTTCCGCACCGAGCAGCCCAACTACTCGATCCTCGACCGCGAGATCGAACGCGAGATCCTTCCCGTCGCGCAGCGCTACGGCATGGGCACGCTCGTCTACAGCCCGCTCGCCGGGGGGATGCTGACCGGTCGCTACCGGGCGGGAGCCGAGAACGACGTCTTCCGTTCGTCCCGCACCGGCATGCGCCACTTCCGTGACGAGCGGCGGCTCGCGGCGGTCGAGCAGCTCATCGCCCTCTCAGACGAGGTCGGAGTGAAGCTGACACACCTCGCGATGGCGTTCGTCATCTCGCATCCTGGTGTCACGTCCGCGATAGCGGGCCCTCGCACGATGGAGCAGCTCGAGGACACGCTTGCGGGCATGGAGGTCTCGCTCTCCGACGACGTGCTCGACCGGATCGACGAAATCGTGCCGCCCGGCGAGAGCATCGGCGCCATGGACATGGTCTATCGCGGCCCCGAGGTCGGCGACCCGACGCTGCGGCGCCGGGCGGTCTCGGAGCGGTCCGCCGCCTGATCACCGCTTCGCCCGAACCGTCAACCCCTGGCCTGCTGTCGTCACGGTCGTAGCGTCCGAGCATGAACACAACAGGATGGATCATCCTCATCGCCGTGATCGTGGTGCTGATCATCATCGCCATCATCGTGATCGCCCTCACGGTCGGCAGACGACGCAAGAGGGAGCACGATCGCCAGCGGGCGCAGGAGATCCGCGTCGCCGCACGCGACGACGACCTGACGGCGCGCGAACGCGAGGCGAAGGCATCCCGAGCCGCGGCCGACGCGAAGCAGGCGGAGGTCGAGGCCGAGCGGCGGCGGCGGGATGCCGAAGCGCGCGCCGCGGAGGCGGGGGACGCCAGGGCGGCCGCCAACGACAAGCTCACGCAGGCCGACAGGCTCGATCCGGATGTGCGCACCGAGGGGCGTGGCGATGACGGTCGAGATCGTCCGGCCGGTGGCGGGTACGGCGCGCCGGACCGGCTGGACCACCGCGCCGACACGGAGAGAACCACCGGAGACGACGACGTTCCACCGCCGCGGCCGGCGCGCTGACCGGTTGCGATCGTCGCGCATTGTCCGGCGCTCGGTCCACACTGATGCGTGACGCGACAGGGCTGTGCGAGAAGACCGCCCGCGCGACGACGAACGGGAGCGACCCATGAGCGAGCGCGTGCGGTGCCTTCTGCTACCCGCGGCCGGCGGCGCCCTCGGCGTCTGGGAACCGGTCGCGCAACGGCTGGAGCGACGGGGAGTGGATGCCGTCGCCGTGGACTTCGCGCCGGCACCGCAGAGAGGCCTCCATGATTACGTCGCCTCCGGTGTAGCCGCGGCGGAGGGAGCCGACCGCGTCGTGATCGGCGCGCTATCGCTCGGAGGAATCGCCGCCGCGATGCTCGCTGCGCGGCTCGACACGATGCGGGTGAT
The DNA here is from genome assembly GCF_035547335.1 of Humibacter sp. GTDB lineage: Bacteria > Actinomycetota > Actinomycetes > Actinomycetales > Microbacteriaceae > Humibacter. The sequence goes on along the minus strand of NZ_DASZVF010000051.1, from coordinate 101,126 downwards.
CCTGGTCAATGCGATGGTCCCTCAGCCCGGCGAGACGGCGGGCGAGTGGTGGGATCACGTGGGTTTCTCCGAAGCGCTGAGGGAAGAACGACCTGGCATCCGGTCGCGACCCCGATGCGCCATTCGATGTGGCCGAGCACTTCTGGAACGGTCTCGACGACGCGTCGGTCTCGGCGCTGGAGACGGAGCAGGCGGCCGATGGCAATCTCGCGTTCGAGCAGCCGTGCGACTTCGACGCCTGGGCGGCGCCCGTCGACGTCTACTCCGGAGACGACGATCGCTTCTTCCCGCCCGAGTTCCAGCGCGGGGTCGCGATGGAGCGTCTCGGGGTCGTGCCCGTTCTCGTGCCAGGCGGTCATGTCGTCACGGTCAGCCAGGCCGACTACTTCGCCGACGTCTTCGAGCGCGCCGTCGCCGCGGCGGTGGACCCGGATCTCGGAGTGAGAACGTGATCGTCGCGGTGCCGACGCGCTCAACCAGCGGCACCCCGATGAGAGAGGGCACGTCATGCTGATCCGCCACCGTGACCGGGAACCGGCCGTCGACGGCGATGCCTACATCGCGCCGTCCGCCGTGCTCGTGGGCGACGTGCGCGTCGCCGCGGGCGCACGCATCCTGCACGGAGCCGTGCTGACCGCAGAGGACGGCACGGTGTCGGTCGGGCCGGACAGCGTCGTCATGGAGCATGCGCTGGTGCGTGGGCGCGGCGGGCATCCGGCCGTCATCGGCTCAGCCGTGCTGGTCGGCCCGCACGCGCATGTGAACGGGAGCGTCATCGCCGACGAGGTCTTCATCGCGACAGGCGCGTCGCTCTTTCCGGGCAGCAGGATCGGCAGGCGCGCGGAGGTGCGGATCAACGGCGTCGTCCAGGTCAACACCGTGCTCGCGGAAGGCGCGCTGGTTCCCATCGGATGGGTAGCGGTCGGCGATCCCGCGAGCATCCTGCCGCCCGAGCGACACGATGAGATCTGGGCCATCCAGCGAGAGCTCGACTTCGGCGGAACGGTGTACGGCGTGGGCCGGGAGGTGTCGATGCGCGAGCTGATGCGCCGCCAGTCGGACTATTACGGCGCCCATCGGGACGACGAGATCACGAGTCCGTAAGCAAACGATGCGGCGCTCAGGGTGCGGACCGCATGCTGAGCGCTTCGATCGGGTCGATCGGCGCTCGGCCGAGAAGCCGTTCCAGCTCATCCCGCGACGTGCTCGCCCAACCCGGCCGGAACGCCGCGTAGAGATCGAGAAGACCGTCGGTGACCTCCGGCGAGACGCATTGGTGCGACACGCGCGGGACCTCAGTCTGCGGTGGGGATCAGGCAGGTAGGCGACCCGGTGGCGACCGTCGTGTCGAGCACGGGCATCCCGTCGTTCAGGCGGAAGACGGCGATGTCCTCGCTCAGCTGGTTGGCGACGTAGAGCCGGTCGCGGAGTTGCAGGTGGTGACGCGGCCAGTTGCCGCCGCACGCCACGCTGGCCACAGGATGCATGCGGGCGCCGTCATCCGTCACCTCGAGCACGCCTACCACATTGGCTCCCCGCACCGTCACGTGCACATGGCGATCGCCGTCGAACGAGATGTGCGCCCCCGCGTTGCCGTTGCGCTCGTGCGGGTTGATGGCCGGCACGACGGATGCCACCGCGAGCGTCACCGGGTCGAGCACGGCCACTTCGATCGAGTGCTCGGTCACGACGTACACGTGGCCGCTCGGGTGCAGCGCCAGGTGCCGGGGTCCGCTGCCGAACGGCAGCACGGTCTCCGCGAGAGGCTCGAGCGACGACCCCTCGACACGCCAGACGCGAACGGTGTCGTGACCGAGGTCGGTGGTCAGGACACGTCCGTCGGGGAGGAACAGGGAGGAGTGCGCCCGGCTCTGCCGACTCTCCTCCGCGATGTCCGCATAGGGGTCGACGGATGCCACGGCCTCCACGCGTCCCACGATCGCCCCACCCGCGTCCAGCTGGTAGAGGATCACGCGCCCGTCACCCCAGCACGTCGCGACGGCGTGGGCGCCATCGCGAGCGACGGCGACATGACACACGGCCTCACCGGCAGGGTGGGCGTCCCCGAGCGGCTCGAGGTCGCCGCCGTCGGTCACCCGGAACGCGCGGATGCGCCCCGCGAACTCCTCGACCGCGTACACGACGGAAAGCCTGGGATGCGTTGCCACGAACGACGGTGAATCGGCGGCGGCCGCCGTGCCGATGCCGGTGATCGCGCCATCGTCGACCGTCACGCGCGCGATCCCGCGTCCGTGCCCGCCGGAATCCGCCGTGTAGGTGCCGAGCCAGAGCGAGGAGATCATGTCACCAGTCTGACGGGTGCCGGCTCGATGGCTGCCGGCGGTGGGCCCGTGTGGCGCTAGCTGTTGTTCCTCGGCAGGTTGTGTGCCTTTGGCGATGCGGCGAGCGCCGGCCTCGTCTTCGGACAGGCTGCGCCCGTGCGGCTGGCGCTGCTCGAAATGATCCGTGAGCCTGCTCAGCACCTGGAAGTTCTCCTCTTCACTGAGGATCTCGGGCGTGCCGTAGAGGTGCGCTGTCACGTGGTTCCAGGTCGGAACGAGGTCGCCGGGGGAGTACCAGCTGGAGGAGACGTAGTCGTGCGGCCCCTGGATGATCACGAGCACCTCGTGCTGTCCGAGCTCGTGCAGCTCGTCGTCGGGGCGGCCGAAGTGGCTGACGATCGTGATGGCGTCGGCATCCTCCTCCAGCAGGACCGGGTAGTGGGATGCCACGAGACCGTTCGCCGTCGCCGACACGAACGTGGCCCACGGCTTGGCGCGGATCAGCCGCTTGACCTCGTCCGGATCCGTCATGAGGTAGTGGGGCGTGTGGCGCATGGCGCATCCTTTCCGTCCGAAACACGGGCCGCTCGTGAGCCGTGCGGTGCCGGCTAGGCGCTCGGAGCGCGCAGCACGCAGAACTCGTTGCCTTCAGGATCGTCGAGCACGACCCACGACTGCTCCCCCTGACCGATGTCGACCCGGCGGGCGCCGAGCGCGAGAAGGCGTGCGACTTCGGCGTCCTGGTCGTCCGACGTGAAGTCGAGATGCAGCCGGCTCTTTCCCGTCTTCGGCTCGTCCAGGCGCACGAAGTCCACTCCCGGCCTCGTGTCCGGGTCCGGACGAATCTCGAACTCGTCGTCGTCGGCGTAGACGACGACCCAACCGAGCGCGTCCGCCCACCATCGGCCGAGGGCGGCCGGGTCGGCGCAGTGCACGATCACCTGTTCCCATCGCAAGGCCATGCGACAAGCCTAGGGACGGCAGCTCCTACTCCTCGACGGCCGAGCGGAGCATCCGCAGACCCTGCAGCGTGGTCTGGTGGACGATGGCGCTCGGGTCGCCGCCGAACTGGAATCTGCGCACGTCGTGCCGGTCGTGGTGATGCACGGCGATGAAGACGGTACCGACCGTGGCATCCTCGGAGGGCTCGGGGCCGCCCTCCCCGGTGACGGCCAACGCGATGTCGGCGCTCGTCAGCTCGGCCACACCCGCTGCCATCTGTTCGGCGCACCTCGCGGTGACGACCGGACCCCGGTCGACGCCGAGCACGTCGAACTTCACCTGGGTCGAGTACGCCACGACCCCTCCCCTGAACCACTGGGATGCCGCCTCCGCAGCGCCGAGGTGGCTCGCGATGGCCCCACTGGTCAGCGACTCCGCGCAGGCGATCGTCAAGCCCCTGGTCTGTGCGACGCGCGCGATGGCGGTCGCCTCCGTCGTGCAGTCGTCATTCAGCTCACCTGGACCGGACATGCTTCGGTTCTAGCTCTCGCTGTCCGGGGTCGGCAGGCCTTGACCGGTGACTCTCCATCCATCGCGGTCACCTGTCGCCCGTTGGCCGCCGCGCCGCATCGCTGCCGCTCGGTGCCGTCCGCCCCCGCGTCGCCGCCGGTCGGTGCCGCTCGGTACCGTCGCCCGCGCGTCGCCGCCGGTCGGTGCCGTCACCGGCCGGCCGTCAGCGGCTGCGGCCGTCATCCACCCCGGCCGTCATCCGCATCGTCGAACCGGAGGCCGCCCGAGGACCGACGTACCTGCCCCTCGGGCGGAGTCTCAGCGGCTGCTGCCCGTACTCGTCGAGAGCGTGCGCGATCCAGCCGGCCATGCGGCCGACGGCGAAGATGGCGGCGCCGGCGTCGGCCGGCATTCCCGCCGCGGTGGTCAGTGCGGCGAGCGCGAGATCGACGTTCGGATGACGTCCGGTGCGCGAGACGACCTCCCGCGTCAGCGCATCGACGGCGTCGACGACGGAGTCACCGCCGGGCATCGCCGCGACGAGCGGCAGCAGAATCGCGGCCCGCGCGTCGATCCCGGGGTAGAGCGGCTGCCCGAAGCCCGGAGCCGGGCGGGCTGTGCGGGCGACGGTGCACGCGAGGGCGGCGCGGGCATCCGTGCCATCGAGGACGAGCTGGATGAGCTCGGCCGCCGCTCCGCTCGCGTTGCCGTGCAACGCCGAGTCAAGGGCGCCGAGTCCGCTCGAGACGACGGCGTACGGGGTTGCCCGCGCCGACGCTGCGGCGCGAACCGCCATGGTGGATGCCGCCAGATCGTGATCGACGAACAGCACGAGCGCCGCGTTCATTGCCCGAAGCTGCGCAGCAGAGGCCGGACGGCCGGCGAGCGCCTGCCACAGCGCCGCGGCAATCGTCTGCGGCGTAGCGACGGCCCTCTGCTCCGCTGGGGCCCCGCCGCCGGGGATGCCGGCCATGCCCGAGGCTTCGACCACCCCTGCGATGAGCCGCTCGGCGGCCGCCCGAACCGTCGCCGGCTGCAGGTCGTGACGCGTGGGATCCGACGCACCGAGCACCGGTATGGCCACCTGCAGCCGGTCGAGCGCTGTCGCCGAAGGTGGCAGGGCCGCAACGGCGGCACGAGCGGACGCGACGGCATCCGCATCCGCCCGGAGCTCGTCGTCGGAGACCGCCGGCGCACCCCACAGCCATCGCGCGACGGACTCGAAACTCGCACCGAGCGCCAGCTCGGAGGCGGGGACGCCTCTGAAGTAGAGCTCGCCGTCTTCGATGAGCGCGATATCGGTGTCGAGCACCATGAGCGGTGAGCCGGATGCCGTCCCGATAGGTGAAGCGACGCTGCGACGACGCGAACTCGCGAACGCCTCCACCTCCAGCGGGTCGAACGTCGATCCGAGAGCGCCCCGCTCGCGCGAGAGCAAGCCCCGGGAGACGTAGGCGTAGAGCGTCTGCTGCCGCACCCCGAGCCGGGCCGCGGCCTGGGATGCGCTGAGCCGCGGCAGAGGTTCGGTCATGCTCGCCATCATATTGACTGAATCAACATTGACGCACGCGTGATCAAGTTGCAGCCTGAGTAGCGGAGAGGAGACGAGCGATGACTGCCATCACTGACGCCCCGCGCGGGCTTGCCGGGCTCGTCGTCGCCGAGACGTCCATCGGTGATGTGCTCGGCAGCGAGGGCCGCTACCACTACAGGGGGTACGACGCGGTCGAGCTCGCCAGCGGCGCCGACTTCGAGAAGGCGTGGCACCTGCTCGTGCTGGGCACGCTGCCCGACGCGGATGCCGCCGACCGGTTCCGCGAGCGCATAGCCCGGCTGCGAGTGCTGCCGGCATCCGTCCTGGAGTTCCTCACACACGCTCCGCCCGTGGATCCGCTGCGCGGGCTACAGACCACGCTGCCGGTTCTCGCCGCAGCGCGGGGAGCGCGACCGCTGTACGACCTCGACGAGGCCGCGCGTGTCGAGGAGGCACTGGCCGTCGCGGCGGCGGCTCCCGGCATCCTGGCTTGGTTCCGCCACCAGAGCGCTATCGCTCCGAAGCCCAGCGGACGAGGTGTCGTCGCGGATTACCTGCTGGCGGTGACCGGTCACGAGCCGGACGACCGCGCGGTGCACGCACTCAGCGCGTACCTCATCGCCACACTCGACCACGGTTTCAACGCCTCGACGTTCACGGCGAGGGTGATCGCGTCGACGGGAGCCGACATGGGCTCCTGCGTCGCGGGCGGCATCGGCGCGCTGTCCGGCCCGCTGCACGGCGGCGCCCCGAGCCGGGCGCTGGATACCCTCGATGCGGTCGCGGCCGCCGGGCATGCTGCGAGCCGGGCGTCCATCGAGCGGTATGTGCGCGGCGAGCTCGCATCCGGCCGGCGTCTGATGGGCTTCGGTCACGCCGTGTACCGCACGGCCGATCCACGGGCCAGGCTGCTGCGGCGGATCGCGGAGGAGTTCGGCGGCCCGAGGGTCGAGCTCGCCCTCGAGTACGAAGCCGTGGCGGAGCGCCTGCTGGCCGAGTACAAGCCCGGACGCGACCTGCACACGAACGTGGAGTTCTACGCGGCAGTGGTGATGGAGCAGTGCGGCATCCCGCGCGAGATGTTCACGCCCACGTTCGCGATGGCACGCATCGTCGGATGGACGGCGCACGTGCTCGAGCAGGCGCGCGATCCGAAGATCATCCGTCCGTCGTCGCGGTACGTCGGGTGAGGGCTCAGGACAGCCAGCGGTACAGGTGGTTGCCTCCGGCCGTGAAACCGCTGCCGATCGCAAGGATTGCTGTGCCACCGCCGAGGTAGGCGATCTCCAGGTGGCTGCCGTGGTCTTGCACCGAGACGTAGATGAGCACGAAGGCGACGAGCGACACGAGAGCGCTCGCTCCGCTGATCCACCACAGCGCTCGCAACGAGCGAGCCGGTCGCGAGGCCTTCGGCACGCCCCACCCGACGAGGGCCGCACCGCCCAGGCATGCGCACGTGCCGACCAGCATGTAGGCGGCGACGACGTCGCTGGGCCGGTGCCATTGGCTGATCACGGCAAGGATGCCGGTGAGCACGGCGAACGCGCCGCCCAGCACCGCGGCGAGCGGCCGCCAGCGCGGCGTGGAGACGACGAACACGGCGAACGCCGCCGCTGCCGCGACGGTGGCGTGACCGGAGGGGAACGAGTTGTTGAAGGCATCCGTCGCCCCGGTCTTCGGGCGGCTGAGAAACACGTACTTCGAGAGTTCGGCGAGCCCGAGTGCCACGGCCGGCACGATGATCGCGACAAGGGTGTGCCGGGGACGTCGTCCCAGCCCGCCGATGAGCAGCGTGAGCACGGCGCCGCCGCCGATCGCGAGGTAGGCGACGTTGCCGAGGAACGCCCCGGAGAGCCGCACGATGAGGGTGTGCTGGTCGGCCGCGCCGATGAAGGCGCGTTCGTCGACGATCTGTCCCGCGTAGGTGCGCACGAAGAAGAGGTAGGTGCCCACGAAGGCGGCGACGAGCACGGCGGCCGCCACCAGGAACGGCCAGACGCGCAGTCTTGCTCTCACGGGCGCCCCGGATAGAGTCAGGCGGCGAGCAGGTCGTGACGCACGACGATCGCGTCCCGAGCCGGACCCACGCCGATCGCCGAGAACCGAGCGCCGCTCATCCGCTCGAGCGCCAGCACGTACTGCTGCGCGTTCTCGGGGAGGTCCTCGAATGTTCGCGCCCCTTGGATGTCTTCGCTCCAGCCCGGAAACTCCTCGTAGATGGGCACGGCGTGGTGGAAGTCCGTCTGCGACGACGGCACCTCGTCGTGTCGGACGCCGTCGACGTCGTACGCAACGCACACCGGGATGCGCTCCAGCCCGGTGAGCGTGTCGAGCTTGGTGAGCACGAAGTCCGTCACTCCGTTGATGCGCGTGGCATATCTCGCGATCGGTGCGTCGTACCAGCCGGTACGGCGCGGACGGCCCGTGGTAGTGCCGAACTCGGCGCCGCGCTGACGCAGCCATTCGCCCATGTCGTCGTCGAGCTCGGTCGGGAACGGACCGGCGCCGACACGTGTGGTGTACGCCTTGACGATCGCGATGACGCGCTCGATGCGATTCGGCCCGACCCCGGAGCCCGTCGCGGCGCCGCCGGCCGTCGATGACGAGGACGTGACGAACGGGTACGTGCCGTGGTCGACATCCAGCATCGTGGCCTGGCCGGCCTCGAACAGCACCTGCTTGCCCTCGTCGAGCGCTCGGTTCAGGAGCAGAGACGTGTCGGCGACCATCGGACGCACGCGCTCGGCGTACGACAGCAGGTCTTCGACGACCTCGTCGACGGTGATGGCTCGCCGGTTGTACACCTTCACGAGCAGGTGGTTCTTCTGGTCGAGCGCGCCCTCCACCTTCTGGCGCAGGATGCCCTCGTCGAAGAGGTCCTGGATGCGGATGCCGACCCTGTTGATCTTGTCCGCGTACGTCGGTCCGATGCCGCGTCCGGTGGTGCCGATCTGGCGCTTGCCGAGGAAGCGCTCGGTCACCTTGTCCATGGTGCGGTGGTACTGCGTGATGACGTGGGCGTTCGAGGAGATGACGAGACGCGAGACATCCACGCCGCGTGCGACCAGGCCGTCGAGCTCCTCGCAGAGCACTTCGAGGTCGACCACGACGCCGTTGCCGATGACCGGTGTGACGCCTTCGGTGAGGATGCCGGAGGGCAGCAGGTGCAGCGCGTACTTCTCGTCGCCGATCACCACGGTGTGGCCGGCGTTGTTGCCGCCGTTGAACTTGACGACGTAGTCGATGCGGCCGCCCAGCAGATCGGTGGCTTTGCCTTTACCCTCGTCGCCCCATTGGGCGCCGACGATGACTGTTGCGGGCATTTTCCGTTCCCCTCCGGACTGCGCCCGGTCGAGGCACCATGTCCACTTGATTCTATCGGAGGCCCTGCGACGACCCTGAGGGTCCGCGGCCGTGCCCGGGCCGAGCGTGACCTCACAGCGGCGGCGCTCGATCTCATGGGTTGCGACGAAGCGGCGCTTGGGCGTCGGCTTCGCCTCAGCCTTCGGCTTCGCCTTCGACCCGCGCGATGCGGCGGCGACGGCTGCGACTGCGGTTCCTCCTCCGACTGGGGTTCCTCCTCCGGCTGCGACTGCGACTGCGACTGCGGCGGCTGCGACTGCGGCTCCTCCTCCGGCTGCGGCTACGGCTACGGCTACAGACTCGGCGGCCGCCCGCGGCTCCGCTCACGCGACCAGGTCGTATCGAGCCCGGCCGCCGAGCCGGGGCGTACGCGATGCGTCAAGCCAAGCCGGCGGAATGAACCAGACCTTCGCGGAGGTGCGCAATCGTCCGCGATTCGGACCGCCTCCCGCGGCGTTCCCTGGTGGACGGCCTTCTTCCCGGTCGTTCTCGGTCCCGAGCTTCCGGTCGCCGTCTCGGCGATGGTCATGGCGCTGGTCGTTGTCGCGAGTCCCTTTGTCGCGAGTGTCTTTGTCCGGCGAGTCTTTGTCCGGCCCGTTCTCGATCCGGATCTCCCACCCATCGTCGTGTATCCGATAGTGACAGCTCGTGCAGAGCAGAACGCCGTTGTCGACGTCGGTCGGACCGGCATCCCTCGACCACCACAGCACGTGATGCGCAGCTGTGAACGACGGCGGCGCTCCGCAGAATGCGCATCCGCCGTCACGTTCGGCCAGCGCCAGCTTCTGGGCCGGCGTGAACAGCCTCTTCGCACGTCCCCAGTCGAGGATCTCGCTGTCTCCCCCGAGCACGCACGGGATGATCTGGGCGTCGGCCGCCATGCGCCGCACTGTGGAGGCGGAGACGGGCTGCGACATTCCATCGACTGTGCCGAAACCGGTGCCTGCCTGCAGATCGGCGAGATCCATCCGCACCACGACGGTTGTGCTCGGCGCGACGGGGACACGCTCACATCCGAGCCCGTGACGGCACAATTCCGTCAACGCATCCGCGCGCATCTGCCGGATGCTGCGATCATCCGCTTCGACGACACTCGTGCCGTCATCGCGACGTCGGAGCATGCCCGAAACGAGACCCTCGACCGCTGCGACGATCGGGGCGCCGGACTCCGGATCGAATCGGCCGGAGACCGCTATCGCTCCGGACGCCTCGTGATGGATCGTCAGGCCCCGCTCGGCGTGCAGCTCGGTTTCTCGCGGCACGATGCCTCCGGGATCGAGCGTTGCTTCACCACGGTTGATCAACGCGTGCAGCTGATGGGGCGCCAGCCCCGGTGCCATCCGCACAAGCCGCGCTTCCATCTCATCGAGCGCCTCCGCATCAGCCCGCGGCGCCACCCTGTCGAGCATGCCGACGATCGCCGACGCGGCTAGCGTGCCGATCGAACCATCGTTGACGGCCGTCGCCACGTGCGGATGCCGTGCCGGTGCAGTCTGGCCCGTGAGCAGCGTGCGGGGAGCGGTAGCCTCGCCGACAGTCACCAGCCGTATCGCCTCTCCGACGCTGGTGCCGGTGGTCGTGGAGATCATTCTCCCTGCGCTGCCGAAGCCATGTCTTTTCGCCAGCGAGTTTCTCCCGAGCTCCGGCCGCGATTGGCGCGCAATCTCGGCAGCAACCGGAAGGAGGGCGGCATCCACGGCCTTTCGCAGGGCCCCGAGCGACCCATTCAACGCAACCAGTTCACCGGGAGCCAGTCCCGCCGGCGGGCGCTCGCCCGATACGGAGCGCGCAGCATCGAGCGCTGCTTGGACCGCATCGAGAAGATCTTTCATGCCTCGATTCTATTGAACGGGAGAGGGAAATACTAGAATATGTGTTCGATTTCTGGATAACTCACAACGCACTCGACTGGGGAGGAGATGAGGACAATTGATTGTGATCTGTTGTTGAATTCGTAGCTATGTTCGATAGACTCAATGCATGAGCCAGGATCCTCGACGCCCCCAACGGCTTATGCAGCGCGGTGGGCCCGGTCGACGTACTCCACGCCACGGTCGACGCGCCCACGCTACGGGCCGACGTACCCGGCGCGCCATGCGCCGACGAGTCCAGCGCAGCGGGTCGACGTACCCAGCGCCACGGGCCGACGAACGCAGCGCAACGGGCCGGCGTACCCAGCGCCACGGTCGACGTACCCAGCACGCCATGCGCGGACGAATCCAGCGAGCAGGTCGACGTGCCCAGCGCCACGGGCCGACGTATCCAGCGCTACAGTCCACGAACCTCGCTCGCTATGCGCGGACATACCCGCCGCAACCGGTCGACGTACCCAACTCAACCGGTCGACGTACCCAGCGCAACGGCTCGGCCCACCCACCGCAACGGCTCGACGTACCCAGCGCCGCGCGCCGACGTACCCCGCGCCACGGCTCGGCGTACCCCCGCAACGCGCCGACGTACCCAGCGCAACAAGCCGTCGTACCCGGCGCCACAGATCGCCCCACACGGCAGCCCGATCGAGACCCAGCACCGACGAGCGACCGACCCGGGACCGCGATCCACGCACCACCCCACAACGCGCAGTCGCCGCCTCGCCTGGGGGGTGGCGAGACGGCGACTGGTGCGTCCGGTCGGACCGGAGCGAGGCCGCGGGAGCCGTCGGGTACAACTCCCGGAGCCGGCACCGCACGCCGTCGGGTACAACGTGCGGTGCCTCGGAAAGGGGCGACAGCAGCCGCCCCACGCAGATCACGTCGTACGACGCAGGCGACTTTCGGGGTCCGGTTCCAGGCATCTAGCCGCCGACCGGCTTACGGGCATGGCGCCCCGCCGGCCTGCGTGCAGGCGCGAGAAAAGGGATCGGGTAAGCGGCATTGCGGGTTCTCCGTGAAGCGGTGCTGCGCGACGACGGCGAGACGAGTCGTCTCGCGCATCCGAAGATGCGTCGTCACTCAGCGTTCGGGTTGTTTCGGTGGTCGGGTACCACCACACGAAGAAGAGCCTGCGGAACGGGAATCATGACGCGGAAACGACGAAATGCCCCGAAAGGGGGTGCTGGGAAACAGAAAGGGGGTGCCTGGAGACAGAAGGGGGGTGCCGGGAGCCCGAAAGGGGGTGCTGGGAGACAGAAACGGGGTGCTGGGAGACAGCAACGGGGTGCCGGGAGACACCCGGGCGGCCGGCGGCCGCTAGTCCTCGCCGCGGATGACGATCGACTCGGTCGGCGGGGCCGGGTTCTGCACCGGAATGGGCGCGGTGTGAGCGGCTTCGATCTCGACGGCCGCCGTCGGATCGGCGCTGTTCAAGAGCTCGGAGAGGCGAGCAGTCTCGTCGGTCTCGTGAAGGGCATCCGCGGCCCGCCTCAACGCGTAGATGGCCCGAAGCACGCCGCGGTTCGGCTCGTGGGACCACGGGACGGTCGTTGAGCCGTCCCAGCCTGCCGCGTCCAGCGCTTCCATGGCCCGGTCGTAGGCGACGCGGGCGTAGGCGTACGAGTCCAGAGGAGCCTCGGCGTCGAAGGTGGCATCCGCGAGCTTCGCCCAGGCCAGACTGGAGCGCGGATACCGCGCCACGACGAGCTTGAGCACGTCGGGTTCGCCGCCGGCATCGAGCAGCTCGACGACCACGTCGCGTTCTGCGGCGAGACGGATCGCTGGCTCTTCTTCCGGCCGTTCAGCCGGGGCATCGGCGGTCATAGCGCCCATGCTAGTCAGGCCACCCTGGGTCGCAGCCGGTGCCACTCGCGAATCTCCGGACGCGGAGTCCGGCACCCCGCAAATGGGGGAGATGCCCCGTTTGTCCCCCGGTCACAGAATGAGTTCCATGGCCACCGCGCGGGCAGCCATCCGAACACCCGACCAACGTCTCCGCGTGTTCGTGAGCTCGACGCTCCGCGAGTTGGAGCCCGAGCGCAAAGCCGCGCGCGCCGCCATCGAGCGCCTGCGGCTCGCTCCCGTCATGTTCGAGCTGGGCGCGAGGCCGCATCCGCCGCGTTCGCTGTACCGGGCGTACCTGGACCAGAGCGACGTCTTCATCGGCCTCTACTGGGAACGGTATGGCTGGGTCGCGCCAGGGGAGGAGGTGTCCGGCCTCGAGGACGAATACAACCTCGCCGACCCCGAGATGCCGCGGCTGATCTACATCAAGTCGTCGCAGAAGCGCGACGACCGGCTCCGCGAGCTGCTCGATCGCATCCGTGCAGACGACAACGCCGCGTACGTCTCGTTCGATTCCGACGAGGAGCTTGCCGAGCTCATCACCGCCGACCTGTCGACCCTTCTCGCGGAGCGGTTCGACGAGAGCCGACAACGGCACAGGGCGGCGGACGCGGGCGACGAAACGGATGCCTCGCGCGTCCCGCCTGCAGCGGCATCCGCCCCGCTCGATGCGGCGCGTCCCATTCCGCCGACCCCTTCCCCGCTCATCGGCCGCGATCGCGAGGCGTCGGAGGTCGTCTCGCTTCTGCGGCAGGGAAACGACCGCATCGTCACCCTCGTGGGGCCCGGCGGCGTCGGCAAGAGCCGGCTCGCACTCGAGGTGCTCGAGCGTGCGCGGCACGACTTCGCAGACGGCGCCGTGTTCGTTCCGCTCGAGAACGTGCTCGAGCCCAATCTGCTGTTGCCGACGATCGCGTACGCGCTCGGCGTGCGCGACACGGGGGAAGTGTCGATCGAGGAACGTCTCGCCATCGTGCTCGCCGGCAAGCGCATGCTGCTTGTGCTCGACAACTTCGAGCAGATCATCGACGCCGGCGCGACACTCGTTCGGCTGTATTCCATCGCGCCCTCCACCTCGTTCCTGGTGACGAGCCGCACGGTGCTGCGCGTGCGCGGCGAGCGCGTCTACGAGCTGCCCGGACTCAGCGTGGCGGATGAGACCATCGAGGCGACCGTGGAGTCGGTGCGGGCGAGCGAAGCCGTTCAGCTGTTCGCGGCGCGGGCATCTGCCGTGCGTCCCGACTTCGCGCTCGACGAGGCGAACGCCGACACCGTGGCTCGTATCTGCGCCACCCTGCAAGGTCTGCCTCTCGCCATCGAACTCGCAGCAGCGCGGATGCGCGTGCTCACCCCGCACAGCATGCTGGAGCGCCTGGACAGGCAGCTGCCCCTGCTGGTGGGCGCACCGCGCGACGCCCCGGAGCGGCAGCGCACGCTGCGCAGCACCATCGAGTGGAGCACCAACCTGCTCGGCGACCGCGACCGGGCTCTGCTCTTCGATCTCTCGGTGTTCTCGCTGCAGTTCACGCTCGACGCCGTCGAAGCCCTCGGTGCAGGCCGGGCCTGGGAAGGCGCGGCACTCGAGGGACTCGACGCCCTCATCGACAGCTCACTGGTTCGGCAGCACGAGTCGGACGGCTATCCGTCGTACTCGATGCTCGCCACCGTGCGGGAGTTCGCGCTGGAGAAGCTGCACGAGTCGGGCGACGAGCAAGCGATGCGCTCGGCGCACGCCATCCACTACCTCGAACTCGCGCGCAAGCTCGGGCCGGCGCTCAAGGGTGCGAGACAGGTCGAGGCGCTCACCAGGCTGGAGCGCGAGCGGTCCAATCTGCGCTCGGCCGTGCGGCACCTCGTCTACACCGGCCGGTACGACGAGGCGACGGACTTCGCCTGGAACCTGCTCGTGTTCTGGTGGATCGGCGGGTTCTTCGGCGAGGTGCGCGTGTGGATGCAGGAGATCCTCGATTCCGCGACGGAGCTGTCACCGAGGGCATCCGCCATCGCCAGGTTCTACGTGCTCTGGATGTGCATGTGGCAGTCGGCGGACTCCGACGTGGTCGCGGGTTTCGAAGACGTACGGAAGGCGTTCGAAGCGGACGGCGACGAGGACAGCACGGCCGTCGTGCTGGGCTGCACGGCGATGACGCGCGCGCAGATCGAGGGCGCGGACCGCGACCTGGCGAGATCCGAGCTGGCGAGGGCCATCGACCTCTTTCAGCGCAACGGCGACGGATGGGGCGAAGCCGTCGCCTGGGTCACCGTCGGTCGCCTCGACATGCTCGACGGCGACAACGACGCTGCGCTGGAGCATTATCGCAGGGGCGCGGAGGTGTCGCAGCGCATGCAGGACGCGTTCGCCATCACCATCACCGAACACCATGTGGCGCGGCTTCTGCTGTTCCAGAACCGAGTCGAGGAGGCCGAGCCCGCGTTCGCCGATGCCGCGTACGTCTCCGCGACGCTCGGCCACCTGGAGGGCGCCGCTTACGGCATCGAGGGACTCTGCGCCATCGCGGCGCTGCGCGGACAAGCGGAGCGCGCCGGTGTGCTCGCGGGTGCGGCCCAGGAGATGCGCAAGAAGTCGGGCATGTACGACGCCGCAGCGTTCGTCTATCACGACGCCTACCTCGAACCCCTGCGCAAGGCCTTTCCCGAGCTCATGCACGCGGCCGAGGAGCGCGGCCGCCGCACACCGCCTGCCGAGGTGATGCGGCTGGCGCTGCCGCCCGACAAGCAGGAGGCGGCCTCGGCGGGGTTCAGCCGCAAGTGACGGCATCCTGAGCATCTCCTCACTAACGTGCACATCGCTGTGCAAGTTAGTAGACTGGATGTATGCCCACCGACCTCGACGAATCCCAGCGTTCGCGCGCCCCGCGCAAAGACGCGGCCGAGAACCGGGCAGCGCTGCTCGACGCCGCCGTGCGCGTGCTCAACGACGACGTCGACGCCTCTCTCGAGGCCATCGCGGCAGAGGCCGGCCTCAGCCGCCGTGCCGTGTACGGGCACTTCGCCACGCGAGACGACCTCGTCCGCGAGGTGCTCGCGCAAGGGTCGGAGCGTGTCGGGGCATCCATTCTCGACATCGCGAACGAGGATGCCCGCATCGAGATCGCCCTGTACGGCGCGACCCTGTGGCGCGAGGTGCAGCACGCCAGCGTGACGGCCGAGTTCGCCGTGCGCGGCCCGCACATGGACCTCGTTGCCCGAGCGCTCGAGCCGGCGCGGGCGAAGCTACGAGAGACGGTGCGCCGCGGCGTTCGCGACGGCGTGCTGCGGCGCGACATCCGGCCGGATCAGCTCGCTCGGCTGATCGAACGCGTCGCCGTCGACGTGCTCACCGAGGCCACCCACGACGGCTTGGATGCGCGCACCGGGCACACGCTCGTCATGGTCACGGCGCTCAGCGTGGCCGGCCTGGCCTGGCACGAAGCAGACGAGCTCGTGGCGAGCACTCCGGAGCTCGCGTTCGGCGCCGAGCCCGACCGCGCGACCACGACCGCGCGTGCTCCCGAGACGGGACTCTCGACACGATCCGAGCAGGAAGCGGCATCCGACCGTGCACCCCATACCCAAGGCGAAGACGTGAGCCAAGCTGAGTCCGAAAGGGGACGCGCGTGAGGATCGCACTCAACGCCGTCTCGAAACGGCCAGCACTCGACAGGGTGACGCTCGCCTACGCCACCGGAGAGGCCGTGCTCGCCCGCGCGGAGACGGAGCAGCGGCCCACGGTGCTGGGTCTGCTCGCATCCGGCCGGATGAGACCGAGTTCCGGCACCGTGACCATCGACGGCGAACCTGACGCGTCGGCGCTGCGCAACGCCGTCGCCCTCGTGGATGCGCCCGATGTCAGCGACCCTGCGCCGAATGTCACCGTCGCCAGCGTCGCCGCGGAAGAGCTCATGTTCGCGGGCAGGCCCTCGGGCGGCCGCGCGGTCGGGGATGCGCTGGCCGAGCTGGGGATGGCCGAGCGAGCTCGCGACGCGATCGGGCAGGTGCCGCCGACCGTGCGCATCCGGTTGCTCGTCGAGCTCGCGCTGTTGCGTGATGGCGTTCGTGGCATCGTGCTCACCTCGCCGGATCGTCACGGCGGGGATCCGAACGCGTGGTGGCGGATCGCGCTGGATGTCGCATCCCGGGGCTATGCGGTGCTCGTCATCGCCGGCGATGCCTCAGCCGCGGCGATCGCGGCCAGCTCACTGGTCGAGCGGCTCGGCACGCCGTGGGCCGAGCAGGCGCCGGACGACGACCCGACCAGGGACGACTCGGATGCCGTGCCGCTCGCCGAGTCGTCGTATGCCGGCGTGCCCGATGTGATCAGCCAGCCGGTACCCGGCGCCCCTACCATGCCCGGCGGTGCGGTGACGCCCGGCGACCCGACCGCGCCCGGCGGTGCGGTGGCGCGCAGCGCCTCGACCGCGCCTAACGGAGCCGTGACGCGCGGCGACCCGGCCGCGCGTGACGGTGCGGCACCGGAGGACGGCGACTCGTCGGCCGCACAGAACGATTCCCCCGATGCTCACGCGGAAACGAGTGATGAATGAAGGTCCCCCAGATGATCGCGGCCGAACTGCGCCGCCTGACGGCCAGCCGCATGGCGACGATCGCACTGCTCGCGCTGATGTGCGTTCCCGTCATCTACGGCGCGCTGTACCTCTGGGCGAACCAGAACCCGTACGCGAAGCTCGGCCAGATCCCCGCCGCCATCGTCGTCGCGGACACCGGGACCACCGTCGACGGGGCATCCGTCGACTATGGGGAGAAGGTGGCCGATCGGCTGATCGACGACGGCTCCTTCGACTGGCACCGCGTGTCTGCTGCCACCGCGGTCAAAGGTCTGGGCTCGCAGCGCTACGACTTCGCGATCACCCTGCCTGCTGACTTCTCGCGACAGCTCACGAGTGCCTCGACGCCGGATCCGCAGAAGGCCACCGTCACGCTGACCACGAACGACACGAACAGCTACCTGGCGTCCACGATCGGCCAGCAGGCCGCCGAGACCATCAAGGCATCCATCGTGCAGGAGGTGAACCGAGAGGCGGCGAACCGGTTCCTGCTCGCGCTGTCGGACATCCGCTCGAACCTGTCGTCGGCAGCGGATGCCGCGGGTCGGCTTGCCGACGGCGCGAACACCGCGCACGACGGGGCCGCGACCCTCGCCGACGGCACCGCGCGGCTGGCGACCGGCTCGGCATCGCTGCGCGACGGGCTCGGGACCCTGGCGTCGCAGACAGCGGACCTGCCGTCGCAGACCGCGCGGCTCGCAGACGGGGCCCGGCAGGTCGCCGCCGGCAACACCACCTTGGCCGGTTACGCGGATCGTGCTGGCACGTTGTCCCAGGACGCGGCGAACGCCGTGCCCGACGTGCGCGCGCAGATCATCCAGTACATGCAGCAGCAGGGCATCCCGCAGGATGAGATCGACCGCGTCGTGGCGCAACTGGACGTGCTCGGCACCAAGGTGACCGACGGCAACCAGCAGGTGCAGACGGCCGTCGGCCAGGTGAATCAGCTGGCGGGCGGCTCGCAGCAGGTGGCGGCGGGCGCGGCGCAACTGGCGGCATCCGCTCCCGCGCTGAGCGGCGGCATCCAGCAGGCGGCGAACGGTGCGGCGCAGCTCGCGGATGGCTCGTCCCAGGCCGCAGGCGGTGCCGCGAGCCTGCGCGACGGACTCGGCGCGCTTGCGCAGGGCACCACTGCACTGAAGACCGGTCTGGATGACGGCGTGCAGCAGATCCCGCAGACGACGGCGTCGGAGCGCGCCGCACAGGCGAAGACCATCGCTGACCCGGTGCGGCTGGACACGTCGAAGGAGGCGAGCGCGGGAACGTACGGCGCCGGTCTCGCGCCGTTCTTCATGGCGCTGGCCGCGTGGATCGGCATCTATGCGCTGTTCCTCATCGTCAAGCCCGTGTCGCGAAGGGCGATCACGGCGCTGCGCTCGCCGTTCCGGATCACTCTGGCCGGCTGGCTCACGCCCGCCGTACTGGGCGTCGTGCAGATGGTGGCGCTGTACGCCATCGTCGCCGGAGCGCTGCGTTTCCACGTGGAGAACCCGGCGGCGACGTTCGGGGTCATGGCTCTGGCATCCGTCACGTTCGCGTCGATCATCCTGGCGCTGAACGTGTGGCTCGGCAGCGTCGGCCAGTTCCTCGGGCTCGTGCTCATGGTGCTTCAACTCGTGTCGGCCGGCGGAACCTTCCCGTGGCAGACCCTGCCGGGCCCTCTGGCGTGGCTCCATCACGCGCTGCCGATGTCATATGCCGTTGACGGAATACGACAGACCATGTATGGAGGAAGCGCGTCACTCGCAGGCGGTGACGCCCTGTTCCTCGTGCTCTGGCTCGTCGGGGCCCTCGCGATCACATCGGTCGGCGTCGTCCGGATGACTCACCATCGCACCCTGCGAGACCTCCAGCCCAGCCTCATAGGCTGACGCCCCGCCCATGACCTCGCCCATCCGCCGGTTGAGCCTGTCGAAACCCACCGCCGGTTGAGCCTGTCGACACCCGCCCACCGCGGCGGACTAGCGTGTGGGAATGAGATTCGACGACAGAGTGGCCGTCGTGAGCGGCGGCGCGAACGGCATCGGATGGGCGACGGCGGAGCGGCTGCTCGACGAGGGGGCGCGGGTGGCGGTTCTCGACCGCGAGCCCCACGCCGCGGCATCCCAGCTCGAGAAGCGCGCGGTCGTGGACGCCTCGACATCCGAGCGCACGGCCGTCTTCGAGTGCGATGTGACGGACCCCGCCTCCGTTGATGACGCAGTGGCAGCAGTGCTCGATCGGTTCGGACGCATCGATGTCGTGGCATCCGTCGCCGGAGGCGACAACGCGGTGGACGACGGCCTCGACGAGGAGCACTGGAACGCGATCGTCAGCCTGAACCTGCATGGGCCGGTGCGTCTCATCCGCGCCTGTCGCGAAGCGCTCATCGCCAGCAAGGGGTCGATCGTGATGGTGGGCTCGGTGAACGGCGTCGCCGCGTACGGCGAGCCGGCCTACGCGGCCGCCAAGGCCGGCCTCACGCTGCTCGCCAAGAACCTCGCGGTCGAGCTCGGGCCGGCGGGCGTGCGCATCAACGTCGTCGCACCCGGCACCGTGCGCACACGCGTGTGGGACCACCAGGGCGGTCCGGATGCCCTCTCCCCGCTGTATCCGCTCGGTCGCGTGGGTGAGCCTGCCGACATCGCGGCGGCCATCGCATTCCTCGCATCGGATGACGCATCCTGGATCACCGGCGTGACGCTCCCTGTGGATGGCGGCTCGCTCGCCGGCCCGCTCGCGACCATGAGCCGGCTGCTCCCGAACTGAGGTCCTGGGCCCGGCGCGGCACTTCACTGGCCCTCCGCCCCACAATTGCGCCACTCATTTGCAGCTGCGCCAGAAAACGTGGCGCAATCGGGAGAGACGCACAGTCGCGAGAATTGGCTCCAGCGTCACAGGGCGTGGGTATGGTGGCCGCGTGAAGGCATCCCACCAGGCGCGCGCCGATCTCCGACTGCTGCACATCAGCGATACCCATCTGTACGGCGACCGCACGCTGCACCACGGCGTCGTCGACACGACGGACACGCTCGAGCGGGTGCTGGCGAAGGCGTCCGAGATTCCAGGGATCGACGCCGTCGTGCTCTCCGGCGACCTGAGCGAAGACGGCACGGAGGCGGCGTACCGCAAGCTGCACGACCTGGTCGAGCCGTGGGCCGCCGAGCGTGGCGCGCAGACGGTGTACGCGATGGGCAACCACGATCATCCGGATGCCTTCACCGCCGTGCTCGGCCCCCGCCGCCGCGTGCACACGCTCGGCCGGCACCGCATCGTCACGCTCGACTCGTCCGTGCCTGGAGCGGCATACGGGTCCCTGGATGCCGAGCAGCTCGCCTGGCTCTCCGACGTGCTGGCCCAGCCGGTCGACCTTGGCACCGTCGTCGTCGTGCATCATCCGCCGACGGGCGCCGTCACCCCGCTCCTGCGCCTGCTGGAGCTGGACGACCCGCACGCCCTGCTCGGCGTGCTCGACGGCAGCGACGCGCGGCTGGTGCTCAGCGGCCACTACCACCACCCGCTCGTCACGCTCGAGCGGGGCATCCCCATCGTGGTGGCGCCCGGTGTGACGAACACGTCGGATGTGACCGCGCCGGAAGGGCTGGAGCGCGCCACCGTGGGCGCGGGCTTCGCGCTCGTGGACCTCGCGGCGTCCGGCGCTCCCCGGGTGTCGATCGTGTCGGCGCCGGGACCCCGCGACGGCGAGCTCGTCTTCGAACTCGACGCCGAGGGCATCAGACAGGTCGCGGAGTCGTTCGGTGCGCCCGCATAGGTCGCGAACCCGAGTGCCTTCGGAAACCCCGGATGCCATCACAA
Organism: Humibacter sp.; assembly: GCF_035547335.1. Taxonomy (GTDB): domain Bacteria; phylum Actinomycetota; class Actinomycetes; order Actinomycetales; family Microbacteriaceae; genus Humibacter. The sequence goes on along the minus strand of NZ_DASZVF010000051.1, from coordinate 80,419 downwards.
AATCGATGGCTATCCGGTCACTTCTGTAGGACCGCGGCCGAGAGACCGAGTGCGGCCTGGTTGTCATGACATCGTCGTCGACGGAAACGTCGCTGAGAAGAACGCGGAGAGGAATCCATGAGGATCGCCGTAGCCGGAGGAACCGGAGTCGTCGGAAGGCACGTCGAGGAGGCGTTGAAGGCTCGCGGGCACGACGTGGCGACGCTGTCGCGGTCCGCAGGTGTGGACCTCGTCACGGCCACGGGCCTCGACGACGCACTCCGCGACGTCGATGCCGTCGTCGATGTGAGCTCGACGTCCTCGCAGTCCGCCAAGGCCGCCGTGCGGTTCTTCGGCACGGTCACGCGCAATCTGCTGAACGCCGAGAAGCGCGCGCGCGTGCGGCACCATGTCGCTCTGTCGATCGTGGGTGCGGCACAAGCCGACAGCGGATACTACGCGGGCAAGGTCGCGCAGGAGCGCATCGTCATGGCGCTGCCCGGCGGCTGGAGCCTGCTACGGGCCACACAGTTCCATGAGTTCGCGCAGCAGATGACGACGCGAGCCGCGTTCGGGCCGCTGCAGCTCGCGCCCATCGCGCGGTGCCAGCCCCTTGCGGCCGCCGAAGTGGGCGAGGCGCTCGCGGACATCGCCGTCGGGGAGCCGCGCGGCCTCGACCGTGACCTCGCCGGCCCCCGGGAGGAGCAGATGACGAGGATGATCCGCGCCTACCTCGCCGCGCGCGGCCTGCACCGCCTCGTGTTCGACTTCGCCATGCCGGGAGCGATGGGGCGTGGGATGCGCGACGGCGCCATCCTTCCCGGACCGGACGCGCGGCTCGGCACCCAGACGTTCGACGAGTGGCTGGCCGAGCAGAGGATCCCGGCTCAGGGGTGACCGCGGTGCCGCTCGGCGCCGTCACGTGACACGGTCAGCGTGGTCCAGCACGTGCGTCGGCCACGGTGGGCTGATGCCGGGTCGGCCGGAGCGCAATGCCGCGTGGAGTGGAAGTACCTCACCGCCCGAGGTCGGACGGGCTCGACACCCTCCGCGCGGCTCGGGTTCCGAGCACGGCACCGACGACGAGTCCGGCGAGCAGCGCGACGACCGCCACCGTGAGCCAGACGCCTGCTGTCGACGGCAGGGCGATGGCGAGCACGCACGCCACCAGAGCGACGACGGCACCCACCACCGACGACGGAACGGCCGCGCGATGTCCCGCCTTCCACGCATCCTCCGAGGCGAAGAACGCGGGCAGGCGCAGGCCGATGAACGGATTGCGCGGGATGCGCCCGGTCGCGCAAAGAGGAATCAAGACGACGACGGCGATGGACAGTATCCCCACGACGGCAGCACCGATGATCACGCTGAAACGCTACCTCCGCGACGTCAGGCAGTGTCCGCTGAACGTCAGGCCCGGCGCACGTCCGCGTGCTGCTCGATCCAGGCGTGCATGGCGATGGCCGCGGCCGCGGACGCGTTGATCGAGCGGGTCGAGCCGAACTGGGCGATCTCGACGATGGCATCCGCCGCCTCGATCGCCTCGAGGGAGAGCCCCGGCCCCTCCTGACCGAACAGTAGTACGCAACGCTCCGGCAATACGAACGTCTCGATGAGCACGCTTCCCGGCACGTTGTCGACCGCGATGATGGGGATGCCTTCGCCCTTCGCCCATGTCACCAGCTCGGCGATCGTGTCGTGGTGCACGACATGCTGGTAGCGATCCGTCACCATGGCCCCGCGCTTGTTCCAGCGACGACGTCCCACGATGTGCACCGTGTGGGCGAGGAACGCGTTCGCACTGCGCACGATCGACCCGATGTTCATGTCGTGCTGCCAGTTCTCGATGGCGACGTGGAACGGATGCCTGCGAGCATCCAGCTCCGCGACGATCGCCTCCATGCGCCAGTAGCGGTAGCGGTCGATGACGTTGCGCGTGTCGCCGTTGGCGAGCAGCTCGTGGTCGTACCGCTCGTCCTTAGGCCAGGCATCCGGTCCGCCCGGCCACGGGCCGACGCCGTGGGTGGACCGCTCGGGTGTGGAGGCCGCCGCTGAGGCTGAGTTCGGCGCGTCATCCACGGGATCACTGTACTGGCGCCGCCCACGCTGCGGCCGCGCCGGATCAGTCGTAGGGGAACTGGGGACGGTTCGACGGCGTCAGCAGGTCGGCGACCGCGTCGAACCCGGCGATCGCATAGTGGGGCCCCTGAGGCGAGGACTGTCCGGCCGTGACGACGAGCACGATCGCCATGTCCTTCGACGGAAGGTAGGCCACCGCATCCCAATAGCCGGGAACGTTGGGGTTCGAGATGATCCAGCCGTTGCTCACCACCATGCCCAGCGCGTAGTACTGCGCGTCGGTGAACGGCCCCAGCCCTGCCGTCGTCGGTGCGAACTGCTGCTTGTGCGACGCTCGCGTGAGCAGCGTGCCCTTGCCCAGGGCCCTGGCCCACACCGCGAGGTCGCCGATGGTCGACGTCGTGTTGCCGATGTTGGCCGCCCAGCTGATCGACCAGAAGGTCGAGTCCTGATAGTCGCCGCGCTCCGCGTCGTAGCCGTGCAGCACGGGCGACGGGATCGCCGACGTCGTCGTCATGGCGGTCTCGCCCAGATCCAGCGGCGCCAGGACGTCGTGCGTCAGCTGGGTGGCGAAGGGCGCCCCGCCCGCCTTCTCCAGCACCTTGCCGAGGATCATGAAGTTGGTGTCGCTGAACCGCCAGTTCGTGCCCGGGGTGAAGTCGAGCGGCTGGTCGGCACCCCCTGCGATCTCCTCGTCGACCGTCCAATGGCGGAACGGATCGGCGCGGAAGTTCGCGGTCCAGGCATCCGTATAGAAGCTCGCATAGCCGGAGGTGCTGTTCGCCAACTGCAGGATCGTCACCTGATCGCCGTGCGGAACGTCGGGCAGCCACTTCGCGACCGTGTCACTGAGGGCGATCTTGTGCCGCTCGACCAGTTTCATCAGCACGGTCGTCATCATCGACTCCGTCACGTTGCCGATACGCACGTGGTCGTCGCTGGATGCCCGCACCCCGGGCATCGAGGTGCCCAGCGCCCCGGTCACCAGGGGCTTGCCATGCTGCCACACGCCGAACAGAACAGCGCGTGCGCCGTACTTCTCCTTAACGCTCTGGACCGTTCTGAGCACCTTGGCGCCGCGCGCGTCGCCGGATGCCGCGCACACCTCGGCCGCGAGCGCCGTCTGCCCGTGCCCGCAACGGGCATCCGCATTGGCAGCTGCGGGAATCGTGCCCAAGAACCCGACGGCCAGCAGGGCCGCGACGGCGGATGCCGTCATTCGCGCCGTTCGCGACCACGCCCGGCGAGGTCGCTGAGCCCCGTCGCCGGATGGATCGCCCCGTTCGCCCTCGCTCCTCGGGGCTGCTGACAACGAACCCATCACGTGACCTCCGGCCGCTTCGCTGCACCCACAGGTTCTTGAGACGTACTCAGCCTATGAGCCCCGCCTTGAGATTCGATAGAGCCACGCGCCCGAGTCAGCATGCCGGCCCTCGTCTGCGCAGCCCAGGACCGCGCGATGAAGCGCCGTCGCTCGGCCCGACTACCCTTGGGGTACGGAAATGAGGAGGCCCTGTGGCGAACCGCGACGAGATCGAATGCTGGCTCACCGACATGGACGGCGTTCTCGTGCACGAGAACGAGGCGCTGCCCGGCGCTGCCGAGTTGATCCAGCAGTGGCGGGATGCGGGAACGCCCTTCCTCGTGCTCACGAACAACTCGATCTTCACGCCGCGAGATCTCGCCGCCCGGCTGCGTGCCTCGGGTCTGGACGTTCCCGAGGAGTCGATCTGGACATCCGCTCTGGCGACAGCCGCGTTCTGCAAGTCGCAGATGCCGGGCGGCAGCGCGTTCGTGATCGGCGAGGCCGGTATCACCACCGCCTTGCACGAGTCGGGGTTCATCCTCACCGAGACCAATCCCGACTACGTCGTGGTCGGCGAGACGCGCAACTACTCGTTCGAGGCGATCACGAAGGCCATCCGCCTGATCGGTCAGGGCGCGCGGTTCATCGTCACGAATCCGGATGCCACGGGCCCGAGCGCCGACGGACCGCTGCCTGCCACCGGCGCGATCGCGGCCCTGATCACGAAGGCGACCGGACGTGAGCCGTACGTGGTGGGCAAGCCCAACCCGATGATGTTCCGGTCGGCCATGAACAAGATCGGCGCGCACTCCGAGAACACCGGCATGATCGGCGACCGCATGGACACCGACATCGTCGCCGGCATCGAGGCCGGCCTGCACACTGTCCTCGTGCTCACCGGCATCAGCGACACCACGGAGATCCAGCGCTACCCGTTCCGGCCCGACGAGGTGCTCGACGGGGTGTACCAGCTCCTGTCAGAGGAGCCGCTGGAGTCGGACGCCATCTGACCGCCCGGCCGCTGTGTCGGGTTTTGGGACGCGCGCTGAAGCAGCGCTAACGTCGGCAGCGTGACCGCCTTCGCCGAGACCGTGCAGCTGACCGGACCGCTCGCCACGCTCGAACCGCTCGCGCCCGACCACGCGACCGACCTCGGTCGTGCCGCCGCGGACGGCGAGCTCTGGAAGATCTGGTACACCACCGTTCCCACGCCCGAGGAGATGGCGGCGGAGATCGGCCGCCGCCTCTCGCTGCAGGCCGAAGGGTCGATGGCTCCGTGGGCTATCCGCGACACCCGTACCGGCCGGCTCGTCGGCATGACCACGTACTGCAACATCTCACCGGAGAACCTGCGCGTCGAGATCGGATACACCTGGATGGCTGCCTCCGCCCACGGCACGGGCGTGAACCCCGATGCCAAGCGCCTGCTGCTGGAGCGCGCGTTCGACGTGCTGGGATGCAATGCCGTCTACTTCCACACGCACTGGCACAATCACCAGTCGCGGGCGTCGATCGCCCGTCTGGGCGCCAAACAGGACGGCGTGCTGCGCAGCTACCAGGTGTACAAGGGCACCGTGCGCGACACCGTCACGTTCTCGATCCTGAACAACGAATGGCCCGCCGTTCGGCTGGGACTTGACGCGCGCGTCGCCCAGCACGTCGGCTAGCGACGTCGAACGGTTTAACGGAGACCGGCGCTCGCGGCTCGCATCCCGGGCGCCGCGCGGCGCGGCACCGCACCGCGCGGCACGGGTGACGAATGTCACAGTCGCGACGTGACGGATGCCGTATGACGCGGCTCGCCCCGCGCGCGAGCCTTGCGGCATGAGATCGTTACTGCACGCGCTGTCTCTCGCCCTCGCCTCCGCCGTGACGGCCGAGTTCCTGCTCGGCGACCAGTACCTGAACGGCACGCCGTCGGCCGGCCAGCAGGTCGCGCAGCTTGTGCTGTTCGTCGCGTTCTACGGGTCGGCCGCGGTGCTGATCCGCGAGCTGGCCCGACGCGCGGGTCTCGGCTGGCCGGGCATCCTCACGCTCGCCCTTGCGTTCGGCGTTCTCGAGGAGGGCGTTCTCACGCAGTCGCTGTTCGATCCGGACTACGTGGGCCAGCACCTGCTCGGCTACGGGTTCGTGCCCTGGCTCGGCACCGCGGGCCCGTGGCTGGTGTTCGTGCTGACCCTGCACGTGGTGTGGAGCATCGGATCGCCCATCGCCGTCATGGAGGCAGCGTTCGGCGAGAGGCCGTGGTTCCGCGCAGGATGGCTCGCCGTTCCCGCCACGTTCTTCGTGCTCGGCGGGCTCGCGATCTTCGCCGTCTCGGCCCTCACCGGCGGGTTCATGGCGACCGGTCTCGAACTGGCGATCAGCGGCATCCTGGCCGTCGCGCTCATGGTCGTCGCTTTCACCGCGATGCGGCGCAGAGGCCCGCGCCGCTCGCGCCGCTCCCTGGTGACCGCTGGCCGCAGCGCACGCGGATCCGGCTACCTGGCAACGCTCGCCGCCGGCCTCGTGCTGAGCACCGGGTTCCAGCTCGCGCACGAGATCCCGCATGCGGTGAGCCCGTGGGTTCCGGTCGCCGTCATGCTGGCGGTGCTGGCGCTCGGCATCGTGTTCGCCTTCGCGGCGCGGCCGGATGCTCTCGCCTTCGCATCCGGCGCCATCCTCACGTACTGCTGGGTCGGCCTGGTGAACGCCGCCTCGACGGGCTGGGCCGCGGTCGTCGAGCAACTCGTCATCGTTCTGGTGGCGCTGGCCGTGCTTGCCGTGATCGCCGTACGACGCCGCTCGTTGTCGGTCGGTCGTCTCACGAGCGTGCAGCCCTGAGACCCTCGGGCCGGCGCTCGGCCTGATCCTCCGCCGGCAGGGCTACTGAGGACCCGAACCAGCGAGGCTGCCGGTGATCGGCTGCCCGGATGCCCGGCTGACGAAACAGTAGTAGGAGCGCTGGCCGCTCTTCCACTGCTTGTCCGTCACCGGATAGCTGCCCTGCACCTGGGCGTCGTCGTACTGGCCGGCGGCGCCCAGGTTCAGCACACCGGGCCGTGAACACAGCACGTTGATCTGCGAGGCGAGCTGGTCCGCGCCGGGGAACGCCGCCTTCGAATCGGCGGAGAACACACCCGTGTAGACCATCTGACCGGCGTGCGGAGTCGCACAGTCCACGACCGTGAACGTCTCGGCCCACGCCGTCGTGAACGGCTGGAGGCATTCGCCGCCGCGCAGCGAGTTCCACGGATGCTTGCCAGGCGCCTGCGGTCCCGTGGCCGCCGCAGTCGCAGTCGGCGTGGGAGTCGGGGTGGGGGTGGCGCTCTTGCTCGGTGTCGGAGTCGGCGTGCCGGCGGCCGTCGGATGCATCGCGGTACGGCCCACGATGAACAGGGCGATGAGCAGCAGAACGAGGAGCATCGCTCCAGCCACGACCAGCATGATGCGCTGGGCGCGAGGCGAGGGGCCCCCGCCGTCGTCGTCGTGATCGGAGATCGGTCCCCGCGTGCCACCGCCGGAGCCGGTCGCGGAGCCTCGCACCGCTCGCGATGCTGCCGCGCCCGTCGCACTCGCAGAACCGGCCGAGCGGCGCACGCGACGAGCGGGTGCCGTCCGCCGGCTCGGCGCCTCGGACGCCGCGACGGAGGTGTCCGTCACGTTCTCGGACGCGGCGCCGCCGCTCGGCGAGCTCGCGAGCGGCACGGTGGCGGGTGCGTCCGACCGGGCGACGTGGGTTCCCGTTGCGCCCATTCGTGTGTCGGTGCTTTGTGCGTTTGTGCTTTGTGGGTCGGTGCTTTGCGCGTCTGTGCTTTGTGGATCCGAGCCTTCGACGCCGGCCGGTCCGGCGTCTACGGCATCCGCAGGAGAGGTAGGGGGCTGAGCGACGGCGGATGCACCCCAGGGCCAGGAGAGGCCGGCGCCGTTGCCGGCCGGGACGTCGTATGCGGCGGCTTCGCCGGCCGACGCTCCGGGGATGGTCGACGTGGCGGAGGTCGCCTCCAGAGCCGCGAACAGGTCGGTTGCCGTGCCGACGGGCTCGTCGGAATCGGCGTCGGCAGAGTCGGCACTGCCGGGCTCGACGTTGCCGGACTCAGAGTTACCGGACACCGCGTTGCCGGGCTCAGAACTGCCCGGCGCGGCATTGCCCGACTCGGGGCCCACGGAATCACGCGCGTCGGGCCCTGGCGCTGCCGGTTCCGCTCCGCGTCCCTCGGCGGGATCGGGAGCGGCGGTGCCGGCCTCGTGGCTGCCAAGAGCGGAAGTCGACTCGAGTCCCGTGGGAGCGGCTGCCGGCGCATCCGTGCTCGCGACGTCGTGCGCGTCCCGACCCGACTGGTCGAACAGGTCGCCGAAGAGCGACCACGACGCAGGCTTCTCCGGAGCCTCCGCCTCGGGAGCGGTCGGAGCCGAGACGTCCGGGACATCGGGCGTCTCACGCGCCTTGGCGGCCTCCGCGGCCTCGTGCTCAGCGCTGCGGGATGCCCGCGAACGACGCAGCCAGGGCAGTGTCACGGTGCCAGGCACCGACGAGTCGGGCGCCGGTTCGGGCGTCGGGTCAGATAACGGGGCGGGTGACGAGACCTCCTCATCGCGTGTCGGCGACGGGGAACCGAATGGCTCGCCTCCTGGCGGAGCCTCGCTCGGCGGGATCCAGGCCGGCATCGCCACAGTGCGCTGCTCGTCCACGGATGGAGAGTCGGGCGGCAAGACGGGCGGCGTCGGCGGCTCCGGCGCGGGCGGAGGCGCCACGAAGGTGGGAGGCGCCTCCGGAATGCTGAACGGCTGCGGCCGCGGCTGCGGCGGCGCGGGCTCCGGCGATGCCGGCGCAGTGAAACTCGGGGGCGTCCACGCGGCGATCGCGTCCGGATCGGCGGGCTCGCCGGATGCCGATCCCTCTCGCTCCGCGCCGTTCCCGGGAGCGTCAGAGGGTCGGCCGGGCCACCCGCTGTCGTCCGGTTCCCGGTTCGCCGACGCTCCAGCATCCGTGGGTTCGGCATCCGCGGGTTCGGCATCCGCCGTGTCGGCATCCGCGGCGTCGACGAACGCCGGCGGAACGTGGGCCCCGAGCGGAACGGTCGGAGGCACGAGCCCAGGCGACGGCTGGTCGCCGCGGCCGGAACCGCCGCGCTCTGCACCGCCGGTCTCGTCGGCGGGGCCGGCGTCGTCGGAGCCGTGCACGAGCGGGTCGGGCTCGTCGTTCGGGGTCAGACCCCAGAAGAACGTCTTCTCGCCGTCGCCCGGCAGCCGCGTGGACGGCGGGCGCGAGGCCTGCTCGGGACGAGGCGGCACCGGCATCGACAGCTCGGGGATCTCGAACGACGGAGGTTCCGCCCGGGGATCCGGAAGGTGGGGAGCGGGCCGGGGCGGGGTGGACGGGGCCAGCGGGAAGGCCGGCTCGTAGGCATCCGGATCGTCATCGACATCGATGTCGTCGGCCCGGCGTCGCGACCGGCGCACAGGCTCGTCGCCAGCGCCTGAGCTCGCGACGGGATTCGCCGCTAGTTCGTTCACCGCGGGGTCGTCCGCGGCAGAGTCGTCCGCCGGCGGCTCGTTCGGCTCGGGTTCGTCACCGGCGTCGCCTACGGCTCCGAACAACGACGCGAGGTCGTCGTCGGGTCGATCGGGTCCTTCCGGCCCAGGGGTGTTGCTATCCGGCACTATGACAGACCCAGATCATCCAGTCCGATGGCAGCGAGGTACGGGTAACCGGCCTGCTCGATGACTTCACGCGCACCGGTGTTGCGGTCGACGACGACCGCGACGGCCGCGATCTCCGCTCCGACCTTCATCAGCGCCTCCACAGCCTTGAGCGGGGAACCGCCCGTCGTCGACGTGTCTTCGAGCACGATCACGCGCTTGCCCTCGAGCTCGGGACCCTCGACCTGCTTGCCGCGACCGTGGTCCTTGGGCTCCTTGCGCACCACGAACGCGTCGTACGCCAGACCGCGCGCAGCGCCCTGGTGCAGGATCGCCGCCGCGACCGGGTCGGCGCCCATGGTCATGCCGCCGACGGCCGTCACATCCGGCACGTCCGCGATGAGGTCGAGCATGACCTGGCCGATGAGAGGCGCGACGCGGTGGTCGAGGCTGACCTTGCGCAGGTCCACGTAGAAGGATGCCTTCTTGCCGCTCGTCAGAGTGAAGTCGCCGTGGAAGACGGCCTCGTTCGAGATGTGGTCGATGAGCTGCTGACGAGTGTCGGTCACGCCCCCAGATTACCGACCCCCCGGATGGGAGACCCCTGGAACTGCTCTTCCACCGCGGGTTGAGCCCGCCACCGAGGGTTGAGCCCGTCGAAACCCGGCCACCGGGGGTTGAGCCTGCCGAAACCCCGCCACCGCGGGTTGAGCCTGCCGAAACACCGCCCCTTCGTCCCTCGCTCGGTTTCGACAAGCTCAACCAGCGGTGGTCAGCTCAACCAGCGGTGGTCAGTTCGACCAGCGGTGGCCACTGGTGGGCCCTCGGTAGCCTGGTGCGATGCGCCTCGCACACGTCGCTCGAACGGCAGCAGCCGCCATCACGCTGTGCGCACTCGGTGCGCTCGGCATGGCCGCGGCGAACGCGCCAGCACAGGCATCCACGACGCACGCGTCGTCGGCCTCTCCGCACTCGACCGGAGCCGGTGTCTCCTCGGCCGCTGTGGCGTCTCGGGCGACGACATCCGCAGCATCCGCCGGGTCGGTGGCGTCGAGGGCATCCGCCGGTGTCGTCGCACCGTTCAGCGCAGACCCCGTCGCGGCCCTGACGGTCGACAGGTTCGACGCCGTGTTCGATCTGCACCGGGATGCCGCCAAGAACTCGTCGATGACCGTCACCGAGACCATCGCCGTCCGCTTCCCGGAGAGCGACGTGAACCACGGCATCGAGCGGGCGATCCCCACGTACAACCAGGACATCGCGCTGCACCCGCACGTGGTCTCGATCACCGACGTGCACGGCACTCCGCAGCCGTACGCGACGGTCGACAGCGACGACGCGGGCTACGGCGACGACATGATGGTGCTGCGCATCGGCGACAAGAACACGTATGTGCACGGATCGAAGACGTACGTCATCCGGTACACGCTGAAGAACGTGGTGTGGCACTTCGCCGACACCGACGACGCCGAGCTCTACTGGGACGTCAACGGCACCGGGTGGGATTCCGTCATCGGCGAGGCATCCGTGCGCATCCGACTGCATGACGGCACGGCCGCCGCGCTGAACGGCAAGAAGGCGTGTTACCCGTCCGCTGCCGAATCGGCCGAGGGCGTCTCCGAGAAGCCGTGCACCATCGCCTCCGAGCGCGACTCCATCGTGTCCAGCGTGCAGGGCCTCAGCTATTACAAATCGCTCACGGTCGCCATCGGGTTCGCGAACTCCGCCTTCGCGGAGCCGCCGCACGCGCAGCAGGCCTGGCAGTGGACCGTTGTGCCGTGGCTGTTCTTCATTCCGCTGCTGGCCGGCGTGGGATGGGTGATCTACCTGCGAACCGGCCCGTTCCGCGATGCCAGGGGCAGGGGCATCATCGTGCCGGAGTACGACGCACCTCCCGGAGTCTGGCCCATGCTCGCCGCCGACTTTCTCGGCAAGACGAGTGCCGCCTTCCCGGCCGAACTGGTCGGACTCGCGGTGCGCAAGTACCTCACGATCACCGAGAATGCGGATGCCCCGAGCAGCTCCCGCTACACGGTCACGCTGCTCACCACGAACTGGTCGGGACTCGACCAGTCGGAGATCTCGCTGCTCGGCGCGCTGTTCCCGAAGGCGGGCGTCGGGCGGCGGCGCGTCCTGGACCAGACGGATCGTTCCCTGGGCGACGCGCTTGCGACTCAGAGGGCATCCGCCGTCAAAAGGGTCACCGAGCTCGGGTTGCGCACCAGGCCGAAGAGCACGGCGAACCGGTGGGTGCGGTTCGCGTTCCTGGTTCTCTTCGTGCTGTCGATCGGTCACCTGGCGTTCGCCGCCGCCAACCACGCCGGTGTCTGGTGGGTGGTGGTTCCCGACGTGGCGGCAGCCGTGTTCGCGCTCGTGCTTCTGGCGCTGAGCAGGCGCCGGCTGCGCATCACGGATGACGGCGCCAGGGTTCGCGATCACCTCGAAGGCCTGCGGCAGTACATCGAGCTCGCAGAGAAGGACCGCCTGGCATTCCTGCAGAGCCCCACGACCGCCGAGCGCATCGACGTCAACGACAGCGGCGCCGTCATCAAGCTGTACGAGAAGGTGCTGCCGTACGCCATGGTGCTCGGCGTCTCCGAGCAGTGGGTGAAGGTGCTGCAGGACCGCTACGCGACCACCGGCGAGAGCTCGCCCGACTGGTACAGCGGCCCCTCTCCCTTCCTCACCCTCGCACTGTGGTCGAGCGCCGTCTCCACGTCGAGCTTCGCGACGACGCCCGCATCGTCCAGCGGAAGCTCGAGCTCCTTCGGAGGGTCAGGGGGCGGCGGCTTCTCCGGCGGCGGAGGAGGAGGCGGCGGCGGGGGCGGCTGGTAGCCCTCGCTCACCGCATAGGTGCTGTCGGTCGCACCCGATAGATTGACGGCATGCGTGTGGCCACCTGGAACGTGAACTCCATCCGCGCCCGCGTCGGCCGCATCGTGGACTGGCTGGCGCGCGAAGACGTCGATGTTCTGGCGATGCAGGAGATCAAGTGCAAGCCGGAGCAGTTCCCGCTCGAGGCGTTCGAGGCGGCAGGCTACGAGGTCGCCCTGCACGGTTTCAGCCAGTGGAACGGTGTCGCGTTCGCGTCGCGCTCCCCCCTGCAGGATGTCGTCACCGAGTTCGAGGGCATGCCCGGCTTCGCCAAGGGCGAGGAAGGCGTCGACCTGCCCAAGGAGGCCAGGGCGATGGGCGTCACGGTCGCAGGCATGCGGCTGTGGAGCCTCTACGTGCCGAACGGGCGTTCGCTCCAGGACCCGCACTACAGATACAAGCTCGACTGGCTCGCCACGCTCGCGGCGGATGCCCGCGGCTGGCTGGCCGACAAGCCCGACCAGCCGCTCGCGCTGATGGGCGACTGGAACATCGCACCGACGGATGCCGACGTGGGCGACCCCAGCCTCGTGCCCGGCTTGTCCACGCACATCTCCGCGCCCGAGCGTGAGGCGTTCGCCGAGTTCGAGTCCATCGGCTTCACGGATGTCGTGCGCCAGTACCAGCCGGAGGGCTTCACGTACTGGGACTACAAGCAGCTGCGCTTCCCCCGCAACGAGGGCCTGCGCATCGACTTCATCCTCGGCTCCCAGCCGTTCGCAGACCTCGTGACGCATGCGAGCATCCATCGGAACGAGCGCAAGGGCGACGCCCCGAGCGACCACGTGCCCGTGCTCGTCGACCTCGACCTCTCGCTGCACGGGGGCAATGAGGACGAGGACCGCCCGATGATCTTCGGCTGAGCCCCCGATCTGCGAGTTGAACCCGTCGAAACCCCGCCCCGCGGGTTGAGCTTGTCGAAACCCCAAACACCGCGGTCGGGTTTCGACAAGCTCAACCCTCGGGACAAGCTCAACCCTCGGGACACGCTCAACTCTCGATACCAGCGGCCGCAGTGCCTCAGGCGAGCAGCCACGCGATGATGAGCAGCGCAGGGATCGCCGCAATCGTCGTCACGAGCACGGTGTCGCGGGCGAGCGCCTCGCCGCGTTGATAGCGGCTGGCGAAGTTGAAGACGTTCTGCGCCGTCGGCAGCGCGCCGAGCGCCACCGCGGCGAACAGCTCGTGTCCGTGCAGGCCGAGCAGCAGCGCGACGATCCATGCCACCAGCGGCATGAAGACCACCTTGCCGAGGGACGCGGCGACGATCGGCATCCGCTCGTGCGCCGCACGCAGCGGCTTCGCCCCGCGCAGCGACATGCCGAACGCGAGCAGCACGAGCGGAACCGCGGCGCCGCCGAGCAGGTCGAACGGCTGGAAGACGGCATCCGGAACCTTCCATCCGGACAGGTCGAGAGCCAGTCCGGCGAGCGAGGCCAGGATCATCGGATTGCGCACCGGCTGCAACAGGATGCCGCGGATGGATGCCCGCCCGTGCGACGTGATGTCGAGCACGACGAGCGCGGTAGGCGCGAACACGATCAGCTGCAGCAGCAGCACGGGTGCGACGAACGACGCGTTGCCCAGCACGTACAGCGCGACGGGGATGCCGATGTTGTTGGCGTTGACGTAGCCGGCACCGAGCGCGCCGATGGTGGTCTCGGCGGCGGAGCGGCGGAAGAACAGCCGGCTGGCGAGAACGAAGACGCCCGCGGTGACGACGGCGGAGACCGCGGCGATGACGACGCTGGCGGAGAACACCTCGTGCAGGTCGGCCTTGGCCAGCACGGTGAACAGCAGCGCCGGGTTGGTCACGAAGAACGCGACCCGGTTGAGCACGAATCCGGCCGACGGGCCTCCGACGCCGAGACGGCCCGCGATGTAGCCGACCACAATGACGAACGCGATGATCCCGAACCCGATCAGCACGCCTGTCACCGCTCAAGCCTACGGATACCGGCGACGTGCTCGACGCCGGATGACAACGCGTTGCCATGCGGCGGGGCCACCGTAGGCTCGGATCATGCCACACCTCAGCGTGCCGGGAGCCGAGCTGTACTACGAGGCCGAGGGGCCGGCATCCGCTCCCGCCGTGCTGCTCATCCACGCCGGCATCGCGTCGCTGCGCATGTGGGACTGCCTCGTGCCCACGCTCGTCGAGGATCACTACGTCGTGCGCTTCGACACGCGAGGCTTCGGCCAGACCCGCACCGAGGATGTGACGTTCAGCGATCGAACGGATGCGCTCGATGTGCTCGACCACCTCGGCGTGCAGCGGGCCTGTGTGGTCGGCTCGTCGCGTGGCGGCCGGATCGGGCTCGACCTCGCACTCGAGGCTCCGGACCGCATCACGGGTGTCGTCACGGTCGGATCGACGCCGAGCGGGCTTCCGGATGTCGAGCTGACGGATGCCGAGGATGCCGCGTTCGACTCCATCGACGACGCCTACGCGCAACAGGACTGGCCGCGCGTCGTCGAGCTCGAGACGCGACTATGGGCGATCGCGCCCACCAGGGATGCCGCCACTCTCGACCCGGACTTCGTCAGCACCGCGTACGCGCTGAACCGGCCCAACGCCGGGCATCGACCCGAAGCGCCCATCGCCGCGCCGGCGGACCCGACAGCATACGAGGCGATCAACGACCTCCAGGTGCCGTTGCTCGCCACGGTGGGCGAGTTCGACCTGTCCCCGGAGCTCGCCGCGCAGGCGTTCCTCGTCTCGGCGCTGTCGCGGGCGGAGGGATACATCTTCAGCGACACGGCGCACCTGCCGAGCGTCGAGCATCCGGACGAGTTCAACGCGGTGCTCCGCGGTTGGCTGACGAAGCACGGCCTCTGACGTCGCACCCGTGGGTTGAGTCCCTGGACCGCGGGTTGAGCTTGTCGGAACCCACCCGCGAACCCCCCGGTTGAGCGTGTGGACACCCCGGCCCACCGCGGATTGAGCCCTTCCACCGCGGGTTGAGCCTGTCGAGACCCGACTCCCGGGAGGAGCTGGTGTCGACAGGCTCAACCAGGGGCAAGTAGGTCAAGCTCCACCACCGGTAGCTGTGCTCAGCGCCGCCCGACGAATCCGTCCATCGACGAGTACACGCCGAAGACGGGTCCGGCGATCGCGTCCCAGGCCCGCACGGGCAGCACGCCTTTCAGCGCTCTGGCCAGCGCGACCGACCTGGGCAGCGTGAGCAGCGGGCGTCCGGCGAGCATGGCATCCCAGACCCTGTCCGCCACGTATTCGGGCCGCATGACCGGCGTCAGAAGCGGACCGCGCGCGCCCTCGAACATGCCGGTGTCGATGTAGCTCGGGGCGACGGTGGTGACCTTGACGTTGCCGTGGTCTTCGCGCTCGAGCTCGAGCCTGAGCGAGTCGCTCCAGCCGATCACCGCCCACTTGGATGCCGCGTAAACACTCATGCGCGGATTCGAGAGCAGCCCCGCGGCCGACGCGATGTTCACGATGCGCTTGGCGCGGTAGGCATCCTTGATCATCGCCGGGAGGAACTCGCGCGTGACGTACATGGGCGCGAGGGCATTCACCTGCATGATCTTGCGGGTGTCGTCGCCGTTGTCGTGCTCCCAGAACAGGGCGCCGCGCACGATGCCGGCGTTGTTGATGAGGATGTCCGGATCGCCCGCCGCCTTCCGCGTCTTGTGCGCGGCCTGCGCGATCGCGCCGAGCTCGCTGACGTCGACGACGAACGGGAAGACAGCGGATCCCGGCTCGGCAACGGCACGAAGCACTTCGGCGAGCTCGTCGAGTGCTTCGCGATCGACATCCCACAGCACCACCGACTTCGCACCCTCGAGCACGGCCCGCTCCGCGTAGAGCCTTCCCATGCCGCTCGCCGCACCCGTGATGAGGATGCGCGCGCCTCGAACCGTTCGTGCCATGCGTTCTATTGTCGCGGGTCCGCGGTGCGGCTCGAGGCGGCGGGATCGCGTCGCATCCAGAACCCGTCTCACCGACAGATAACGCGGACGGTGCCGAGAGCGTCGACGCTTTCTGCGAGTGAAACCGCCCGCCGGTCACTGCCGGCACGCGGCCGCCGCGCGCTGAGGCGGCGTGAGCCGTTGCACTCGGCGGCGCGGGCCAGCAATCGCGTGCCCTGGGCGGCGTGGGCCGGCGGTCGCCATGCGCTGGGCGGCGCGGCCGTGGGACGGCTTGGGTCGCGTCGCATCCAGCACCCGTCTCACTGACAGAAAGTGCGGACGGTGCCAAGAACGTCAACATTTTCTGCGAGTGAAACCGCCCGCCGGTACCCCGTGGGCCTTGGGGGCGCCGCACGCGCACACGCACACCGGCTCGACATAGCACGCCCCACCGCGCGTCCGCCCCAAAGCACGCCCCACCGCGCCGCAACAAGGCGCCCCCACAGCACTCCCCACCACCGCAGTGCGCCGCTCACCGGGCCCACAGCACTTCGCGAATATACTTCGTTAAGGTAAGTAATTGGAGGTAGAGGGACAGATGCCTCGCCGGCTCAAGGGCGCTTCATCCGCCGACACCCGCAGCGCGATCCTCGACCTCATCCGCTCCAGCGGCCGAGTGAGCCGCATCGAGCTGTCGGAGAAGTCCGGTCTCACCGAGGCCACGATCTCCAAGATCGTGCGCACGCTCATCGACGGCGGGCTGGTCGTGGAGGCGGGGTTCGCCGAGTCGACGGGCGGCAAGCGGCCCGTGCTGCTCGAGCTGAACGCGGCATCCCGGTACGCACTCGGCGTCTCGCTCGACTACGCCCGCATCTCGCTCGTGCTGTGCGACCTCAACGGCATGGCGCTGCACAGTCACTCGATCCCCGGCTCGGGCCGCAGCAAACCGCAGACGGTCATCGACCGGGTGGCGAGGGAGATCGGGCGCTTCCTCGACAAGCACAGCGTCTCGCGCAGCGACGTGATCGGCATCGGCGTCTCCGGCGCCGGACGCCAGGACACCTCCGGCGGCGTTCTGCGCTCCTCGCGCCACACCGGAGAGTGGGAGGAGTTCGCGATCGAGGCGGCCCTCTGCGAAGCGACCGACCTGCCCGTCATCCTGGAGAACGACGCCAACTGCGCCGCGCTGGGCGAGTTCTGGTCCGGCCGCGTCTCGACGGCTCACGACTTCGCCACGATCTACATGGCGACGGGCATCGGCTGCGGCCTCGTGATCAACGGGGATGTCTATCGCGGCGCATCCTCGAACGCGGGCGAGATCGGGCACCTGTCGCTCGACGTCGACGGGCCTGAGTGCTTCTGCGGCGCGCGCGGATGCCTCGAGGTCATGGCCACGCCCGCCGCCATTGTGCGCAGCGCGCGTGAGCACGAGCAGCTGTGGGCACGCCTGAACCTGGCCGAGCGGGAGGGCGAGGATGTGCGCACGTCGTTCGCGACGATCGCGACCGCCGCGATGACGGGAGACTCCGACGCCGAGGAGCTCGTACGACAGTCGGCCAAGTACCTGGCGACGGCCGTGCTCGGTCTCGCCAACATCTTCGACCTCGACCGCGTCTACCTGGCGGGACCGGGCTTCGCCACCGCCGGTCCGATCTACCTGGAGATCGTTCGCGACGTGCTCGACCGGCTGGCGTTCATGCGCAAGGTGCATCCGGTGGCCGTCGAGATGGGCGAGACCGGGCCGGGGGCTGCGGCGCGAGGGGCGGCATCCGTCGTGCTGCACAGCCACCTCACGCCGCATCACGCTCGCGCCTGAAGCAAAGCACCGAGCGTTGAGCCCGTCGAAACCCGGCAAGCCCCGCATACCGGTTTCGACAAGCTCAACCGGCGGTAAGGCGCAGCGGTTTCGACAAGCCCAACCGGCGGTACAGTGCGGCGGTTAAGGTGGGACGCGCTCACGCCGCAGCGCGCGCCTCGCCCGCGAGGAACTGCCGGAGCCACTCGCCACTCGACTTCACCGTGCGCTGCTGCGTCTCGTAGTCCACGTAGACCAGGCCGAAGCGGCGCGAGAGTCCCCACGCCCACTCCCAGTTGTCCATCAGCGACCAGCAGAAGTAGCCGCGCAACGGGATGCCGCGGCGCAGCGCTTCTGCACAGGCATCCACGTGCAGTCGCAGGTACTCGGCGCGCGCCGGATCGTCGACCGAGCCATCAGCATTCACCGTGTCCTCGTACGCCGACCCGTTCTCGGTGACGAACAGCGGCAGGTCGGGCGCATACGAGTGCGCCTGCTCGAGCACGTCGACCAGCCCGTCCGGGTGGATCTCCCAGCCCATCTGCGTGCGAGGTGCGCTCGTGTCGACGAATCGCACGAACTCGCTTCCCGGGTTCGCGCTCACCGTGCCGGGCGACGCCTCGCCGGCCGCAGTCGTGTGCCGGCTGTAGTAGTTCACGCCCAGAAAGTCGATCGGCTCCGCGATCGTGCGCGCATCCGATTCGGGCTGCGCCTCGAACCAGTCCCGCTCGCCGAGGTCGTCGAGCACGTCCGCCGGGTAGCGCCCGGCGAGCACGGGCTCGAGGAAGAGCCGGTTCTGCAGGCCGTCGATGCGGCGGGCTGCGTCTACATCCGCTGCCGAATCCGATGCGGCGCGCGTGGAGTACAGGTTGAGCGTGATGCCGACGGATGCCTCAGGCCGCTCCTCACGGATGGCCGCGACGGCCTTCCCATGCCCGAGCAGCAGGTGGTGCACGGCGTGCGAAGCCGTCGTTCCGACTTGCTTGCCCGGCGCGTGCACTCCGGACGCGTACCCGAGGAACGCCGAGCACCACGGCTCGTTGAGCGTGATCCAGTCGGAGACGAGGTCGCCGAGCTCGCGCACCGCAAGCCGCGCGTAGCGGGCGAACGCGTCAGCGGTCTCCCGCGCGAGCCAGCCACCGGCATCCTCGAGCTCCTGCGGCAGGTCCCAGTGGTACAGCGTCGCGTACGGCCGGATGCCGCGCTCGAGCAGCGCCGACGCGAGCCGCCGGTAGAACTCCACGCCCGCCTCGCTCACCGTGTCGCCGCCGTGCGGCAGGAGGCGCGACCACGAGATCGAGAAGCGATAGGAGTTGACGCCGAGGGAGGCCATCAACTCCACGTCGTCGAGGAACCGGTGGTAGTGATCGTCGGCGACGTCGCCCGTCGTGCCGTCGGCGATCGCCCCGTCGACCCTGGCGAACGTGTCCCAGATGCTGGGCGTGCGCCCGTCGACCGCGGCGGCACCCTCGACCTGGTAGGCGGCGGTGGCCGTTCCCCAGGTGAAGTCGGCGGGGAAGTCGTCACGGTTGCTCACGCGGACACCTCGGATGCCGGCTCCCAGTCCTTGGACGGCGCGAACCAGTCGGATCCCGCGTTCTCGGTGAGCGCGATGAGCACGTTGTCCGGCTTGAGCCCGGCCTCGACCAGGTTGCCCACGACTGCCGCGTACATGCGCTGCTTGTCCTCCGGCTGGTAGATGTTCGCCAGCAGGATCTGGATGTAGACGATGTCGGTGCGGGCCGCATCCGGGAACGTCGGCGTGTAGATGAGGTCACCCTGCTCGTGCAGCCGGAAGATCTGGAACAGGTCGTCGGCGGGCATGGGCAGCCCGTTCACGAGTCCGTCGTGGATGGCGCCGCTGATCGCCTCCCTCTTGTCGGCGAGGCTCGAGTGCATGTCGACGCGGACGAGTGGCATGGATGTCTCCTTCGATGTGGATGGTTCGTGCCGCAGCCGGTAGGTGCTGCGAGCGGTTCGTGGCCGTGGCCGGTGCGGGGCTGGTAGGTGGCGGATGCCGGCGGTCGCTCAGGCGAGCGCGTCCAGCCAGACGTGCGGTGGCGGCCTCAGCGCGTCGAGCTCGTCCCAGAACTCGTCGGGCAACTCGACGCGGGTGGATCGCACGATGGCCTCGATGCGCTCCGGCTTGCTGAAGCCCACGACCGTGGTGTCCACGAGCGGATCGCGCAGCGACGCCTGTAGCGCAACGGTCGCGAGGTCCGTACCGTGGCGGTGTGCCAGGTCGTCCATCGCGGCGATCGCGGCGAGCGTCTCGGGTGCCGCGGCGCGATATCCGTACGTTGTGGATCCGCCGCGAGGGTTGGCGAGGATGCCGCCACCGTAGATGGCCGCGTTCACGACGGCGATGCCGCGCTGGCGCGCATCCCGGATGAGCGCCTCCGCACTGTGGTCGACGAGGGTCCACCTGTTGTGCACGAGCAGCACCTCGAAGACGCCGAGCTCGAGATACCTCGCCAGCTCATGCACGTCGCCCCCGGCGAGCCCGATGTGCCCGATCACGCCCTCTTCCCGCAGCCGCGCGAGCGTGTCGACAGCGCCTCCCGGCGCCGTCATGGCGTCGAAGTCGTGGAACTCCGGGTCGTGCAGGTGCACGAGCGGCAGCGGTGAGATGCCCAGCCGCTCGCTGCTCTCCGCAACGGATGCCCGCACGCGGTCGCCCGAGTAGTCGCCGTCGCGCGCATCCACCTTCGTGATGACGAGGAGGTCCTGCGGAACGCCGCCCTGCTCGGCCGCGTACTTCGCGATGCCCAGCCCTATGCGGCGCTCGCTCTCCCCGCCGGAGTAGCCGTTGGACGTGTCGATGGTGCGCAGCGGGCTCGCGAGGACGTCCCGCACGAGTCTGACGGCATCCTGTTCCGCCACCTCGTAGCCGAAGTTCTGCGGCATGCTGCCGAGCGGTGCGCCGCCGACGATGACGGCCGAGACGGTGAGCCCGGTCGCGCCGAGCGGACGCATCCAGTCCGCACTGTCCGGAGTGACCGTCATGCGCCCACCGTGTACGTGAAGCCGTCGGGGTCGGCGTAGATCGTGCCGTCTGCGCCCTCCCCGACCGCGGGGTCGCCGACCGGGGCACCGCGCAGCCGGGCGGCCACGTACCCGGGAGCATCCGTCTGCGGAGTGCGCAGTTCCTTCTCCGTCTGGTACGTGAACACCTCGAGCACTGTGTCGCCGCCCTTGAGGTAGTCGATGCGGAACCCGCGCGGATCGTGCGGCTGCAGGATCGTGCCGTGGTGCCTGAAGTCGAACGGCCGGTAGTGCTCCTTGGTCGCCTCGAAGTCGTCGACCGTCAGGGCAATATGGTCGAACCGCGGGCGGTCGGGCACGCCGAGCGCGTATTCGGCGGCGACGAGCTCCTCGTCGACGACCGTGTTGTACTTCAGGTCCCGCTCGACGAGCTCGAGCAGCGCGCCGTCAGGGTCGTAGAAGAACGTGATGCGCACCTCTCCCTCCGCCTCGAGCGGCTCCAGGTGGAAGGGCACGCCGGCCTCGTGCAGCCGCGCGGCGAGCGCATCCAACCCGCTCACCTTGAAGCCGATGTGCCGGAACCCGCGCTGCAGGTCGTCGGATGTCCACGTCGATTCGGTGGGCGAGTCCAGCTTGACGAGTTCGATCGTCGCCGTCACCACGTCGAGCACGGCACGCTCGTCAGTCGGCTGGCCGACCGGCACCGCCGCGATGAAGTCGCGGTAGAACGCGACGGACCGGGCGACGTCGGCGACGTTCAGCTGGATGTTCTGAATGGGCATGCTTCTTCTCCATGGTGTTGAGGTGCTCGCCCGGCGAACCGGGCGCGATGGTACCGGCCGTCACGCGGCCTGCGGTGCGGGTGGGTTCGTCAACTCTTCACGGCGCCGAGCGTCATTCCCGCCACGAACTGGCGCTGCATCCAGACGTAGACGAGCACGACCGGAACGATCGACATCGCAAGGCCTGCGCACAACGTCGGCCAGTCCGTCTGGTACTGCCCGACGAGTCCGAACAGCACGGGCTGCAACGGCAGCTCGTTCGTGTTCTGCAGCACCGTGTTGGCGTAGATGAACTCGTTCCAGGTGGCGAGGAACTGGAAGATGATCACGGTGGCCAGGCCGGGCCGCGCGAGCGGAAGCACGATGCGCCAGAAGATCTGGAACTCGCCTGCGCCGTCGATGCGCGCCGCCTGCACGAGCTCGTCCGGCAGCGTCTCGAAGAACGCCCGCATCAGGAACATCGAGAACGGCGCAGAGCTCGACACGTACAGCACGATCAGCCCGGCCTGCGTGTTGAGCAGGCCGAAGCTCTTCAGCTGCAGGTAGAGCGGGATGATCAGCGATGTCGACGGCATCATCAGCGTCGCCAGCAGCAGCACGTAGACGACGTTCTTGAACGGGAACCGCAGCTTCGCGAAGGCGTAGCCGGCGAGCGACGCGAAGATCACCACGCCGAGCACGGTGGCCAGCGTGATCCACAGGCTGTTGGCGAAGTGGAGGCCGAAGTCGGTCGAGTTCCAGGCGCGGACGTACGCGCTGAACGAGACCGACGACGGCCAGAAGCCGCCGCTGAACACCGTGTTCGCGGGCCGGATCGAGGTCAGCACGAGCCAGATGAGCGGGAAGATGGTGAAGGCCGCGATCGCCAGCAGGATGAACGTCACGAACGAGCGCCCCACAGGGAACGGCCGGCGTCGACGGTCATCCTTCGCGCCCAGCCTGGCCGCCGATTCGTCGCGCGTCGCTACTGCGGTCATCGGCTCGCCCTCCTCGAAAGCACGATCTGAACGAGCACGGCGACACCGCATAGCAGCATGACGATCACGCTGAACGCGCTGCCGTACCCGAGTTGCGGGATCGAGCCCGCCGTCGAGCCGAACGCGAGGCTGTACAGGTAGGTGCCGAACACTTCGGATGCGTGGTTCGGCCCGCCCGCCGTCATCACGTAGATGAGGTCGAACACCTTGAACCCGTTCATCAGGTTGAGGCTGAGCACGATGGCCGTCACCACTCGCAGGCTGGGCACGGTCACGTAGCGGAACTGCTGCCACCGAGTCGCGCCGTCGACCTGCGCCGCCTCGTAGTAGGTGGGATCCACGCCCTGGATGCCGGCGAAGAAGATCAGCATGTTCATGCCGACCGCGCCCCACAGCGACACGACGATGATCGAGGGCATCACGAGCGCGGGGTCGGAGAGCCAGTGCTGCTGCCACGATCCGAGTCCGATGGATTTGAGCAGGTTGTTCAGCGTGCCGAGGTTGGGGTCGTAGATGAGCTTCCACAGCACACCGGAGACGACGAATGAGATGATCCCCGGGATGAACAGGATGGTGCGCACCACCACGCTCAGGCCGCGCCACACGTTGCTCAGCAGCACGGCGATGATCATCGGGATGACGGTCTGCAGCACTGTCGTGACCACCGCGAACAGGATGGTGTTCCAGAACGCGATCGCCGCAACCGGGTCGGTGAACATGCGCGTGTAGTTGTCCACGCCGATCACGGTCGGGCTGCCGAAGCCGCTCCATCTGGTGAAGCTCAGGTAGATCGCGAAGAGGATCGGCCAGCCGACGAACAGCACGAACAGCACCGTGATCGGCACGACGAAGCCGTAGCCCGCCACGCGCTCGGCGCGTTGCAGCTTCCAGAGCCGCGCGCCGGAGCGCGGCTGCTGCCGCGCTCCGACACGCAGTGCGGATGACGAAGAACTCATGTCGGTGCCCCGGCTCAGCCTCGTGCGTTCTCGACGGCGGTCTGCATCTGCTTCGCCACCTCGGCCGGGGTCGCGGTCTGGTCGAAGATCTTCTGCAGCGGGTCGCCGGCAGCGGAAGAGCCGGATCCGAACGGGATGTGCGGGCATCCGTCGCTCAGCCATCCCGCCATCTGCTTCACGTGCGGATCGGTGATCTGCTCGACGGCGGCCTGCGTCGACGGCATCGCGCTCGACGCGTTCATGAGCTTCGAGTACACGCCCTCGGAGTAGAGGTATTTGAGGAACGTGAGGGCGGCATCCTTGTTCTTGCTCGTCTCGGAGACCGCGAGGCCGGCGCCCGCCTGGTCGGCGGTCCAATGCCGCGCACCGCTCTTGATCGCGGGCGTCTTCATGATCTTGTAGCGCTTCACGAAGTCGGGCGACGCGTTCTGGATGAGACCAGACGGCGTCCACGATCCGGCGAAGAACATCGCGGCGCCACCCGTGTAGAACAGCTGCTGCGACTGGTCGCCCGAGGTGCCCGTGGTTCCCGGCTGGAAGACCTTGGCCTTGACGATCTTGTCGTTCAGCTCGAGCGCCTGCACCACGGGCTTGCTGGTGTAGCTGTAGCCCTTCTCGAGCTGGTCGAGCTTGAGGTACCACGTCGGGTCGTTCGTGACCTGCGTGATGAGCGGCAGGAAGAAGTCGAGCGCGCTGGTGCCGGGGTTGCAGCTGATCGAGACGGCGGACTTGCCGATGGCGTTGATCTTCGCGGCGACGTCGATGAGGTCGTCCCAGGTCTCCGGCTCGCCGTCGACGCCCGCCTTGGCGAACAGGTCGGGGTCGTAGAAGATGCCGAACGTCTGGGCCTCGAACCCGAGCGCGTACTGCTTGCCGTTCTTCGTGTACTCCTGGTTGGTCGACGGGAAGAAGCCCTTCAGGAAGCTCGATCCGAACTCCTTCTTGAGGTCGGCCGAGATGCCCTGCTCGCCGTACGTGATGGCGCGCACGTGCGGGGCGAAGATCTCCGGCACGTCGCCGCCCGAGACGGCCGCCGTGAGCGCAGGCAGGTACTGGTCGGGCGTTCCGAAGATGCGGCTCTCGATCTTGATGTTCGGATGCTTCGCCTCGAAGTCGGCGATCACCTTCGGCAGGGTGTCCTTCACCTCGGTGTACCAGGTCCACATGCGCACGGTGGCCTTGCCGCCGGATGACGACTGGCCACCGGACGAGCAGGCGGCCAACAGGCCCGTGAGCCCGAGGGCGGCGGCGCCGGCCCCCGTCGCCTTCAGAAGGCCGCGACGGGTGATGGGGGCGTTCGCCGCATCGGCGAAGAAGGATGACCCGCGGTTGCTTGGCATTCTCTACTACTCCTCGTTGAGTCGGCGTCGGTCCCTTCGGGCCGCGCTGTCAAGTGGGTGCTCGGTTTGGGCTCTCACCGGATGTTGCCGGTTCGATCGCCGTCGTCACTTTCTATCTCAAGGTAAGGAAGTTTGTCAACGGAGAGTGCGGCCATTGCACGTCGCCCACCGAGGCCGCCGCACCGTCTCCGTCACAGCACCACCGCCATCACCGCCATCGCCATCGCTGCCGCCCTCGCGATCGCCATCGAGAATCCGTCTCACTGACAGAAAATGCGGCGCGCATCCGCTCAGACGACAATTTCTGCGAGTGAAACGGCTGCGGCGAATGACTCAACAGGGGCATCAAGGCGTCGCGGCAGGCTCAG
Source organism: Humibacter sp. (assembly GCF_035547335.1). GTDB lineage: Bacteria > Actinomycetota > Actinomycetes > Actinomycetales > Microbacteriaceae > Humibacter. Next base: position 55,486 of record NZ_DASZVF010000051.1, on the reverse strand, counting down.
CGCGATTCCGCTGCCCGCCGGCTCAATCGGATGTCGCTCAGCGAGCCGGGATGCGCAGCGCGCGGTACGCTGCGCGCTCGTCCGCGCTCAGGTGCTCCGTCGCGTAGGACAGCATGACGGCGGGCATCCGTGCCGCGTTGTCGTCGAGGAACGCGATGAGCAGCGCCCGGTCGACGCGCTTGCCGACCTCGCGGAGCATCCAGCCGACGGCCTTCTGCGTGAGGTCGCGCCGGTCACCCGTGTCGAGCACGCGGGACGCGAGCTCGAGCGTCGTGGAGGCATCCGACCGCTTGATGAACGCGAACGTGGACAGCATCGCGACCCGGCGCCACCAGAGGTCGTCGGAGTCCGCGAGCTCGAACAGCACGGCGCGCGGCTTGTCGACGAGGAACTCGCCGAGCACGTACTCCGCCGAGGCGTCCACGAGATCCCAGTTGTTCACCCGTCCTGCGCGCACGACGCTGAGGTAGAAGCCGGCGAGGCGTTCGCGCTCCGCCTCGTCTCGCCCGCGGGATGCCGACGCTCGAGCGAACAGCGCATTCAGGCCCACCAAGGCGGCGAGCCGGTGCTCGTGCACGCGGCTCTCGAGCAGCTCACGGATGCTGTCCAGGTCGAGCGGACCGAGCCGCTTCACGACGGAACGCACCACCGGCACGCGCACGCCGATGAAGACGTCGCCCTCGCCGTACTCGCCCGGTGCCGTCTTGAAGAACCGCTGCAGAAAGGCGGCGTCATCGGCATCCGCAACGGATGCGAGCGCCGCGACGACCTCGTGCGCCTGGTCCACATCGCCCACGCCATCACTGTACGTTCCGCGTCTGTCGCGCCCGCGTCGCCCGGTGCTTCTACCCGATCGGACACCCGCGCTCGATCGCGTCCGTCAGCCGTCGAGTCCGAACCCCGTTTGAAATGCAGAAAATGCTCTTCGCCCCGAGGGGAAGAGCATTCTCTGCGAGTGAGACGCGATCTCACGAGCGCGATCTCACGGCGCGATCTCACGGCGCGGTCACGCGGTTGATGCGGTGGCGCAGTCGCTGGGCGACTACGCCTCGCACCGGCGGGACGGAGGACCGCCGGCCTAGCGCGGGATCAGTACCAGCCGGACGACTGCGAGTGGCCCCAGGCGCCGCACGGAGTTCCGTAGCCGCGCGCGATGTAGTCGAGGCCCCACGAGATCTGCGTGGCGGCGTTCGTGGCCCAGTCGCTGCCGGCCGATGCCATCTTGGAGCCGGGGAGCGCCTGCGGGATGCCGGTGGCACCACTCGGGTTCTCGGCCTGGTAGTTCCAGCCGGACTCGCGGTTCCACAGGCTGTTCAGGCACTGGAACTGGTCGGCTCCCCACCCGTACTTGCTGGCCATCATGGACTGCGCGACCGAGCGAGCGCCATCCGGCGTGTTGACGCGCGCAAGGGCCTCCGCGGCCGCTTGCGCTTCCGCAGCTGCCTTGGCGGCGGCCTCCGCTGCTGCCTTCTGCGCGGCTGCGACGGCGGCATCGTGAGCCTTCGCCGCCTTGTTCGCGTTCGCCACCGCGGTGTCGGCTGCGGCGGTCAGCTTGTGCAGCGTGCCAGCGTCCGACGAGTAGTTGTGCTGGAGCGCGGAGATCGCGCCGTCGAGCTCGGTGAGGTCGGCTCTGCCGGCCACCTGCTGCTCGGTGATCTGGGCAACGGCGAGCGCGTCGAACGAGTCCTGCGCCGCCTTGTGGTCATCGGAGATGGGGTCGATGGGCGAGCCCTTGGCCACCTCGGATGCCTCGACACCGGTGTGCTTGGCCGGCTCGGCGTACGCGTTCTGCACGACCACAGGGGTGACCACGGCGGCCACGGCGACGGCCGCAGCAGCGCTGACGATCAGTGCGCGCTTGTGCTGCGCGATGGTGGTCGAGCCGCGATGACGAGCGGACGTTCCGACCAGCGAGCGGAGCGAGTTTCGGATGTTGTCTGGAGCGATTCTCGTGAAGAAGGTCAAAGGGTTCCAATGCTGGGGGCTTCCCCGCTTCGTCCACTCGGCGGCACGCGTACGCGCCTTCCGGGCAACGGATGCCCGCCACGCGCGTGCGCGGCGTCATCCGAGCGGGCCGGTCACCCCGGATGCCGGCACGGCTCACCGCCGTGTGGGGGCACGACGGCGGCCGCGACGCGCGCACTGCGCGCCGGCCTTAGGCCCCGCGGAGGCAACAGGCGGCATCCGTCGGGTCGGGGCGTCCGCCGGAACGGCACGCGCCCCTGAGGCTTGGGGTATTCGGAACGTCATGCCAAAATCCGACGACTCCGACACGGTACTCATGCGCTCTGGACAGGCTGTGCACAGAACCTCCGAGGGCCCTGGGAGGCGATTTGCCCCGGAATCACGCGGATTTCGCGGCCGTGATCACGATGTCCCCGAAATCGCAAGCCGAGCCGCCCTCGCTCGGATGCCGTTTGACAGGTTGGCCGGACCGCCGGTTGAGCTCGTCGAAACCGCACCGGTACCGGGTTTCGACGAGTTCAACCCAGGGTGGGACACGCTTAACCCGCGGCGGGCACCCTCGGTGGGACAGGCCCACCCTCGATGGCGTTACGGCGATACGGAGAGGAACAGGAACGCCGCGAAGATCACCAGGTGCACGCCGCCCTGCAGCTTCGTCGCCCTGCCGGGCACGACCGTGAGGATGCTCACCACGATCGAGAGCAGAAGCAGCACGATCTGCGTTTCGCCGAGTCCGAGCACGAGCTGCTGCGGCATCCAGATGGATGCGACGGCCACCGCGGGAATCGTCAGCCCGATGCTCGCCATGGCCGAGCCGAGCCCGAGGTTGAGGCTCGTCTGAATGCGGTTGCGCTGCGCGGCGCGCACGGCGGAGATGCCCTCGGGAAGCAGGATGACGAGCGCGATGATCACGCCGACGACGGATTCCGGCAGACCGAGAGCGACCACGCCGCCCTCGATCGACGGCGACTCCACCTTCGCCAGCCCGACGACCGCGACAAGGGCCACGAGCAGCAGCACGAGGCTGGTCAGCGTCGCGGCCAGGCTCGGCGGGTCACCGTGCTCCTCCGCTTCCTCATCGGCGGCGGGCGCGGATCCGGACTCCGTGACGGGCAGGAAGAACGTGCGATGCGAGATCGTCTGCGTGATGACGAACAGCACGTACAGCAGAAGCGAGGCGATCGCCGCGAACGTCAGCTGCATCGGCGAGAAGCGCGGTCCGGATGCCTCGGTGAAGTCCGGGAGCACGAGGCACAGCACCGCGAGCGTCGAGAGCGTCGCCAGCGCGGCGCCGGATCCTTCCGAGTTGAACCGCACCGTGCCGAACTTGAACGCACCGATGAGTATGGCCAGCCCGACGATGCCGGTCGTCGTGATCATGAAGGCAGAGAAGACGGTGTCCCTGGCGAGCGTGGCCGCATGCTCGTCGCCTCCGGCGGACAGCGACACGATGAGCCCGACCTCGATGATGGTGACCGACACGGCGAGGATGAGCGAGCCGAACGGCTCGCCGACGCGGTGGGCGATCACCTCGGCATGGTGAACCGCGGCCAGGATGGCGGCGATCAGCACGATCGCGAGCACGATGGCCACACCGATTCCGGGTTTCGTTCCCCAGGCGAGCACGAGCACGACCGCCGCGATCACCGGCACCCCCAGCGGGACCCATCTGTTGATCGCGTGCAGCGTCGTCACCCGTCCATCTTCTCAGGCGAGCGATCGGCGCCCAGGGGCATCCGGCGACACGTCGAGGGCGGCTAGGGCAACAATGGGAGCGATTCCCCGAGCGAAAGCGAAGACCTATGGCAGTGCGTGCATGGCGCAACCTCGAACCCGGCCAGCTCTCCCGACTCGTCGTCGTCGACATCCGCAACGGTGAGCGACGCGTGGTGCACGAGAGCACGGATGCCGTCTTCGAGGCGCCGAACTGGACCGTCTCTCCCAACTGGGGCGACGACGAGTGGCTCGTGTTCAACCAGGACGGCCTCATGTACCGCGTTCCCGTCGCGGGCGGCGACGTCGAGCACGTGCCGACGGGCAGCATCGACAGCTCGAACAACGATCACGTGGTCTCCCCAGACGGACGCTTCCTGTACGTCTCGGCCGAGGACAAGCACATCCACGAGGTCTCGCTCGCCGACGGCACGACCCGGCGCGTGACGCACGAGCACGACCGCCCGTTCAACCACTACCTGCACGGCATCTCGCCGGACGGCCGCACGCTGTCGTACATCGGCTTGGAGCCGCTGGGCGAGCCCGGTCCTGGGGCTCCCGCCAGAACCAACGTGTTCACCATCGGGGTCGACGGATCGGATGACACCCAGTTGACCCATTCGGACAAGCCGCACGACGGGGCGGAGTTCGACCCGACCGGCGAGTGGATCTACTTCAACTCGGAGCGCGAGTCGGTGCATCCCGGTCACGCTCAGCTGTTCCGCTGCCGACCTGACGGGTCGGCCGTGGAGCAGCTCACGTTCGACGAGCGGGTGAACTGGTTCCCCCATGTGGCGCCGGGCGGTCGCGACCTCGTGTACGTGAGCTACGGCCCTGGTGTGGTCGGGCATCCGGCCAACGAGCGTGTGCGCATCCGGCGCATCCATCCCGACGGCGGCGAGCCCACGGATGTCGTGGACCTGTTCGGCGGTCAGGGCACGATGAACGTCGGCAGCTGGTCGCCCGACGGCACGCGCTTCGCCTACGTGGAGTACCCGATCGCCCCCGCCGCCGGTTGACCCCCACCGGTTGACCTCCGCCGCCGGTTGACCCCACCGCCGGTTGAGCGTGTCGAAACCGCGCTCCGGAACGGGTTTCGACAAGCTCAACCCGCGGTAGGTGCGGGCTCAACCCTCGGGGTTGGGGGCTTCCGGCCTCGGACGCAAGGACGTTGCGCCGATGTGCCTGTAGACGCAGCTCTGATCCGCTACTCGGCAAACTCGACCCCGAACCTCGTCGTTACCCTCGAAAGAGACGCAAAAGAGTCGCCAACGAGGAGGTCTCGTCATGTCCATCGCTCTTTCCCAGACGGCCGACGAGGCCCTCGGAGCCGCGGCCGCCACACGCCTGGCGCAGATCGCCACCGATCCGGCGTGGCTCGCGCTGAAGCAGGCGGCCACCGACATCCAGGCCGATCAGATCAAGGATGGTTCGATCCCCGACGAGGCCCGCCATGAGGATGCCCGTGCCCGGGTCGCCACCATCGTGGAGTCGATCCGCGACCTGGCCCCGCTCTTCCCGCACGACGCCGACTACCTCACCGCCCTGCGATCGGACTTCGACCGCTGGGCCGATGGCGGCTTCGGGGTGCCGGACTTCTACGACGCGCTCGTCGCCTTCCAGCCGCAGCTGCACCGCGTGGACGGCCTCCGGCACCTCGTGGTGTTCCCCATGTACACGCAGAACGGATCGACCGATCGGCACGTCGAGGCGCTGATCGTCGAGACCATCTGGCCCGAGTTCGTCGCGGAGCTCGAGCGCACCGACTACGGCAACAAGCTGTTCGTCTCGCTGCGGCTGATCGACTTCACTCCCGGTTACGACACGAACTCGGCCGTGCTGTTCCCCGAGACGGTCGCCATGCGCGAGCTGCCGACGTTCACCTGGGGCGCGATCTTCCAGGACCGGGAGGCCGCGCGCTACCGCGTGGTCGTGCGTGCGGCATCCGAGATCACGAAGCTCGAGCTTCCGGACGACGCCGCCCGGCTCCTGGATGACCAGGGGCTCGTCGAGGAGACGTTCGTGATGTGGGACATCATCCACGACCGCACGCACATGCGCGGCGACCTGCCGTTCGACCCGTTCATGATCAAGCAGCGCATGCCGTACTTCCTGTACTCGCTGGAGGAGCTGCGCTGCGACCTGACGGCGTACCGCGAGGCGTTCCGCCTGGAGAAGACGCTGTCGGGTGAGCAGGACCTCACGGCCGACCAGCAGCAGATTCTCGAGCACGCCAAGCTCGTGCGTTATGCGATCCTGTTCGACCGCATCTTCCGGTTCCCGATCACCGGAACGCGCGTGCGCAACTACGACGGCCTGGGCGGCCAGCTGCTGTTCGCGTGGCTGCATCAGCACCACGTGCTGGACTGGACGGACACGCAGCTATCGATCGACTGGGACGCGGTCGGCGACGCCGTCGTCTCGCTCAGCGACGCGATCAACGAGCTGTACTGGCGCTCGATCGACCGCCCCAAGACGGCGCACTGGCTCGCCGCCTACGAGCTGGTGAGCAGCGTGCTCACCCCGAACCCGGCATCCGTCTGGGCGAAGGGCCTGCCGGCCGAGGTGCTCGCCGGGGCAGCGAAGGGGTACACGGATGCCGTGCTCGACGACGAGTTCCCGCTCTCGATGTTCTACGAGGCGCTGAACAAGAAAATGGCAGCGACCATCGAGTCGACGAAGGGCATCACGGCGACGACCGTCTGACGACGCCGAGCGGGTGCGAGCCGAGCGGGCCTGCCGGGAGAAGGTGCGAGCGAGCAGCGCGCGAGACGACCGGGCGCGAGCCGAGCAGCGCGCAAGACGACCGGGCGAGCCGAGCAGCACGCAAGACGACCGGGCGCGAGCCGAGTGCAGGTCGAGCCGTCGCGAGGCGACTACCGCGCAGCGAGCATCCGAGTCGAACGGGCGCCCGGAGCAGCGCGAGCCCCTGGCCGCGCTACGACCGCCCAACCGTAGAGCACCTGCGGCCCGGCGAACGCCGGCACTCGCAACAGCTCCCACGAGCTCGAGCTCGCACCGACGCCGAGCCGGTGCGGACCCCGACACCGACGCGACGCCTACGCATACGCCGACATCGACGCCGACGCCGACGCCGACGCCGACGCCGACGCGCAAGCATGCGCCACGCGAAGACGGCGTCTCACCCTGCCGTCGACTTCCGCGTCGCGCGACGCCTCGACCGAGACGAGAGAATGGATCACTGTGACCCTCCGACTGCACGACCCCGAAGCCCGCGCGTTCGCCTCCGACAACTATGCGGGGGCGCATCCCGAGATCATCGACGCGATCGCCGCGGCCAACGGCGGGCACCAGATCTCGTACGGCGAGGATGCCTACACCGAGCGCCTGCACGAGGTGTTCGCCGAGCAGTTCGGCGAGGGTGTCGAGGTGTATCCCGTGTTCAACGGCACGGGTGCGAATGTGACGGCGCTCCAGTCGATGCTTCCGCGGTGGGGCGCCGTGGTGACGTCGGCGACGGCGCACATCAACACCGACGAGAACGGCGCGCCGGAGCGCGTGGGCGGACTGAAGCTGCTCACCGTCGAGACCCCTGACGGCAAGCTCACACCCGAGCTGATCGACAAGCAGGCGTGGGGCTGGGGCGACGAGCACCGCGCGCAGCCCCTCGCGGTCTCGATCACGCAGACGACCGAGCTCGGCACGTGCTACACCGTCGAGGAGGTGCGCGCCATCGCCGAGCACGCGCACTCCCTGGGCATGCGCGTGCACATGGACGGCGCTCGCATCGCCAACGCCGCCGCCCACCTGGATGCTCCGCTGCGCGCGTTCACGACGGACGCCGGCGTCGACGTGCTCAGCTTCGGCGGCACGAAGAACGGTCTGCTGTTCGGGGAGGCGGTCGTCGTGCTCAACTCCGAGGCATCCGAGGGGATGTCCTACCTGCGCAAGCTGGACATGCAGCTCGCCTCCAAGATGCGTTTCATCTCGGCGCAGCTCATTGCACTGCTCACCGACGACCTGTGGCTGCGCAGCGCGCGCCACTCCAACGCGATGGCCGCCAGGCTGCGGTCCGAGCTGGAGGATGCCGTCGCATCCGGCCGCGCCCCTGGCCTCGGGTTCACCCAGGCGACGGAGTCGAACGGCGTCTTCGCGACGCTGCCGAAGGATGCCGCCAACGCGGTTCGCGAGCAGTACCGCTTCTACGACTGGGATGCGGCGCGCGGCGAGGTGCGCTGGATGTGCTCGTGGGACACCACGGAAGACGACATCGACGGCTTCGTCGCCGCCATCGTGGAGTCGCTGCAGCCCGACGCCCGCTGAACCCGTCTCCCACGGAACCCCGCCCGCTGCGCCCGTCCACCCGAGCTTCCCGTCCGCCACGAGGGCTCGGACATACCGATCCGGATGAGGCATGCCGCCTGGCGGTCGGTCTCGACCCGATCCGTATGTCTCGGCGGTTGTGGGGCGGGCGGGAGAGGGCCGGGGTCCGGCGCCGGGCGGGAGGGACGCCGGAGAGACGGGCTGCGGGTCCTGACCCGCCAGGGCGGCGCACGGTCCGGGATGCCGGACCCGCGCACGGTCGCGAGGCGCGGCCGCCGGCGCACACTGAGGGTATGTCCGTGTACGTGTCAGCGCTGGAGCTGTTCTCGATCGGCATCGGGCCGTCGAGCTCGCACACGGTCGGTCCGATGCGCGCCGCAGGATCGTTCGTGTCCGGGCTCGCAGAGGGGGGCATCCTCGGCGACGTGACGCGCATCGAGTGCACGCTGTACGGATCCCTCGCCGCCACCGGGGTGGGGCACGGAACACCGGATGCCGTCGTCGCAGGGCTCGCAGGCGAGCGCTCCGAGACCTGCCACCCGGCCGCCGTGCACGGCGCATGGGCGCGTGCGACGGAATGCGGTGAACTAGCGCTCGCCGCGAGCAGCGGGGGACCGAGTGTGAGCGTGCCGTTCCGGGCATCCGATCTCACGTTCGAGCCGCGCACGCGGATGCCCGAGCATCCGAACGCGCTCACGCTCCGCGCTTACACAGCCGACGACGACGTGCCGGCGGCCGAGCGCACCTTCTTCTCGATCGGCGGCGGATTCGTCGCCGAGCGCGGCGTCGTCTCCGAACCGGATTCCACGGCGACGGCCACTCGGTGGCCGTTCTCGACCGCGGCCGAGCTGCTCGCGCTGTGCGCCGAGCACGCGCTGGGGGTGTGCGACATCGCGTACCGCATCGAGCTCGAGCGGCGCGGCGAGCCGGACGTGATCGCCGGACTCGACGCCATCCGCAACGCCATGCACGACTGCGTCGAGCGCGGCCTCCACTCCGACGGGGAGCTGCCAGGTGGACTGCACGTGCCGCGCCGCGCCGATGCGATGCGCGAGCAGCTCGAGACGATGCCGCCGGAGTCGCCCGACTTCGCCGCCGAATGGATGCGGGCCTTCGCCCTGGCCGTCAACGAGGAGAACGCGGCGGGCGGTCGTGTCGTCACGGCTCCCACCAACGGTGCTGCGGGCATCGTGCCCGCCGTGCTCGAGTACCACCTGCGGTTCAACCCGCGCGCGACGGATGCGGACGCCCGCCGTTACCTGCTCACCGCCGCCGCGATCGGCTCCATCCTCAAGGCGAACGCGTCGATCTCCGGCGCGGAGGGCGGATGCCAGGCCGAGGTCGGATCCGCGTGCGCGATGGCGGCGGCCGGGCTGTGCGCCGTGCTCGGTGGAACGCCCGATCAGGTGGAGAACGCGGCGGAGATCGCCGTCGAGCACCACCTGGGACTGACGTGCGATCCGGTGGGCGGCCTCGTGCAGATCCCGTGCATCGAGCGCAACGCGATCGCGTCGTCCACCGCCGTTACGGCGGCCCGGCTAGCGCTGCACGGCGACGGCAGGCACCTGGTGCCGCTCGACGTGGCGGTGGAGACCATGCGCCAGACCGGCGCCGACATGAGCGACAGGTACAAGGAGACGAGCGCCGCGGGCCTCGCCGTCAACGTCATCGAGTGCTGACGCGGAACTCGCGCGCGTTGGGTTCGCCTTGATGGCCCCTGCCGTATGGGGCCGCGGTCCTGGGACTCAGTGGATGCCTGAGGTGGCGAGCGCGAGCATCCGCTCGAGCCCGGCATCCGAGTCGCGGCGCCGCTGCGATGCCCATGCCACCGACGAGACGAGGGCGAAGAGATCCCGCGAGTCGACGTCGTCTCGGATCGCGCCAGCCTCCTTGGCCCGCGCCACGAGCACGGCCGTCGTGTCGGTGAGCGGCCGGCACGAGTTGCGCAGCGGGGAGTCGTCGGTGCGGAACGCCTGCGCGATCGACTCCGGCAGGTTGTCGTAGGTGCGCAGGTGGTTGGCGAGCGCGAGCATCCACTCGTCGAGCGCTGCTGCCGGGTCATCGGATGCCGTGAGCTTCGTCGAGAGCGCCTCCAGCCGATCGAGGCTGTCGCCCAGTGCCGCAGCGATGAGGCCGTCGCGGGTGGGGAAATGGCGGTAGAGCGTACCGGGACCGACGCCTGCGCGGCACGCGATGTCGTCCAGCGAGGTGAGCACACCGCGCTCGGCGAAGGCGTCGCTGGCCACTTCGACTATGCGGTCGTAGTTGCGCTGCGCATCGGCTCTCAACGGCCGTGACGCTACTGCGGCGCCCATCTCGATTCGCTTCCTTCCTTCGCTGTCGCGCGACGTTCACGCGGCCTGATCGCAGGGAACCCGAAAATGTCACCCGTTCCCTGCAGACTGTTTGCCGCCGACCCGGCGGCCCGGTGCGGCGGTCTGCTCCAGGCTATGCCTCATTGCCGTGAGCGGCCTTTTTCGCCATTGCTCGCGCACCCGCCGACGCCGCGCCGTTCGCCCAGGACGAACGGCGTCTCGTTGACAAAGCGGAGACTGCCTCCGTATTGTTGAGTCCTACCCGGAGAGCTCCTCCGGATATCAACCAGGGTACGCCCCGGCCCTCGCACCCGCATTCCGTTCGCAGCGAACGAGCGGACTACCGAAGCCGAGTGCACACGTCCGCCTTCGTGGCGGCGATCCGTCCCACCACACCCACCCGCGACGCAGGCGTCGCATCCGGCGCCGGCTTCCCCGGTCGACGCCGCGACGACCCGCCTCACCCGCAGTCACTCCATCAAAGGAGAACGGCATATGGCCGATACCGCACTGATACCTCCCACCGACGGCATCCGGTTGCCGCAGCGGCACGACGCCCCTTCGGCTTCGCCCGCATCCGTCGAGGCGGATGCCCGCCCCACCCGCTTCCGCACGCTCGGGCTGATCGTCGTGTTCATCACGCAGCTCATGCTCGTGGTCGACGCGAGCATCGTGAACGTGGCGCTGCCCGACATCCAGAAGGCCCTCGGCTTCACGCCCGTCGGGCTCTCCTGGGTCGTGACGGCGTACGCCCTCGCGTTCGCCGGTCTCATGCTGCTCAGCGGCAAGGTCGGATCGATGATCGGCGCCAAGCGCGCCCTCATCATCGGCACGCTCGTGTTCATCGTCGCGTCGGCAGCGGGCGGGCTCGCGCCCACCGCGGAGATCCTGGTCGCCGCGCGCATCGTGCAGGGCATCGGCGCGGCCATCGCGGCACCCAGCACGCTCGTGCTCATCATGGCCAGCACCACTCCCGGAAAGCAGCGCAACCGCGCGCTGTCCCTCTTCGTGCTCGCCTCCGGCAGCGGCGGCGCCATCGGGCTCATCCTCGGCGGCATCCTCACCACCGGGTTCGGCTGGGAGTGGGTCATGTTCGTGAACGTGCCGGTCGGCATCCTCATCGTGGTCGGCGCCGTGCTCTTCCTTCGTGAGACGGATCGCGAGCGCGCCCGGCTCGACGTCGGCGGCGCCGTCGCCTCCACCATCGGCATGGTGGCCCTCATCTACGGGTTCACGACGGCGGCATCGGCCGGCTGGACCAACCCGGTCGCCCTGGCCGCATTCGCCGTGGCCGCTGTGTCGCTCGTCACACTCGTGTTCCTGGAGCGCAGGCACCACAGCCCGGTGGTTCCGCTGCAGCTCTTCCGCGGTCCGCGCAACATCGCTCCCCTCGTGGCGATGCTGCTCGTTCCGGCCGGCATGTTCGCGTTCTTCTACTTCATCACGCTGTTCACGCAGCAGGTGCTGGGCTTCAGCCCGCTCGAGACCGGACTCGGCCTGCTGCCGTTCGTCGTCACGCTCGTGACGGTGAGCCAGGTGGTGCCGCGCTTCCTGCCCCGCATCGGCGAGTGGATCGTGGGTGCCATCGGCCTCGGGATGCTCGCGGGCGGCCTTCTCTGGCTCAGCACGCTCGACTCGCACGACACGTTCCTCAGCGGCATCCTCGGCCCCATCCTCGTGATGGGCGTCGGGGCAGGCATGACGTTCGCGCCCATCACCGCCGTCGTGATGGATCGCGCGCCGGAGGAGCACGTGAGCGCGGCATCCAGCGTGCTGCAGACCATGCAGCAGCTCGGCGGATCCATCGGGGTCGCCGCGCTCACCACGGTGTTCGTCTCCGTCACGGCGGTGAGCGGCGAGGCCGGAGGTGTCGCAGCCGCGGTGCTCGGCGGAGCCGTGTTCGTGCTCATCGCGTTCGTGCTCTTCGCCCTGTGGGGCAGCAAAGTGACGCAGGACGGCGACGCAGAGGATGCTCCGGCTCCGATCGGCCACTGAGCGGGGCATCCGTCACTGATAAGCAGACCGAACGCGGCCCGTTCGCATCGTTCCAGCCGAACATCGGCTGCCAACCGCGGACGGGCCGCGTTGGCGTACGCGACGCCCGGGAGGGAGCAGGCGGTCCGTCGCTCTTCCGCCGCCGTCGCCGGATGCCGCGGCGGACCCACCCCTCGCGCCGGCGACTGGACTCAGCGACCGCCTGCCACCCGCAGCGTCGTCGCCGTGATGTAGGACGCATCCTTCGACACCAGCCACTCGACCGCTGCCGCGATTTCGTCCGGCTGGGCAGCGCGTCCGAGGGGCAGGTGCTGCGCCATCCGTTCCGGTCGACCGGGGTCGCCGGTGCGCGCGTGGAGTTCGGTCTCCACCAGGCCGGGGGCCACGCCGACGACCCTGATGCCGAGCGGACCCACCTCTTTGCCCAGCCCGACGGTGAAGGCGTCGACGGCGGCCTTCGCCGCCGCGTAGTGCACGTATTCGCCTGGGCTGCCGATCGTCGCCGCGCCCGACGAAAGCGTGACGATGACACCGGGAGCGCCGAGGCGTGTGAACTCCTGAACGGCTCGCCGCGCCGTGAGCACGGTCGCGGTGAAGTTCACGTCGATCGTGTGGCGTATCTCGTCGACGGGTGTATCGACGAGTGGCGCGTATCTCGTCGTGACACCCGCATTGCACACGACGGCGTCCACACGGCCGAAGCGTTCCCGCGCGACGGTGAACGGCGCCTCCACTCCGGCGTCCGTCGCGAGATCCGCCTGCACCACCTCGACGTGTGCACCGAGCTCCCGGGCCGCTGTCGCGACGGATGCGGCGACCTCGCTCTCGGAGCGGAACGTGATCACGAGGTCGTAACCTGCGCGGGCCAGGCGAAGGGCGATCGCGGCGCCGATTCCCCTCGACCCGCCGGTCACGATGGCGACGGGCCGCTCTGCCCCCACGGCATCCGCGGCCGAACCGGAGCTCACGGCCGCAGCAGCACCTTGATGCCGCGCCGCTCGTCCATGGCGGCGTAGGCCTCGGCCACGTCGGCCAGCGGCAGCTCGAGGTCGAACACGAGACCGGGCTCGATCGCACCGCTCATGATGTCGACCAGCAGCTCGTCCGCATAGTTGCGCACCGGCGCCATGCCGCCGGCAAGGCGGATGTTGTCGCTGAACAGCGGGCGGAGCGTGAGTTGCGGAACGCCGTTCGGCACGCCGACGAAGCCGACCGTGCCGCCCGGTCTCGTCGAGCGCACCGCCTGCTCCATCGATTCGGACGTGCCGACCGCCTCGAGTACCGACTGCGCACCGATGCCGTCGAACATCTCGTTCACGATGGCGGCGCCCTCTTCACCGCGCTGCTCCACGATCTCCGTCGCGCCGAAGCGCCTGGCCAGCTCCTGCCGAACGGGGTTGCGTGACATCACGACGATGCGGGATGCCTGCAGCCGCTTGGCCGCGAGCACCCCGCTCAGTCCCACGGCGCCGTCGCCGACGACGACCGCGTCGCCACCGGCGGTGACGCCTGCGGAGTGAGCGGCGTGGTGTCCGGTGCCCATGACATCCGCCAGCGTGAGCAGGTGCGGCACGAGCTCGTCGCGCACGTCGGGCACGACGACGAGCGAGCCGTCGGCGTGCGGCACGCGCACGAGCTCCGCCTGGCATCCGTCGTACCAGCCGAGCTCCCGGCACGACGAGCTGAAACCGCTGCGGCACACGTCGCACGTGAAGTCGCAGTCGTAGAACGACGCGATCACGAAGTCACCTTCGCGCACCCGCTGCACCTCGGCGCCCACGCGCTCCACGATGCCGACGAACTCGTGCCCCATGCGTCGCGGGCTCTTCGTCGGCACGACGCCGCGGTAGCCCCACAGATCGGATCCGCACACGCAGGAAGCGACGACCCGCACCACAGCGTCGAGTCCCGTCTCCAAGTGAGGGTCGGGAAGCTCCTCGAGCCGAACGTCCCGTGGTCCATACATCACCGTGCCGCGCATGCTCCGAGCGTAGAGCGTGCCGCTCGGTACCGCTGACGACCGGTTACTCGAGCACTCTGGCGGCGAAGGCCGCGACGTGGTCGCGCAGCGCCGCCACCCGCTCTGCGCGCGCGGCCTCCACGTCGAATCCCGGATAGGGAGCGGGATCTCTGCGCCGCACGTTCGTCGAGCACTGGAAGGCCTCGCAGACGAGTGTGCCGATGGTGTCGCCGTTGCGTCCCGCCTTGCCTGCACGCTTCGCGCTGTAGAAGGCGACGTCGTTGGGAAGGTGCACGTCTTCGCACCAGGAGCACTGCGACATGCGGCGGCTGCGGGCCTCGGCCTGTCGCAGCAGGATGCCGACGGGCGCGTCGCCGAGCCACACGATCAGGTAGGCGATGCCGTCGTACTTGCGGTCGCGCCATCCGAGGTAGTCGAGGCGCTCCCAATCGATGGCATCGAAGTCGGTGGGAAGCGTGAGGTTATTGCGTTCGCGGAGAGTGGCGTTGACGAAGCACGCGCGGATCTCCCGCTCGGTCACGGGAAGCATGGATGGTCCTGTTCTGGAGTGTTCGGCCGCAATGGCCGGGATTCGTGGGAGTGGCGGCAGGAGCCGCGGTCGGCACACCGTGCCGATCAGCGTTGATGCGCGCGAGCGGGACTACTGAGCCCGGTCGCGCGGACGCGGCTATCTGCCGCCGGCGCGGACGCCGGCGACCTCCTCACGCCCAGCGGGCGGAACGAACTCCAGAGAATGCATCGCCGGTAGCCTACCCGCTGCGGCCTGCACGGTCGTGGTGGTGCGGATCGGCGGGCGTCTCCCCAGGACGATCCGCAGCGCCTGCGCGCGGACAGTCAGCATGCTGTCCAACCGTCAGCATGCGGTGGCCCGAAAATCGGAGATCTGTCGAGGCGCACCGCGCCTACCTGTGCACGGCGGCGCGTCGCTGCAGATCTCCTTCATTTCGCACACTCCCTTTTCGCACACTCACTTTCACACTCGGCCGTCTCGGACACTCGCCCGTTCGGGCACTCGGCCGTCTCGGGCGCTCGGCCGTGTCCGCTGACGCTGTCAGCTGCGGCGGATGCCGCCTCCGATAACGCACGAATCGGAGGGTGTCGCGGGCGACACGCGGGCATCCGGCAAAAAAGTCGGCAGGAGTGTTCACGCACCTCTTCCGTCGGCCCCGGGAGAGTCCTAGGGTGTCACCCAGACTTACGTCGAACGACGCTGGGGGAGCGACGATATGGCGAGACGCAATGTAGGGGACGCGCGCTCGGTGACGCGGCGCACGGTCATCATGGCCGGCGCACCGCAGTACGCCGGAGTGGCGATGGCGTCGACCGTGCTGCCGGCTGTGGCACAGGCATCCCTGCCCGCTTTGGACACGTACGCGGATGCCGTCGGGCAGCACTTCGAGGCGGCCAGCGAGTACGGCCGCTACGACCTGACGCTGGCCTCGGTCGAAACGCTGGCCGGCGACGCGAGCACCGCCGCGACTCGCTTCGGCCTCATGTTCACCGCCGCCTCCGCACCGCCTCCTGCCGGCGTCTACCGGCTGAGCACCGCTTCGTGCCGCGTGCCCGACGCCCAGTTCTTCGTGGCGGAGTCGCGGCCACGGCGAACCGGATCACGCCGCTTCTCCTCGTCGCGCATCAGCGGCGGGCACCGGTGATCGCCGCGACGGAGTTGCGCTACCGTCCGACCACGGCCACCGACGGGCCCGCGCTGTTCCGCCTTTTCCAGCAACTGCACACCGACGAGATCGCGACGCTCGCCGTCGATGCCGCCACCAGGGCCGCGCTGGCCAGCATGCAGTACGTCGAGCAGCGCGTGCGCACGGCAGCCGAGTTTCCGGATGCCGTCGACGTCGCCATCGAGAACGCGGCCGGCCTCTGCGGACGCATGGTGACGGTGATGCGGGGCGGCGGCATCCAGCTGCTCCAGCTCGGCGTGCTCGTCGAGCACCGCGGGCAGGGCATAGGCACACTGGCCATGCGTCGTCTGGCCACTATCGCCGAGGAGCACGGATGCCCGATCTGGCTCCGCGCGGATGCCACCAGCAGCGACTGCCGCGGCTTCCTCGAGCGCGTGGGGTTCACGGTCTCGGGACGTGGCGGGCGCCTGCTCGTGGAGCGGGCGACAGCGGCCGCCGACCGGTTCGTGGCCGCGTAGCCGACGGGCGCGGCCGCCGCCGACGGGCCCGCACGACGTGCGGCAGCGACGCGCACGAGACGGCGCCGCCGGCTCAGATGACGTCGCGCATGGCACCGGCCCGGAATGCGCTGGGCGAGGTGCCGTTCACGGCGCGGAACTGACGTGAGAAGTAGAAGGCATCCGCGTAGCCGATCTGGGTCGCAATCTCTCCGATGGAGAGGTTGGTGGTCATGAGCAGTTCGCGTGCACGGGCGCTGCGCAGCCGCTTCACGTACTCGACGACGCCGTACCCGGTGGAGGCCTTGAACAGCGCGGAGAAGTGCGAGTTGCTGAGTCCGGCGAGGCGCGCGAGTTCGGCCACCGACACCGGGGAAGCGAGGTTCGCGCGCAGGTACTCCTGCACGACGTGGATGCGATCGCTCGTCTGAGGTTCGCCGCGCAGCCGGTCGGAGCAGAGCAGACCGAAGAGGTTCCAGGCCGCCCCGGCCGCCTGATAGAGCGTGGCCGTCGTCTCGTCGTTCTCCAACGCCGACACGACCTGTTCGGCGAGGGCGACCGCCGTGTAAACGTCGCGCAGGTGGAGGACGGGATCGGAGTCGGAGCCGAGGATCTGCGCGACCAGCTCGTCGACATCCGTGCCGGTTGCGTGCAGCCACCAGATGCTCCACGGATCGGCGGCGTCGGCGACATACACATGCGGCGTTCGCGCGGGGATCACCGCCGCGTCACCCGACTCGATCCTGCGTCGCTGACCGCCGAGCGTCAGGATGCCGCTGCCTCCCGTGCACACCATGACGATCGCCTCGCCTGCCCCATCTGGCCGCGTCCGTCCATGTGCGGCAGCGTGCGGGAAGTACCCGGCATCGGTCACGAGCAGCCGCTTCGTGACCGGCTCCTCGATCGCCTTCCGCACCAGAGGCGCGGGCAGCACCCGAAGCCGCTGGCCGGGGAATCCGTCTCGCAGAAGCATGTCCGCGAGCGTAGCAGGATCAGAGAATCGTCCAGGAATGTCGTAGGAACCGTCATTCCCGGCCGATGAGCGGCATTTCTATGCTGACCACATGCTCAATGGTGAGAATGGAAGCCGCCCCCAGACGACGAATACGTCGCACACCCGGTCTTTCGGCACCGGCTATGTTCCCGTCCAGGTTCCCGCCCACCTGCCCGACCGTCTGACGATCACGCTGTGGGACTTCTCCTGGTATGTACGCAGCGGATCCGGGGAGCCTTTCGAGGATCTGGATCGCGCTGCCGCCGAAGCGGTGGAGCGCGGGTACAACACGGTGCGGATCTGCGCCATGCCGTTCCTGCTGTTCGGATCCGGCCTCGACACGAGCAGCGTCGAACTCGATCGGCTCGGGGGCGACTACGGGCAGGGCGTGCGCTGGTACGACGTCAAAGCGCCGACCCGGTTCGACGGCAAGGCGAAGCTCCTCGAACTCTTCGAGACCTGCAGACGACACGACCTGTTCGTGATTCTGTCGTCGTGGGAGTACCAGCAGTCCTCCTCGTTCAGCGTGGACTCGCGATGGTGGGATGCGCTGCGTGCGGTCGATCCCGATGACCGCCCCGTCGCCCTCGCCGACGCGCTCTCCGAGCTCATCGACTTTCTCGCCGAACACGGTCTCGACGATCGGATCGCCTTCACCGAGTTGCACAACGAGGTGCAGGCCGGGCACCTCGCCGACGGCGTCACCCCGGGCCGGGTCGACCAGGAACGCGCCCTTGTCGAGCTCGAACCGCGACTGAGCCGCGGCCTCGCGCGCTTCCACGAACTGCAGCCGGAGCGTCCGGTCACGGTGAACTACGCCCACGTCCCCGTCGCCGCCATGCGGGCGATCCCCGCCGAGATCGATGTGCTGGTGGTTCATCCGTACATCTACGGCGTGCTCGACGAGACCACCGCAGCCTTCGACCTGCGTGGCGACCTCGCAGACTTTCCGCGAGCGGCCGTCGAGGCTGCAGGCATCCTTCGCGCGGATGCCCCGGACCCGGAGACCTGGGTTCTCACGGATGACTCGGCATGGAAGATGGACGCGACCATCGTCGGCAAGCCGGAGATCTACCTCCACGACTGGGTCGACGCGTCGGCGTTCGACCGCTTTCTGTACGAGAGATACCAGGTGCACCGCGTCGAGATGGACCGCGTTCTGCGCATCTGGATCGACGTCGCCGCCGATCGGGCCAAGGAGCGTGGCATCCCCCTGGTCTTCGGGGAGGGCTGGATCGGCTACACACCCCTCCACGGAACGTTCGAGGAAGGCCCCGTCGGGGCCGAGTTCTGCCGACGAGCGGTCAGGGAGTCCGCGCGCGTGGGCGCCTGGGGCACGATCGTGTGCTCGAACGCCGCACCCCACCATCCGATGTGGAACGACGTCGCGCTTCAGGTCGAATGCACGCGTCTTTTCACCGAGCCGCAATCAGAGAAGCACTAGCCGGCCCCTGCATCGCACGGGCTGTCAAGGAGGACACCATGGCAACACAGACACACGTGACACGCCGCACCTTCCTCGCGGGCGCGCTCGCCATCGGCGGCGTTGCAGCACTCGCCGGATGCGTGACGGGCGGCAGCGGCGGCGGAAGCTCGAGCGGATCCGGCGCGATCACCTTGCAATCCTCACTGTCCGACCCCGCGCCGAAGGCGGCCCTGACCAAGCTGGTCGGCGAGTACAAGGGCGGCAAGGTCACCCTGAACACGGTGGCTATCGAGCAGTTCAGAGCGCAGCTCTCGACCTACCTCTCGTCGAACAATCCGCCGGATGTGCTCACCTGGTATGCCGGCTCCGTCGCCCGGGACTACGCCAGCAAGGGCTACCTGCTCGACATCTCCGACCTGTGGGAGGGAGACGGCGCGGCGGCGCATTACTCGAAGGCGCTGAAGACGCTCTCCACCGACGACAAGGGGCGCCAGATCTTCATGCCCACCAACTACTACTGGTGGGGCGTCTTCTACTTCAAAGACGCCTTCCAGAAGTGGGGCGTCAAGGTTCCCACGACGTGGGACGACTTCATCGCGCTGTGCGACAAGCTCAAGTCGATGGGCGTCAACCCGCTCGCGAACGGCATCGGCTCGACGGCGTGGATGGCATCCGGCTGGTTCGACATCCTCGACCTGCGCGTCAACGGCGCCCAGTTCCACCGTGAGCTGCTGGCCGGCAAGCATTCGTTCGACAGCGCAGAGGTGAAGAAGGTGATGAAGTACTACGCCCAGCTCGTGCCCTACTTCGATCCCGACATGACCTCGTTCGCGTGGCAAGACGCGGTGACTCCGCTGGTGCAGGGCAAGGATGCGATGTACCTCACGGGCGCCTTCATCAGCCAGAACATCACGAGCAACGCCGACAACCTCGACTTCTTCAGCGTGCCGGTCATCGACAAGAGCATCCCGACGGCCGAGGAGGCACCGACAGACGGCTACTTCGCGAGCTCCAAGACCAAGAACAAGGCGGCGACGAAGAAGTTCCTCAGCTATCTGGCGAGCTCGAAGTCGCAGCAGGAGTTCATCGAGGCATCCAAGTCGTCGAACCTGCCCACCTCGCCAGACGTCGACACGTCGAAGTTCTCGCCCCTGGTGCAGAAGGGCCTGAAGATGCTCAACGACACGAAGGAGATCACGCAGTTCTTCAACCGCGACTCCTCGGATGCGCTCCAGACCACGGCGGACACGGCGCTCACCAAGTTCCTGGCCAACCCGGGTGACGTCGATCAGATCCTGAAGGACTGGCAGGCGGCGGCGCAAAAGGTGTGGAACTCGTGACCGCCACGGTGGGGGCGTCGAACCGAGCGCGTACGGCGCAACGCGGTGTGCGTTCACGCCGCGGCTCGGTGCGGCGCGTCCCACCGGTGATCTGGGCCTTCCTGGCGATACCGCTCGCCACCGAGCTCGCACTCGTGTTCTGGCCCGCGATCAACAGCTTCTACATCTCGCTCACGAAGTGGAACGGTGCAGGTGCTCCGGAGTTCATCGGGTTCAAGAACTTCCAGAATCTGACGACTGATCCCGTCTTCCTGCAGGCGCTGGTGAACAACGTCTTCTGGGTCGTCGGCTTCGGCGGGGCCTCGGTCGTGATCGGCCTTCTCCTCGCCGTCGCGCTGAACCGGCCACGGCGTGGCGTCGGCCTGTACCGCAGCGCGATCTATCTGCCCATGGTGTTCTCGCTCGCCGTCACTGGCCTCTTCTGGCGGTTGCTGTACCAGCCGAATGGCGCCGTCAACACCGTGCTCGGTGGGATCGGGCTCGGGGCGTGGGAACGCCAGTGGCTCGCGGATCCGGCCACCGCGCTGGTCGCCGTGCTGGTCGCCGCCGTCTGGCGCCAGTGCGGCTACATCATGGTGCTGTACCTCGCCGGGCTCAAGGGCGTCGACCCGACGCTCGAGGAGGCGGCAGCGGTGGATGGCGCCAACAAGTGGCAGCGATTCTGGCAGATCGTGATGCCGCAGCTGCGCGGCGTGAACGCCGTCGTGTTCGCCGTCACCGTCATCGACTCGCTGAGAACGTTCGACATCGTCTGGGCGATGACCAGGGGTGGCCCCTACAACTCGACACAGTTGCTCTCGACGTACATGTACCAGACGAGCTTCACGACGGTGAACCTAGGCTACGGCTCCGCGATCGCCGTGGTGATCTTCTTGCTCGCCATCGTCTTCATCATCGGATACCTCGTGCGCGCATCCAGGACGGAGGACTGACATGACCGCCTCTACTCTCGCTCCCGCCGAGGCGCGTCAGCACTCGCCGCGTCGCCACAAGCGCGCGTGGGGCTTCCACCTCGTCATGGCGCCGGTCTCCCTCCTGTGGATAGCGCCCATGGTGTTCGTGGTGTTCGTCGCCTTCCGGTCGTTCGACGACATCACCTCCAACGGGCTCGGTTCGCTGCCGCACTCGTTCGCCTTCGACGGCTTCGTCACGGTTTTCTCCGACGGACTCGCGGGAGGTGCGCTGCTCAACAGCGTCATCGTCACCGTCTTCACTGTCGTCTTCTCGCTGCTGCTGGCGTCGTGGGCGGCGTTCGCGCTGAGCCGTTACGAGATCCCGTTCCGGCGCGGCATCCTGCTGCTCATGCTGGCGGGCAACCTTCTGCCGCCGCAGATCCTCCTCATCCCGGTTGCGCGCATCACCGAGAGTCTCGGCATCTCCGACACGCTGTTCGCGCTCATAGTGGTGCAGGTCGCGTTCGGTCTAGGCTTCTACACCTTCGTGCTGCACGGATTCATGCGCTCGATTCCCGCCGAGATCTTCGAGGCCGCGCGAGTCGACGGTGCCGGCGAGATCCGCGTGTACCTGCGTCTCGTGATTCCGCTCACGCGGCCGTCACTTGCAGCCCTCGCCGCGCTGGCGACCACCTGGATCTGGAACGACCTCATCTGGGCTCTGACGGTGCTGCGCACGGAGACGAAGTTCCCGATCACCGCCGAGCTGCTGAACATCCAGGGCGGCTTCGTCAGCCAGTGGAACGTCGTCGCCGCCGGCGCGATCGTGGCCGCCATTCCCACGGCCGTCGTGTTCTTCATCTTCCAGAAGCAGTTCGTCTCCGGGCTCACGCTCGGGTCGAGCAAGTGAGTCGGGACGGCCGGCGCCGCCCCTTGGAAAGACGTTCCGCCGTTCGCCGGAAGGATGCCCATGCCCACCTCTGACCGCCAGCGCTGGCACCTGCGCACTCGCGGCACGTCCTACGTGGTGAGCGCCCTGGCCGACGGCTCGGGGCTGGTTCTCGACTACTGGGGTCCGGCTCTCGAGGGCGCGGACAACGCACTCGACGTCGTGCCCGCCTGGGACGAGCCGGATCGTCTGGTCTCGTTCTCGGCCAGGGCCGATGCGCAGCCGCTGGAGTACGCGAGCGCGGGGCAGCGACACGCATCCTTCAGCGAGCTCCTGCTCGACCGCGGCGACGGACGAACCGGCGCGCGCTGGACGCTCGTCCCCGATGGCGTCGTGCATCGCGCACGCCACGCGGGTGACGAGCTCATCGTGCCGTTCGTCGACGAAACCGCCACCCTGACGCTCGAGCTCCGCATGCGCACCTCGGCCGATCACGACGTCGTTCGTCGCAGCGCCCGCCTGAAGAACGACGGAGCCGCCGCGATCGATCTGCCGCGAGTCTTCTCGGCAGCGTGGAACCTGCCGCTCGGTCAGCACGTTCACGTCGACTACCTCGCGGGCGCCTGGGCCAGGGAGTTCCAGTGCCGCAGCACCGAGGTGCACTGGGGAACGTTCTCCATCGGCAGCCGGCAGGGCGTGACGAGCCTGTCGTTCAGCCCCGTCGTGACCGTCTCCGCCGTCGACGACGAGGACGCCTTCCACCGCCCGGGCGGGCGGGCGTACGGCGTCGCCCTTGACTGGAGCGGCTCCTGGCGACTGCAGGTCGAGACGACTGCCGTCGGCCAGCACGCCAGGGTCTCCTGCGGTCTGCACGAGGATGTCACGACCGTGCGCCTCGACCCGGGACAGGAGTTCACGACACCCGATGCACTCGGCGTGTTCGCACCGGATGGCGCTCATGGCGTGACGCGGGCGTGGCACGACTTCCAGCGCGCAGAGCTCGTGCGAGACCTTTCTCCCGCTACTCGGCCGATCGTCTACAACTCATGGATGGCGACGACGTTCGACGTCGCGCTCGAGCAGCAGAAGGAGCTCGCTCGGGAGGCCGCGAGCCTGGGCGTGGAGACGTTCGTTCTCGACGACGGATGGTTCACCGGGCGCGACTCCGACCGGGCCGGCCTCGGCGACTGGCAGGCCGATCCGCAGAAGTTCCCGCACGGGCTTTCCGAGCTCGCGGTCGCCGTCGAGGAGCTCGGCATGCGGTTCGGCGTATGGATCGAGCCCGAGTGCGTGAATCCCGACTCGGAGCTGTACCGACGGCATCCCGACTGGGTCTATCGGGCAGAGGGGCGACCGCTGGAGACCATCCGCAACCAGTACGTGCTCGATCTCGGCCGGAGCGACGTCGTGGAGTGGGTGATGGACACGCTGCGCGGTCTGCTGACATCAGCACCGATCAACTACCTCAAGTGGGACATGAACCGGCCCGTGACCGACGGCGGACGCCCCGGCGACCACCACGGCCGGGAATGGAGCGTTCAGCACACGCGCAACTACTACCAAGTGCTCGAGCTTCTGCGCGCGGAGCACCCTGGCGTGGTGGTCGAAGCATGTGCATCGGGCGGCGCGCGCATCGACAACGCCGTTCTGGCGCGATCGGATGTCGTGTGGCCGAGCGACCAGGTGGGCGCGCGCGACCGGCTGGTGATCCAGCACGGCTTCTTGAGCGCCTACCCGGCGTGGGTGATGAGCTCCTGGGTCTCGGACGACCACGGCCATCGGGACAGGCGCCCGGTCTCGCTCGGATACCGCTTCGCGGTCGCGATGGCGGGTGTGCTGGGCATCGGCGGCGACCTCTCCACGTGGTCGGCTGAGGACAAGAGCGAGGCCGCCGGGATGGTGCGGGCGTACAAGTCCCTGCGTGCCGTCATCCAGCACGGCGATGTGCGCACCCATGGGCGCCCGGAAGAGAACCTGTATGCCGTCGAATACGTCGCGCCACCGGGAGACGGCCGAATCGTGGTCCTCGTCTACGACGGAGACCGCGATCGCCGGCGCGACAGGGAGACCTCGCGGGTCTTCCCGACCGGCTTGCTGCCCGGTATGCGCTACGACGTCTGCGACGCTTCGGGGAATCCGACGGGAGAGACGGCGACGGCGGAGACCGCCGCGACGCTCGGTGTCGCCGTGCGCTTCGCCTGGGCGATGGACGCCGACGTGCTGGTCTTGGTTCCGCGCGACGAGCGCAGGGTCGTCTAGGTGAAGGCGCCGCTTCCCAGCGGGTCAGGGGCATCCTTCGCAACGCGGATCAGAGAAAAGTCCATGCGTCGTCGTTCATTCGCCCATTCAGCCGCTGCGATCCGCGTTTCTAGGGTGAGACCATGACGTCCGAACTCCATGTCGACAACCTCGCATCGACTCCGCCAAGCCTCCTGCGCCGACTGGAGGAAGGGGAGGCCATCGCCTGGACGGAAGACCTGGTGCTGCCGACGTACGAGCCTGCATCCCCGTCGGTGCTGCCGATGTATCTCGACCACCGCGTCTATCAGGGCTCGAGCGGGCGGGTGTATCCGCTGCCGTTCATCGAAGCAGTCGCACGGCAGCCCGTCGACCGCGCCTGGCACGCCGTGCACCTGGAGAACCGGTACCTGCGCCTGACGGTGCTCCCCGAGCTGGGCGGACGCATCCACACCGGATACGACAAGACCACGGGGTACGACTTCTTCTACCGCAACAACGTGATGAAGCCGGCGCTCGTCGGCCTGACGGGACCGTGGGTCAGTGGCGGCGTCGAGTTCAACTGGCCTCAGCACCATCGGCCGGCCACGTACCTCCCGATGGAGGCCGAGATCGAGCACGGCGACGACGGCAGTGTCACGGTGTGGTGTTCCGACCACGACCCGTTCACCCGCATGGCCGAGACACACGGCATCCGCCTCTATCCCGACCGTTCGTACGTGGAGATCGTCGTGCGTCTGCACAACCGCACGAGCCAGCGGCAGACCTTCCTGTGGTGGGCCAACGCTGCGGTCGCCGTTCACGACCAGTACCAGTCGTTCTTTCCGCAGGACGTGCGCTACGTCGCCGACCACGCCCGCCGGGCGATCACGGCGTTCCCCGCGGCGGATCGTCCCTATTACGGGGTCGACTACCCGGCCAGGGCTGCGTCTCGCCCCGGCGCGGACCGCATCGACTTCTACCGGAACATCCCTGTGCCGACGTCGTACATGGTCGTCGACTCCGACCAGGGATTCTTCGGCGGATACGATCACGCTGCCGGCGCCGGGGTGGTGCACTGGGCCGACCGGCGGATCGCGCCGGGCAAGAAGCAGTGGACCTGGGGCAATGCGCCGTTCGGGCACGCCTGGGATCGACAGCTCACCGATGCCGACGGCCCCTACGTGGAGCTCATGGCGGGCGTCTTCACCGACAACCAGCCCGACTTCTCCTGGCTGATGCCCGGCGAGGTCCGCAGGTTCTCGCAGTATTGGTATCCCATCCCGGCGATCGGCGTGGCTCACGCGGCGAACCGCGACGCCGCGATGCATGTCGACCTCGTGGCTGCCGGCAGCGGAGCCGGCGCCGAGCAGCGCAAGGTGTCGGTGGCGTGCGCCGTCACCCGGCCGATGGAGGCGACGCTCCGGGTCGCCGCGGACGGCGTGGAGTTCGGGCAACGGCGTGCGTCGCTGGTCCCTGGGGCCGTGCTGAACTTTGAGGTTCCGATCCCCGCCGACCTGCCGCAGGAGTCGGTCGTCGTCGATCTCCTGGATGCCGGCACCACCGTTCTCCAGTGGCGGCTCGCTCACGCCGACGACGTCGAACCGTGGTCGGCGACGGAGCCGCCACGGCCTCGCGATGTGGCGAGCGTGGAGGAGCTCTACCTGACCGGGCTGCACCTCCAGCAGTACCGGCATCCGACCCGCTCACCGCTTCCGTACTGGCGAGAAGCGCTGCGGCGCGATCCTGGCCACTCGCGCACCAACCTGGCGATGGCCGAGCGCGCGTTGCGCTCCGGCGACTACGCGACGGCGCTGGAGCACGCGCGCACCGCTGTCGCTCGGGTGACGGTGCGCAACGAGAACCCTCAGGATGCCGAGTCGTACTACCTGCTCGGCCTCGTGCTCGAACGCACGGGAAGGCTCGACGAGGCCGTTCGTTGCTACGCCAAGGCGACGTGGGACCGCACGTGGGCTGTTCCCGCCGGCGTGCTCGCGGCGCGGATCGCGTTGAGGCGGCGAGACGCCGCGGCGGCAGAGGCGGATGCGCGCGCGCTGGCTGCCTCGGGGGCCGAAGACCCCCGTCTGGATGCGATTCGGGTGGTGGCCCTGCGTCGCCTGGGCCGAGACGGAGAGGCGGTGGCCGTGCTCGCCGAAGCGATGAAGGCCAGCCCGCTCGATGACCTCCTGCGATACCTGGCAGACGGCTCGGTGCCCGGCGACGCAGGACTCGAGGTCGACCTCGCTCTCGACCTGCACGAGCTCGGGGAGGATGCGCAGGCGCTGGCGGTGCTCGCCAAGGCATCCACGCGGCCGCCGACTCCGGCAGGCAACATCGCACCGTTGGCGCACTACCTCCGCGCACGCATCCTCGACGGCCTCGGCGACGAGACACGAGCCCGCGAGGCCCGCACGGCCGCGCGACAGAGCGACACGACCTGGTGCTTCCCGTGCGGGCTGGATGCGCACGACGCGCTCGTCGCGGCCCTCGAAGCCGATCCAGGAGACGACATCGCCGCCGAGCTGCTCGGCATGCTGCTGTACGACGCCGGCAGACGCAAGGAGGCATTCGACCTGTGGCAACGCGCGATCGGCCTCGGCGCCGACCGTGCCCGGCTTCATCGCAACGCGGGGCTGGCGTCGTACAACGTGCTGGGCGAGGATCACGCGGCCTGGACACACTACGAGCGGGCGCGCGAGCTCGACCCGCTCGACGCCCGGCTGTTGTTCGAGCAGGACCAGCTTGCCGCACGACTCGGGCACCCCGCATCCGAGCGGCTGTCTCGGCTCGAGAACGAGCGCGCCTTGGTGGTGCAGCGGGACGACCTCGTGGTGCAGCTGGCCGAGCTGCTGACCGCGCAGGGGCGGGCGGCTGAAGCTCTGCGTCTGCTTGAATCCCGCACCTTCCAGCCCTGGGAGGGCGGAGAAGGCGAGGCGCTCGCCGCGTGGGATGCCGCCCGCTTCGCGCTCGGGATGCCCGAGACGGATCCACCCGAGAACCTCGGCGAAGGGCGCCCCGAGGTACAGGCGCCGCCAGCCGTGCGGCCGGACGGCAGCACCGACTACTTCGCGACCAGCCTTCCCGAGCTGCTGCTGTTCAATCGCCCGGAGAGCTGATGGCCGGGCCCCGACCCGGCCAAGCGGGAGGCCGAGGAACCGTGTTCGCGGCGTCGCCGTCGGCGCCGCTCGAGACTGTCGAACTGGTCGCAGCAGACCTGCACGCCGTGGTCGCGCCGGAACTCGGCGCCCGGGTGATCTCACTCACGTATCGAGGTGTGCCGTTGCTCTGGCGCAATCCCGACCTCATCGATGACGAGTTCGCCGCTCGCGTTCCGCGCGCCGATCCGCGCACCCTCGATGGCTTCGCCACGTGGCAGAACTGGGGAGGCGACAAATCATGGGTGGCACCGCAGGGCTGGGCCGACGACGACGAATGGCATGGGCCGCCCGACCCGACGTTCGACGGCGGGGCCTTCGAGGTCACCTCGCGATCCGATAGCGCCATCGCCATGCGGAGCAACCTCGACCCCGTCACCGGCGTGAGGATGACGCGTTCGGTGACCGTGACGGCGCACGGGATGCACGTGACGACCGTGCTCAGGAACGAGTCGCCATCGCCACGGCGCTGGGCGGCGTGGGAGGTGGCGCAGCTGCCCGTGCACGAGGCGGACCTGGAGTCACCGCATGCCGGGATCTTCGTCGACGTGCGGCCCGGCTCCGAACCCGTGCACCTGATGCGGCTCCGCGGAAACGTGTCGACGTCGACGACATCCGGTGTCACGCGAGTGCCGTTCCAGCGCGCCGTCGGCAAGCTGGGCTTTCCCGGATGCACCGGCGTTATGGAGCTGCGCCACGCCGACGGGGCGGGCGTTCGGCTCACTTTTCGCACGCATCCCTACGAGCGGTATCCCGACGACAGCCCGGCGCAGCTCTGGATGCAGACACCGCTGGGCCACACACTCGAGGAGCTCGGGGGTTTCGCCTCGACCGCGGCGCTCGTGGAGCTCGAGGCCATGTCGCCTCTTCAACGGCTCGAGCCGGGGGCAAGCGTCGCGCTGAGCTGCGATTGGACGCCGATTCCACGGCACGCACCGGAGACGATGACTCCTGCACCGGAGGGCGGCGACTGACCGTGCTGCCGGAATACCGTCGGCAACGCATCCACGGAATCATCTCGGAACAGGGACGCTCGACAGTGGCCGATCTGGCTCACACTCTCGGGGTGTCGGAGATGACGGTGCGCCGCGACCTCGACCGGCTGGCGGCGTGCGGCGCGATTCGACGGACTCATGGCGGCGCCGTGGCGGACGACCACCTGGCAGGGCGTGCCGACGAACTGATCGTCGACGAGTCCACTCGCCTGCGGTTCGACTCCCTCGCTGCCGAACACATCGAGAACGGCTCGATCCTCATGTGGCGAGCCATCGACGCGCTGGTGGGCGATGCCGACATCCGGGTCGTCACCGCCCACCGGCCGGCTCGCGGAGGGGCAGCGCGTCCCGACGCCTGATCCCTACTCGACCTGCGTCACGTCGAGGTGGTCGCCGTCGGAAGCGAGGTCCACACGCACGATGCTGCCGTCGCGGATGCGCCCTTCGAGCAGCGCCGTCGCGAGCCGGTCGTCGATCTCGTGCTGCATCAGCCGGCGGAGCGGCCGAGCGCCGTAGATCGGGTCGTAGCCGCGCTCGGCGAGCCAGGCACGGGCATCCGGAGTGACACCGAGGTCGAGCCTGCGCGTGTGCAGGCGGTCCTGGAGCCGGTCGATGTACAGCGACACGATCTCGCCGAGCTCCTCCTCCGTGAGGGCGGAGAACACCACGATGTCGTCGAGACGGTTCACGAACTCCGGCTTGAACGCCTGGCGCACCAGCGCCTGCACCTGCTCTTCCTTCTCGTTCCACGTCAAGGTGGGGTCGATGAGGATCGGCGAACCGAGGTTCGACGTCAGGATGAGGATCGTGTTGCGGAAGTCGACCGTGCGTCCCTGGCCGTCGGTGAGGCGGCCGTCGTCGAGCACCTGCAGCAGGATGTCGAACACCTCGGGGTGCGCCTTCTCCACCTCGTCGAGCAGGATGACGCTGTACGGGCGGCGCCGCACCGCCTCGGTGAGTTGCCCGCCCTGCTCGTAACCGACATAGCCGGGAGGCGCGCCGACCAGGCGCGAGACGGTGTGCTTCTCGCCGTACTCGCTCATGTCGATGCGCACCATGGCGTGCTCGTCGTCGAACAGGAACTCGGCGAGCGCCTTGGCCAGCTCGGTCTTGCCCACGCCTGTGGGCCCGAGGAACAGGAACGATCCGGTCGGCCGGTTGGGGTCGCTGATGCCGGCACGTGAGCGACGCACGGCATCCGCCACGGCGTGCACCGCGCGCTTCTGCCCGATGAGCCGCCTGCCGAGCTCGCTCTCCAGGTGCAGCAGCTTCTCGGTCTCGCCCTGCATGAGACGACCGACGGGGATGCCGGTCCATGCCGCGATCACGGCCGCGATGTCCTCTTCGGTGACCTGCTCGTTCACCATGCGCGGCTCATCCGGCGCGTTCTCGGCGCGCTCGGCCTCGGCAAGGTCGCGCTCCAGCTGCTTGATGGTCTCGTACTCGAGCTTGGACGCCTTCGCGTAGTCCGCCTCGCGCAGTGCGCGATCGCGCTCGGTGACCGCCTCGTCGAGCTTCTTCTTCAGCTCGCCGACACGGTTCAGGCCCATGCGCTCGCGTTCCCATCGCGCCTCGAGGTCTGCCAGCTCGCGCTCGTGCTGCACGAGCTCCTCGCGGAGCTTCGCGAGGCGCTCCTTCGATGCCTCGTCCTTCTCCTTCTTGAGCGCCAGCTCCTCCAGCTTCATGCGATCCACCTGCCGCTTGAGCTGGTCGATCTCCACCGGAGACGAGTCGATCTCCATCTTGAGCCGGCTCATCGCCTCGTCGATCAGGTCGATGGCCTTGTCGGGCAGCTGCCGTGCTGTGATATAGCGGTTGGACAGCGCAGCGGATGCCACGAGCGCGGCATCCGAGATCGTCACTCCGTGGTGCGCCTCGTAGCGTCCCTTGAGCCCGCGGAGGATCGCGATGGTGTCCTCCACGCTCGGCTCGCCGACGTACACCTGCTGGAAGCGGCGCTCGAGCGCGGCATCCTTCTCGATGTACTCGCGGTACTCATCGAGAGTGGTCGCGCCGATCAAGCGCAGCTCGCCGCGCGCCAGCATGGGCTTGAGCATGTTGGATGCCGCGACCGAGCCCTCACCGCCGCCAGCACCCATCAGCAGGTGCAGTTCGTCGACGAACGTGATGACCTGGCCGCCCGCCTCGTTGATCTCCTTGAGCACGCTCTTCAGCCGCTCCTCGAACTGCCCGCGGTACATGGCGCCCGCGACGAGCGCCGAGATGTCCAGCGACACGAGCCGCTTGTTCTTCAGCGACTCGGCGACGTCACCGGCCACGATCCGCTGGGCGAGGCCTTCGACGACGGCCGTCTTGCCGACGCCGGGCTCGCCGATGAGCACGGGGTTGTTCTTGGTGCGCCTGGTCAGCACCTGGCTGACGCGCCGGATCTCGGAGTCGCGTCCGATCACCGGGTCGAGCTTGCCCGCCTTGGCGAGCTCGGTGAGGTCGACGCCGTACTGTTCGAGCGCGCTCTTCTGCTCCTCCTGGCTGGAGGGTGCGCCCTGCATGTTCGCCATCTGAAGTCTCTTTCCCCTTCGCTTGCGGTGCGGCATCCGCGGTCCCACCCGGCCGCGATCGTCGTGGTGCAGCGGCACGTGATTCAGCGGCAGAGGGATGCCCGCACAAACTTGAGTCTATATGACTCAACTTAGGTGTGGCGAGCGCTATTCCGGTCCTCTCCCCGATTCTTCCTTTAGGGTGCCGAGCGTGCTGCTCTGGATCAATGGCGCCTTCGGTGCCGGCAAGACCCAAACGGCGTTCGAGCTCGCCCGCAGGCTGCCACGCGCCCATGTGGCCGACCCCGAGCTGCTGGGGTTCGCGCTGCAACGAACGCTTCCGCCGCGGACGGCCGGCGACTTCCAGGACCTTCCCCCGTGGCGCTCTGCCGTGGTCGACACCCTTCTCCAGGCCGATGCCGTCGAACGCGGTCGCGGACTCATACTCGTACCGATGACGATCGTGCGTGACGACTACTTCGACGAGATCGTCGGCGGGCTCCGATCCGGGGCGTCGACCTTCGCCATTACACCCTCTTGGCGAGCGCCGAGACCCTGCGCAGACGATTGAGCACCAGGATCGCCTTCCTCCGCTCGGGTCTGCGCCGCGAGACCTGGGCCATGCAGCAGATACCGCGCTGCGTGGCCGCGCTCGCATCCAGTCGCTACGCGATACACGTCGCAACAGATGGTCGGCCGACGGATGACGTCGTCGAGTGGATCGCTGCTCACGCCGGCCTCAACCTCGAGATGCCCAGGCTCTCGCCGTGGCGGTTTCAGCTGCGCCGGCTGCGGGTAGGGCTGGAGCACCTGCACTGACCGGCAAGGGGCATCCCCGAAAGTGCCCCGAGCAACCAGGTGCTTTCGCGCGGTGAACGTGTTGTGATGGAGGCATCGTGTCACGTCGATGACGCCTACACGGTCTTTAACTGTGGC
This sequence comes from Humibacter sp., assembly GCF_035547335.1. Classification (GTDB taxonomy): domain Bacteria; phylum Actinomycetota; class Actinomycetes; order Actinomycetales; family Microbacteriaceae; genus Humibacter. The sequence goes on along the minus strand of NZ_DASZVF010000051.1, from coordinate 23,756 downwards.
GGCGTCGTTCACGACAGCGACGCGCCGCAGGAGGCATCTCATGGCCCTGACGACCGCACCCAAGGCTCTGACCGGAAGCACCCGGCACAGGTGGATCGCGGCGTGGCGCTCCCTGACGCACACGCCGCATCGCCGAGCGGTTCACGCGTTCCGGCTCGCGGCGGAGCGAGGCGACGGAAAGGAGCTGGCATCCATGCTGGCGCCCGACGTGGCGGTGGTCGTCGACTCAGGGGACGACGAATATCCGACGGTCCGCGTCGTGCGCGGCGTCGATGATGCCGCAGTGCTCCTGATGCACGGCCTGACCGATCCCGCCGACGTGGTCATCACGGAACGTCCGGTGAACGACCAGCCCGGCCTCGTCCTCGAGCGGGACAGCGAACGGGTCGCGGTGATGACGATCGACTTCATCGCCGGTCTCATGGCGGTGGTCTGGATCCGGCTGCAGCCGGAGAAGCTGCGTCACTGGATCCATGTCTAGGCAGGAGGCCCGCACAGGCCGTCGCCACTAGTCGTCGAGCGCGACGTCCACCTGGATCTCGGCCGCCAGGCGCTCCAGCTCCTCGACCACGGCGGCAGTCTCGACACCGTCGGGGACTCGCGCCGCGATCCTCGCCTCGAACAGCACGCCGCCGGCCATCGGCGCTTCTCGCGTGTGGCTGGAGAACAGGTCGATCGTGACGCCGTGACGGGAAAGGATGCCCGTCACCTCGCGCACGATTCCGGGTCGATCGTCGCCCAGCACCGAGAACGTCAGCCGCCGACCACTCGCGCCGGCACCGGCATCCGCTCCTCCGTGCACCGTGACGCGCAGGAGCCCGTCGAGCCCGTGCAGGGCTTCGCGCAGCTCCTCCAGCCGCGCATCGGGAACGGACACCAGCACGATCCCGGCGAACGCGCCCGCCAGTTCGGCGAGTTCGCTCGTCTCCCAGTTGCCACCGTGCTCGCTGACGACATCCGCGAGCGACTGCACGAGTCCGGCACGATCGTCGCCGACGACGGTGAGCACGAGCTTGGCCATACGACGAGCATAGGTGGCGCTTGCCAGCGGCCCCGACGTCAGTTCAGGCAGGAAGGGACGTCAGTTCAGGGCGGGCAGGTCGGCGGGGATGACGCCGTCTCCGTACAGGTCGACCGCGAGGTCGCGCAGGGCGAGCAACGCCGCGCGCTGCGGGAGCGGGCCGTACGAGATGCGGGCGACACCGAGCTTCTCGTACTCCGCCGCAGGGAGCGCGCCCGGAAGACCGATCACCGAGACTTCCGCTACTCGGCGGCATCCCGGCGCGCAGCGGCGTCCCCATCGCGAATGCCGGATGCCCTGAGCCGCGCGGCCTTCTCCAGCAGCACATCGCGCTCCCGTTCATTGCCCGCTAGCGCTGCCGCCGACTGCAACTCGGAGATCGCCTCATCCGTTCTGCCCAGTTGTCCCAACAGCTCACCCCGTACGCCGGGAAGCAGATGCGAGCCGCGAAGGGCGCCCTGCTCGACGAGTTCGTCGACGATCTGCAACGCGGTCGCAGGCCCCGTCGCCATCGCAACGGCAGCAGCACGGTTCAGCTCGACGACCGGATTCGGTGCGAGACGCCCGAGGGCCTCGTACAGCAGCACGATGCGAGGCCAGTCAGTCTCCTCCGGTGTGGGTGCGAGCGCGTGGACCTCGGCGATCGCCGCCTGCAGTGCGTATGGACCGCGGCCGCTGCCCAGTGCGTCCGCGCGCGCAAGCGCCGCTCGGCCACGCAGGATCTGCGCGCGATCCCATCGCGTCCTGTCCTGCTCGGTGAGCAGAATCGGCGTGCCGTCGGCGCGGGTTCTGCTCGGAAACCGGGCCGCCTGCAACTCCATGAGCGCGACCAGTGCGTGCACCTCTGGTTCTCTGGGCAGGAGGGAAGCGACCATGCGACCGAGTCGGAGCGCCTCGTTCGCGAGGTCGGTCCTGATCCAGTCCGTGCCGGATGTCGCGGCGTAACCCTCGGTGAAGACGAGGTAGATCACGCTCAGAACACCCGCCAGCCGTTCCTTCCATTCCGAGGGCTCTGGGGTGTCGAACGGAACTCGCGCGGCCGAGATCGTCTTCTTCGCACGCACGATGCGCTGCTGCACGGTCGCAACGGGCACGAAGTACAGCCGGGCGATCTCTTCGGTGCTCAGCCCCGCGACGGTCCGGAGCGTGAGCGCCACCTGAGCTTCGCGGGAGAGCACGGGGTGGCAGGCCGTGAACACAAGGCGAAGCACGTCGTCGTCGATCGGTTCCCACGCGTCGTCGGCCGATTCATCGAGGGTCGATGCCATCGCCCGGTATCGGTCATCGAGCCGCTCCTTGCGACGCCACTGGTCTATTGCGCGTCGCTTGGCGACCGCGGTCAGCCACGCGCCCGGGTTCTCGGGCACGCCATCCCTCGGCCACTGGCGCAGAGCCTCGACGAGGGCGTCCTGCGCCAGATCTTCAGCGGCGCCGACGTCGCCTGTCATCTTGGCGAGCGTGGCCACGATGCGTGCGCTCTCGATGCGCCAGACGGCGTCGACGCGCGCTGAGATCCCGTCCATGTGCGCTATGCCCCCATGTACTTCGGCCGCGTGCCGTCAGGCGTTCTCCGCCGCCTTGCGCCACTCGACCTCTTTCTGGAGGTACTCGTTGTCTTCGAAGCCTGCGAAGTCGCTCTCGTCGGTCACCCGCCGCACCTCGAGCTTGGAGCCCGGGCCGAGGGGGCAGCGGCTCGCCCATTCAGCGGCCTCTTCCTTCGAGTTCACCTGGATGATCCAGAACCCGTTGAACAACTCGTGCGTCTCGCCATAGGGTCCGTCCGTCACCGCCGGCGGCGTGCTCGAGAAGTCCACGACGAACCCCGTCGTCTCGACGTCGTCGGACAGGCCGTCGCCGGCCAGCAGAACACCGGCCTTGATGAGCTGCTCGTTGTACTGGCCCATCTTGGTGATGACCTCGTTGAAGTCCATCTCCTTGTACGCCTTCTTGGCGTCATCCGTGGCCCGCATGATCAGCATGTACTTCATGGATGTCTCCTTCATCTTCCTGGGGCGCGCTCACGCCCTTCTACTATCGCGTCGAACCTGACGCACGGCGATCGACATGGCGCCGAAATCTCTCCAGCGCCGGTCGCGCACGCCGCCGGTCCCGGCATGAAACTCCGGCATCTCAATCGCCCATATCGGCGCTGCGCACCTCACGCACTCAATCGGGCTGGCCCAGAGCGCGAGCGCTCTGGCCACCCCTCAATCGCCCATATCGTTGCTGCGCACCTCACGGACTCAATCGGGCTGGCCCAGAGCGCGAGCGCTCTGGCCACCCCTCAATCGCCCATATCCTTGAAGGCATGTCCAAAGTGCTCGCATCCCTTCCCGTCGGCGAACGTGTCGGCATCGCGTTCTCCGGCGGCCTCGACACGTCCGTCGCCGTCGCGTGGATGCGAGAGAAGGGCGCTGTGCCCTGCACGTACACGGCAGACCTCGGCCAGCCGGACGAGCCCGACGTCGAGGCCATCCCCGGTAGGGCCGCGCAGTACGGCGCCGAGCTGTCGCGTCTGGTCGACTGCAAGCTCCCGCTCGTCGAAGAGGGCCTCGTCGCCCTGCAGTGCGGCGCGTTCCACATCCGCTCGGGCGGCAAGACGTACTTCAACACGACGCCGCTCGGTCGCGCCGTCACCGGCACGCTTCTGGTGCGGGCCATGCTCGAAGACGGCGTGGGCATCTGGGGCGACGGATCCACCTACAAGGGCAACGACATCGAGCGCTTCTATCGCTACGGGCTCATGGCGAACCCGAGGCTGCGCATCTACAAGCCGTGGCTCGACCGCGACTTCGTGTCCGAGCTCGGCGGGCGCAAGGAGATGAGCGAGTGGCTGCAGGCGCGTGACCTGCCCTATCGCGCATCCGTCGAGAAGGCGTACTCCACCGACGCCAACATCTGGGGGGCGACGCACGAGGCGAAGCTGCTCGAACAGCTCGACACCCCGATGACGATCGTCGAGCCCATCATGGGCGTGCCGTTCTGGCGCGACGACGTGGAGATCGCGGCAGAGGATGTCACCGTGCGCTTCGAACAGGGCCGCCCGGTCGCCCTGAACGGTGTCGAGTACGACGATCCGGTGGCTCTCGTGCTGGAGGCGAACGCCATCGGCGGCAGGCACGGGCTCGGCATGAGCGACCAGATCGAGAACCGCATCATCGAGGCCAAGAGCCGTGGCATCTACGAGGCGCCGGGCATGGCCTTGCTGCACATCGCCTACGAACGCCTGCTGAACGCCATCCACAACGAAGACACCGTGGCGAACTACCACAACGAGGGCCGCAGGCTCGGACGGCTCATGTACGAGGGCCGCTGGTTCGACCCGCAGTCGCTCATGCTGCGCGAGAGCATCCAGCGCTGGGTCGGCTCGGCCGTCACCGGCGAGGTCGCGCTGCGGCTGCGCCGCGGCGACGACTACTCGATCGTCGACACCCGCGGCCCCGCGCTGAGCTACCACCCCGACAAGCTCTCGATGGAGCGCGTCGGGGATGCCGCGTTCGAGCCCGAGGACCGCATCGGTCAGCTCACCATGCGCAACCTCGACATCGCCGACTCGCGTGCGCGGCTCGAGCAGTATTCGGCGTCCGGCGTGATCGGCGGACCCACCGCGCTGCTGGTCGGCGACCTCGGAGCGGGCGAGTCGGCCGAGATCAGTGCCGGCGAGGGCGAGAGCGATCAGCAGGCCGGCGTGGATGCCGCCAACGAAGCCGCGGCATTCGACCTCGGCGCCGACTGAGGTCGAATGCGCATCCAGCGCGATCCCGACTGAAGCCGATCCCCGCACGAGGTCGACCCGATCGAGGTCGACGCGGCTGAGGTCGATCGCGACCGCGCACGACGCACGCCACACTGCGCCCGCCGCGCCGCAGACGAGACCGCGCCGGGCTCCAGTGGGTGCCCGACGCGGTCCGTCGATAAGCGGGTGGAACGACCAGATCAGAACAGCCCGGCGCGCAGCGACTGCACGCGACGCAGCGACTGCTTGAAGGTTCCCGGGTTCAGTGTCTTGTCGTCGACGGCCGCCGTCACGGCATCCAGTGCGTCCAGACCCTGCTGCATGTCACGAGCGGAGCAGAGCAGCAGGTCCATGCCGGCCTGTGCGGAGAGCAGTGCGCGGGCACCCGTGTCGCCGAAGGCGTTCAGGGCGCCGGCCTCGAGCGCGTCCGTGATGGTGACGCCGTCGAAGCCGAGCCGCTGCCGAAGCTCGCCCTGCACGATGGTCGACGACAGGCCTGCCGGGTACACCGGGTCGAGCGCGGGATAGATGGCCCACGACGTCATGACGAGCTGCACGCCCACGCTGATGGCCGGCGCGAAGGCGGACTCGTCGACGGCGCGCAGCTCGTCGAGCGACTGGGTCAGCGTGACGGGGCCGAGGTCGGTGTTCTCCGACGCGGTCGCCGCTCCGAGACCGGGGAAGTGCTTCGATGTCGCGGCGACACCCGCTCCCTGCTGGGCGCGAACGAAGTCGGCCCCGAGACGTCCGGCGAGCACCGGGTCCGAGCTGTACGACCTCTGGAACTGGTCGTCGAAGTTGCCCGGGGTGCGGAAGACGTCGAGCACCGGCGCCAGGTTGAGGTTCATGCCGACGTTGCGGAGCGCGCCGGCGGCGCCGGCTCCCGCGGCCGTTGCTGCGGCATCCGGGTCGGGCTGCAGGCCGATCTGCTTCTCCGAGAGCACCGGCTCCTGCCCGCGGAGACGACGGATGAGGCCGCCCTCCTGGTCGGTCATGAACAGCAGCGGCTCCTTGATGGGGGAGGATGCCTGAGCCGCCCTGAGCTGCGCGACCACGGCGGCGATCTGCGGGAGGCTCGTGATGTTCTCGCCGAAGAAGATGACACCGCCCACCTCACCGGCCGCGATCCCGTCGAGCAGGGACTGCGGGGGCGTGGCACCCGGGTACGAGTAGATGACGCGCTGGCCGACCTGCTGGCGCGTCGACAGCTTCGCCCACCACGGAGGTGCAGCCGACGCCGAGAGTGCACCGGATCCGGCGATGCCCGCTCCGGCGAGCGCAAGGCCCGCGACGGCGCCGACGCCTGCGGTGAGCACCGCGCGGCGGCTGAGGCCCTGGCCGCGCGAGAAGGCGGCCCCCTCGCTGAGCGACGCGGACGTGTGGTCGGGTTCGGACGATGAGAGGTTCATGCTGGCTCCTTCGACGTTCCGCAACGCTGCGGCACGCTTCGACCTTGGTACCCCTCGCATAGGGGTGTCAAGCACTTCTGACAGGAATTTTCGTCTCCACCGTCATCTTTGGTACTTGTTTTCGTGGCGGTGCGCCGAGCGCCGTCGCGCGAGGAGGCGCACCGCCACGGGATCACGCCGCGAGCATGCCCAGCGTGTCGATCACGCGGTTCGAAAAGCCCCACTCGTTGTCGTACCAGGACGCCACCTTCACGTGACGGCCACGCGCCATGGTGAGCCCGGCGTCGAAGATCGACGACGCAGGGTTGCCCACGATGTCGGTGGACACGAGGGGATCGGTCGAGTGCTCGAGGATGCCGGCGAGCGCTCCCTGCGCCGCAGCCAGGTAGGCGGCGTTGACCTCGTCGACCGTCACGTCACGCTCCACGGTGACGTTGAGCTCCACGAGCGAGCCGACGGGAACCGGAACACGAACGGAGTATCCGTCCAGCTTGCCGTCGAGCCGGGGGAGCACCTTGCCGATCGCTTTCGCCGCTCCCGTCGTGGTGGGCGCGATGTTGATGGCGGCGGCGCGAGCACGTCGCGCGTCGCGGTGCGGGCCATCCTGCAGGTTCTGCTCCTGCGTGTACGCGTGGACGGTGGTCATGAATCCGCCCTCGATGGTGGCGAGATCGTCGAGCACCGACGCCAGCGGCGCCAGCGCGTTCGTCGTGCAGGAGGCGTTCGAGACGATGCGGTGCGACGCCGGGTCATAGACGGACTCGTTGACGCCATACGCGATGGTGACCTCCGCGTCGGGCGACGGGGCGCTGATGAGCACGCGCTCGGCGCCGGCATCCAGGTGCGCCGAGGATGCCCCGCCCGAGGTCAGCCTTCCCGTGGATTCGAGCACGACGGAGACTCCGAGGTCGCTCCACGGCAGCTTGGCCGGGTCGCGCTCGGCGAGAACGGCGATGCGCTTTCCGTCCACGACGATGCTGTCTTCGCCCACCTCGACCGTGCCGGGGAAGCGTCCCAGCGTGCTGTCGAACCTGAGTAGCTGGGCCAGCTGGGTGGGATCGGCGAGGTCGTTCACGGCGACGATCTCGAATTCCGTGTCGCCCTCATGGGCGGCACGGAAGACGTTGCGGCCGATGCGGCCGAAGCCGTTGATGGCGATGCGTGCGGGAGGCATGGGTGTCGTTCCTTTCGGTGCTGGGTGAACGGCATCCAGCCTGAGCGAGCGGACGCCGCCCGACGATCGGCAGGAACGACGCGATTCGAAAGTTTTCTGCCACGCTGTCGGCGGCTCCCCGCGTGGGTCGCCCTGCCGGACCCCCAGTGGAGTCGCTCGGCTCCAGTCGCCCTCACGGCGCCACTCCGATCTGGCCGCAGGCTCCCGTTCCACGCCCGCCGAAATCAGGATGACGACCCACTCGGCCGCGATATACCGACGAAGCCAGACTCATCCTGATTTGCGAGGCCGGTGCCAGTGGCGAGCCGCGACTCATCCCGATTTACGCGAGGCCCGGCGCCGCTGAACACGGGTGGCACCGCGGCAGGAGCCAACGGTCGTCAGCTCGCCAGAGTGAACCGCTCAGGCGCCACGACGCGAGCCGGCGACCGGTCGGCGAACGTCTTGCGATAGGCGCTCGGCGACGTGCCCAGGATGCGCCGGAAGTGGTCGCGCAAATTCGTCGCCGTGCCGAGCCCGGTCTGGCCGGCGATCTGGTCCACGCCGAGATCCGTCGCCTCGAGCAGTTCGCGCGCCAGATCGACCCTGGCCCGGAGCAGCCACTGCAACGGCGTGTATCCGGTGTCCTCCACGAAGCGACGCGAGAACGTGCGGGATGAGACGTTCGCGTGCCGCGCCAGATCGGTGACCGTGATGGGGTCCGTCAGCCGCTGCAGCGCCCATTCCCTCGTGCGGGCGAACACCTCGCCGTGCGGCTCGGGGAGGGTGCGAGGCACGAACTGCGCCTGACCGCCGCTCCGGTACGGCGCCGCCACGATGGCGCGCGCCACCCGGTTGGACGCATGCACCCCGAAATCCCTGCGCACGATGTGCAGGCACAGATCGATCCCGGATGCCACGCCAGCGGACGTGAGGATGTCGCCGTCGTCCACGAACAGCACGTTGCGATTGAGCCGCACGAGCGGGTGCGCGCGATGGAACATCTCCACGCGGTGCCAGTGCGTCGTCGCGTTCCGGCCGTCGAGCAGTCCTGCCGCCGCGAGGGCGAACGCACCGGTGCAGATGGAGACCATGCGGGCCCCGCGGGCGTGAGCATCCCGCAGCGCGTGCAGGATGCGCGCATCCCACTCCCGCAGCTGATCGTTGAAGCCCGGCACGACGACCGTGTCGGCCGTGGCGAGTGCCTCGAGTCCGTGAGCGACGCCGATGCGGATGCCGGCATCCGTCTCGATGTCGCCCGCTTCGGGCCCGCACACCAGCCGCTCGTAGGGCACGCCGTCGCGCGGCTTGAACACCTGGATCGGAATGGCGACGTCCATCGGAACGGCCCCGGGGAGCACGAGTATGGCCACTCGATGCTGTTCGTTCACGGTGCCCTCCCGACGCGGCGGTGTCAGCGGTCGAGGATGTCTCGCCCTGGCAGCAATGCTACGCCGGTGTGCATTCGTGCCACACGTCGAGCACCGCTGTACCGGGTGCGGAAGAGCCGGGTACCGCCGCCCAAGAGCCGGGGTGCCGGGTGCCGAAGAACCGGGGTATCGGGTGCCGAAGGTCCGTCGGTGCGGCGTCCCGCAGCCCGCCGACTCCGCGTCGCCCGCTCCCGCCGGCGCGGATGCCGCACCCAGACCGTAGGATTTCGCGCATGACTCGACGCGGATGTCCGACGCCCGGGGCCAGGACCGCGACCGGCGCCGACCCACGGGTGGAGCCATGAGCGAACCGGTGCGCCGCGTGCACGTCGCACAGCTGCTGCCCCGCAACCAGTTCCTGGTGTCCGAGCCGGTGCCGGCATCCGCCTTGCGGGAAGGACGCTGGGTGGACGGCGAACTAGGACTGACCGAGGAGTGGCTGGTCTTCGCGTCCGGCGACCCGCACGACGCCCCGGACTTCGCCCTGCTCGACGGCGACGTCGGCGCAGAGGTCTCCACGTCGGGCGGACTCGACATCGTCACCATCACGATCGCGCGCACGACGCGTCGCTACCGTGCCGAGACGACCGCGATGAGGCCACTCGTCGCCGCACTCCGACGTCTGCGAGCGGATCCGCCGAGTGGTTCGCGCGTGTGGCGGGCGGATGCGGCAGGCGACTCGCCCACCGCGGGCGGCGACACGCCCTAGCGTTGAGGGGTGGATCCCCGGACGGCGAACGGCTCATCGGGCGCTGCCGTTCCGGGTGGCGCACGGTATGCCCTTCTCGTGGTCGCCGGCATGGCGTGCCAGGAGGTGGGCGCGTCCATCGCCGTGCTCGTCTTTCCGCAGGTGGGCGCCCTCGGCATGGTGTTTCTGCGCGTGCTGGTCTCCGCCGTGATCCTCGTGCCCCTCGCGCGCCCGTGGCTCGGGATGCGCCGCCTGCGCCGTGCCGAACGGCCCGCAGAGCAGGGGCCGGGCGGTCGGCGCCGCCGCGTCCACGCGAGCTCGTGGTTCACCGTCGCGGGATTCGGACTCGTGCTGGCGTTGATGAACGGGCTGTTCTATCTGTCGCTCGACCGCATCCCGCTCGGGGCGGCGGTGACGATCGAGGTGCTGGGTCCGCTCGTGCTCTCCGTCGTGGCGGCGCGGCGCGCCCTGGCCTGGCTCTGGGCCGGCCTGGCGGCCGTGGGCGTCGTGCTGCTCGGCGAGGGCAGCTTCGGGCACCTCGACCCGATCGGTGTTCTGCTCGCCGCGGGAGCCGGTACGTCGTGGGCGTTCTACATCCTGCTGTCGCGCGAGACCGGCCGCCGCTTCGCCCGGCTCGACGGCCTCGCCATCGCGATGACCATCGGAGCGCTGGCGACGGCACCGTTCGGCATCGTGTCGGCAGGCGCATCGCTGCTGCGGCCCGACGTGCTGCTGCTGGGCGCCGCGGTCGCTCTGCTCTCGTCGGCCGTGCCGTACGGGCTCGAGTTGCTGGCACTGCGCCGTTTGCATGCGTCGACGTTCGCGACGCTGATGAGCCTCGCTCCGGCGACGGCGTCGCTTGCCGGCCTCGTGCTGCTCGGGCAGGCGTTCACCTGGCTGGGTGCCGTCGCCGTGCTGCTCGTGGTGGCGGCGAGCATCGGCGCCGTGTGGTCGGCCCGCAGCCACGAACCGGCACCGGAGTCGCCCGCCGAGGTGGCGTAGGTGTCCTCTCCGCCCGTCAGGGCGTGGCGCGCACCCAGGCCTTGAGCCGTTCGTAGTCCTCGTCGACGTGCTGAACCACGGCGGCCGCTGTCGACGCCCGGTTGCCGAGCGCGAGTGCCGTGATGCGGGTGCTGCGTTCGCGGCCGGCAGCATCCGTCCACTCCAGCGACGGCTTGTTCGTCGCCCTGCGGATGCCCGACCACGGCACCGTCGTCGTGGTCACGATCCCGCGCACCACCGCGGCATCCGGCGTCAGGGTCACCGACACCGACCGGCCTCGCACCGCCACCACGACGCCGTAGGCGATGAGCACGACACCGGAGAGGGCGAGCAGCCATACGAGCGTCGACGTGAAGCCCACGACGAACCCGACGACGAGCAGGAACACGCCGATCGCGGCCACGAAGCCGCCGCCGACGACGTAGCCGCGCCTCGTCACGGGAAGGGGCCTGAGCACGACGACGGGCTGCGGCGATGGGGTCACAGCGGCACCCTACCCGGTGGCGGCCGCCTCCTCCGGCGCCGGCTCTCCCCGCGATCCTCTCCCGGGCGCCCTGTCCCTCGGCACCCCGCCCCCCGTCCGCCCTCTGCCGGGCGCCGGATCCCCGGCCGCCCTCTCCGCGACGTCGGCCATCCTTTCCACCCGGCAGAAATCAGGACCACGGCGGACTCGGCCGCAATATACGCGCGAGCCGCCGCTCATCCTGAATTGCGCGGGGTGGCCCCCGGCAAGTGCAGCGGGATCAGCTCTTCGGCGACACCGCGGAGTCGTGCGGGTCGGCCGTGCGCGGAACGGTGACCGCCGCGACGTTCGTGATCGACTCGGTGCCGGCATCCAGATAGCCGTACGTCGAGATGTGGTCGAGGTACCGCTGCGCGAACTCGTCGGCGTTCGTGAACTTGGCCCACGCGCTCGACAGCGGGTTGTCGTTCCAGCTCGAATGCAGGATGGGCGCATGCCCCGTGACGGGGAGCTCGTGCTTGTGCGGGTCGCCGTCCACGGCGAGCGGGATGGCGCCGAACGCGGGCGAACGAGGGTCGATGCGCGAGATGCGTCCCCACTGCGCCTCGGTGTCGCCCGTCGCCTCACCGGCGTAGACGTGCTTGGCGTGCAACCGCCTGGCGGACCCGATGCCCTGCTCGATTCCCGCCGAGCCGAGCATGACGAACGAGTACACCTTGAGGTCGGCCGCGGCGAGCGCATCCGCCGACGTGGTCGTGCCGTACGAGTGGGCGACGATGTTCAGCGTCACCGACGCCGGCGCCTTCGTGCCCCGCGTCGCCCAGAACCCGTCGACGGATTCGATGAGGTTTCTGGCGCCGATGTGCGCGTACTGACCGAGAGCGGCGTCGATGCCGGGCGGCGGAGTCACATAGCCGATCCACGCCACGACGGCCAGCGTCGCGCCTGCGCGTGCGACTTTCTTCTGCGCGTCGTAGAGGTTCTGTGCTCCCTGCGCCCACAACTGCATGTCGTCGGTGTACGTGCCCATCCCGGGAACCGTGAACGACACGATGCCGGCGGTGTCGAGCTTTCCGATCGCGATGGCGGCGAGCGGTTTCGCGGCGTTGGTGAGGTCCACCAGGTACCGGTGCGGGGCGTGCGGTCTGAGCGCGGCCTCGATGGCGGCCAGGCAGCGCAGTTTCTGGGCGGCTGCGGCATCCGACGGATGCTTCGCCGCCTTCTGCCTGGCGGCCGCGAGGAGCCTGCGCAGCCTCAGCCGATTCGCGATGTCTCGAGAGAGGTAGTCGGCGCCCTCCAGCTGCCCGATCACCGACGGATACTTTCTCGCCGCATCGTGCCTGTCTCGCACCGAGTACGTGCGCCACATGGATGCGATTGCTTTCGGATGCAGGTTGAGCACCCCGATCTCGGCGCCCGGGTGCGCCTTCAGGTAGGCGTCCTGCTTGTGGTACGACATGACGTCGACGAACGCATAGCGGGATGCCGCTGCGGGGCTCTGGTCGAGCGGCGCGACGGTGATGGCGACGGAGGCGATGACGACGAGCGCGATGACCGACGCCACACGGCCCCACCGCATCGAATCTCCCCCGAATGTCCGCTGCGGCGCACGCCGCCACCACGGATGCGGTGCGCCTCCCCGAGCACCCCGCTGTCGTCCACGCTAACAGCAGTCGGACGCCGAACGCAGTCGGCGAGTGCACCGAGCGGGTCGGGTGACCGGGCCGGTCGGGTGCACCGGGGCGCGGAGGCTCAGCTCGCGGTCGGATGCGACGCATGCCCGCGGCGGGCTTCACGATCGAAGATGCCGAGGATGTCGGCCGGACCGCCCTCGGCGCCGACCGCGTGCGGGATCATGGTCGGGAACTCGGCCGCCTGATCCGCTTCGACGAGATATCTGCTGTTGCCGAGGTGCAACGACACTCTCCCGGAGAGCACGACGAACCACTCCCTGCCCGGATGCGCTCGCAGCGCGGCCGTGCCCTCCGGAATGGGATCGGCGATCCTTCTGCGGATCACCGACAGGCGCGGATCGGCGCGCACCGGCCAGCGCAGCAGGCGACCGCCTTCTTCGCGAGCCGGCCGGATGACCACGTCGTCGGCATCCGTCTCGACGAGCTGGTCCATCGTCGTGTCCAGGGCATGTGCGAGTGTCACCAGCTGATCGAGCGCCAGCCTGCGCTGGCCGTTCTCGATCCTGCTCAACGTGGCCGCGCTGAGGTGCGACCGCGAAGCGAGCTCCTCGAGCGACCAGCCCTGCGCAACCCGCAGCGCACGCACGCGCTTGCGCACCAGGGCGTCGAGCCGATCATCTCCTTGCTCCATGAGCAAAATGGTATGCGGTGCGCGAATCCTCTGCCTACGGTTGTCGATCATCCGCGCCTGACAAGGGCGTGAAAGCGAGAAGGGGCAGAAGCACATGACAGATCGACCGGCGAACGAGTTGTCCGATCGAGCGTCGGAAGGCGACGTCGACGTGGTCGTGATCGGCGGAGGGGCGGCGGGGCTCAGCGGGGCTCTGATGCTCGCCCGTTCTCGTCGTTCCGTGGTGGTCGTCGACGACGGGATGCCGCGCAACGCGCCGGCCGCTGGCGTGCACGGCCTGCTCGGCCGCGAGGGCACACCGCCTGGCGAGCTACTGCGCACGGGGCGCGAGGAGGTCCGCAGTTACGGCGGTGTGGTGGTGACGGGAACCGTGCGCTCGGCGGATCCGCTGGATGTAGCATCCAATGACCACCCCAGGGCCGCGCGCTTCGCGGTGCGGCTGACGGACGGCCGTGAGCTTCGGGCCCGTCGTCTGCTGGTCGCCACCGGGGTGCGCGATCTGCTGCCCGACGTTCCGGGACTGGCGGAGAACTGGGGACGCGGCGTCGTGCATTGCCCGTACTGCCACGGCTGGGAGGTGCGAGACCAGCCGATCGGCATCATCGCGACGGGTGAGCATTCTGTGCACCAGGCGCTGCTGTTCCGCCAGCTGACCGACGACCTGATCTACTTCGCGCGTGGCACGGCGCTGAGCGAGGATGCCAGAGCCCGGCTGGATGCCCGCGGCGTCGGGATCGTCGAGCACGGGATGGCCGCCGTCGAGTCCGGCGCCGGCGGCATCACCGGTGTCCGTCTGTCGGACGGCCGATTCGTGCCACGCGCCGCCGTCGCCGTGGCGAGCACGATGGAGCCGCGCCTGGACGGCCTCGACGGGCTGGGCCTGCCGACCGAAGAGCTGCCCACAGGCGGCCGACGCGTCATCACGGGCATGGCGGGCACGACGGCGGTGGCCGGCGTGTGGGTAGCGGGGAACACGACGGATCCCGGTGCTCAGGTGGGCCCCGCAGCCGCCGGCGGAGCGCTGGCCGGCGCCCATATCAATGCCGACCTCGTCTCCGAGGAGGCTGACCGCGCGGTGCGGCTGACCGCGCGGTGAAGCTGGCCGCGCCGTAAGGCTGACCGCGCCGTGAGGCCGCCCGGCCGATGCGACCGACCACACGTTGGGGCTGGCGCTGCCGCGAGGCTGACCGCGCCATGACTGAGCGGGGTGAGGCCGCCGCAGCCGGACGGGCATGGCGTACGAGTTGCCGCTTCGCCGAGTGCCACGTCGGACGTGCGGCGTAGGGTGGCGATTGTCGGCGCGTTCGGGTCGAGCATCCGTAGGCCGCCGTCGATCCGCAGCGTCGTTTCGCCAGCATTCCGAGGAGCCAGTGTGTCCGAGCCCAGCTCGCCGATCGCCTACACCGCGTTGGAGAAGGGTGCCGTCGTCACGACCGCGAACGGCGAGCGCCTCGGCACCGTGGAGCACGTGCTTCAGGACGCCTCGCTCGACCTGTTCGACGGGCTCGCCGTGCACACGGCCCACGGCCTGCGGTTCGTGGACGCCGCCCAGGTGACATCCATCACGACCGCGGGCGTCGCAACGTCGATCCAGGAGTCGGACGTGACAGCGCTCCCCGCGCCGGATGGCGACGCCGTTCTGGATGCCGACCCCGAGCAGTACCAGGGCGAGGGCCTCACCGCCTGGTGGGGTCGCACGTTCCGGCGCTCCCACTGGCTACGCGAGAAGGAGTGACGTCATGACCGACATCGCAGGCATCGACACCGAGGTGCCACCGAGCGGCACCGGCTGCGAGGACTGCGAGCAGAACGGAGGCTGGTGGTTCCACCTCAGGCGATGCGCAGAGTGCGGCCACGTCGGCTGCTGCGACTCCTCGCCTGCCCAGCACGCCACCGCCCACTTCCGCAGCACCGGGCACCGCTACATGCAGAGCTTCGAACCCGGCGAGGACTGGTACTGGGATTACCAGACGCAGAGCATGGCGTCCGGTCCGGCGCTCGCCGACCCGTCGAGCCATCCCGTCTCCCAGCCCGCTCCCGGTCCTGAAGGCCGCGTGCCGCAGGACTGGCAAGCGCACCTGCACAGGTGAAGCGGCCTCGACCCGATCTCGCCCGGTTATTCACGGTGCTGGATGCGCTCGCGCGGCCGGGAGCGGGCGGGGCGTCGGATGACGCGGAGTTCCTCTACGACCCGGGCACGGCATCCGGGGCGCTGCGGCGGCGCAACCTCGAGCACTACCTGAACCTGATGGGCGAGGTCGGCCCGCGCGTGCTGCTGCTCGCCGAGGCCCCCGGATACCGCGGCATGTCGGTGAGCGGCGTGCCGTTCACGAGCGCGAGGGAGCTCGCGGCCCGGCCTGGCCCCATCACAGGTCGCGACGAGGGCGACGGATTCGAGATGCCGGAGCATCCGGATGCCGCGTGGGAAGCGTCGTCCGGCATCGTCTGGCGGGCGCTCGCGTCGTGGCGCGGCCCGCTGCCGCTGCTCTGGGGGGTGTACCCGAACCATCCGTTCGTGCACGGCAACCGGCTCAGCAACCGGGCGCCGCGTCCGGCGGAGGTGCGGGCGGGCACTCCCGTCGCGCTGGTGCTGGCCGAGACGTTCGGGATCGAGACGATCGCCGCGGTCGGGCGCAAGGCTCAGGGCGCGATGGCGAGCGTCGGCGTCGAAGCGCCGGCGCTGAGGCATCCGGCACAGGGCGGCGCGCTCATCTTCGCAGCCCAGCTGCGCGAGTTGGACGAGCGGATGCTTGCCGCCGAGCCGGCGGGACTCGCGCCGTGACCCACGCTCAGCCGGACCACGGCGCGGACGGCGCCTTGAGCTCTGCCCTCTGCCCCTGCGGAAGCGGCGCGACGTTCGACGCGTGCTGCGGACCGTTCCTCGACGGGAGCGCGGTGGCGCCGACCGCCGAGCGCCTCATGAGGTCGCGGTATTCGGCGTTCGCGGTCGGCAACGCGGCGTACCTGCTGTCGACATGGCATCCGTCGACGCGCCCTGAGGAGCTTCGGCTCCACGCGGAGGTCGAGTGGCGCAGGCTCGAGATCCTGGATGCCGTCGCCGGTGGACCGGACGACGGCAGAGGTGAGGTGGAGTTCAGGGCGTTCGGGCGCATCCTGCCGGCGCCCGGCCGGGCACGCGACGGCGGCGTGCTGCACGAACGCAGCCGCTTCGTCCGCGAATCGGGCCGGTGGCTCTACCTCGACGGCGACGTGAGCGCCTGACGCTTCGCCGCGGTCGCAAGTCGCACACGCGCCGCTTCGCTCCGCGGACACGACGTCGTTTCACGTTCTGTCTCACGCTCGCCCGATCCGCCCCGGGGCGTTTCACTGGCAGAGAATGCGGACGGCACTCGAATCGATCGCGTTCTCTGCGAGCGAGACGCGATCTGGGCAGGTGTGGGAACGGCGGCGCGCGCACCGACCTGGCTGTCCGAACGATCGCGCGGGCACCTACCCAAGGTGCGGACCGAGCGCGCGGGCCGCGCTCGGTCCGAGGACGGACACGGACCGACTCCGTTTCGCTGGCAGAAAATGCGGATGCCGCGGACGCTGATGACATTTCCTGCGAGTCAGACGCGATCTGGGCTGGCGCACGGACGGCACCGCGCGCCGAGAACCGAGGCGCGCAGGCTGAACGCGCGGGCGCGCACCCAGGCCGGACGCGCGGGGTCACGCACACGTCGAACGCGCCGCCCCGATGGTCTCGTCGGCGCACACGACGAGTTCCGTTTCACTGGCAGAAAATGCGGATGCCGCCGACGCTGACGACATTTTCTGCGAGTGAGACACGATCTGGGCCCTACGCGTACGGCATCGAGTGCCGGCGGAGGCCGTGCGGGGCGAGGCTCGCTGTGTCGAGTGTGCGCGCGGACCGCGGGTGGCGCGCGCACCGTGCGCGTCGGGACCGCACGGATCGCGGCAGGTGCGGCACGGGCACGATCGGTGCCCGTGCCGCACCCGTCACTCCGCGAGGATCAGGTAGAGCGCCTTGCGCAGCTCGTCGATCTTCTCGGCGGCCTGCGCGCGCTGCTCGTCGGTGGCCGCGAAGCGGTACTGCTGCACCACTCCCATCAGCTTGCCGATGGCCTCGTGGAGCACGGCCCCCGAAGCGCTGAGACCTGGTGCAGCCTGCCAGGCCGCGTCGAGCTCGGACTGGTGGTCGGCCACGTAGGCCTTGCCGGCATCCGTCAGCACGTACTCCGTGCGGCGGCCGTCTCCGGTGGCCTCGACGAGCTCCTCGTCGACCAGCTGCTGAAGCGTCGGGTACACCGAGCCCGGGCTCGGCTTCCACAGGCCGTCGGTCTTCTCGGCGATCGCCTTGATCAGCGCATAGCCGTTCTTGGCTCCGTCGGAGAGCAGGCTCAGGATGGCGGCACGGATGTCTCCACGCGACGCCCGCTTGCGCCCGCGACCTCCGAAGGCGGCCAGCATGGCCGGGTCGAAGCCGCGCGGATCGAACGACGGACCGAAGCCGCGCCGCCCGTAGCCGAACGGGCGTGGGCCGAAGCCCGGCTCGCGTCCGTCCTCGTGTTCGAACCCCGCGCCCGAGCCGTGCTGGTCGTGCCCGTGCTCGCCTCCGTGATGGTGCCGGTGCGGGCCGTGGCCGCAGTGCTCCTGGTAGGCGGGATGTTGGTGGTGGCGACGGTACTCGTCGCCGGGGAAGTTGTCGCTTCTCATGGCGAATCTCCTATCGTTGACTATCTAAGACGCGTCAACGATATATCGCTCAGAAGTATTCCGCAAGCACCGGTGAGCAAGCAGCGGTGAGGTGAGAGCGGAGCCGCAACGATGTGAGCACGAGTTGCGGGGTACAGGCCGAGCAGAGACCGTCCGTACCGGCCCAGACCGAATGCCGAGCGCGCCGGTCGAGCGCGCGGGGCGTGGGCAGTCGCCGTGAGTGCCGCCGATCCGTCGGGCGGCAACGCGATAGTTCTCGCCACTGCGGCAGCCCGTGTCAGGCGCTCTACTCCTTGGCCCACGCGGCCACTCGCGCCGCGCTCTCCTCGAAGGAGAGGTCTTCCACACGTGTCATGACCGCCCAGCGCACGCCGAACGGGTCGAGGATCGAGGAGTAGCGATCGCCCGTCACGAACGTGGCCGGCTGCTCGCGCACCGTGGCACCCGCGGATGCGGCGGCATCCGTCACCGCGTCGCAGTCGCTCACGTAGATCGCCAGGCTGAACGGCCGGCGCTCCGGGTCGTCGAGGGCGACGAGCCCGATGGACTCGAGCGGGTCGCTCAGCGTGATCATGCCGTTGCCGAAGTCGAGCACCGCGTGCGCGACGCCGTCGCCGCCGGGAAAGCGCGTGACGTCGAGCACTCGCGCTCCGAAGACGTCGCGATAGAAGTCGAGTGCGGCCGCGGCGCCGTTCACGACGATGTGCGGCGTGATGGACGTGGACCCGTGCGGCACGCCGTTCGTCGTGTGCTCGCCGTTCGCTGCCGTGGGCTTCTGCGTAGTGGTGTTGTCGGACATGCATCCGACGCTAGGCGGCGCTGTCTGCGGCGTCTTGTACTTTTGCGACAGCCCCGCCCGCGACGCCAACCGGAGTCGGTACCCATGACGAACAGTCCGCCCGGATCCCAGGGCCACCTCAATCCCGGCGACCCACGCGTGAGCTTCGAGCGGTTCGCACTGGGGCCTGAGCTGGATGCGCTCGTACGCCACGTGTGGATCGTGCGATGGTCCGTGCCAGGGGGCGAGGAGGCGACCCAACGGGTGCTGTCCTATCCAGCATTCAACGCGGTGCTCGAGACGTCGTCGCACGAGGATGGGCCGCCGGTCTCGCTCGCGCTGTTTCCCCCGACCGCGCGTGTGTCGATCCGACGGCTGCGCGGTCACGGTGAGGCCGTCGGCGTGTTGCTCCGCCCGTGCGCGGGCCGCCTGCTCCTCGAGGGCAGCGGCCTCGGCGCCGGTGACGTCCCGCCGAGTGGACATCCTTTGACGGATGCTCCCACGCGAGGCCTCCGACAGGCGCTCGGCTCCGGCGTCTCCGCCCGCGTGGCCGACGTGTTGAACGCTTGGCTGGCTCCGCTCGCGCAGCGGGTCGACGAGCGCGACAGGCTGGTGAACGAGACGTGTCGGCTGGCCGAGGAGGACGCATCCCTCGATCGCGCTTCGGACCTCGCCGAGCGGGTGGGCGTCGCGCCGCGCACGCTAGAGCGCACTTTGCGCGAGTACCTCGGGCTCAGTCCGAAATGGCTGATCGAGTGCCGCCGTCTGCAGGCCGCCGCGACCACGCTCTACGTCGAGCCGGATGCGGAGCTCAGCCGGCTTGCCGTCGAGCTCGGCTACGTCGACTATGCGCACTTCTCCCGTCGCTATCGCGCCGTGCTCGGCGAGACGCCCAACGCGACGAGAAACGCAGGGCGCGAAGCAGCCCGCCGGCGCGCGACGAGCTCAGCGTGACTTCCGCCGTCATCGCTGCAGCTCAGCGAGGATGGCAGCGAGGCGGCGCTGCCGGGTCTCGTCGGTCTTTGCCGAGGTCACCGCGAGCACGTGCCGCTTCTGGTTGCTGGGCGACAGCGCGGCGAAGGCCGCTGCGGCATCCGGATGCTCGTCCAACAGCGCCCGCAGCTCCTGCGGCACCTCCACTGTGCGGGGAGCATCATCGTGCTCCACCGTCACGGTGAGCAGTTGTCCTGCCGCGACCCCGGCGCGCGAGCGGATGTCGGCACTCACCGGGATCTTCGCGACGCCCT
The DNA here is from genome assembly GCF_035547335.1 of Humibacter sp. GTDB lineage: Bacteria > Actinomycetota > Actinomycetes > Actinomycetales > Microbacteriaceae > Humibacter. The sequence continues at coordinate 3,827 of NZ_DASZVF010000051.1, read as the reverse complement.
TCATGCGCGCGATCGTGCTCGGGTAGGTGACCGACCCGATGGTGACAGTGACAGGGATACGCCCACCGCCGCCCAGGGCCTCGACCACGTCTTCTGGCACCGCGATGCCGGTGGCCGTCGCACCGTCCAGTGACAGTTCCGCGTCGAATGTCGCCATCGTTCCTCCTCGCACGCCTCGGATCGCCGCGCCAGGTCGAGCCCGCATCATGCGACACGCACGCTGGCCGCGCGGCGACCGTTTCCGCTCTGGGCCAGTGTGCCCGAGAACGGCGCGCAACGGTACACCGGAGCCCGTCCCACGCTCGAGGGTCACCCGGGCAGGAGCGCGCGAACCGTCTCCCTGATCGCCGGGATGTCGACCTCCTCGGCGAGCCGCGACTCGTCGGGGATCTCCTCGTCGAGGTCGTCGAGCGCGAACAGCGCTCTCGGCAGCTCGGGGAAGCTGGTCGCGCCGATGAGCCGGCCTGCCAGTGCGTTCGCCTCCGCGGTCGGGAGCGTGATGCGATCGGCGAGGTAGGCACCGAGAAGCTCGATGGCCGTACCGAAGAACGCGTCGTACAAGCCGGCCGCCGCCTCGGGCAGACGGCTCGCCTCGGAGATGCACAGCCGGCAGGTCTGCGCGACCATCGACCAGCGCAGCAGCTGCCGGAAGCGTCCGCAGTAGCGCGCGACGGCCTCCGTGGGGTCGTCGGCGTAGTGCTCCGGCGAGCCGATGCGCGCGGCGAAGAGCTCTCGGATGCGCTCGGTGATGGCGAGGAACAGCACATCCTTGGTCGGGAAGTGAGCGTAGAGCGACCGCTTCGAGGTCTGCGCCTCGGCGGCGACGGCATCCATCGACGTGCGCTCGAATCCGGATTCGAGGAACACGGTCTTCGCGGCGTCGAGGATGTGCTCGCGCAGCTCGGCGCCCCGTCGTGCCATGGTTGCCGCCTTTCAAAGTAAACGGTACAGTCGAGTTTACTTATTCACCCTCTTATCGATGGGAACTCTTCCATGATCGTCGTCACAGCACCCACAGGCCGCATCGGGAGCAAACTCGTGCCGCTTCTGCTCGACTCAGGCGAGCCGGTGCGCATCGTCACCCGCGATCCCGCCAAGCTCTCACAGGAGGCCAGGGATCGCGCCGAGTTCGTCGTCGGATCGCACCGCGATCGCGACATCGTCGACCCCGCCTTCGACGGCGCGGACGCCGTCTTCTGGCTGATGCCGGCGTCGCCGACGGCGGTCAGCCCCTATGAGGCGTACGTGGCAGCGAGCATCCCGGCGGCGGACGCCGTCGTGCGGCACGATGTGCAGCGGGTCGTGACCGTCTCCGCGCTGGGGCGCGAGACCGGGCTGTATGCCGGCCACATCTCGGCCTCGTGGGCCATGGATGACCTCTTCCGCAGCACGGGCGCACACGTCAGGGCCCTCACGATGCCCTCGTTCATGGACAACTTCCTCCGCCAGGTGCCGTCGATCGCGCAGGGTGCGGTCAGCGGAACGCTCCCTGCCGACCTCGCGATGCCCTGGGTGGCGACCGCCGACATCGCGAGCGTCGCCGCCCGACTGCTGCTCGACCACGGGTGGGAGGGGCAGGACAGCGTCGCCGTGCTGGGACCAGAGGATCTCTCCATGAACGACATCGCGGGCATCCTGAGCGAGGTGGTCGGCACGCAGGTGCGATACGAGCCAGGCGATCGCACTGCCACCAAGCAGTACCTGGTGGCCAACGGCTTCTCCGAGGCCATGGCTCAGGGGCTGATCGACATGGAGATCGCGGGCGAGCGCGGGATCAACAACGGCGTCCGGCGCACACCGGAGAACAGCACGCCGACGAGCTTCCGCACCTTCGCCGAGCAGGCGATCGTGCCCGCGATCGGCGCCCTGCAGGCGTGACGGGCCGCCGCCATCCACTGCCGGTTGAGCCCGCCGGAACCCCGACCGTCGGTTGAGCCTGTCGAAACCACGCACCGCCGGTTGAGCCTGTCGAAACCACACCGCCGGTTGAGTCTGTCGAAACCACACCGCCGCTCGAGCCCGTCGAAACCGCCCATACCGCGGCCCGCGTCGCCGCCTAACCGAGCAGCGTGGCGGCTTTTGCGTCGAGGAAGTCGACGTGCAGGTGATTGCAGGTGTCGTCGATCTGTTTGAAGTGACGGAGGGACAGGCCGGACCGGCAGCCCACCTGCCCCACCGTCGCATCCTCGGGAACGACGGCGTCGAGGTCTTCGATGAGCTTGACGGAGTCGGAGTCGCCGCCGGTCAGCGCGTGACCGTTCAGACGGAAGAAGTCGACGGCGTGCCCACCGCCATCCGTGTAGTGCGCGGATGCCGTTCCTGCGCCCTCGATCTGCCCCGTGCAGTGCCGGTTGATGTCGCTCACGCCCACGGTGTTGAACTGGGTGAGCGCGAACGCGATGGTCTGCAGCACCCGATAGTCGATTCCGCAGCCTTGGACGGCCTCGCCGGCCGCCAGGTATCGGATCTCGAAGATGTGGTCGGGGGTGCTTCCGGTGAGCCGCCCCTGGGCGACGGCGGTCATGAGCTGCTGCGCGAGGGCCTGCACCTCAGGAGCCACCACGGTGCCTGTCGTCGAGTCCAGGGCGGTGGAGATGGTGTGCGCGGCGAAGTCATCCCGATCGAGCGCTCCGGTCTGCACGGCGCCCACGGCGAGGGTCTGGGTCTCGCCGGTCGTCGGGTCGACCCACGTGGGAGTCTCGAACTGCGCGTAGGCGGGAACGGCCGTCGTGGCGACGAGGCCGATCGCGGCCAGCATGATCGTGGCCTTGGAAATCAACCGGGTGAGCGGCGAGCGGCGGCGCACTGTCTGGTCCGTGCCGCGAACTCGCTTGGGCTTGACGGCCGGCCTCGCCACCGCGTGGGATTCGACACGAGATGCAGGGCGCCTGTCGTGCCTGGCGCTCAGCGGGCGCGTCACGGCGGCCGCGGGCTTCCTGCTCGCGCGTCGCCTGGTCGGCGCCGGAGCGTCGGCCGTGCTCGGCGTGTCCGCTCTGCGGGTCTCCGGTGCCGGCGTTGCCGGCAGCACGACGGGCACGGGCGCCGAGTCGGTGGACCTCGCCAGCTCATCGGGACGCAGACGCAGGCGCCCTGTCTGAGTCGACGCGTCGACGGCACCCGATCGGTGCAAGCGGGTGGGGTCCTGCGCACGCCGTGAGTCGTCGAGGCGGGTGTCGCGCTCACGAACGTCGGACTGTGTGGCCTGATGCGCGTGTGCGTCAGAGAGCCCCAGGAGCGCGGCGAACGGGTCGGGCTCGTAGTGGGTGGGCCCGGCGGCCGGCAGTAGCGGAGTGGTGGAACCCTGCGACTGCGCCTGCTCGAACTGCGACTGCGCCTGCTCGAACTCGCGGCGTTCGCGACGGCTCGTGAAGGTGCGATTCCGGCTGGACGCCTGCCCGCCTTCCGCCGATTCCGGCGTGCTCGACCGTGGGCCTGACCCGGGCACGAGTCGAGCGGGAAGGTTGGCTTCTGTCACAGGGCGGAGTCTTCGGGGGTGGCGAGGCGGGGCGCGCCGTGAGGCTCACGACACGATGGGCGCAGTGCGTCGGGGGCACAGCGCTGTCCATGTTATCCACCTGTTATCTGGATGTCACCTGGTCGTAGATCTTCGTGACGCGTCGTGTCACCGTGACGCGCCCGTCGATGGGGCGCGCTACCGTACCTCACCCCTCTTTTCTCGAGTCTCATTGTCGTGAGTGTCGGACCGGAAAACCTGGCCCATTCATACCGACGCGGATGCCCGCCCGAGATCGACAGCGACCGCTAGTTCTTTTCGTGCGGTCAGACCTTCCGTGCGGTCAGCCCTTTCGTGCGGGCAGCTCTTTCGC
>NZ_DASZVF010000050.1:0-5851 GCF_035547335.1 Humibacter sp. | reverse complement strand
CATGGCCGCCGGCGCCATCAACACCGCCCGGCAGCTGGGCTACGGCATCGGCATCGCGGTCCTCGGCACGGTGTTCGCCTCGCGGGCGGCGCACTCGCTGCCCGGCGCACCGGCCTCGGTCGCGCACGACCTGGCCGGCGGTCAGGCGCCCCGGCTGCTCGCGCAGGCCGGGCCGAACCGCGCCGCGCTCGACGCCGCGCTGCACCGGGCCTCGATCTCGGGCATCGACGGCGCTTGGCTCGTCGCCGGCATCTCCGGCGTCCTCGCGGGCCTGCTCGTCTGGGCACTCGTGCGGCCGCAACCGAACGCCCCGGCGCCCGAGTGGTCGGCGGCCCGGACCGAGCCCGCCGCGGCCGTCGCCGACTGAGACAGCCCCGGGCCGGCCCGGCGGGCCCCCACTGCTGCGTGGCGGCCCGCCCCACCGTCCGTTCCGCTGCCGATCAGCCGGTGCCGGTGACCGAGCCGTTCGCGTCGCTCACGTAGCCGCCGAGGCTCCACCCCGGGATCTGGCCCTTGGTCGGGCAGTCGGTGTTGGCGTTCCCGCCGGAGAAGACGCCCGGCTGCATGCCGCCGGCCACGCTGTCGTAGGCGTACCAGTGGGTCGGGTCCTTGGAGCTGAACGCAACGAAGCAGAAGGCTTCGCCCCCGCTGAGGTAGATGCCGATGTTGTTGCCCGAGCTGACCTTGTTCACGAAGTTGCCGTCCACCAGCTGCGTCCCGGTCGCGTAGGAGTCGGGGTTCTCGGCGAGGTAGGTCTCCTCCGCGAGCGCGACCGTGTGCATGTCGGCCTTCAAGGACGCTTCGTAACCCTTCTTCCGCTGGTTCAGGAACACCGGTATCGCGATGGCGGCCAGGATGCCGATGATGATGATCACCACGAGCAGCTCGATGAGGGTGAAGCCCTCGTCGTTGTCGTGGTCGGAACGGATGCGCATGAGCACGGCGGCACCTCTTTCGTCGAGGCGGCCGCACAGATGTATCGGGCCGCGATGCACAGAGCGTCGGCCGGCTCGACCGCGACGTGGTGCGCCGCGGTGACGGCGCCTCCGCGTCCGGACGGCCGATCAAGGAAGGCCTCGTCGCCCGCCGATGCATCCGATGGGTCCGGAAAGATCCGCATCTGCTACGACATGCCCCCGACGACTCCTGCCCGTGCCATCAACGACGAGCGGACGCCCGTAGTTGCGGGTGCCGACCCGCCGCCGAGCGACCGGGTGATGTCCGCCGAGCGCGCCCGATCGGCGGCGAGGATGTTCGTGAGGGGCGTGGTGCGCCGTCAGGGACTTGAACCCGAACCCGCTGATTAAGTAGGCGCGGCGACCTGTCCACGGGCGTCGAGGGCGTCCGCTGATTGAATCGCTCCGGATTCAGCTCGCGTTCGGGACTCAGGCTTAATTCGGAAGGCGCTGCGGAGTTGTCTTGGTCTCCTCGTCGGCTCCACAATTCGCGGCATGAGACGACAGACTGCCCTTTGCATGCTGCTCGGGACCGTGGCATTCGTCTTGCTCGCGGTGGGAGCCATCATCGGGCTCGTGCCAGTGAAGGCCTACAACAACTCCTGCGGGTCCGCGTTCTTCCCGACCCAGGTTGATAGTTCGTCTGACGGCACCACGAACCTGGGGGCGGTCGTGTGCTCGTCTGTCGCGTCCCGAAAGCCTGAGGCTCTCGCGCTGCTCGCCGGTGGGCTCATCTGCATGTTGGCTCTCATCCCGTCTGCGGTCCAGACCAACGATTTCAATGAACCATCAGCCTGAGTCACATCGCCGCGTGCTCCCTTCTTATGGATGTCGTGAGCGTGGGCTAGGGCGGGGAAAGTTCGCCGCTGCTGCGTAGCCCGAGCGGACCATCGCATGAGAGGGGGATCTTGGGCTCAGTGCGCACGGCATCGAGTACGCCCGAAGGCGTTCCACGCATGAATGAGCGGTGGCGCACGCACCGCAGGCCGTAGATCGCGCGCCTCGGAGGCCGCACCTGATCATGGCTTCTCGAAAGGGAGCGTCTAGTCACCTCGGATGGGCTTGCGTCGTCCGGCCCCACGGAAGACTCGCTCGGACCAAGATGCTGCACAAAGGACTAGGGAGCCCCACTTGAAGAAGGTCGGACCCGCACTAGCGGTTCTCTCGCTGGCGACCGCGTTGGTCGCGACCGCCGCCCCGGCTTCGGCTCGTCCCGCGGCGACGGTGGCTATCCACTACGTGTCGGCCTCGGACGCCACGCCCACGGTTGGTGATCAGGTCTACATCTCGGGACGGCTGTCGGGCACCGATGAGCACACTCTCCAGATCCAGACCCGCCACCCCGGTGGGCAGTGGCACGTGGCTAAGACATTCCGGGACCTCATCTCCTTCTACAAGCCGGTCACGTTCAGGTCAGCGGGCACGTTCAACCTGCGCGTCGTCTCCCTAGCAGGCAGTGGCTACTCGAAGGCGATCAGCCGAGCCATCACCCTGCACGTGCAACCGCACTTCCCCGTCGTGGCGGTGAACGGGAACAGCATCGACGCTCGGATCGACGCGCACACCCGATTCCGCGATGACATCGGCGGGGCGCTGTACGACTCCTCGATTACGACCTGCACCGACTACGGCGACGGCCAGCCCTACTGCACCACGGATCGACCGACGAACGGGCAGTACCTCACCGTGCCCATCACGATCACACAGGAGCAGGGCACTCACGACTACAACCGGTTCAACTACTCGCTGAAAGGTCCGGACGGGCAAGTCTGGGATCAGACCTACGAGGACACCAAGCACGGGCAGCAGTTGTCGTCCGGGACCCTCACGGCACCCGATTACGTGAGCGGCGTCGTCGTTTTCGACGTGCCGCCCGGCTCCGGCTACCGGCTGCTGGTCGAGGACTTCGGAGACAGCCTCGGCCAGGTGTACGTATGACCGCGCGCCGTACCGCCGTCGGGCTCGTTCTCGGAGTGGCAGTGCTCGCGGTTGCAGGCACGGGAGTGGGCTTCACGGTCTCCGGGGCCAGGGCACTGCACGCCTGCGTCAACAACAAGACCGGAGCTCTGCGTGTGGTGGGCAAGTGCTCGAGGGGCGAGCACAGCATCACCCTCGCGAGCGGCACCGTCGTGGGTCCTCCCGGCGCTCCCGGATCGCCTGGCCCCAGCGGCGAGCGAGGAGCGAACGGCCTGCCCGGGTCGACCGGACCGTCGGGGCCTATCGGGCCGAGCGGTGCGCCCGGACCCTCTGGACCTTCGGGGCCAGTGGGCTCGACAGGCGCGAGCGGTCCGGCGGGTCCGAGCGGGACCGCCGGGCCGTCAGGACCGGTGGGGCCGTCCGGCAGCATCGGACCATCCGGTCCGATAGGGCCATCGGGATCGCCGGGCGTCAACGGCGTAACCAACTACGGCGTATACACAAAGACCGACGACAACGCCACGACGCTCACGGTGTTGTGCCCAGTCGGAGAAGTTGCACTTGGTGGAGGCGGCTCGGCATCACACCCGACGACGTACATGGAGACGTACCCCTACCCGATCATCGGCAACACCACCGAGGGCGGCAGCGGCGGACAAGCGACTGGGTGGCAGATCCAAGACAACGTGGCTGGAGTCACGGTCTACGTGATCTGCGGAAAGGTCACCTAGCACGGAGCGGCGTACCGACTGCTTGGGTGCCGGCAGCGGTCCGGCAGGAGGAGGGTGCCACCGGGTCCACAAGGCCGTGGTGGCGGCCCTCACGCTTTCCCCGGACCATCGGAACATGAGGCCATAGGACCCCGTCGAGCGCCATCGTCGGCACCGTGATTGAGCGGTCCCACGTCCCGTAGAACGGCTCGACGTACTCGCCCGAGAGCCGTCCACTGCACATGAGCGGGAGGTGGGTAATCCGCGGTCCCGCCCGTGTCGATCACGTTGGACCACCACCACACCGAGGCATACCACCCTTCCGGCGCTCGGCCCCAAGCGTTCAGGTATCCCTTCCGAGTGGCGATGGGCACCCGGACGAAGATCACGGTCTCCGACGCTATGGCGCGACACGCCGTTGGTCGAACGACCGAGATGAGCGCCAGATGTGGTGCCTGGACGTAGCGTTATCTCACGCACAGGGCTCCGAAGCCGCACGGCTGAGGACCGCACGCGCCGCACGGCGCTGATGGACCGGAGTCTCGTTGCGCGCTACCGGGAGCAAGCCCGGGCCCTCTACTGAGGAGACGCGTACCGCAACGCCTCGCATGGCATCGCCCAGCAAGTGACGGAAAGACCTGGAGTCGGGTGGCTCGTCATCCGACCTCCGGAGGCTCGTCCGAAAGACGCACGGCACGACGAGGTATCCCGGTCCTTCGTCCGCGACGAGCAGCGGACGGTGACGCCTGGAGCTACCTCGATGAACGGCTACTTGGTCGTTGTGATCGTAATAATCGTCCTGGGCCTTCCCATCGCAGGAGCGAAGATGCTCGCCCGCCATGGGTTCGAGATGAGCGCGGGCGTCTGGCGGATCGCCTGGATCAAAGTCCGCGTCAGACCCGAGAACGATCCGACCACACATGAGGCGGAACTCGAAACCAAGCCCGTTAAGGCGCAGGGGCGGCGCGCAAGCGAGCGCGCTGAGGCTTGCTCAGAGCCGCGCGCACACCGTCCTCAAGGCGAGCAGACACGACGACGGACTCGGTGACGTGCTCGGCCTCGCGTTGAGCGAGGGGCTCGGCGTCCGGCTCGGTGACGGCTGTGGAAGGAACATGAAGGACTGGTGCGCCGTCAGGGACTTGAACCCCGAACCCGCTGATTAAGAGTCAGCTGCTCTGCCAATTGAGCTAACGGCGCCGGTGGTGCTGTGGTGCAGCCCGCAAGGTTACAGGACCCGGGCCGGGGGCCGGCCGAGATCCGCGGGAGCCTCAGCTGGTGCTGCTGCTCCCCCGGCTCCGGGTGGTCGGCGCCGGCGTGGCGGTCGCCGCGTTGGCGTTGCCCGTGATGCTCCGCAGGGAGTCGACGACGTCGGTCGGCACGAACCAGACCTTGCTCGCCTCGCCGTTCGCGATCGACGGCAGCATCTGCAGCTGCTGGTAGGCGAGCACCTGCGGGTCCACCCCCGCCTCCTTGATGGAGGCGACGACGCGCTTGATGGCCTCGGCCTCACCGTCGGCCCGCAGGACGGCGGCCTCCTTCTCGCCCTCGGCGGCGAGGATCGTCGACCGCTTCGCGGCCTCGGCCTGCAGGATGACCGCCTGCTGCTGGCCCTGCGCGGTGAGGATCGCCGACTGCTGCTCTCCCTCGGCGGTGAGGATCGTCGCGCGCTTCTGCCGGTCGGCGCGCATCGCCTGCTCCATCGCGTCGCGGATCGACGGCGGCGGCTCGATCGCCTTGATCTCGACCCGGTTGACCTTGATGCCCCACTTGCCGGTCGCCTCGTCGAGCGTCGACGACAGCTGCGCGTTGATGTGGTCGCGGCTGGTCAGCGCCTCCTCGAGCTGCAGGCCACCGGTGACGTTGCGCAGGGTGGTGACCGACAGCTGCTCGATGGCGGCGACCGGGTTGGCGATCTCATAGGTGGCGCGGAACGGGTCAGTGACCTGGTAGTAGATGACCGAGTCGATGCCGACGACCAGGTTGTCCTTGGTGATGACCGACTGCGGCGGGAAGCTCACCACCTGCTCGCGCAGGTCGATGCCCCGCCGCACGCGGTCGAGGAACGGCACGACCAGGTGCAGGCCGGGCTGCATCGTGCGGTTGTAGCGGCCCAGGCGCTCGACGATGGAGTTCGAGGCCTGCGGCACGATGCGCACCGCGCGCGACAGCACGATGAGCAACAGCACCACGATGACGGCGGCCACGATCGCTGCGGTCACGCCAGCTCCTTCGGTAGTGGATCGGAGGGGTAGACGGTCACGGTCGTGC
>NZ_DASZVF010000049.1:0-1733 GCF_035547335.1 Humibacter sp. | reverse complement strand
AGCCACTCTCTGGCCGCGTCGGTGACCTGCAGCTGCAGCCGCCTGGCCGCCAGCCGCCTGGCCAGCTGCGCGATCTGGATGTCCACGATGGAGGTGAGCTCCTCGGTGGACAGCGCGTGGAACACCACCAGGTCGTCCAGCCGGTTCAGGAACTCCGGCTTGAAGTGCCTGCGCACCACGCCGAGCACCGCGTCGGTGCGCTGCTGCTCGTCCAGTGACGCGTCGGCCAGCGCAGCGGAGCCCAGGTTGGAGGTGAGCACCAGGATGGTGTTGCGGAAGTCCACCGTGCGGCCCTGCCCGTCGGTGAGCCGCCCGTCGTCGAGCACCTGCAGCAGCACGTCGAAGACGTCGGAGTGCGCCTTCTCCACCTCGTCGAGCAGCACCACCGTGTACGGCCTGCGGCGCACCGCCTCGGTGAGCTGCCCGCCCTGGTCGTAGCCGACGTAGCCGGGCGGGGCGCCGACCAGCCGGGCCACCGAGTGCTTCTCGGCGTACTCGCTCATGTCGATGCGCACCATGGCGCGCTCGTCGTCGAACAGGAACTCCGCCAGCGCCTTGGCCAGCTCCGTCTTGCCGACCCCGGTGGGCCCCAGGAACAGGAACGAGCCGGTGGGGCGGTCCGGGTCGGCGATGCCGGAGCGGGCACGCCGGACCGCGTCCGACACCGCCCGCACTGCCGTGTCCTGGCCGACGACACGCGCCTCGAGGGCCGCCTCCATCCGCAGCAGCTTCTCGGTCTCGCCTTCGAGCAGCCGACCGGCCGGGATCCCGGTCCAGGACGCGACCACCTCGGCGACGTCGTCGGGGCCGACCTCTTCCTTGACCATCGGCGCGACGGCGGCATCTGCCGCCTGCTCGGCCGCTGCGGCAGACGCCAGCTCGGCCTCGGCCGCCGGGATCTCGCCGTAGAGCAACCGGCCCGCGGTCTCGAGGTCACCTGCCCGCTGAGCGGCTTCGGCCTGGGTGCGCAACGCGTCGAGGCGCTGCTTGAGGTCACCCACCCGGTTCAGGCCGGTCTTCTCGCGCTCCCACCGTGCGTTGAGGGCGGCGAGCTGCTCGTTTTTGTCCGCGAGCTCCGCGCGCAGCTTCTCCAGCCGCTCCCGCGAAGCAACGTCGTCCTCGCGCTCGAGGGCCATCTCCTCCATGCGCAACCGGTCGACGGCGCGCTGCAGCTCGTCGATCTCGACCGGTCGCGAGTCGATCTCCATCCGCAGCCGCGACGCGGCCTCGTCGATCAGGTCGATCGCCTTGTCGGGCAGGAACCGCGACGTGATGTAGCGGTTGGACAGCGTCGCGGCCGCGACGAGCGACGCGTCGGTGATCTCGACCTTGTGGTGGGCCTCGTAGCGACCCTTCAGGCCACGCAGGATCGCGATGGTGTCCTCGACCGACGGCTCACCCACCATCACCGGCGCGAAGCGGCGCTCGAGCGCCGGGTCCTTCTCGATCGACTCGCGGTACTCGTCCAGCGTGGTCGCGCCGATCAGCCGCAGCTCACCGCGCGCGAGCATCGGCTTGAGCATGTTGCCGGCATCCATCGCGCCCTCGCCCGCCGAGCCGGCGCCGACGACGGTGTGCAGCTCGTCGATGAAGGTGACGACCTGCCCGTCGCTGTCCTTGATCTCGGCGAGGACGGCCTTGAGCCGCTCCTCGAACTCGCCGCGGTACTTCGCACCCGCGACCATCGCCGCCAGGTCGAGCGACACCAGGCGCTTCCCGCGCAACGACTCGGG
>NZ_DASZVF010000048.1:0-27417 GCF_035547335.1 Humibacter sp. | reverse complement strand
ATCCCGCTGCTCAAACGACCGCTCTTGTTCGTTCTCGTCGCCGACACCGTGGCCAACTTCGTGCTGTTCGTTCCCGTGCAACTGCTTACCGACGGCGGCCCGCAGGGGTCGACGACGCTTCTGATGTTCAACGCGTATCGCACGACGTACGAGTACGGCAGCCGCAACCTCGGAGCGGCGGAGGTCGTCATCCTGACCGTCATCATGCTCGTGTTCGTGGTGCTGCAGTTCCGCCTGCTCCGCGAGGAGAGGAGCACACGATGACGACCACGGCGACGAGTCGCGGCACGGTCAGGGCAACGCGAGAAGCGAGGACCGGGAGGGCGCGCGCGTCGACGGTGACCGTTGTTCTCACGGCGATCTCGGTCGTGCTGGGCGCTGTCTTCATCCTTCCGGCCGTGTGGGTCTTCATCGGCTCGTTCCGGCCCAGCGCAGACATCGTCAACACGATGTCCCCGTTGAGCTGGGCGCTGCTGGTGCCATCGAATGTCACGTTCGAGAACTACATCAGCCTGTTCGTCGACAACGGCTTCGGGCTCGCTCTGCTGAACTCGGCGGTGGTGTGCCTGGCCTCTGTGCTCCTGGGCCTGGTCGTGTCCGTGATGGCCGCCTATCCGCTGTCCGTCTATCAGTTCCGAGGGCGCAACGTCATCTTCGCCGTCATCGTGATCAGCTTCATGGTGCCGTTCGAGGCCATCGCGATCCCTCTTGCGCAGCAGTTCACGGACTGGGGACTCGGGAACACCCTGATCGGACTCATCCTTCCCGGCATCGGCAACGGCCTGGCGATCTTCAACCTGCGCCAGTACTTCCTGGCGATCCCGACGTCGTATCGTGAGGCGGCGATGCTCGACGGCGCGTCGGAGCCGCGGATCCTCTTCACGGTGTACACGCGCATGAGCGGCCCGGCGCTCACGAACTCGGCGCTTCTCATCTTCCTCGGCCAGTGGACGGCATACTTATGGCCGCTGCTGATCGTGAGCGACAACAATTTGCAGGTCGCTCCTGTGGCACTCGCTTCCACGTTCGGCGAACATGGCGCAGACTTCGGACGAAACTTCGCCGGAGCAGTCCTGCTGTCGCTGGTGCCGGCGATCAGTATGTTCATCCTGCAACGATTCTTCGGGCGTCTATCGCTCGCGAGCGGAGAGAAATGACCGATTCGAAGCAGCCGGCGAGGATCATCGTGGTGGGTTCGGCCAATCAGGACTACATCGTCAGGGTTGCCGTACCACCGGCACCCGGTGAGACCGTCCTGGCCAAGAGCCTCCTGCTGCAACCGGGAGGCAAAGGCGCGAATCAGGCCGTGGCGGCCGCTCGCCTCCGCGGGAACGTGAGTTTCGTCGCGTCGGTCGGCGACGACGCGGACGGTGCGCTCCTGCTGCGTGAGCTTCGTTCGGAAGGCGTCGACACCGCGAACGTCGAGATCATCGATCGAGGCCGCACCGGGTTGGCTCTCGTGTCGGTGTACGACAGCGGTGAGAACTCGATCACGGTCGTGCCAGGCGCGAATTTCTCCTTGACGGCCGAACGCGTGAAGCGAGCGGTTGCTGCGCTCGCCGACCAGGCGGACCAGGCCATCATGGTGGCGCAGGCGGAGGTGCTGCCGGAGATCATCGAGGCGTCGATCACGTCGGCGACGCAGGCCGGTGCGCGAGTCATCCTGAATCTCGCGCCGTTTCGCGAGATCCCGGCCGAACTGCTTCGCGAATGCGACCCGCTCGTGCTCAACGAAGCGGAGGCCAGCGCGCTCGTCGGCTGGGAGGTGCGCGATGTCGAGACCGCGGGCAAGGCCGTCGCGGAGTTGCGGGCCAAGACCAGGTCGGTCGTGATCACCATCGGTCCGTACGGTGCGTACTGGGCCGACGCCCACTCGCAGGGACATGCGGTCGCGCCGCCTGTCGCCGAGGTGGTGGACACGACAGGCGCCGGCGATGCCTTCGTCGGCGCAATGGCATCGCAGCTCGCCCGTGGGGCCTCGATTCGTGAGGCGGTGGAATTCGGCGTCATCGCGGGAACCTTTGCGGTGCAGAGGTTCGGCGCGCAGTCGTCGTATCCGACTTGGGAGGACCTCGAAGATGCGTCCTTGCGCTGCTGATCGCAGCCGCGCGGCGACCTCCCTTGCGCGAACATCGCGTCACGCCAGGCCGCACTTTTGAGGATTCACCGTAAGGTCATCGCGATATCCATACGGCGAATCGTGAAAAGTGCGGGAGAGACCGACCGGACGGGAGCGGACGGACTCGCGCAGCGAATCAGGCGAACGGGAGTCGCCGCGAGAACACCTCGTTATCGTTGAGCCACTCGACCGCCTCGCGCGTCGCCTCCAGGGACGAATAGGCGGGACGGTAGCCCAGCATCCTGGTCGCCTTCTCGATGCTCATCGCATGGCTCCGCGCCACGTGCTCGGTCGTCGTCTCCGCGTGTCGCTCGCCAACGGCCGAAGCGTATTCCGAGAGGGGTATATAGGCGAGGTGCGCCTCCTGGCCGAACCACCCGGCCGCGGTCTCGGCGAAGCCCCGCAGCGTGAGCGCTCGGGCGGAGACGGCGAAGAACGCGTTGCCCACGGCATCCTCGGGATGCTCGATGGCCAGCTGGAACAGCTGCGCGACGTCGTCCGCGTGCACATGGTGCAGCATGCCGAGTCCCTCGTCGGGCAGCACGACCTCCTCGCCGAACGCGAGTCGCTCCCACACGACGGGATCCAGGTTGCCTGCCGGGTTGATCACGTGCCAGCCCGGTCCCGAGATGTGCCCGGGGTCGATGACGACGGCGGGCACACCGTCCGGCGCCGACGACTGCTCGATCAGATACGCCTCGAGCTCGGCTTTGCCGGTGCCGTACTCGCCCCAGCCGTTCAGCGGCGACTCTTCCGTTCCCGGCACCTCCGTGAGGATGCCCCGTGACCAGATCGACCCGCAGGTGACGAGCATCCGCACCCGTCCCCGGACGGCGTCGACCAGCTGCTCCGCGGACGCCCGGGTGAAGCAGATCATGTCGACTACTACGTCGGGATTCAGGTCGGCGATGCGCTTTCCGAACGTGCCAGCGGCATCCTCGGTTTGCCTGTCCACATCGATCCGCTCCACGGATGCCCACGCGTCGTCGGCGCGGTACGGATCGCGCTGCCCGCGGCTCAGGGCGATCACCTCGTGTCCCGCGCGAACAAGGCGGGGGACGAGGTATCCGCCGACGTGACCGGTGGCCCCGATGACGACGATTCTCATGACTGCACCTCCAGCTTCTCGTCGAGCCAGTCGAACATGCGCTGATCCGTCAGCGATCGCGCCAGCGGCTGGCAGTGGAAGTCCGCGCCCTCGGCCGCCGTGAACGGCACGAGAGTCGACACGGATTTCGTGAGCTCCGCAAGCTGCTCGGATTGCCCGGGCCAGAACTGCTCCCGCTCGGGCGAGGTGATCAGAAGCGGCGTCGTGATGCGCGAGGCGACATCCGCCACGGTGTACTTGCGCACCTCCGCCAGTGTCTCGGCGTAGCCGAGCGGACCGTACGGCCTGGCGCGGAACGCCCACTGCCTCGCGGCATCTTTCTGGAACTTGAGTCCGAACTCCATGTCACGGTCGAACTTCGCGTCCTCGCCCTTGTCGAGCAGCTCGATGAGGCTCTTCGGCAGATGGCTCGTCCACGACGTGGACACGTCGACCACGCCCGGATCGACGATCGCCGCCGCGAAGCGGTGCTCGAACGCGAGCGCCCGCGACACCCAGTAGCCGGCCTGGCTGATGCCGTACGCAGCGACGCGCTTCCGGTCGACCCCCTCGAGGCCGAGCGCGAAGTCCAGCACGGGGGTGAGCACCGCCTCCCAGTCCGGCCGGAACGTCGTGGCCCGATCGAAGAGCATCGACTGCTGCCCCGGCCCGTCGTAGACGAGCACCGCGTAGCCGCGCTGCAACGCTCCGAACACGCACGTGGCCCACATGGCGGTGAGCGACCCGTCGCTTCCGTTGGTTCCGATGAGCAGCGGCAGCGCACCGGATGCGCCGCGCGGCCGGAACACGTACCCGGGCAGCGTCGTCTGCTCGTACGGGATGGACACGCGCTCGACGCTCGCCCTCGTCGTCGAGTCCACGAAGGCATCCCATGCCGTGCGGTGCTTGTGGAAGACATCCGCGAGCTCGTCCGTGGAGTCCAGTGCGGATGCGGCGTTCACGGCGACCGCGTAGTACATGGATGCCCGCAACCGCGCCTCTGCGGCGCTGGTCGTGTGATGCCGCTCGTCGCAGGCATCCGCTATGCCGTCGACCCGGTCGCCCAGCTCCGCCCACGCTTTGAACCAGCCGCGATCGTCGTTCGGCTTCACGTCGTCGATCGCGGCCAGCACTTCGCCCACGTCGGCCGCGCCGGAATACGCGGCGCCGAGCACATTGCGAACCTCGAAGTCGAAGTCCTCGTTGGTCGAGAACCCCTTGCTGAACGTGTGACCTGCTCCCGCCATGAGCTTCCCCTCGCCGCGACTCGCGCGATCGCGTTCGACCGCGTCCCCACTATCGCCAAACGCTACGGCATGGCGCTCGCCTCGATGGGCCGCACATGGGCGACGCAATCCACGACCGCAACCCCCGGCCGAGCACTCGGGGGCGGGGTACCGTGCTGGCATGGACGCCGAGCAGGTCACCGAACGTATCGCGCAACACGGCGAGGGCCCGATCTGGGACTCCGACCAGGGACGGCTGCTGATCGTGGACATCCCACGCGGCGAGGTGCTCGACCTGCGCGACCCGAGCGTGGGGCGGGTGGATTCGGATGCCGTCGCCCGCTACCACGTCGGCAAGGTGGCGGCCGCGTTGCGTCCGCGATCGGCAGGCGGCTTCGTCGTCGCCACGGAGCACGGCTTCAGCCTGTTCGATCGCGATTTCGTGCTCGAGCGGGAGGTGCCCGACGTCGTGACGGATGCCGGCATCCGCATGAACGACGGCGGCTGCGACCCGCAGGGGCGCTTCTACTGCGGCACCATGGCCTACGACGAGACGCCGGGGGCAGGCACGTTGTTCCGGCTGGAACCCGACGGCGCGACGAGCGTGGCGTTCGGCGATGTGACCATCTCCAACGGCCTGCAGTGGAGTGCAGACGGAGCGACGGCGTACTACAACGACACCCCCACCCAGTGCATCGACGTCTTCGACTACGACGGTGCCAGCGGCGAGTTCTCGAACCGGCGGCACTTCGCCGAGATCGACCGGTCGCAGGGCTCGCCGGACGGCATGACCATCGACGAGGAGGGCGGCATCTGGACCGCGCTGTGGTCGGGCGGCAAGGTGCACCACTACGACCGCGACGGGTACCTCGTCGACGTGATCACCGTGCCGGGAGTGAGCAATACGTCCGCGGTAGCGTTCGGCGGACCGGATCTCGACGTGCTCTACATCACGACGTCGCGGGAGGGCATCGCCGACGGGGAAGAGCCGGGCGCTGGGGCGGTGTTCGCTGCGCGGCCCGGGGTGCGCGGCCGCGTGCTCCCCACATACGCCGGCTGAGTCATCGGCGGGCCGCTTCGGCCGACTGAGTCGTAGGCGACTGCATAGTGCGCCGGCTGAGTCGTCGGCAGCTTGCGCTTCAAGGCACGTGTCGATGCGCAGTGACCGCCCACCCTGCGCCCCTCAGCAGGCGAGTGCTTCGGCGGCCGCATTCAGGTCGGCCGGCACGCCCAGCGAGCGCAGCGCGATGCCGTACGCGAGCACCGAGGTGGCGACCGCTGCGGCGTTCGCCCGAGCACCGGTGTGATTGATGCGCACGAACCGTCCCGCTGCCGCGCCGTGAGCCGACGACAGCGTGCCGTCGAGCCGTGCGGTGGCGGCCAGCAGCCGGCTCTCATCGACGCCCCCGGGCACCGGCGCGAGCGTGACCAGCGTGGACGCCGCGGCATCCGTCGCGGGAGCAGGCTCCGCGCCGTCGATGGCCGACACCAGGGCCCGCACCGCTGACCGCGCGAGAGATGAGGCGCGCGCGTGCCGCTGGATGACGGCATCCACCCCCTCGGCCAGCACGGCGTCCACGGCGGCGTCGAACGCCCAGAACGAGAGCGGGTCCGGCATGCCTGGCAGGACGCCCCGTCCGGCATCCAGCCAGTCGTGCTTGAGATCGAGCAGCGAGAGCACGGATGCCGGCGCCGACGCCCGCGACGCGGACGCCGACTCGAGCGCATCCCAGGCTCTCGGCGACACGGAGACGGCCGAGAGAGACGATGGCCCGGCCAGTGACTTCTGCGCCCCGACGACCGCGATGTCGATGCCCCAGTCGTCGACCGCCAGCGGATGCCCTCCGACCGAGGCGACGGCATCCACGATCACCAGAGCGCCGTGTGCGCGGGCGACGGCCGACAGCTCCTTCAGCGGATTGACGATGCCGGTGGCGGCCTCGCCGTGCGTGACGTAGACGACCTCGGCCGGTTCGCTGTGCAACTCGGCTTCGAGGGCTTCGGCCGCGATGTGCTGGATGCCATCGGTGCGCAGCGTCCGCACGCGGGCGCCGTGCGCCTCCAGCCATCCCGCGACCGTCTCGCCGTACGGGCTCGTGACGAGCACGAGCGCGGTGCGTCCGGGAGCCGCGACCGAAGCGGCGACCGCCTCCAGCGCCACGATGGCCTCCCCTTGCAGGAGCACGACGTCGGCTGACGTGCCGAGGATGCCGCCGATGCGGTCGGCGAGGCCGGCATAACGGTCGGCGGGGTAGGGCGGCACGCTGCCGAGGGGGTTCCAGTTCGTCATCGTCTCGGCTCTTCCTGACGGCCGGTCGTCCCCTGGTGGCTCGTCTCGCCCGCGTGCTCGTCGTCCCAGGGGCTGCCCGTTTTTCCGAGGCGGCTCCTCTTCCTGGGACTGCTCGTCTTCACGCCACCGCCCCCCGATCGGCCGATGCCGCCTCGGTGCCGAGGAGCCGACGGGATCCGCGCAGCCGCATCGTCGTCCTCAAGAGCAGCGCCGCGCACGCGAGCACCACGATGGTGGCGGCGAAGATGATCGTCGCCGTCGCGTAGACCGCGGGCGTGGGCCCGTACTGCAGCGTTCCGTAGAGGTAGACGGTGAGAACGTTCACGGTAGGTGTCGAGAGGAAGTTCGCGATCACGACGTTGTCGAACGCGAAGGTGTAGGCGATGAGCGCGGCAGCACCGATGGCCGGCCCGAGCTGGGGGAGTACCACGAGGCGCAGGGTCGTGAGCCGCGAAGCGCCCAGGTCGGCGGCGGCATCCTCCACACCGCGGTCGAGCGTGAGCACGCGTGCTCTGATGACGAAGGCGACGACGGAGATGCTCGGCGGCGTGAGTGCCGCGATCAAGGTGAACGTGCTCAGCGGTATGCGGGTCTCGGTGTAGAAGAGCAGCAGCGAGACGCCGAGCACGGTGTCGGGCACGATCAGCAGGATGTACGTGAGCGCGGCGAGCACGCGACGCACCGCGCGGTTCGGGTTGCGTGCCAGCTCGAAGCCCAGCACCGTGCCGATCAGCACGGCGATGATGGCGGCCCAGAACGCGACGATCAGGCTCGTCCCTGTGGCCTGTCGGATGGTGCTGTCGCTGAACGCCTGCGTGTACCAGTCCCACGAGAACCCGGTGAACGCGGAGGTCTGCTTTCCGCCGACGCCCTTGTTGAACGAGTACACGACGGCCGTCGCGATCGGCGCGAAGAGGAACACCAGCGCCACGCCGAACCACACCCAGAGCGCGATGCCGGTCGCCAGCCGCGGACCGCGCGAGCCGACGGGCGGATGCGCCGACTCGCGCAGCAGCGCGGGCGCGGTCATCCTTCCACCCGCTTCGCTCGCGCCCGGCGTCTCGGTGCGTCGTCGGTTGCCTCGAACCCGCGGGTGAGCCGCACCAGCAGCGCGACGATCACGGCGATGGCGAGCACGAGCAGCACGACCATCGCCGAGCCCAGGGCGTAATTCTGCGACTGCACGTACTGAGCCGAGATCGCCTGCGCCAGGAACAGGCCCTTGTTGCCGCCGAGCAGCACGGGGATGACGAGCTCGCCCAGCATCGGGACGGCCGTCAGCAGTGCCGCGGTGGCGATGCCCGGCCGGCTGAGCGGCAGGATGACGGTCCAGAATGTCGCCGAGTCCGACGCGCCGAGGTCGCGGCTCGCCTCGATCACCTCCTGAGGGATGCGGTCGAGCACGACAGCGAGCGCGATGACGGCGATCGGGAGGTAGACCGCTATGGTGCCGACGACCACGGCGGGAAGCGAGTCGAGGATCGTGAGCGGCGAGTGGAGCAGGCCGATGCTGCGGAGCATCCGTTCCAGCGGCCCGCCCTGTGCGAGCAGGATCTGCCAGGACATCACGCGGATGAGCAGGCTCGCGAGGTAGGGCACGAGCATGAGCGCGAACGCCACCACCTTGAACCTGCCGCTGCGCCGGGCGATCGCGTAGGCGATCGGGTACGCGAACACGAGGCAGGCGATGCTCGACCCGACCGCGAACGCGAGCGTGCGCAGGAACGTCTCCAGGTACAGAGGACCGAGCGCCTGGGCGTAATTGGCGAACGAGAAGCCGAGCGTGACCGAGCCGAACCCGCTCGTGCCGAACGAGTAGACGAGCGTGAAGCCGAGCGGCACGAGGAACAGCACGGCGAGCCACGCCAGCGGGATGGCCGCCAGCACGTGGTCGCCCGTGTTGCGTCTCATCCGCCCTCCGCTCCCGTCTATGAACATGCTGGTACGAGAACAGCAGTGATCGCGCTCTCGCATCGAAAACAGCAGAACTTCTGCTGTTTCGGGTCACATCTGCTGTTTCAGGCACGCAGACGAGGCGCCCGCGCGAGCTACGCGCCCGCGGCGGCCTGCACCTTGTTCTGGATGTCCTGGAACGTGGGATACGTGTCGGGGTTCACGATGAAGCTGGAGAGCTTGTCGAAGTCCAGGTCCGGGCCGCCGAAGATGAGCTCCGACTGCTTCACACTCGACGGCAGCTTGCCCTTGAGCCCGTTCAGCGACGCCGGGTAGCCCAGGTACACGGTCTCGTTCACCTGCACGGATGGCGTCAGCTGATACTGCAGGAACTGGTACGCGCGATCCACGTCGGGGGCGCCCTTCGCGATGGAGAAGCTGTCCACCCACAGCTCGCTCGTGGGACCGGGGACGACCCACTTGAGCTTCGGGTTCAGCAGGATGGCGTTGCGCGCGTACGCCTGGTTCGCCTGCGCCATCACGATGGCGCCGCTGGCCATGGCGTTGGCGTCGAACGCCGAGAACGTCTTGACATGCTTCGCGAACCCGGTGAGAAAGTCTGCGGTGCCCTCGATGTCGCTGACCTTCTTGGTGTTCCAGTCCTTGCCCTGGATCCACAGCGCAGGCCCGACGGTCTCCTCGGCCGCGCTCGTCATGCGGATGCGTCCGCTCACGCCAGGCTTCGCGCCCGCGTCGAAGAAGTCCTGCCACGTCTTGATCTCGCCGCCGGTCGCATCCGGGTCGTACACCACGCCGAGCAGACCCCAGTCCTTCGGGATCGAGTACTTGTTGTGGGGGTCGTAGTTGCGGTTCAGCAGCGACTGGTCGAGGTTCTTCAGATCGAGGCGATCGTGGTCGAGCTCCTCGAGCAGGCCCTTGTCGGAGATCTGCTTGATCCAGCTGGATGACGGCACGACGATGTCGTAGCCAGCGCCGCCCGCCGAGTTCAACTTCGTGTACAGCGTGTTGTTGTCGGTGTACGTGGAGATCTTCGGCGTCACGCCGTACTTCTTCGCGTAGGCGCTCAGATCGGCCTTCGAGAAGTAGTCGGGCCAGGTGTAGATGTTGAGCTGGTTCGTGAGCTTGGCGGATGCCGTGCCCGACGATTCCGAGCCGGACGCGGAACAGGCGGCGAGAAAGGCCGCGACGGGCGTGAGTGCCGCAGCGCCCAGCACGGTGCGACGGGTGACGGACCTGGCCAGGGGAGAGTCGACGCCGCGGCGCGCTGACGGGCTCATGACGGATTCCTTTGCTGTGGGCTCCGCGCTCGCGTCTTCGTGGGGCGTCGCGTGGCGGAGGGAAGTGGGGGATGCCTCACTTCAACCGTAATCATCGCGTGCCTGGGCCGTGTCACGAGGGTCACTCGACGTAACGCTGCTCGGCGCCTCGGCGCGTCAGCCTGACATCCGATGCTCGCGTCGCCGCGGCTGGGGACGGTGGCGCCGATCGTGGGCGCGGCGGGGATCAGCTTGCCGGCGGCGGGAACCCGGCGTGCGCGGAGGGGTCCAGATCGCGCGGCACAGCATTCAGGTCGGTCTCGTCGAAGGAGACCATCGGAGCCGAGTCGATGCGGATGGCGTGGTAGACGTCGTCGATGCGCTCGACATAGCCGATGAGGCAGCGCGCGTCGTTCGACGGGTACCGGGTGTCGACGACGCACCACCGGTTGGCCCCGATGCGCTGCAGTGCGACGTGGACGGCGGCCTCGCCGGGGTTGCACCCTGCTGTCGGTTTCGGCAGCGGGCCCGGCTGGTCCTCATGGTTCATGCGTCCAGCTAACGTGGCCGTCGCATGGGTCTGTAGGGGTTGCACATCTCACCTCTGGTCGGCATCGCGCGGAGGCAGCCGCGAGTCACTGCCCGCACGGCTCCGTGGTGCGCGCGGGTTTCGCGCGGGTCGTTCTCGCCCGTGACCCGGGTCGCCTGGACGCGGAAGGCCAGCGGCACGAGACCTTGCGTGCCGCCGGCCTTCCGAAGAGTCAGACGCTTCTTCGCAGGAATCTGACGAGACCCAGGATGATCGCGATGATCAAGACGATGATCCCGATCCAGAGCAAGAAGCTCGCCACTTTCACGAAGATCCCGAGGAACAGCAGGATCAGACCGACTATCAGCAGGATTACAGCTAGAGCAACCATGCGAGTAACCATGGCAGCGACGAAGGCTGTCGGGTACCCCTTGCCAGAAGTGCTCCGGCTGTGATTCGGTTCGCCGCCGGGAGGCGCGACGCGCCGTGCGCGACGGCATCCGTGAAGCTTCCGAGCACGCTTGTCCGGGCGGTGCGACGGAGGTGTTGAGGCGGCTCGATCGTGCTCAGCCGCTCGACAGTGTTCAATCGGCTCGACGGGGAGTGCGCCAGTCGTCGGCCTCGATGACGGCACCTGCTTGGCTGCCCATCTGGAGCATCCCGCCATCGACCACCCACGAGACGCCCGTCACGTACGAGGCGGCAGGCGAGGCGAGGAACGCGATCACCGCTGCCACCTCTCGCGCGTCGCCAGGACGGCCGAGCGGGATGCCGGCACGGTGGGTGTCGCGAGCATCCACGTCTGTCGCGTTGTTCATCGGGGTGGAGATCTCTCCCGGCGCCACCGAGTTCGACGTGATGCCGTAGTGGCCGAGCTCGATCGCGATGGTCTTCATGAGGCCGCCCAGGCCGTGCTTGGCGGCGTCGTACGCGGCGAAGCCGGCGAGGGGCTGATGTTCGTGCACGCTCGTGACCGCGATGAGGCGTCCGCCGTGTCCGGCATCCACCATGCGGCGGGCGGCGCGCTGGATGCACACGAACGCTCCGTCGAGGTCGGCGAGCACCGTGGTGCGCCAGGTGTCCCAGTCGGTGTCGAAGAAGCCCGGTCCGCCGTTGATCCCCGCGTTGTTCACGAACACGTCGAGACCGCCGAGCCGGTCGGCCAGGTCGTCGACGATGTCGCCGCACCCCGGCGCCTCCGTCGTGTCGAGCCTGGCCACCTCCGCCGATCGGCCCAGCTCTCTGACGAGACGCGCCGTGTCCTCGGCTCCGTCGGCATCCGAGTGGTAGGTGATGCCGACATCCATTCCCGCTCTGGCCAGCGCGATGGCCGTCGCCTTTCCGATTCCGGAATCGGATCCTGTCACGATGGCCGCCCGCGGCGTGAACTCCGATCCGGGTACGTCGCTGTCTTGTGCGGTGGGGCCCATTGCAGCCGACATGCTTCCTCCTCGTTCTGGTGCGATCAGGCCAACCCAACACGACTCCGGTTGGGTCCAGAAGGGGTTGTGACAGCCCGGATCGGCTCCTACACAAGCTCGGGCTCGAAGCCAGGCCGCCGTCGAGGATAGGGGCTAAGGGGGCGGAGGCGTGCAGCGAGGCGTGCAGTATGAGCGCCACGTGCCCGGCATTCAACCGCTGGGCCCGCCGCACGCAGGCGGCTTGACTCGACAGGCAGCGCAGGGTTCCCGCCGATGGCACGCCCCGCGATGCGCACACCCGCGAACGGGACGACCGAACGAGACGACCGGACGAGACGACGAAGACGAGACGACGAGGAGAAGAACATGAGCGACACGAACGGACAGCCCGACCCCGACATCCGCACCGAACCGCTGGAAGACGCGCCGCTGCCCGACCAGGATCCGGGTGTCGGTGCCCGCGATCCTGCCGGTGACAGCGACCTGGCGGAGGATGCGAGCAACACCGCTAACACCGCGAACGGTGCGGAATCGAACATCCCGGCCACCACGAGCACGGCCGGCGAGAACCGCGCGGCCGACGAGGTGGACGAGTCGGAGCGGCCGAGGCCGTCGACGGATGCCGAGACGCAGGAGGACACGGTCTCCGGGGGCCCCGCCGACTGATCCGGCGCATCCCGGCCCCCTGCGATACAACTCGCACGGGGATCACGCAACCACTCGACGCACGGAGCGGACCGTGCCCAGAATGCCGCACGTGACCCGCCCGAAGAACCTTCCGAAGAGCATTCTGCCGTCGTCGATCAGGTCGGGACTGCAGGCGCGAAGGCTGAAATCCCGTACGCCTGCAGCCGAGGCCGTGTACGGCATCGACCGTCTGCTTCGAGACGTGGAGCACGGCCGGTTCGAGCGCAGCATGTCGGCACTCACCGCCGTTGGGGCGGCAGTGACGACGGCCGAGATCTTCTTCGAGCACGACAAGGCGAGCTTCGGCAACAAATGGATGTGGGCGCCCATCGCGGCGGGCCCCGTCGGAGTGGTGGCGGGCGTCGCCGGTTTCGCGAGCAAGCGCATGGCGAAGACGGCGCTCCCGGTCGCGGCCGCCATCATCCTCGCCAACGGCCTGCAAGGTGTGTGGCTGCACGCCAGGGGCATCCGCCAGAAGCCGGGTGGCTGGAAGAACTTCCGCTACAACATGGAGATGGGGCCGCCGCTACTGGCGCCGTTGCTCGTCACGCTGGTCGGCGGCATGGGATTGCTCGCCGCGCTGCTGCGGAGGGAGCGGTGAGCAGGAATCCGTCGGCCAAGAAGTACCGGCCGAGCACGACGCTCCCGCTCGCGCGAGAGGACGGCGGGGGCCGTTTTCCGGGCTTCGACGTGATGGCGCATGAGAAGCACTGGGACACCGCGACGCGCTCCGCCGTGCACGAGCGCCTGCACGGTCAGCCGGCCGTGCGCTTCTTCAGCCAGGTCGAGGAGGCGACGGCCAAGTGCCTGCTCGACCGGCTGGTCGGTCAGCGCGCCGAGCTGGGCGACGAGACCGTCGATCTGGCCCGCATGGTGGATGCCCGCCTCGCCGAGAACCAGACCGACGGCTGGCACTACGACACGATGCCTCGCGACTCCGAGGCGTGGCGGGCGTCGCTCGCCGCGCTCAACGCCGACGCTCACGACAGGTTCGGTCACGACTTCGCCGAGTGCGAAGTGGACGACCAGCGCGATCTGCTGGAGACCGTGCGCACGTGGGGCGAGGACCGCTGGCACGACCTGCCTCCCGCCCAGGTGTGGAGCCTGTGGACGCGGTACGCCGCGACGGCGTTCTACTCGCATCCGGCCGTGTGGAACGAGATCGGCTTCGGCGGGCCCGCGTACCCGCGGGGATACAAGGCGATCGGCATCGACAAGCGCGAGCCGTACGAGGTTCCGGATGCGCGCCCGCACGACGACCCGCTTCGGCGACCGGGGCCGGATCGCGAGGCGCACAACAACGCACGCCACACGACCGGGCAGGGCGGGCGCGCACCGTCGTCGTCCCGCGGAGACCGCGGCAACTCCGGCTCGTCCTCCGACGCCGATTCGCGCAGCGAGCGAGACGCGTCGAGCGGCTCGAGCGGCCAGGCATCGAGCGCGTCGAGCGGTTCGAGTAGCCAGGGTTCGAACGGTTCGAGCGGTGAGACGTCCAACGGCTCGAGCGGCGAGACGTCGGAGGGGAAGACGTCATGACGGTGCGCGAGCGCAACGAGTCGGCATGGCTGCTCACGTCGCGCGGCGCGGTCGACGACAGGCTGCGTCACCAGATGCGTCACTTCGACGACTCGGACGAGTTGGATGCCGTCATCGTCGGATGCGGCGCGGGCGGCGCCACCATGCTGCAACGGCTGGCGCGGCGGGGCTGGCGGGTGGCGGCGCTGGATGCCGGCCCGTTCTGGGACCCAGAGGACGACTGGGTGAGCGACGAGGCGGCATCCCACCAGCTGTACTGGACGGAACCGCGTGAGATCGGTGGCAGCGACCCTGTACCGCTCGGCTCCAACAACTCCGGACGCGGCGTGGGCGGATCCATGGTCCACTACGCCGGGTACACGCCGCGGTTCCACCCGAGCGACTTCCACACGCAGACCCTCGACGGGGTCGGGGCCGACTGGCCCATCGACTACGCCGATCTCCGCTCCTATTACGAGCAGATCGAGGGTGAGCTGCCGGTCTCCGGCGAGGACTGGCCGTGGGGCGACCCGCACAGCTACCCGTATCGGCCGCACCCGGTGGGTGGCAACGGCGAGGTGTTCCTGCGCGGTGCCGAGCGCGCGGGCATCCAGGCGAAGGTCGGACCCGTCGCCATCGCTAACGGGCGGTTCGGTCATCGGCCGCACTGCATCTACCGCGGCTTCTGTCTTCAGGGCTGCAAGGTGAACGCCAAGGCGTCGCCGCTCATCACGCACATCCCGGATGCGCTCGAGCACGGCGCAGAGGTGCGTCCGGACAGCATGGTGACCGGCATCGAGGTGGATGCGTTCAGCGGCCGCGCGACGGGGGTGCGGTATGTGCGCGACGGGCGCGAGCGGTTCCAGAAGGCATCCGTGGTGATCGTGGCCGGGTACTCGATCGAGACGCCTCGTCTGCTGCTCAACTCGGCATCCGCCCGCTTTCCCGACGGCCTGTGCAACGACTTCGACCAGGTCGGGCGCTACCTGATGGTGCAGGGCGCGCCGCAGACGGCGGGGCGGTTCGATCAGGAGATCCGCATGTACAAGGCGCCGCCACCCGAGGTGAGCACCGAGCAGTTCTACGAGACGGATCCGTCGAAGTCGTACAAGCGCGGCTTCTCGATCCAGACGGTGTCGCCGCTGCCGATCACGTGGGCCGAGCACGTCATGGCACAGGGGTACTGGGGCGCGGAGTTCCGCAACTACATGAGCGACTACGTGCACTGGGCCTGTTTCGGCGCCCTGTGCGAGTTCCTGCCGCAGCCGGACAACCGGGTCACGCTCTCGGACGAGAAGGACAGGCACGGCATGCCGATCGCGCACTTCTCGTACAGCCAGTGCGACAACGACCGGCAGCTGATCGACGCGGCGACGAAGGTGATGGAGACCATCCTCACTGCGGCGGGCGCCGACGAGGTGATCACCATCAAGCGCTACGCGCACCTGGTGGGTGGTGCGCGCATGGCCGAGGACGAGGAGCACGGTGTGGTGGATGGCGACTGCCGCACCTTCGCCGTGCCGAACCTGTACATCACCGACGGCAGCGTGCTCCCGACCCAGGGCAGCGCGAACCCGGCGCTCACGATCATGGCGATCGCGGCCAGGGCTGCCGACCGCATCGCCAAGGGCGGCGGGCGTTGACCGCTGTAGTTGCGCCGCCCCTACCGCCGGTTGAGCTCGCACCGCCGGTTGAGCCTGCACCGCCGGTTGAGCTTGTCGAGACCGGGGCGGGTGGTGGTCGGGTTTCGACGGGCTCAACCCTCGGTAGGGCTCAACCCTCGGTCCGTGCGAGCGGCCGGCAGTGAAGACGAAGGAGGAAGAAGGATGCCTAAGACAGTCAGCGACGTGGTCATCGAGCGACTGAAGGACTGGGGTGTGACCCAGGTGTTCGGGTTCCCGGGTGACGGGATCGGCGCCTTCGACGGTGCGCTTGCCGACGCCGAGCGCGACGGCGAGGGCATCGAGTACATCAGGCCGACCCATGAGGAGATTTGCGCGCTGATGGCCACGGCGTACGCCAAGTTCACCGGCAAGGTGGGGGTGTGCGTCGCCACGTCGAGCCCCGGCGGGTTCCACATGATCAACGGCCTCTACGACGCGCGCATGGACAACCAGCCCGTCGTCGCGATCGTCGGCCAGCAGGGGCTGGACTCGCTCGGCACGTTCACGCAGCAGGAGAGCAATCTCGAGCGCGCCTTCCAAGACGTCGCCTGCTACGTGCAGACCGTGGTGAGTCCCGCCCAGGTGGAGGCCGTCGTCGACACGGCGTTCCGCACCGCGAAGGCGAGGCTGCAACCGGCCGTCATCGTGCTGCCGCACGACGTGCAGTCGATGAAGGCCGTCACCCCGCCCGCAGCGCACTGGGTGGCGAGGGCGAGCCGCGTGCCGGCATCCACGGCGATCACGCCGCCTGAGCACGAGCTGCGAAAGGCGGCAGAGATCCTGAACGCGGGCGAGCGCGTCACGTTCCTCGTCGGAGCCGGTGCCCAGGGCGCGACGGACGAGGTGCTGCGCGCGGCGGAGCTGACCGGAGCGGGCATCATCACCGCGCTGCGCGGCAAAGACGTCATCCCCGCGAACGTGCCGTTTCACACGCAGCAGGTGGGACTGCTCGGGTCGCTGCCGAGCCTGCACCAGATCCACGACTGCGACACGTTGCTCATGCTCGGCACCAACTATCCGTACGGCGAGTTCCTGCCGGAGACCGGATCGGCGAGGGCCATCCAGGTGGACCTCAAGCCGGAGCAGATGGGCATCCGCTACCCGACTGAGGTGAACCTGTGGGGCGACGTGAAGGCGACGCTCGAGGCGCTCATCCCGATGCTGAAGGCGAAGGACGACCTGTCGTGGCAGCGCAAGATCATCGACGAGATGGAGGGCTGGGAGCGTGAGGAAGAGGCCGAGGCCATGGCCGGATACGACGACGGCGCCAACCCTCGCCGGTTCTACTTCGAGCTGAACAAGCAGTTGCCCGACAACGTGATCGTCACGGCGGATGCCGGCACCACCGCGGACTGGTACGCGCATCACCTGCGCTTCCGGCGTGGCATGCGCGGGGACCTCTCCGGCCGGCTCGCGACCATGCTGGCCGCCATGCCGTACGCGACCGCGGCGAAGTTCGCCTACCCGGACCGTCCCGTCATCTGCACGATCGGCGACGGCGCGTTCCAGATGCTCGGCATGAACGAGCTCATCACCGTGAAGAAGTATCTCAACCGGTTCCCGAACAAGCAGTTCGTCGTGATGATCATGCACAACAACGACCTCGGGCAGGTCTCCTGGGAGATGCGCACCGAGGACGCGAATCCGGTGTGGCGCACGGCGCAGGACGTCGAGTCCATCGACTACGCCGGCTACGCGCGGCTGCTGGGCTTCCAGGGCATCCGGGTCGAGAGCGACGACGAGGCTTCGGAGGCGATCAAGACGGCCCTCGCGTTCGACGGAGTGACGGTGATCGACGCGATCGTGAGCCGCAACATCCCGCCGCTGCCGCCGCAGATCACGAAGCAGTACGCGAAGAACACCGGAATCGCGCTGCTGCAGGGCGACCCGTTCGAGCTCGACGTCATCAAGGATTCGGCGACCGCGCTGGCCACGGAAGGCATCGAGCGCGTCAAGGGCGCCCTGCACATCGGGCGCGACGACTCGAAGGGATGACGGTGGCCGCGTCCGCCGACACCGCCATCCGGGCGGTCAGAGCGGCCGTCTACGTCGTTCCGACGACGTTCGACGGCGAGCCGGTGCGCGAGTCCGACGGCACGGCCGAGTGGGATTCCACCACGGTGCTGGTCGTCGAGGTCGACGCGGGCGGCCGCACCGGCCTGGGGTATGCGTACACGTCATCCACCGCTCTGGGCCTCGTGAAGGATGTGCTCGCTCCTGCGCTGACCGGATGCGACGCGTTCGCGACCACCCAGGCGTTCTGGAACATGGCGCGAGCAGTGCGCAACATCGGCTGGCGCGGCATCGCCGCCAGCGCGATCTCCGCCGTCGACGTCGCGCTGCACGACCTGAAGGCGAAGCTCCTCGACGTGTCGCTGCTCGGCCTGCTCGGAGCCGGTCGCGACCGCATCATGGTCTACGGCAGCGGCGGCTTCACGAGCTACAGCGACGAACAGCTGGAGCAGCAGCTCTCCGGGTGGGCCGAGCGGGGCATCCGTGCCGTGAAGATGAAGATCGGTACGGATGCCGCCGCCGACCCCGGCCGCGTGCGCGCCGCGCGAGCCGCGATCGGCGACGAGGTGCAGCTCTTCGTCGACGCGAACGGGGCCTACAGCCGCAAGCAGGCGCTCGGCATGGCCGCCCGGTTCTCGGCCGAGGCGGGCGTGACGTGGTTCGAGGAGCCGGTCTCCAGCGACGATCTCGACGGTTTGCGGCTCATCAGGGACAGGGGACCGGCAGGCATGCAGATCGCAGCAGGTGAGTATGGGTACGTGCCCGCCGACTTCCGCATGCTGCTCACCGCGGGCGCCGTGGACACGCTGCAGGCCGACGCCACCCGGTGCGGCGGCGTCACGGGATTCCTGAACGCCGCGCAGCAATGCGTGGCCTGGAGTGTGCCGCTCAGCGCACACTGCGCGCCTGCACTGCACGCCACACTGGCCGCTGCCGCAGAGCCCGCCGTGCACGTCGAGTACTTCCACGACCACACGCTCATCGAGTCGATGCTCTTCGACGGCGTGCCGGAACTCGTCGGCGGATGCCTCGTGCCTGACCAGAGCCGCTCCGGCCTCGGCCTGCAGCTCAGCGGCAGGGGCGACGACTACCGCAAGGAATCGTGGGGCGCGTAGGCGATCCTGCGCGCTGCGCTCGTCCGGCCCACGCGATCTTGCGGCCTACCCGATCTTGCGGCTTATGCGGTCTTGCGGCCTGCGCGCTCTTCCGACCTCTACGCGATCTTGCGGACGGGGTGCGCGTCGCGATCCGGACGCTGCTGACCGGCGCGTCCCGCATGGGCGGGCGAGCCGTCCTCGTCGAGCACGATGAGACCGCGCGGCCCGTTGGCCTCCGTCTCGAGAAGACGCAGCCAGTCGCGATTGATGGCCGGCACGCGTGATCCCAGGTACTTGAAGTACACGGGAACCTCGGCGGACATCCACATCGACGACCGTCCGCTGCCGACCGACAGGTCGTCGAGCCAGGACATCAGGAACGACTCCCGGCGACGGAATTTGTTGACGATCACGATCTCGAGGTGAGTCAGAAGCCGGTCGTCGAACTCCACATCCTGCGGTCCGTAAATCAGCGTTCCCATAATGCACTCCCCGTTCGAATTCGTCATCAACCCGTTATCCGAAGCCAACCTCACTGCCGTACCGCTCTTCAATGGGACCCCTCATTTGCGGGGTCCCATTGACAAACGCGGTTTCCGGCGTGGTGGGCGAGTCGCAGCGTTCGGGTGCGTCCGTTCCTGCTTTTCTCGCGTCCGTTTCACCGACAGAAAATGCGGACGCCGGCACCGTGCTCAGCAGAATCTGTCAGTGAAACGCGATCTCGGAGTGCGTTCCGACGATGGCTGCTGACCGCGAGCGAGTTTGGCAACCCCTTATGACGAGATTCGGGATGTCGTGGGCTGGGATCTGACAACGGAAGCGCCGACGACGGCGTCGACGACGGAAAGGCCATCGCATGTTCGAACACTTCGACAACCCCCGCCAGCTTCTCGAGTACCGCGTGGGATCGGCCATCTCGATGGAGCAGGATTCCCTCGACATGCTCGGCGAGCTCGAGGCCGCCGCGCAGAGCGAAGACATCAAGCAGATGTTCCGGCACCACGCCGACGAAACCAGGCACCAGATGAAGAACCTCGACGACGTGTGCGAGGAGCTGCAGATCTCGGCGGCCGAGGAGCCATCGCCGACGACGAAGGGACTGTCGCGGGAGGGAACGTCGCTCATCCGCAAATCGGATGCCTCGCTGCTCGACAGCGTCACCCTTTCGGCCGCGCTGGAGACCGAGCACACCGAGATCGCGGCATATCAGTCGTTGATCTGCCTCGCGGACGCGCTCGGACTGCAGCAGATCGTCGCGCTGCTGACCGAGAACCTCGACCAGGAGCAGCACACGAGCGAGGAGCTCTACAGCAAGCTGCGCACAGTCTCCGCCGCGGTGTGAACCGCGCGCGGAACCCGGCTCGGCGCGTGCTCAGACGAGCGCGCGGCCGATACCGGGGCGAGATGAAGCCGGGGGATGCCGGGGTCGGGCGGCCCGACATCCCCCTTTTCCGCCCCTCCGCGGGCTCCGTCCGGCGCGCATACGCATAAAGCGCTTCTACTGACAACCCCTGCACTCCTGTCCTCGACGGCCGTTTGCTGGGATGCGTCGGCATCCGACTTCACAGCCACCGACCTCGCCACGACCACCGACCTCGCCACGACCTCACGAAGGAGTGCAGCCATGACCGCCCGTCGCCGCTTGCTCGCCACCGCCTCGATCGCTCTCGTCGCCGCCGGACTGCTCGCCGGTTGCAGCTCCGGCTCGTCGAGCAGTTCCGCCTCGTTCTCGAAGGACGCCTCAGGATCGCTCAAGGCCTGGGCGTTCGACAACGCCGACGACGTGGGCAAGGCGCGGCTCGCGTACGCGAAGAGCCACCTCAAGGGCGTGGACATCAGCCTCGACCAGACCACGTTCGACGCGCAGAAGTTCACCACGCGCGTGGCGAGCGGCAACGTGCCAGACGTGGTGCAGATGGACGCCCAGTTCGTCGCCACGTACGCCGCGCAGGGGCTGATCACTCCGCTCGACAAGTGCTACAGCATCCACGACGTGTCGCCGTCGAGCACGTTCTATCCGTCGGTGCGGGCCGACGTCACCTACGACGGTCACATCTGGGCCGTTCCGCAGTTCTACCAGCCGCCGGCGATCATCCTGAACATGCGCGTCATGGACAAGGCGGGCGTGACGCCGGAGCAGATCAACACGTCGAAGCCCGACGAGCTTGTCGCGGCGATCAAGAAGATGTACGTCGCCAACGGCGGCAAGCCGTCGACGATGGGGTTCGACCCCGTTGCCTCCGGCCAGCCGGGCCTGTGGATCCTCGGCTACGGCGGCCAGATCATCGACAGCTCGGGCAAGCCCACGCTGGACGATCCGAAGAACGTCAAAGGCCTGCAGGTGCTCAAGCAGATCTACGACGCCCAGGGCGGGTACGCGGCCGACAAGAGCTTCAGCGACACGTTCGACACGTTCGGCAAGAAGAACCAGTTCGTCACCGACCAGGTCGGGGCGCAGGTCGACAACCAGTGGTACGTCAACGTGCTCACGCCGTTCATGAAGCAGGTGCAGATCAGCGCCGTGCCGTTCTACGCATCCGACGGCAAGCCATTCACGGTGAGCAGCGGCAGCGCGTTCGTCATCCCCGCAGGCGCGAAGAACAAGGATGCCGCGTGCGCGTGGGCTCTCGACCTCGACAGCATGGGCGCGTGGAAGGCGGCGGCCGCCGCACGGGCGAGCACCATCAAGGCCACGCCGGGCGCCGTCAACACCGGTCTCTTCACGGGATCGCCTGCCGCCGACAAGTTCGTGCGTGACACGTATGTGAAGTCCAGCGGCAACGCGGGCTTCGACAAGACCATCGACACGTACTACGACGTCGTCGGCAACGGCAAGTCGATCGGCACGTCGCCTGCCGGCCAGCAGATCCAGACCGAACTGCAGAACGCGTTGCAGTCCACGCTGCTGGGCTCGAAGTCGCCGTCCGCCGCGCTGAAGGATGCCCAGTCCGCCGCCATGACCGCATACCGCCAGGCGGTCAAGAACTCGACACCGAGCAAGTGATGTCGCGCGTCGAGCCACTGCGATCCGCCGTGCCCGCTTCGACACGGCGGCATCCGGCACGTGCCGGTCGCGGAGCACCCGACGCCAGGCCGAAGCGGCGCTCGTCGCAGCGCCGCAGGGAGGCCGTCGCCGGGTTCCTCTTCATCAGCCCGTGGATCATCGGGTTCCTCGTCTTCACCGCCGGCTCGATGATCTACAGCCTGGTGATCTCGTTCACGAACTACAACCTCGCGACCGGCTCGACGACGCCCGCCGGATTCTCCAACTACGCGGAGCTCTTCCAGGATCCGAAGATCGCGCAGTCCCTCGGCAACACGCTGTACTACGCGGTGCTTGCCGTGCCGCTGGAGGTGATCGTCGCGCTCGGCCTGGCGATGGTGCTGAACCGCGCCGGCCGCGGTTCCGGCTTCTTCCGCACCGTCTTCTACCTGCCGAAGATGACGCCCGTCGTCGCCACGGCATCCGTGTTCCTGCTGCTGCTGAACGGCAACACGGGCGCGATCAACCAGTTCCTGGGATTCTTCGGCATCCACGGCCCGCAGTGGCTTGTCGATCCGCACTGGGTGATCCCGTCGATCGTGCTCATGACACTGTGGGGCGTGAGCGGAACCATGGTCATCTTCCTCGCGGCCCTGAACAACGTGCCGAGAGACCTCTACGAGGTCGCCTCGCTCGACGGCGCCGGACCGGTTCGCAAGTTCTTCACGATCACGGTGCCCATGATCTCCGGCGCCATCTTCTTCAACGTCATCGTGCTCACGATCGCGGCGTTCCAGGTGTTCGACCAGGCGTACCTGCTGTTCTGGCGCGACCAGACGAACGCCTCGCCCAGCTCGTCGTTGTTCTACGCGGTGTACCTGTTCCAGCAGGCGTTCCGGCAGTTCGACTTCGGGTTCGCCTCCGCCATGGCCTGGCTGCTGTTCCTCATCGTGATGGCGATCACGCTCATCCAGGTCAAGCTGAGCAACCGTTTCGTGTACTACGAGGGGGACCGCTGATGGCTGTGGATCACGTGGCGCAGAGCGCGGCGACCGCATCCGCCCTGAGCCCGGCGGCGAGTGCGGGGGTGAGGTCGCCATCCACCAGCCCGGTCTTCACCAGGAAGCACCTCAACGTCGGTCGCCTCATCGGCAAGCTCGTGCTCTGGATGCTGCTGCTCGCCTTCACCTGCCTGTTCCTGTATCCGTTCGCCTGGCTGCTGGCGGCGAGCCTGAAGCCCAGAGACGAGGTTTTCGACAACTCGCTCATCCCCGCGACGTTCAGCCCGCAGAACTACGCCGAGGTGTGGACGCAGCTGCCGCTCCTGTCGTGGATGGGCATCAGCATCGTCATCGCGCTGCTGGCCGCCGGATTCGCGGCGATCTCGAGCTCGGTCGTCGCGTTCGGGTTCGCGTACTTCCGGTTCCCCGGTCGAGGGCTGCTGTTCGCGCTCGTGCTCGGCACGATGATGCTGCCGACCGCGGTGACCATGGTGCCGCAGTACCTCATCTGGCGTAGCCTCGGGCTCGTGGGCACCTGGATACCGCTGTTCGGTGCGAACCTCTTCGGCTCGGCGTTCTACATCTTCCTGCAGCGCCAGTTCTTCCTCGGCCTGCCGCGAGAGCTGTTCGAGGCCGCGCGCATCGACGGCGCCAGCTACTGGGGACTGTTCCGACGCATCGCCATGCCGCTGTCGATCCCGTCGTTCATCATCGTGTTCCTGTTCGAGTTCCAGGCCAGCTGGAACAACCTGCAGGGCTCGCTGATCTACCTGAACGGAGGTAGCCCTTCGGGGTTCACCGTTCCGCTCGGCATCTCCTATGCCATGAGCGTCTTCAGCCCGACCAACGGCGGTCACGGCGACTATCAGTACGTCATGGTGGCGAGCCTTCTCGTCACGACCCCCATGCTCATCCTGTTCGCGTTCGGGCAGCGGTTCTTCGTGGAGGGGGTCGCCACGCAGGGGCGGAAGGGATGACGGCTCTCGTGAGCCGGCCCGGCAGGAGAGGAGTCGTATGACGATCACGAACGGCGGGCTGGACATCCGCGGGCTCATGCACGAGCTCGCAACCCTGGATGCCGAGGTGCGCTTCGATCAGGGGACCAGGGCCGTCTACTCGACAGACGCCTCCAACTACAAGCACGTTCCGATCGGCGTCGTGCTGCCCCGCACAGTGGATGCCGGCGCCGAAGCCGTGCTCGCCTGCTCGCGGTTCGACGTTCCCGTGCTGAGCCGAGGCGGCGGCACGAGCCTGGCCGGCCAGGCGTGCAACGAGGGACTGGTCATCGACTGGTCGAAGCACTGCGACCGGCTCGTCGAGGTGGACCGGGCATCCAGGACCGCGATCGTCGAGACGGGCATCGTGCTCGACGAGCTCAACCGCGCCGTCGCGCCGTTCGGTCTCATGTTCGGCCCCAAGCCGGCGACGCACTCGCACTGCACGCTCGGCGGCATGATCGGCAACAACTCGTGCGGGTCGTCCGCCCAGAAGTACGGCAAGACGGCAGACAACGTGCGGGCGCTGGAGATCCTCACGTACGCGGGCGACCGCATGTGGGTGCGCCGTGACGACGACGTCGACCGGGTGATCGCCGAAGGCGGCGCCAAGGGAAGGCTGTACGCCGGCCTGCGGGACATCATCGCCCACTACGGCGACGAGGTGCGCAGGCGGTACCCGCACATCCCGCGGCGGGTGTCGGGGTTCAACCTCGATGCGCTGTTGCCGGAGAACGGGTTCGATGTCTCCACGCTGCTCGTCGGGTCGGAGTCCACGCTCGTCACGGTGCTGCGCGCCGAGCTCGACCTCGTCGAGATGCCGAAGGCTCGCACGTTCGTGGTGCTCGGCTACCCAAGCATCGAAGACGCGGCGGATGCGGCGCCCGCCGTCGGCAGGTTCGACCCGATCGCGGTCGAGGGTATCGACGGAACGCTGATCGGGTTCCAGCGCACGAAGGGCAAGAACCTCGACGCGCTCGAACTGCTGCCGGAGGGCGACGGCTACCTCATCGTCGAGGTGCCGGGCGACACGAAGGACGAGGCGGATGCCACGGCCGACGCGATGATCGAGGCGCTCGGCGTGC
Source organism: Humibacter sp. (assembly GCF_035547335.1). Lineage (GTDB taxonomy): Bacteria > Actinomycetota > Actinomycetes > Actinomycetales > Microbacteriaceae > Humibacter. The sequence goes on along the minus strand of NZ_DASZVF010000048.1, from coordinate 2,535 downwards.
GGGTCATCCGTCCTTCTATTCGCAGGCTGGACGACGAGGCGCAGCAGGAGGCCATCCGACGGGTACGCGAGGCGGGGCTGGGCGCCGCCACCAACGTGCCAGGGCTGCCCGACATGTGGTCGGGCTGGGAGGACTCTGCCGTGCCGCCGGAGCGGTTCGGCGACTACCTGCGCGAGCTCCGCGTGCTGCTCGACTCGTATGGGTACGAACCGGTCGCCCGCTACGGCCATTTCGGTCACGGATGCCTGCACATGCGCATCCCGTTCCCGTTCGCCTCCGGCGCGGCCGGCGTGGAGGAGTACCGCAGGTTCACGCACGACGCCGCCAGGATCGTGGTGCGGTTCGGCGGTTCGTTCTCGGGCGAGCACGGCGACGGGCAGGCGCGCGCCGATCTGCTCCCCGTGCTGTACGGCGACCGCGTGATCGAGGCGTTCCAGCGGCTGAAGACGCTGTTCGATCCGCGCGGACGCATGAACCCCGGCAAGATGGTCGATCCGCAGCCGCGCACCGAGGGGCTGCGGCTCGGCGAGGGCTACCGCCCTCCGGCGACGGGGCAGCCTCGCCCGGTCACGCTGCATTTCTCCTATCCGCATGACGACGGGAGCTTCTCGGCGGCGGCCCTCCGCTGTGTCGGTGTCGGAAACTGCCGTGGGCACGGGGCCGGCGTGATGTGCCCGTCGTATCGCGCCACGGGCGAGGAGGAGCACTCCACGCGTGGCCGCGCCCGCGTGCTCTTCGAGATGATCGAGGGCACCTACCGCACCAACCGCGACACTCCCATCGAGAAGGGTTGGCGCTCGCCCGAGGTGAAGGACGCGCTCGACCTCTGTCTCTCGTGCAAGGGCTGCAAGAGCGACTGCCCGGTCGACGTCGACATGGCCACGTACAAGGCGGAGTTCCTCTCGCACTACTACGCGGGACGGATGCGTCCGCTCGGCCACTACTCGATGGGGTGGCTCACCGTGTGGGCTCACATCGCCCACCTCGCGCCCTCCGTCGTGAACGCGATCTCGCACGCGCCCGTGCTCGGGGCGCTGGCCAAGCGCGTGGCCGGGCTGGAGCCGCAGCGCCCCGCACCTCGGTTCGTGCGCCGCAGGTTCACGGATGTCGACCGAGGGTTGAGCCTGTCGAAACCCGGTGCTGGGTCGGTTTCGACGAGCTCAACTGGCGGTGGCAGCGGTGGTGGAGGTGCCCGCGACGTGGTGCTGTTCGCGGACACGTTCGGCGACAACTTCCAGCCGTCGGTGCTGGAGGCGGCCGTCGCGGTGCTCACGCACGCCGGCTACCGCGTCCGCACGCCGTGCAGGCCGTCCTGCTGCGGGCTGACGCTCATCTCGACGGGACAGCTCACGGCCGCCGCCGCCATGCTCAAGGCCACCGTCGCGAACCTGGCCGAGGAGCTGGCCGACGGCGAGCGCCTGGTGGTGCTGGAGCCGAGCTGCCTCGCGGTCTTCCGCTCCGACGGCCCCGAGCTGCTCGAGGGCGACCCGAACGTGGCGCTCGTGAAAGAGCGCGCCGTCACGCTCGCCGAGCTGCTGGCGGACACCGAGGGCTGGAAGCCGCCTCACGTGGGCGGCCGAGCTCTCGTGCAGGAGCACTGCCATCAGCACGCCGTGCTCGGGTTCGAGGCCGAGCGGCGCATCCTGCGGGATGCCGGCGTGGAGTTCGAGGAGCTCGATGGATGCTGCGGGCTGGCCGGCAACTTCGGATTCGAGCAGGGTCACCTCCCGGTCTCGGTCGCCGTCGCTGACCACGCGATGCTCCCGGCGTTGCGACGCGCATCGGAGGGGACGCGGATGATCGCAGACGGATTCAGCTGCCGCACGCAGGCGGATCAGCTGGGGAGCGGTCAGCGGGCGCTGCACCTGGCCGAGGTGCTGGCATCCGCTCTGCCCGGTGGTTACCGACCCCGGAGGACGAAGCGTGACAGGGTGCCTCAGCGGGTGCAGGCCGAGGCGATGGCGACGCTGACAGGAAGGAAGTCCTGATGCAGTACACGCAGGTCGACGAGGAGCCGAGGCGGTTCGCCGTCATCTTCGAGACGGGCGACGAGCTGTTCGAGGGGCTCGGCGAGTTCGTGAAGCGAGAGGGCATCGAGAGCGCGAGCTTCACGGCGATCGGCGCGCTGTCATCCGTGAAGCTCGCCTGGTTCGACTGGGAGGCGAAGGAATACCGCACATCGGTCGAGCTCGACGAACAGGTCGAGCTCGTCTCGGTCGTGGGGGACGTGGCCGAGAACAAGGGGGAGCCGTCTGTGCACGCGCACGTGGTGATCGCCCGTTCGACCGGGGAAGCACTCGGCGGGCACCTGAAGCGCGCTGTGGTGCGTCCGACGTGCGAGGTCGTGCTCACCGAGACGGAGGAGCGGCTGCGCAAGCGGGTCGACCCGGAGTCGGGGCTGCCGCTCATCCGCGTCGACTGACGCCGCCCCGCCCGCGCCCGAATCCGGAGCCGCGGGGGCCGGGACCCCGGGGCCGAACCCGGAGCCCGGCCCCGGAATCTCTCGCGGAATTCAGGACCACGGCCCGTTCGACT
>NZ_DASZVF010000047.1:0-73899 GCF_035547335.1 Humibacter sp. | reverse complement strand
GCAATCGGTCCTGGTGCCAGGCGATAACGGCGGCGGGGCGCATAGCGAGCAGTTCCTCGAACGCCGGACGGACCTTGCCGCTCGTGGCCGAGATGTCGTTGTCGGTCAGCACCTTGACAACCTTCAGGCCGAGCTTCTTGGCGAGTGCGCGGCACTCATTCAGCTGCCGTTCGACTCCAGCACCCTCCCCCGTTCGATCGAGGCTGATCCTCGCGTAGATGACAGCGGAATCGGGCGGCATCAGGGGTTTTCCTGCGGTTTTGCTCATGCCCTCAGTTTAGTTGGAATACCCCCAGAACGATATAAGAGGGAGGCCGGCCGTCATGAGGGTGATGAGCACCCACCCTGGCACGTCCCCTCGCTCATCGTCCGCGAGCACGTGTGGGCGTGCTCCTGTTTGTCGCGACGCTGTCGTCGCTCGAGTTCGCATCATCTCCGTCGTCCCTTCTCTCCCGTTGCGGCAGCGTCGTGTCCGTTTCGTGCTCTCCCGTACCGGCAGCACCGAATCCGCTTACCGCTCACGACCTGGCCTTCCGCAGGCGCCCGACCCCGGCACATCGATCCCCATCAGAAGCCGCTCTCCAAGACGACGATGCCCGGAAAGACGGCGAACAGCACGGTGACCGGAAGGATGAGGAACACGAGCGGCACGAGCATGCCGATCTCCTTCTTGCCCGCTTGCTCGAGCAGGCTGCGTTTCGCCGACTCCCGTGCATCCGTCGCTTGTGCCCGGAGCACCTCCACGACGGGCGTGCCGCGCTCCAACGCGGTCACGACCGAGTCGACGCAGCGCGTGAACGCGGGCATGCGGATGTCCTTGCTCGCCTGCACGAGCGCGGTCGCAAATGGCACACCCATTCCGGTCTCAGCGACCACGCGCCCCAGCTCACGGGCCAGTTCGCCCGACCCGGTTCGGGCGACGCGACGCATGGCGTCGAGGATGCCCTCTCCAGCGCTCAGCGACAGCGTGAGAAGTTCCAGCACGGTGGGGAACTCCTCCGCCATGCGCGACAAGCGGCGAGCGACCCTGCGCGACAGCAAGCGATCCGGCAACAGGAATCCCGCGACCGCGAAGATGAGCGGCACCGCGACCAGGAGCGCGGGCGGCAACGCGCCGACGGCCGCACCTATCCCCGCCAGCACGGCTCCGCTCACGAGCGCGCAGAGCGACCAGGCCACCTGCCGTAGCCGGAACTCCTCGACGGTGAGCGCGCTGGCGCTCTGCCGAAGCCGCGCGGCGACCGCATCGCTACCGCCGAGCATCCTCGAGGCGCCGACGCGAATCGCTTCGACGACCGGCGCGAGCACCGACCCGATGACGGGCAGCGGATGCACGGTGCGCCGTTCGGCGTGTGCACGCGCCGCCTCGGAGACGTCGGCGAGATACGGCGCGACTCGGTCGGCCAGACGGGCGCGACGCATCCGCGGCAGGAGCGCGACGAGCGACCACAGCCCGAGCCCGAGGGCCATGCCGCAGACCACGCCCCACGCCAGCTGGCCGCTCATCGAAACCATCTGCGCTCCTCGGGGAGCCTGCCGATCGCGAGCATGACCCGGTAGGCCAGGAGGGACACGACGAGTCCGACGGCGATCACGACGGCGCCCATCGGGGTGTTGTACGCCACGGATGCCTCCGGCCGCGTCGCGAGGAGGGCCAGCACGAGCCATGGTGCCGCCACGCCGAGCCGGGCGGCTCCGACCGTCCACGATTGCCGTGCCTCGATCTCGGCGCGCACGGCAGCGTCATCGCGCAGGGACGCGGCGAGCGCTTTGAGCACGGCGACGAGCTCGCCGCCGCCCACTTCGCGTGCCATCTTCAGGGTCTCGATGATGCGGTCGGCCACCGGATCCGACAGCGTCGCCTTGAGACGGTCGGCAGCCGGAGCGAACAGGCCGCTCGACCGGTAGTCCCGTTCGAAGGCGGCGAACGCTGCTTTCGTCGATTCCGGCGCCGTTCGAGCGAGCGCGGCAACACCGTCCGGAAGCGCAAGACCGGAGCGGACCGCGGAGACCAACTGCTCGACAACGTCGGGCCACATGGTGCGGTTGGCGCGCGCACGCGTGGCCGCGCGCCACGACACCACGCTCCAGGGGAGCCATCCGCCTACCGCAGCCAACCCTGCCGACAGCGCTAAGACGCCGAACAGCGCGTGGGCGACCGCGAAGAAGACGAGTGCGATGAGGGCGCTGACGATGATGAACGCGGCAGGGGCGAGTCCGGGCATCCCGGCAAGGGCGAGTTTGCGGCGCAAGCCGTCGGAACGAGGTCGCCGCTGTCGCGTCCGTCCCGGCCAGAGGAAAGGCGATGCCGCCAACAGAAGGCCGGCGCCCAGCGTCGCGCCGAGCGCGATTCCGGCTGTCATCGCGCCAGCACCGTGGCCGGGTCGAGTCCGGCCGCCTCGAATTTGGCTCGCTTGGTCGGATATCCACCGGTGACGGCAAGCTCGCCGTCTCGGAGCCCGAAGACGGAGCTCGCCTCGATGACTCCGCCGCTCACGCCACCCGTCGGCGCCAGGATCTCTGTCACCCGTCGCCCGCCGTCGCGCTCGAGCTTGCAGAACACGACAATGTCGACACAGGAGGCCACGGTCGGCACGACGAAGCCCGCGTCGATGTTGCGACCGGCAAGAAGAGGCAGCGTGCAGAGCTTGGCCAGTGCCTCGCGCGCACTGTTCGCATGGATGGAACACGCTCCCGGCAGCCCGGAATTGAGCGCGAGAAGCAGGTCGAGGCTCTCGGCCTCGCGCACCTCGCCCACGATCAAGCGGTCCGGCCGCATCCGCAGCGCCTCCTTGATCAGGCGTCGCAGCGTGATCTCGCCGCTTCCCTCCAGGCTGGGCTGACGGCACTGCATGGCCACGACGTCGGGGGCGGCGAGGTCCAGTTCGAACGTCTCCTCCACGGTGACGATCCGCTCACTCGGTCGCGCCGACGCCAGCAAGGCGCCGAGCAGCGTCGTCTTTCCGCTCTGCGTTGCTCCGGCGATCAAGATGTTCTGGTTGGCGAGCACGCACATCCGCAAGAACTCCGCCGCCTGCCTGGTCAGCGAACCGACGGCGACGAGACGACCCAGATCGCGGATGCGCCGGGAGAATTTGCGCACGTTCACGGCCCAGTGCATGCGCGTGACATCGGGAATCACGACGTGAAGTCGAGAGCCGTCGGGCAGGGAGGCATCCACGAACGGCGACGAGACGTCGACACGGCGCCCGGATGCCTGCAGCATGCGCTCGACCAGATCGCGCACCTGCGCGTGACCGAGCACGAGATCGAGCTGCTCGGGCCGGCCGTCTCGTGCGACGAAGACGCGATCGGGAGCGTTGATCCAGATCTCCTCGACGTCCGGGTCGTCGAGGTAGGGCTGCAGGGGGCCGAAGCCCGTCAGCGAGGCGAGCACCTCCCTCTCGGTCCGCACCTCGTCCGCCACGAGCGGCAGGGTGCCGCCGAGGGCGTGCTCGGCATACCGGCGCACCTCGTCTCGCGCGTAGGCCGCAGCGCGCGGAGAGTCCGACGCGAGGTCAACCCCGTCCCTGCGCACCCTGTCCCGCACACGGTCGGCGATGAGGCGCACGGGATCGGTCATGCCGTCATGATGCAAGCTCCCTGACCGCGTCCGCCGAAGTTATCCACATCGACGGCTCGGATGCTCCGGATGCCCGCGACCGCGGCGCCGAACCGCGCCGGCGCCGTCCGCCGGCTCCGGTTTCGCGGCCGACTATGCTGATGGGCGCCCTCGCGGGAGTGGTGAAATTGGCAGACACGCAGGATTTAGGTTCCTGTGCTTTCGAGCGTGGGGGTTCAAGTCCCCTCTCCCGCACCGTCACTGCCGCCCTGTTCGGCCCCTTGAGCGCTTCTTAGAAGTCAGCGCGCAGTCTCGAACAGACGGGCGTTCCAGTGCGCCCATTCGGGGGTGAGGCGCCGCCGATCGTAGGGTTAACACCCGGGTTCGGCGCACAGGCGCTCGCTAGACTCACTGCAAACACCTCATCGACGCACTGCTCACCGTCACATCCCTCAGCTATCGCCGACGACACCGGTTGCCGCGTACGGCGGGCGCCGACGACAGGAGATCCGTGTTCCACACCGCACTCATCCCGTGGCTCGACCCGAATGTGATCATCCACTCGGTGGGCCCTTGGTCTCTGCTCGTGGTGTGCGGCATCATCTTCGCCGAGACCGGCCTGCTCGTCGGGTTCGTGCTGCCGGGCGACACGCTGCTGGTGATCAGCGGCATCCTGACGTTCACGAACATGGTCTTCGGGCTGCAGATCTGGTGGGTGTGCCTGCTCATCGCGTTGGCTGCATTCCTCGGCGGCGAGGCCGGCTACTTCATCGGCCACAAGGCCGGCCCCGCCATCTTCGAGCGCAAGGAGACAGGCCTCTTCAGCATCGAGAACGTCAAACGCACGAACAGCTTCTTCGAGCGGTTCGGAGCCCTGGCCGTCATCATCGCCCGGTTCGTCCCCGTCGTGCGCACGTTCGCTCCGGTGGCCGCCGGGGTCGGCCACATGAGCTACCGCCGCTACACGGCGTACAACGCGATCGGCGCCTTCCTCTGGGGCGCAGGTCTCACGTTCTTCGGATGGCTGCTCGGCTTCATCCCGCCGGTCGCGCACTTCGTCGAGAAATACATCGACCTCATCCTGATCCTCGCGGTGCTGGTGACCGTGGTCCCCGCGCTCGTGCACTACCTGCTCGGCCTGCGCAAGTCGCGCAAGCTGGCGAAGGCCGAAGCAGCCGATGCTCGCGACACGGACGCGACGGGCGACGCGAAGAACGAGGATGCCCACGACTCGGCCGCGCACCGCGCCGAGACGTCGAGCGCGGCGGTTCCGCACTCGGGAGCGAACACGGCCGCATCGAGCACCGGAGCAGCAAGCACCGGCGCATCGAACGGCGGTATGTCCAGCGCCGAGCGCCCGCTCACCGCTGAGCCGGAGACGTTCCGAAGCCCCAAGCACAGCGCGACCAGCGCCGACTGATCCCCGCGCCGACAGATCCCAGCGCCGACGGCGGGCTCGCGCAGCCCGCCGGTGCACACCATCCCGGTCAGCGGTGCGTGTCGCCCTCGTGCGCGGCGTGCTCCGCGGGCTCCAGCTGGAACGTGGAGTGCGCCACGTCGAAGTGCGCGCTCAGGCATCCGTCGAGCTCGTCAAGGAGAGCGCCGGCCCGTCCTTGTGCGAACACCTTGGGCGAGACGACGACGTGCGCCGAGAAGACCGGAGCGCCGGATGTGATCGCCCACACGTGTACGTCATGCACGTCCACGACACCGGTGGTACCGAGGATGTGCTTGCGGATCTCCGCCACATCCGTGGATGCCGGCGCAGACTCGCTCAGCACGCGCACCACCTCGCGCAACAGCGACAGCGCACGCGGCACGATGAGCACGGCGATGATCAGAGACCCGACGGAGTCGGCCCACTCCATGCCGGTCGTCACGATCACGATAGCCGCGACGATCGTGGCCAGCGATCCGATCGTGTCGCCGAGCACCTCGAGGTACGCGCCTCGCATGTTGATGGATGCCTTCGCACCGCCGCGCAGCACCAGGAGACCGGCGACGTTGCCGACGAGACCGGTGATCGCGATGGCGAGCATCCAGCCGCCCTGCACCTCCGGATGCCCGCCGAGACGGAGGGCCGCACCGATGGCGACGCTCACCGCGACGCCGATCAGGATGAGCGCATTCACGAGCGCACCGAACACCTCGACGCGACGGAAGCCGAACGTCTGGCGATCGGTGGCGGGACGCGCAGCGACGGTGGCGGCGACGAGCGCGACGACGAGGCCGACGAGGTCGCTCACGAGGTGGCCGGCATCCGCGAACAGCGCCAGGGATCCGCTCAGCGCCGCTCCGACGATCTCGAGCAGGAACACCGCGAGCACGATCGCGATCACGACGAGGAGGCGTTGCCTGCTCGAGCCGTGCGCGCCGTGATCGTGGGACTGTGACATGTCTCCTCAACGGTAGATCGCGGCACCCGGGATGCACCATGTGCGGCGCGCCGCGCGTGTCACGTCGGCGAGACTCTCGGTCGCCGATACTCCCCGGTCGGCGAGGCTGCCTGGTCGATAAGGCGCCCTGGTCGGCGAGGCTCCGTGGTCAGCCGCCGAGCAGCTGCTGCAGCGCCGGGACCATGGCCCGGAAGGCACGCGCCCGGTGGCTCTGCGCGTTCTTGACGGCCGGCTCGAGCTCCGCGGCGGTAAGCCGGGATCCCGCCGGCACGAATGCCGGATCGTATCCGAATCCGTTGGCGCCCCGTGGCGCGCGCGCGAGCACGCCGTCCCACTCGCCTTCGACGGTGCGCTCCTCCCCCGGCTCGCCATCTGCCCCGGGCCGCACGAGCGCGATGGCGCAGGTGTAATGGGCTCCGCGGTGGCGATCGGGAACGTCGGCGAGCTGGGCGAGGAGGAGCTCGAGGTTGCCGGCGTCGTCTCCGTGTCGCCCGCTCCACCGGGCCGAGAACACGCCGGGTGCACCGCCAAGAACGTCGACGCAGATGCCGGAGTCGTCGGCCAGCGCCAGCAGCCCGGTGTGTGCTGCGGCGGCCCGCGCCTTGATCAGCGCGTTCTCGGCGAACGTGATCCCGTCCTCCACCGGCTCCGGCCCGTCGTATTCGACGAGCTCGACCTGCTGCAGGTGCTCGGCGATGATGGCGGCGAACTCCTCGAGCTTGTGCTTGTTGTGGGTGGCCAGCACAGCCCGCACACGGGTGGCGGACGGGCCCGCGACGCCCGCGTCGCTCACGAGGCCGCGACGTCCTGGTCGTCGTCGCCCGAGCCGAGCGCCCGGGACTGCAGCGAGGCCAGCTCGCGGCATCCGCTCTCCGCCAGGTCGAGCAGCGAACCCAGTTCGCGGCGATCGAACGGCGCGCCCTCCGCCGTTCCCTGCACCTCGACGAAGAGACCGCGACCGGTGACGACGACGTTCATATCGGTCTCGGCACGCACGTCTTCGACATAGGCGAGATCGAGCATCGGCTCACCGTCGATGATGCCGACGGAGACGGCCGCCACGCTGTCGATGAGCGGATTCGCGCGCTGGGCGATGAACCGGTGCTCCTTGCCCCACGCCAGCGCATCCGCCAGCGCCACATACGCTCCCGTGATCGCCGCCGTCCTCGTTCCGCCGTCGGCCTGCAGCACGTCGCAGTCCAGCACGATGGTGTTCTCGCCGAGCGCCTTGGTGTCGACGACGGCGCGCAGGCTCCGGCCGATCAGCCGGCTGATCTCGTGGGTGCGGCCTCCGATGCGGCCCTTCACCGACTCGCGGTCGGTGCGCTCGTTGGTCGAGCGCGGCAGCATCGAGTACTCGGCCGTCACCCAGCCCTTGCCCTTGCCGCTCAGCCAGCGCGGCACGCCGCCGGTGAACGACGCGGTGCACAGCACCCGAGTGCGCCCGAAGGAGATGAGCGCGCTGCCCTCGGCCTGCTGACTCCAGCCGCGCTCGATGGTGATCGGGCGCAGCTGGTCGGGGGTTCTGCCGTCGGCTCGGATGATCTCGGTCACCGCTCCAGCCTATCCGCGCGCGATGCATCGTCGGCGCGGCGCGACTCCGCGCTCGTCACGGCGACCGCGCGGTCCGACGTCGGGCGATGCCTGTGGTCCACGACACAGCAGAGTGCTCAGCGACGCAGCTCGCGCAGGTCGATGGCGCCCGTTCGCACGACGTCGACGCTCGACACGTCGGTGCCGAGCATGCGATGCGCCAGGCGCACGAACGACTCCGTGTCATCCCCGGTCGCTTCGTAACGGATGCTCGGCTCGCCCGCCGCTGTGCGTTCGAGCCCCCGGGAGACCAGCACGCGGTACACGTCATTGGCCGTCTCGACGTCGCTGGACACCAGTGCGACGTTCTCGCCCATCACGTACGAGATGGCGCCCTTGAGGAACGGGTAGTGCGTGCATCCGAGCACGAGCGTGTCGATCTGCGCCTGCTGGAGCGGCCTCAGGTAGTCCGAGGCGACATCCAGCAGCTCCTGCCCGCTCGTCACGCCCGACTCCACGAACTCCACGAACCGGGGGCACGCCTGCGTGAAGAGCCGTAGCTCAGGGGCTGCGGCGAAGGCATCCTCATACGCCCTGGAGTTGATGGTGCCGAGCGTTCCGATCACGCCGACCCGACCGCTCCGTGTGGTGGCGACGGCCCTGCGCACGGCAGGCTGGATCACCTCGACGACCGGCACGTCGTACCGCTCCCGCGCGTCGCGCAGCATCGCGGAGGATGCCGTGTTGCACGCGATCACGAGCATCTTGACGCCCTGCTCGACGAGAAAGTCCAGGGCCTCCAGCGCCAGCGCGCGCACCTGCGCGATCGGCTTCGGGCCGTACGGAGAGTTCGCCGTGTCTCCCACGTAGAGCACGGACTCGTTCGGCAGCTGATCGCGTACGGCCCGAGCGACCGTCAGGCCGCCGACGCCCGAGTCGAAGATCCCGATCGGGGCATCCGTTGCAGCAGGTGACACAGCTGACAAGCCTAGATCCTGTCTCTCGGCGCCTGCTGCCTTCGCCGCCGACGGGAATGGCCCAGCTGGTCCTAGGCTCGTCATCGTGACGCCAGCACGCGAGCGCCGCTCCTCAGCGCTACTCACGGACCGTTATGAACTGACCATGCTCGATGCCGCCATGCTCTCAGGCGCTCATGAACGCGAATGCGTGTTCGAGGTGTTCGCCAGGTCGCTGCCCGGCGGCAGGCGCTACGGCGTCGTCGCCGGCATCGGTCGCCTGCTCGAGCTGATCGAACGGTTCAGGTTCGAGGATGCCGAGCTCGACTGGCTGCGTGACAACCACGTCGTGCGCGAGGAGACCCTCGACTGGCTGGCGGACTACCGGTTCAACGGCACGATCCGGGGCTACCGCGAGGGCGAGCTGTACTTCCCCGGCTCCCCCATCCTCGTGGTGGATGCGCCGTTCGGCGAGGGCGTGCTGCTGGAGACCCTCGTGCTCAGCGTGCTCAACCACGACTCGGCGATCGCCGGCGCCGCCGCCCGCATGGTGTCGGCGGCCGCGGGGCGTCCGGTTGCGGAGATGGGGTCGCGGCGAGCGCACGAGGAGGCGGCCATCGCCGCCGCCCGGGCTGCGTACATCGCCGGTTTCAGCGCGACTTCCAACCTGGAGGCGGGACGTAGGTGGGGCATCCCCACGATGGGCACCGCCGCCCACGCGTTCACGCTCCTCCACGACAGCGAAGAGGATGCCTTCCGCGCTCAGGTGCGCTCCCTCGGCCCAGGAACCACGCTGCTCGTCGACACGTACGACGTGCACAAGGCGATCGAGACGGCCGTGAAGGTCGCCGGCACCGAGCTCGGCGCCGTGCGCCTGGACTCCGGCGACCTTCCGGTGCTCGTCGCCTCCGTGCGGGCGCAGCTGGACGCACTGGGCGCGACGAACACGCGCATCACCGTGACGAACGACCTCGACGAGTTCGCAATCGCCGCGCTGCGCGCCTCGCCCGTGGACTCCTACGGAGTCGGCACGTCGCTCGTCACCGGATCGGGAGCCCCCACGGCGGGCATGGTGTACAAGCTGGTGGCCAGGAAGGACTCGGCCGGCGAGTGGATCCCGGTGGCGAAGACGTCGACGGGCAAGGCATCCATCGGAGGCGCCAAGATCCCGGTGCGGGCGCTCGACAAGGTCGGGGTCGCCGTCGCCGAGGAGATCCACATCGTGCAGAGCCCCGGCCCTGTTCCGCAGGGGAGGCGACTGCACGTGCCGCTCATGCAGAACGGAGTGGCCGTTCCGGAGCATCTCGGCGCCGAGGGCGTCGAGTCCGCCAGGCGCCACCACGCGCTGGCGCGCGACGAGCTTCCCGAATCCGCACTCCGGCTGGGCCGAGGAGAACCCGCGCTTCCGACCGAGTACGTTTGAGCCGGCGCCGCTGGCGCACTCGGCGGGCTGCTCACCGCTCGGCTTGTCGACGCTCGGCTACGCGCCGCTCAGCTTGGCGTCACTCGACTATTCGCCGCTCAGCGTGTCGCCGCTCGGCTTGCGTCATTCGACTCCCCGCCGCTCCGCTACTCGTCGCTCAGGCCCTCGTAGATCTTCTTGCATTCCGGGCACACCGGGAACTTCTGCGGGTCCCGGTTGGGCGTCCACTTCTTGCCGCACAGCGCGATGACGGGCTTGCCGGTCACGGCGGACTCGAGGATCTGCTCCTTGCGCACGTAGTGTGAGAAGCGCTCGTGGTCGCCGGGCTCCATCTGCTCGTTCTGCAGCAGCTCCTCGAGCTCCCGGTCGAGAGTCGCGGTGCCGCCGCCTTCGGGCGCTCCGCCGGGTCCGCCCGGCTCTGCGATGCTGTTGTCGACCATCCGTCCAGTTTAGGCGGTGAGCCCGGTCATCGAGGCCCTGCTCACACCCCTGTGGAATCACGTCGTCAGGCGTTGCGCAGCGCGAAGCCCATGATCTCCGGCCCGCGCTTGTTGAACGCCATCGCGCCCAGAAGAACGCCGCCGACGAACACCACCACTCCGATTCCGAGTCCCGTCACGAGGCAGCGCACGAACCACGCCGGGTCTTGCACGACGCCGAGCACCATCATCGCAACAGGCACACCGGCGAACAGCGCCGTGAGCGCGAGGCTGAGGAACTGGGCGAGCGTCGCCGATCCGCCCGTGTGCTGCGGATGCGAGAACGCACTGTCGCCCGGCCGCGGCGCGGCGTAGGGCGCGAGCGCCGACGACACGCTGGAGAGCCCGAGTCCGGTGAGCACCAGGCAGGTGCTCACGCCGATGACGGCGGGCAGAACGTCCCAACTGCCGTACGCGAGAACCGTGAGGATGCTCCCCACCGCCACGACGGGCACGGCGATCAGCACAACGGGCGCAAGTCGCCCCAGTCGGTCCGCCACTCCGCTCGTGCCGGAGGCGATGTGCAACCAGATGGCCGTTCCGTCGTAGGCCACGTCGTTGTGCGCTACCCATCCCACGAACAGGCAGATGACGGGCAGCGGGATGAGCGCGACGTCGTGCGGCCGCACGGCGCCGGAGATGAGCAGCGCGGCGACCATGATGAGCGGGAACAGCGGAACGAGGACCAGCTGCACCCAGTACCTCGAGTCGCGACCCCAGTACGTCAGGCTGCGAGCGGCGATGACACCGGCCGGACGCGACGGCATCCTGCCGAACCAGCCGAGGCCGACGTATGACTTTGCCTGCACCTGATGGTCGGGAGTGACCATCATGTGCGCGGCGAGCGCCCACCACGCCAGCGCGATGACGGCCAGTGTCGCCAGTGCGACCACGAGCTTCAGCACGGCGCTCCCCCACTGGCCGTCCGCCGCATCGCCGCCGACCGCCCAGACGGCGCCCAGCGGCGTCCAGCTGAGCCAGTCCGCCGCCGCGTGCACGACCTTGAGGCCGTCGCGGCTCCAGTTCAGCGTGACGAGGAAGAACAGGAAGGGGGAGAGCATCACGATGATCAGCACGGCGATCGTGGCGCTGAACTCGCGGGCGCGTCGTGTCGTCAACGCGAACGCCGCGACGGACGAGCTCAGTCGGCCGAGAAGAACCCAGGTCGGCACGCAGATCACGGCCGCGACGAACGCCAGCACGGCGGCGCCGGGATACGCCGACCAGGTCACCACCGTGAACAGCGCGCAGATCGCGAGCACGACGGCCGGCACCGACGCCAGCGCCGTGACGCCCAGACCGACGGATACCTGCCTGGTCTCGAGACCGAGCGCGGCGTACGACCGGGGATCGAACGTGCCGTCATGCCGGGTGAACAACGGAACGAGCAGGAAGCAGAGCGCAGCAACGGCACCCGCGATCACGAGGATGTCGCGCACCAGTTGGCCGTCGGCGGCCGTGCGGGCGGACGCGAGCACCCAGCACACCACGACCGTGGCAGCGGCCGTGTAGAGCAGCCCCACCACGAGACCGAAAGCATGCCAGCCGCCGCGCCGGAACCCGCTGCCCAGCGAGGCGAGCTTCAGTCGGAGAAACTGTGCAGCCATTCGAGCCCCTCCACGGCCTTGCGGCCGCCTGCGAGTTCGATGAAGCGGTCCTCCAGCGTCTTCTCGCCGCGCACGTCGTCCACGGGGCCGGAGTCGAGCACGACGCCGCCCACGATGATCGCCACGCTGTCGCAGATGCGCTGCACGAGGTCCATCCCGTGGCTGGAGAGGAGCACAGTGCCGCCGGCATCCACATACCGCTGCAGGATGCCGGTCACCGTCGCCGCCGACACCGGGTCGACGCCCTCGAACGGCTCGTCGAGCACGAGGAGCCTCGGCGAGTGGATCATGGCCGCCGCGAGCGACACCTTCTTGGTCATGCCCGCCGAGTAGTCGGCGACGAGCCGTCCCATGGCGTCCTCGATGCCGAACGCCGTGGCGAGATCCGACGAGCGCTGTCGCGTGGTGGCGGCATCCAGGCCGCGAAGGGTGCCGGCGTAGTACAGAAGCTGGGCGCCGGTCAGTCGGTCGAAGGTGCGCAGATGGTCGGGCAGCACGCCGATGACGCGCTTGGCCTCGCGTGGGTGTTTTCGGGCATCCACGCCGTTGACGGACACGGAACCCGAGTCGGCTCGCAGCAGTCCTGTGATGATCGACAGCGTCGTGGTCTTGCCTGCGCCGTTCGGCCCCACGATGCCGTACAGGGATCCGGCTCGCACGCTCAGATTCACGCCGTCGACCGCGACGACGTCGCCGTAGCGCTTGTGCAGGCCGTTCACGGCCAGCACGACGGGGGCCGTCGAGGGTGGAGCGGGGCGCGCGGGCGGGAACGCCCTGGTCTCGGCTGCGCGACGCGCCCTGGCCCGGTGCGCGGATTCCGACTCGGCTTCCGCGGACGCGGTTGCTGCGCCGGCACCTGCGAAGGCGTTGCGGTCCACCGTCTCCACCAGATATTCGTCGCTCGCGGGGCTGGCGAGCGCCTCGTCGCGCTCGTCGGATGCGTACACCTGCTCGACGACCCAATCGGGCACGTCGGACCGACCGGTGCGCGTGGGACCCGGCGCAGCAATGGTCGGGGCCTCGGTTTCGATCGCGACATCGGTCTCGGTCTCGCGGACGAGCTCGGCCAGCAGATCCGATTCCTCGGCCGCGGTCTGCGAGTCGGCAGCTTCTGCCGCCGCCGAGGCTGCTGCCGCGCGGCGTCGCCTTCCGAACAGGGTGATGCGCTGACGGGAGCCGGTGTTCTCGTCGACGGGCGAGGAGTGCGCGGGCATCGGGCCCGTGTCGACGTCGGGATCGCCCGTCTTCTGCTGCGAGGCCTGCTCGCCGACGAGTGTGGCGGGCTCGATGCCGCTCGGGGCTGACTCGACGGCGAGCGCAACATCGGGAGGCGCAACGGGAGAGGCCGGAGTGGCAGCGGGTGGCGCCCCTGCCGAACCGCTCGCGACAGCCTCTGCCGCCGTTGCCGAATCGCCAGGCGGCGTGATGCTGCCGGAAGACGTCTGCGTCGGTTCGTCGACGGCTGTGCGCGCCTCGGGTGCACCGGCGACCACACCCGTGCCCTTCGTCGCGCGAGCGGTGTGACTCCGCTTGCGTGCCGCACCTCTCGTGCCACGCGGCGCCGTCGTCACCACGACCGGAGCCGACTCGCCGCCGGCCGCGTCGCCAACGACCGAGGCATTCGCTGCGGCACCCGTCGCCCGTGGCCTGCCACGACGATCCTCTGCTGCGCCGAGTCCTCGCGCCCTCACCACACGGGCGTCGGGGGCCTTGGCGCCGGAGCTCTCCGCTTCTTCGAACGCCTCGGCGCCACCCGCGATCGTTGCCTGCGGGTCTTCTTGCACGCGCCCTACCCCCGTTACCGTGGTCCCCTCGAACCCATGAGCCGCACGGATGCGACCCCGCGCTTACCTGCTGCACCAGCGGGGCACGGTCCCCTTCGTCGGCACCGACCGACCCGGGTGACCTCCCCCATCGGAGCCATCGAATTCCTTACGCTAACCTACCAATCGCTTCCTGGACACCCCTGGCCGGAACGCGACGTCATGCGGTGTCATGGCATAGGAAGGACAGGCGATTCCGCACGGCGGAGCCGTTCGCCGGGACGGAGACGGACGCGGCGACCGGCGGCTGCTGTGAGCGGGCATCCCGCTTTCTAAGAGCACTCCCATAAAACGATCACGAAACGGCAACGTCCCGCATTCGGGGCGCAAGCGCCGGGTAAATTCAAATCACCGGCACAACGCGGTGTCTTTGTACATACGCATCAGTGACACTTCGGTGAACGGAAGCCGTCGGTGCAGGGCACGGTGCCCTGGTCCGCCGATCGACTGTCATCCGTTAGTCACACAGTTCAACTCATGGGGGGTCGACTATGCGCTGGAACGACAGGAGACGAAACGTGACCACCACACCGCAGGTAGTGATTCTCGCGGCAGGGATGGGCAGCCGACTCGGACGCTCACTGCCGAAGCCGCTGACCGAGCTCAGCGACGGCCGCACCATCATGCAGCAGCAGTTCGACAACATCCACGCGGCGTTCGGCCCGAAGGTCAAGGTCACGATCGTCGTCGGGTACAAGCTCGAGCACATCGTCGAGGCCTTCCCCGACGCATCCTTCGTCTACAACGAGCAGTACGACCAGACCAACACCTCGAAGAGCCTCATGCGCGCGCTGAAGTCGAGCGGCAATGGCGGCGTGCTCTGGATGAACGGCGACGTCGTGTTCGACCCGGGCGTGCTCGTGCGCGCTGCGGAGGCCATCGCACGCGACCAGTCGTTCGTCACGGTGAACACCGCCAAGGTGTCCGATGAAGAGGTCAAGTACACCACCGGCGCCGAGGGCTACATCGAGAAGCTGTCGAAGACGGTGAAGGGTGGTCTCGGCGAGGCCGTGGGCATCAACTACGTGTCCAGCCGCGACAAGGCGGCGCTCCTCCACCATCTTCAGCACGTGGACGACCAGGACTACTTCGAGCGCGGCCTCGAGCTGGCCATCCAGCACGACGGCATGCTCGTCGAGCCCATCGACATCTCCGACCTGTACGCGGTCGAGATCGACTTCGCAGAAGACCTGGAGCGCGCGAACCTCTTCGTCTGATCCTGCTTCCACTACGGATGCCGTCGGCCGATCGGGTCGACGGCATCCGTCATTTGCAGGCGGTGCCGACGTGCGCGACGAGCGCGTTCAGGGACGGCGCTGGAGGGCACCCTACGATGGGAGCGTGACCACCTACGCCGACGTGCGCCCGACCCAGCGCACACCGTTCGCGCGGTACCGTCACTCGCTCTGGCTGCTCACCAAGCGCGACCTGCACGTGCGGTACGCGACCAATGCGCTCGGCTACGTTTGGTCCATCCTCGACCCTCTGCTGATGGCCGCCATCTACTACCTGGTCTTCGTCGGCATCTTCCACAGGGGCGGTACGGGTGAGCAGCCGTACATCGTCTTCCTGCTGAGCGGGCTCCTCCCCTGGACCTGGTTCAACGGTGCCGTGCTGGACTTCACGCGGGCGTTCAGCCGCGAGGCGAAGCTGATCAGGTCGACGGCCATCCCGCGGACGATCTGGATCAACCGGATCGTGCTGAGCAAGGGCATCGAGTTCGTGTTCTCGCTGCCCGTGCTGGCCCTGTTCGCGATCTTCGCGGGCGCGCACCTGAACTGGACGGTCCTGTACTGGCCGGTGGCGATGCTGATCCAAGCCGTGATGCTCGTCGGGCTCGGGCTGATCATCGCCCCCGTCGTCGTGTTCTTCAAGGATCTCGAGCGAGCCGTGCGGCTCATCCTGCGGCTGCTGTTCTACGCATCCGCGATCGTCTTCCAGATCGGCGATGTGCCGTCCTCATTCCAGGGCATCGTCGCCCTGAATCCGCTGGTCGGCCTGTTCGGCCTGTACCGGTCGGCGTTCTTCCCGCACGAGCTGAGCTGGAAGCTCGTGCTCATCTCCGTGGTCGGCTCGCTCATCTTCCTCGCGGTGGGAGTGCTGGTGTTCCGGCGCACCATCCGCACGGTGCTGAAGGAGATGTGATGGCCGAGACGACGACCACGGATGCCGTCGCGACGTCACGCGCAGAGCGCGCGGTCATCGACGTGGCGGGCGCGGGCATCCGCTTCAAGCGCAACAGGCGTTCGCGCCGCAGCTTCAAGGACCTGTTCTCCACCCGCACCCGGCGCTCCCGTCCCGACGAGTTCTGGGCGCTGCGGGACGTGTCGTTCTCGGTGCGACCGGGCGAGGCCATCGGCGTGGTCGGCCGCAACGGTCAGGGAAAGTCCACTCTGCTCAAGCTCGTGGCCGGCGTCATCCTGCCCGACGAAGGCGTCGTGGACGTGCGCGAGGGTGTAGCGCCCCTCATCGAGATCACGGGCGGATTCGTCGACGATCTGAGCGTGCGCGAGAACGTGTATCTCACGGCCGGTCTGCACGGCATGACGAAGCGGCAGATCGATGAGCGATTCGACGACATCGTGGGGTTCGCCGACATCGGGAACTTCCTCGACACCCCGTACAAGCACCTCTCCAGCGGCATGAAGGTGCGAATCGCGTTCAGCGTGATCACGCAGTTGGACGAGCCGATCCTGATCGTCGACGAGGTGCTCGCTGTCGGCGACAAGGCTTTCCGCGAGAAGTGCTACCGCCGCATCGAGGAGATGCTCGCCGCCGGGCGGACCTTGTTCTTCGTCTCGCACAATGAGAAGGACCTGCGCCGGTTCTGCAAGCGCGGTCTGTATCTCGAGGGCGGGGCGCTCGCGCTGGATGCCGACATCGCGACCGTGCTCGAACGCTACAACTCCGAATACGGCGTCTGACTCTCCCTGTCCCTTCCGCGCCGGCCATTCCGCTTCGCCGCCTCGCATCCCCTGCCCTCGCTGCGCGGGGCTTCGCGTCCCCAGGTCATCGCGGAACACCCCTGCCCACCGCTCCGGCCGCCGCGTCGGACGCCGCCTCTAGCGTGCCGGCATGACCAGCTCTCGAACCCGTACCGACCCTCATCCGCCGCCTGCCGCCTACCCTGTTCCGTTCGCCTTCGATCGCAGTACACCTCCGCGCTATCGCCTGCGCAATGCGAGCCTGGAGACCCTCACGGGCGTGCGATTCTCCCTGCTCGGGGCCGGCAGCATGCCGGTGCAGGCGCCCATCACGCTCGAACCGGGAGAGGTGGCCGAGATCCCCATCCACGGGCATGATCTGGCGCGATCCACCGTGCTCGTCGTGCGCTGGCACCGCGCGAACGGTGACGAGTATCTCTGGCGTGCGAGCTTCTGACCGCTCAGCGCATCCGTTCACGTTCGCGAATGAAGTCCTTGGCGGTGTACTGGCGATGACGACCGGGAAGGTCGGCGAGCGTGAGGCCCGAGATCAGCTCTCCCGCATCGGTGTCGAGCGCTGTGGCGATCCGGATGACCGTGGTCAGGCTCGGATTGGCGCGCCCTCGCTCGATCTTGCCGTAGTTCGTCGGGTGGATGTCCGCCAGGTACGCCACCTCTTCCTGACTCAGTCCGAGCGCGGTGCGGATGTTCCGAAGCCGTTCGCCGACCGCGCCGGCAGCGCGGGAGAACGGCTCGACCATGCGATCTTGTCTACGAGCGGCACAGCGTTCGGGTCCAGAGCGTTCGTGCCCTGTGAGAGATCGACGCCAGGCCGCGAAGAGTTCGTGTTGATCGATGCCCGATCGATCACGGTTTCGACCGGCGGCGAGCACGACGAGTACCGCATGCGGAACCGCAGCGTCGCAGGAGAGCGACGCTGCTCACCCTCCCTGCTCCGCCCACACGGTGCGTGAGGGTCAAACCGTGCAAGGGAGCCGGGCGAACGCAGGCCGAACTACGCCCCGCCTCCGCGCCCCTCGGCATACCTCTCGATGATGATCCTCGCGGCGTCGTCGAGCGTGTCGCGCGGCATGCCGAGCTCGTCGCGGACCCGCGCGCGACCGAGCAGCATCGTCTCGTACTGCGATTCGGAACCCGGGACGTTGCCGCTGTCCATCGCACGGATTCCCATGGAGTACCAGCGCTGCGCCTGCTGGGATTCGTCCACCAGCTCGAAGAAGCCGCCGAGCACCAGGAACGTGTTGATGAGCTGCGGAGAATCCCTGCGCATGGCATCCGCCAGCTGGAGTGCCGCATCCTTTCGTCCGCCCTGGTAGAGCGCCTGGACGATGAGCGCGCGCGGGTCGACGTACGTGGGGCCGCCGTCGTCTCTGGCAGCCTCGTACATGCGCAGTGCTTCAGCGTGATCGCCCGCGTAGCCGAAGTTGTCGCCGGCCTCCACGAGCACGGCCGCGCGAGACACGCCCTCTGCCAGCGTGAAGTGCTCGTCGTCGGTCGCCCAGGCACGCAAGGTCTCCGCGATGGCGATGTTCTCGCCGCGATGGGCACGGTCGCGCGCGGTGTCGAAGTCGGTCTGCGTGATCAGGCGGGGCATCCGGCCAGCTTAGGAGAAACGCCACGAGCACCTCCCCGCCCGCACGCGGCCGCGGCCCCCGCAGCCAGGCCCATGCCGCTGGGAGAATGCACGCCCTCCGTAGACTCGATGGCATGGCACGCTCGAAGAAGGTCAAGCCGATCGTCGGCGTCACCGGCACGAGCACGTCGAAAGGGGTCGGTCTGCCGCACCGCGTGAACCGGGGAGTCGACCGGTTCCTGGCCGTGCAGAGGCCGGCCGTTCTCGCCCATCTGCGCAGCATCAGGCGGCGGCATCCGGATGCCACTCCCGAAGAGGTCGCCTATCTCGTCGGACGGCGCTACCTCATGGCTGTCACCACCAGCGGCACCGCCGTGGGTACCACTGCCGTGATCCCGACGGTCGGAACCGCCGTCACTCTGGCCTTGTCAGCGGTCGAGACGGCCGCCTTCCTCGAAGCGACGGCGTTGTTCGCGCAGTCCATCGCCGAGCTCCATGGGATCGCCGTCGAGGATCCAGAGCGCGCCCGGGCTCTCGTGCTGGCGTTGATGCTCGGCAAGGAGGGATCGGCGCTCGTGCGGCAATGGGGACTCGAGCTGACGGAGCGAGAGGTGACGAGGGGGATGTACTGGCGGCAGGTCGTCTCCAGCAGCATCCCGCGCGTCGTGGTCGGTCCGCTGATCCAGCGGCTTCAGAGTGCGATGACCCGCCGTCTGGCGACGGCCGGATCGGCGAGCATTATCGGAAAGGCGCTGCCCTTCGGGGTGGGGGCGGTCGTCGGCGGAGTCGGCAACCGCATGACCGGCGCCCGAGTGCTGCATTCGGCGCATTCGGGTTTCGGCGCCCTTCCCGATACCTTCCCCGAATCGCTCGCCGACGTGCTGAAGGTCGAGCCGGAAGAGGAGACGGCCGTCGCCGCTGCACCCGGCTCCGAGTGAAGCCCCGTCACCGACTGCACTGAGCTCCTGCCGCCGCACCACAGCGCTCGCCGCCGCGTCACTCGCTGAGCAGGGAGTCCGCCGTCTCCGCATCTGTGCCGTCGCCGTGCTCCAGCGACGTATCGTCCGTGGCGTGCAGGGTCGCGAAGCGCTCCCACTCGTCCATGAGGTGCTGCACGGCGTCGTGGAAGCGCTTCGTCGTCGCTCCCGGTGTGGTGTCGCCGAAGTAGCGCTCCACCCAGTACTTGAGACGCTCGGCCGCGGCCTCGTCGTGCTGCAGGTCATCCACGATCGACACGATGTCGGGCGCATCCTTCTCGTACAGCCATTCGCAGGCCGATAGGTATCCGCCGTGATCGATCTCGGCCTCGGGATGCACGGGATGCGTGATGAGGAGAGGCTTGCCCGCTGCGAGACGGTCGTACACCATCGCCGAGATGTCGACGATGGCCATGTCGGCCGCAGACAGCTGCCAGCCGAGCTCCGGGCCGTCGTCGTAGACGTGCTTGGCGGACGGGTCGGCCGCGTTCGCGGACTCGATCGCCTGGATGATGCGCTTGTTCGCGTTGCCGTACTCCTCGTCGACGACACCAGAGCGCGGGTGCGGCCGGTAGATGACGCGGTGGCGACCGGTCGCCAGCAGCTGTTCCACCAGGGCGACACCGTGCGAGGCGACGGACCCGTAGGCCGCGGCGGCTCTGTCGCCTTCCCATGTCGGCGCGTACAGCACGACCGTGCGGTCGTCGGGTGTGTACGGCAGGGTGCCGGAATAGAAGTCCGCCTGCGGCCGGCCGATCTTGATGGCTCGCTTGTCGAAGTCGTAATCCCACAACACCCTGCTCAGGCGGGCGATGGCGGCGTCCCCGGCCACAAGCGCGTAGTCGTACGCCTTGAACTGGTTGGTGGTCATGTACATCTTGTCGGACTCACCGTGGTTGATGAACACGTGCCAGCGCCGGCCGTACCGCATCATCTGGAAGTTGCGGGTGTTCTGGTTCACGTAGAAGATCACGCGCAGGTCTTGCTGGGCGATGGTGTTCTCGAGATCGACGACGGTGCGCACGTAGGCGACGGGGATCGGCGACTCATCCAGCAACACGGATGCGCCGACCGGCGAGCGCGACAGGATGACCACCGGCCACGTCTTGCTCAGTTCCAGCAACGGCTTGTACCACTGGCGGATCTGGTACATGTTCACCTTGCTGTCGGCGAAGTACACGCCGATCTTGAACCTGCCGGGCTCCAGCTCCGGGGCCAGTGCCAGCCGATTGGCGAGATCGGCGCGAGCACGGCGCTGTACGAAGGCATTCCTGATCAGTCGAACGCCGGCGCGAGCGTCGTGTGCAAAACCCATGGCGTCAAGAATATTGGACGATTCTCAGGACTCGGTGGACGTCGGATCCCCTTCCGCTGTCGGGCGCCCGCCGGGTCGGCGCGGGTCTCGCTCGTCATCCCCGCCGGTCGAATCGGTACTGAGTAGGTCAGCAGCGGCCAGATCGGCGCCGCTCAGACCACAGCCGGTCAGATCAGCGGCGGGCGCCCGGCACGCGTCATCCGCCAGACCGTGCGCCAGCTCATGGGGCGCCGCTCCCCCGGGTCGTCCCGCCACCCGGCAGCCCATCCGGCGAACCACGGACGCAGGGTGCCTGGCACCTTCGCCGCCCTGAGCAGCTGCACGCCTGTCCACGTCGCCACATACACCGGCACGAGCACCGCGGGCAGATTGCGCCTGGCAACCCAGACACGGTTCCGGGCATTCCGCCAGTAGAAGTCGGAGTGCCTGGTCGTCGGCACATTCGGATGCCTGGCCTCGAGGTCGCCCGCGTACCAGGCGCGCCTGCCCTGATCCCACACCCGCCACGCGAGCTCGATGCCCTCGTGCGCATAGAAGAAGGGCGCCGCCCAGCCGCCTGCCGCATCGAACACCTGCCGCGGCATCACGATCGCACCCTCCAGCAGCGAGAACACGGCACTCGATCGTGCCGGGTCACCCTTGCGCAGTCGCGGCACCCAGCGCCGTGGAGCCGGCGATCCGTCGACCGTGCGCACGCGCGGCTGGAGCACGCCGAGGCTGGTGTCGGCGCGGAAGCGGACTACCGCATCCGCGAGGAACGTCTCGCTCTCCACGTATTCGTCGTCGTCGAGGAAGAACAGGAACTCTCCCGACGTGAACGGCACGCCGGCATTGCGTCCGGCGGGGATCCCGACGTTGTCGGGCAGTCCCAGCGCCTTCACGCCGTGCGGGAGTCCGGTCGGCTCCCACCCGTTGCCCACGCACACCACATCCACCTGCACGTCGCGCTGAGCGAGCACGGATGCCAGTGCCCGAGCCAGCTCCTCGGGTCGCGTTCCCTGCGTCAGCACGACGACCCCCACGGTCGCCGGCACGACGGGCGAGGAGCCCCGATCCGACCGACCCGTCATGCTCGCAGACGCTTGGAGCTCATGATCGCCAGGAAGTGGCCGACGAGCGCGAGGATGGCAAACGCCAGCAACACGACGAGGTAGACGCGCTCGGTCGCGGGCGAGCCGGTGAACAGCGCGATCACCGCGACGACGAACGTGAGGATGGTGAGTTCGACGGAGTGGAACATGCGATGGAACGGGAAGAACCTGACCGCGCGCCTGGCGAGCGCGACGAGGCGTTGCTGCGGGGCGGCATCCGCTTCGGCGTTGCCCAGTCGCGGCAGGCCGGCGTAGGCACGCGCGACCCTCGTGAGGTCGTTGAGCGCCTTGTTGAGCACGAGCACCAGCGCGAGCGCGAAACCGAGCGTGGTCCACAGGTAGTCGTCTGGCGCCTGGAACGGCCACGCGGCCGCCCTGAGGCCCAGCGCCACGGCGATCAGCGTCTCGGTGCTGTAATGCCCGACCGCGTCGAGGAAATGCCCGGCCGGAGACGAGCTGTTGCGCCACCTGGCGACCTCTCCGTCGCAGCAGTCGAACAGCATCTGCAGCTGACCGAGGATGACGGCGACCAGCGCGCCCCAGAACCCGGGGATGAGCAGGGCGGCGGCGGTGAGCCATCCGGAGAGGATCATGAAGCCGGTGACGCCGTTGGCGCTGATCCGCGTCTTGAGCAACGCCCAGGTCAGGTAGGGCGAGATGTCGCGCAGGTAGAGATGCGCGGTCCAGTGCTCGGCATTGCGCCGCTGCCGCACCTCCGGCGGTTGCGTCACCTCGCGGAGTTGCGCGATGGACGCCGGTCTACGGCGGGAATCCGAAATCGACACGCTACCTCCCCGACCGGCTGTGCAGGTCGTGCGACAACTCCAAGAATCCCCCGATGAAACCCACACCCCAGCTGACATGGATCGTGGGCACGACCACGATGAATCGCAGCATAGCGGCGAACCCGTCCCTCGAGCCGATGATGAGTGCGGCCACCACGACGAACAACAGGTAGAGAACGGGCACGATGAACGCGAGCGTCAGCCAGCCGAGCGGCGCGCCGATGATGAGACCGGCGAGCCCCAGAAGGCCCACGATGCTCGACGCGGCGAGCAGCACGACCAGCACGGGCGGCGCGAAGTAGCGCAATGAGTTCGCGGAGGGGAACCTGCGCACGAGCTCGCCTCGCCACATCCCGGTGGCGAAGAACTGGTTGACGAGCGAGCGGATGCTGGAGCGCGGCTGGTACGTGACGACGAGCTCAGGGGTGAACCACACGGTTCCGCCTGCGGCACGCAGCCGGCGGTTGAGCTCCCAGTCCTGTCCGCGGCGCACCTCCTCGTCGAACAGTCCGACGGCTTCGAGGCGGTCGCGGCGGAAGGACCCGAGGTAGGCCGTCTGCGCCGGCCCTTCCTTCCCGCCGACGTGATGCTGGGTGCCACCGAGTCCGATGCGCGACCTGTACGCGCGGGCGACCGCCTTCTCGAACGGCGTCGTGCCCCTGGCATCCATCAGGCCGCCCACGTTGTCGGCCCCGGTGCGCTGGAGCGTCTCCACGGCGATGCGGGTGTACTCCGGCGGCAGCAGCGAATGCGCGTCGACCCGGATGACGATGGGGAACGAGGATGCCCTGATCGCCACGTTCAGCCCGGCCGACGTGGAGGCCACGGGATTCGGGACCAGGCGAACGTTCGGATACTCGCGGGAAAGCTGCTCCAGCACGTCCTCTGTGCCGTCGTTGCTGGGACCGACCGCGAGCGTGATGTCGTACGGTCCGGCGTAATCCTGAGCGAGCAGGCGCTCGACCGCGGCGCGCACGTACGGCGCTTCGTTCAAGACCGGCATCACGTACGAGACGCCGGGGAGGCTGCCGGCGCCGCCGGCGCCTTCTCTGCTGGATTCGCCCATCACATCCGCTCGTCGAACCGTCGGCTCAGCCTATCAGCGCGATGGCAGCGGGCATCCGGGAGGCGCACAGACACCAACCGCCGGTTGAGCTTGTCGAAACCACTTGGTGCGGGGTTTCGACACGCGCCTTCGGCGCTGCTCAACCGGCGGTAGTGGTCACCGGGCTGCGGTGTCGTCAGTCCGTCGACAGTGTGCCCAGCGTGACGTCCGTCTGCTGCGTCTGTCCGCCGCGCTCGTACGTGATGCTGGCCTTGGCGCCACCGGGCAGCGCGCGCACCTGGGCGGTGAGGTCGGTCGCGTTCGTGATCGGCTTGCCGTTGAAGTTCGTCACGATATCGCCCGCCTTGAGACCGGCGTCGGCCGCCGCTCCACCGGAGCTGACCGACTTGATCAGAGCACCGACCGTTGTCGCACTGCTGTCGGACGTGGAGTCCGCCACCGTGGCGCCGAGCAGGCCGCTGGATGCCTTGCCGTCCTTGATGATGTCGTTCGCGACGCGCTGCGCCACGTTCGACGGGATGGCGAAGCCTACGCCGATGCTCCCGGACTGGCCGCTGGAGTCGTTGGACGACCCGGCGCTCGCGATGGCCACGTTGATGCCCATCACCTCGCCCTTGCCGTTGAGCAGCGGACCGCCGGAGTTTCCGGGGTTGATCGCGGCATCCGTCTGGATGACCGGAAGCGAGATCGTACTCTGCGCGGATGACTGACCGCCGTTGCCGTTGCCGCTTCCGTCGCCTCCGCCGTTCTGATCGAAGTTCCAGAAGTTGAACGGGCTGTTGTCGCCGTTGCCACCGTTGTCCTGCTGATCCTGCTTCGGCGCGGCAGAGGAGGCGATCTGGATGCTGCGGTTCAGAGCGCTCACGATGCCGTTGGTGACCGTGCCGGAGAGCCCGAGCGGTGCGCCGATGGCGATCGTGGTGTCGCCGACGTTCACCTTGTCCGAGTTGGCGAACGTGGCGGGGGTGAGCCCGCTGGCGTTCTGCAGCTTGATGACCGCGAGATCGAGCACCGGATCCGTGCCCACGACCTTGGCCTTGTAGATCTTGCCGTCGTTGGTCGTGACGGACACGCTGCCGCTGCCGGTCTCACCGTCGAGCGTGACGACGTGCGTGTTCGTGAGCACGTAGCCGTCGTCGCTGAGGATGACACCCGATCCGGTGCCCGCTTCCTGACTTCCGGTCACGTTGATGGTCACGACGCTCGGGCTGACCTTGGACGCCACGGCCGTGACATCCGTCGCCGTCTGCGGGTCATTCACCGTGACATTGGTGGCGCCGGTCGAGGTGACCGAGCGGGTGCTGTGCGTGTTGGCAGCGTAGACGCCGACCACACCGGCCCCGACGCCACCGCCGAGCAGTCCGGCGAGCACGAACCCGGTGATCAGGATGCCGGCGCGGTTGCCCTTGACGGTTTTCTGCTTCGTCGGAGCCTGCTGTCCCGCGTGCTGCTGCGCGTAGGGCGGCTGGCCGGCATAGGTCGGCTGCCCGAATGCGCCATGCTGAGGCTGGGGCGCCTGCTGCGCACCATACTGGTAGTGGCCGGGCTGGCTGCTATAGGCGGGCTGGCCGTAGGGCTGCTGCGCGTACGGGTTGTGCACGCCCGGAGCGCCCTGCTGAGGCTGCTCGCCGGCTTGGGCAGGCGAGGTGGGAACGGCGCCGTACGAAGGAAGCTGTTCCGTCGGCTGTGTCTGGTTCGCCGCCGCAGACGGTGCTGTCTGGGCGGGAGCCGCGTCAGGCGTCTGCGCGCTGGGAACGTGCGATGTCTCTGCAGCGGGCGCGGACGGCACGTCGGCGGGCTGCTGCTGAGCGGTCACCTCTGCCTCACCGGGCAGAGCCGAGCCACGCTCGCCCGGCTGAGTCGCGGCGACGGCCGAGTCGTCAGCGGCGGGCTGCTGGGGGGCCGTCTCCGGCCTCTCCGCGGGGTCCTTCGGTGTGTCGGTCATCTGTCGTGCTCCTTCCAAGCACTCCAAGCATCCGCTGTCATGCTGGGCGTGGATTATGGGCAATCTGTGAACCGACTAGAACAATTCCATGGGTTCGGCATGACCCGTTCCCGGCCTCCCCGGAAGCGGATCTCGCCGCCACCGGCATCCGCTCCGATGCGGCAAAGCTCAGCAGCCCGGCCCTTGCGGATCGGCCTGGCAGTTGCGTTGCACGAGCACGGTCTTCGCGTCGGCGGCGACGACCGTGAACGTCGGCGCGGACAGTCTCAGCGTACCCGGCACGCCCAGCCACGGCCCCGACGCGATGCTGTACTGCGCGGTGTATTCCACGGTCAGTCGCACCTCATAGCTGCCGCCAGCTGAGTAGATGTGACTGGTCGGAGTCGGGCTGAATTCCGGCAAGCCCCACTGCTTCCAGGTGCGACCGCCGGATGCCGTCGAGGCGCTGACGCCGTCGCCGTAGTCCCAGAGAAATGAGACGGGAGTGAACCGAACGCTCGCCGGCCGGCCGAGCAACGTGCCGGATGCCGTGTGCTGGGCCGCACCGGAGACGAAGTTGGTGTCGAGCCCGATGATGGCCCAGCCGTCAGGCTCGCTCGCGACGGTGGGGCGCTGTGGGAAGAACGAGGCGAGGTCCGACATCGCGAGCGTGGTGCCTGTCACCTGGATGCCCGTGTCGCCCAGCTCGAAGTTGCACTTGCCGACGCCCTTGCACGTCGTCCCTGTCGTCGTCGGCGGCAGCTCCTCGTCGCCCGACGCTGCGTCGTCGCCTGCCGAGTTCGAGCCGGAATCGCTCGCCCCGGAACCGGAGCCCCCGCCGCTCGACGCGCCCAGGTCGACGTGATCACCTGAGATGGTGCCGGTGGAGCAGAGGCCAGCAGACCACTCGGCAGCCGTGCAACTCGAATCCTGACGTGCGGTCGGCTGCACCAGCGCGACGAAGCAGAGGGCACTGGCTAGCAGAAGTTGTGGCCCGACCATATGTCACTCCGGGAAAGCAGCAGGTGGTTTTTGTCTCGTGCATCGAAAGCGAGTTCGAACGGTATGCGCGGGGAGTCCCTCGATGGAGTTACGTCCTCCCCCTTGTCATTCAGCACATGGATATTCACACTGCTGAAGCAGACGTAGGCGTCGATGGATGTGCCGGATACATTGCCGATTTGCATCGAATCGAACGTGTTAGATCCGGTCGTGTGCAACGCTTTGCTTCGGAACGAATCGAATCCCTTCAGTTCCCGCTGATACTGATGCGTCGTCACATACGGCTTGATGCGCTCCGGGTTCGCACCACCGTCGTGTGAGATCTCGTCCGACACCTTCAGGTATGCGGCGTAGGCATCCGTCGCGGCTTTGAGCGCTTCCGCGTCGGACGAGAAGAGGGGCGTCGCCGCTGGGCTCGACGACGGCGTGGGCCGGGGATGTGCCGGCGTGCAGGCGGCGAGCGCGAGCGCGACGAGTGCGGCGAGAGCCACGGCGGGCATCCGTCGGCGCAGGGACATGCCGACAACCGTAGGGCAAGACATGGGCTCGGCCCACGCATTATCCACAGGGGCACGCCCGGGGACGACAGTGTGGCCTGGACCGCCTCGCATGCGCCATCGCGCTAGCGTGAGACGCGCGACGAAGCGCGACGAGACGAGCGGAGGCACGATGACGGCGTTGATCCCCGGCAACTGGCAGAGCGCTGCACGCGGTGCGGGACTGCTGGGCGACGACGGAACGGTGTCCCCCACGATCTTCGCCGAGATGAGCGCGCTCGCTGCCCGCACCGGGGCGATCAACCTCGGGCAGGGGTTCCCTGATGAGAACGGACCGGCCGAGGTCATCGACGCGGCGGTGCGGAGCATCCGCGACGGGCTCAATCAGTATCCGCCCGGCATCGGGATGCCCGTTCTGCGCGAGGCGATCGCGGAGCACCAGCAGCGCTTCTATGACCTCGAGGTCGATCCCGACCGCGAGGTTCTCGTCACGGCCGGAGCGACGGAGGCGCTCGCGTCGACGCTGCTCGGCCTGCTGCAGGAAGGCGACGAGGTCGTCACCTTCGAGCCGTTCTACGATGCGTACGGGGCCACGATCGCGCTAGCCGGCGGCATCCATCGAACGGTGCGGCTGCGCGCGCCGAACTTCGAGCCGGACCTCGACGAGCTGCGCTCGGCCGTCACCGACCGCACCCGCGTCATCCTGGTGAACGACCCGCACAACCCGACGGGCGCCGTGTTCGGACGTGAGACCCTCGCGACGATCGTCGAGCTCGCCCATGCGCACGACGCCGTCGTCGTCACCGACGAGGTGTACGAGCACCTGACGTTCGATCGTCCGCACATCCCGATCGCGACCCTCCCAGGTGCTCGCGACCGCACCGTGACCATCTCGTCCGGCGGAAAGACGTTCAGCACCACGGGATGGAAGATCGGCTGGGTCGTGGCACCGCCGGCACTCGTCACCGCCATCACGGCGGTCAAGCAGTTCCTCACCTACGTGAACGGCGCGCCGTTCCAGCCGGCCATCGCCGCAGGGCTCCGGATGCCCGATGCCTTCTTCACCGACATCGCCGCCACCCTCGCGGCGAAGCGCGACCTGCTCTCCGCCGGGCTGGAGAGCGCCGGATTCACCGTGTTCCCCTCGCACGGCTCCTACTTCGTCGTGGCGGATGCCGCTCCGCTCGGCTACACCGACGCCGTCGCCTTCTGCCGTGAGCTGCCCTCGCTCGCCGGCGTGGTCGGCGTTCCCATCTCGGCCTTCTGCGGGCCTCGGATGCGCGGCGAGGCGGCATCGCTCGTACGCTTCGCCTTCTGCAAGCGAGTCGACGTTCTGGAACGAGCGGCCGCCCAGCTGGCCGACCTCGGATGACGCCGGCGCGCTGGTATTGAGAGCTACGGCGGGCCGGTGCTACTGACTGCGCCAGCGCGCGGGCTCGGACGTGGCCTCAGCGCGTGGGCACGACGGAATAGCGCCGAAGCGACAGCGCGGGATTCGTCGAACGCACAGCGTCGAGCCTTTCGCGGCTGAGCCACGCGACGCTGACGCCGGGGCGCTCCCCGGCATCCGCCAGCACGACGCCCATCGGGTCCACGATCACGCTCGAGCCCACGCCGACCGGACCGGTGTGGTCGGCGGCCGCCACGAAGATCGTGTTCTCGATGGCACGTGCCGTGATGAGCGTGCGCCAGTGGTGCTCCTTGAGCGGGCCGCGCACCCACTCGCTGGGCACGACGACGAGCTCCGCGCCGGCATCCACCAGCGTGCGCGTGATCTCGGGAAATCGGAGGTCGTAGCACGTCTGGAGCGCGACGGTGAACCCGCCGACGGTGAACAGCTGCGGCTCCTCGAGCTCTCCGGGGAGCACGACGTCGGACTCCCGTGCCCCGAAGGCGTCGTAGAGATGCTGCTTGCGGTACACGGCGCGGATGCCTTCACCCGGCACTGCCGCCGCGAGCGTGTTCGAGAAACGGCCGGGGTCATCCGTGCGCTCCGCGAAACCGGCCACGATCGCAGTGCCCAGCGCGTCGGCGAGCTCGGCGAGCGCCGTGGTGAACGGTCCGCCGAGCGGTTCCGCGTGGTCGAGGAATCGCGCATCCACGGGATCGACGAAGTAGGACGAGTATTCGGGGAAGACCACGAGGTCTGCACCGCGGGCGGCTGCGACGGCCGCGAAGTCTGCGATCGCGTCGAAGTTCACCTCGGAGTGCGCTCCGGGTGCGAACTGCGCGACGGCTACCGCAATGGCGCCGGATGCCCGCTGCTCGGCCTCCGTCTCGCTCACGACAGCGCCCCTTCCGCACGCAGAGCGGCGCCGCTTGCCGGGAGTCGTCGGCTCGATCCGCTGCTCGCCACGTCGACCATCCCTTCGGAGTGCATCCACCCCGGACCGGGAAACGGCCCGCCCGGGAGAGACGAAGAAGGCGCCCCGTGGCGGGACGCCTTCTCCGATTGGTTGCGGGGGCAGGATTTGAACCTACGACCTCTGGGTTATGAGCCCAGCGAGCTACCGAGCTGCTCCACCCCGCGGCACGTCATCAAGCCTAGCATGCGGGCATCGCGGGTCGAAATCGAGCGCCGGCGCGACGAGCGTCCGGGCACGGACCGTTCGGCGATCGCCGGCGCCAAGGCCCGTCCGCGCGACACCGATCGACCTGCACGTCATCGGCACGTCGCCGGCCTGCCGACCGAAGTCAGGTCGCCAACCGAAGTCAGGTCGCCGGCCGAAGTCAGGTCGCCGGCCGAAGTCGGCTCACCGAGCAACAGCCCCGTCCGAGTCGCCTCGGCCGGCCCGGTCACTCGGACGGCGGTGTCACGGGCTCAGCGCCCCGCTCGACCTTCACGCCTGTGAACTCCACGTCGACGGGTTCGAGGAACCGTCTGCCGTTGATCTCGTCGTGCCGCATGAGCGTGGGCGGGTCGACGTGCACGCGCAGCACGTACTCGCCGTCCTCGGGCAGCGTCCAGTTGCGGGCGTAGTGGTAGATCATCGGATGCCACACCAGCACCTGGTCGTGCGGACCGAGCTCCTCGCCCGCCGGCGTGACCAGCGTCGCGGTGACGGATGCGCCAGGCACGAAGCGGCCGTCCGACCCGTCGCAGACCACGATCTCCAGGTGCAGGTTCTCGTCCTGCGGGTTGTTCCAGGTGAGCTCGCCGTCGTCGAAGCTGTACATGCCCTCGGCATCCTCGACCGCGTAGCCGATCAGGTAGTCGCCGACCTTCTGCATGCCTCCTCCCTTGGCCACGTCGCCCACCATGTAGTCGACTGCCTTGCGGTAGGCGTTCCCCTGTTCGACCGCGAGCTCCAGCTGCCGCCTCGTCGCCTCGGATGTGTCGGGGTCCATCGGGGGCTTCTCGTCGCCTGACAGCTCGGCTCCCGTCGCTGCCGCGTCGCTCTTGTCGGTGGCCATCGGCATCTCCTCTCGTTCGGTGCTGCGGACCGCACCGAGCACACGACAGACACGATAGGAATCGGGTGGGACCGGCGGAACCGGCTTCTCATGCCGACGCGAAGCTGCTACGCGTGTTCGAGCGGGGCGACGCCATCCGTCGTTCTCGAGCGGACGCGGCGTGGCCGATCTCTTAGACGATTCTGGGATCGGGGCACGAAGACTCGACGGGGCCCGTTCCGCCCAGGAGTCGCACGTGAAGTCACCCCTTGCCCGCATCCGCCGACAGGTTCGGCGGGTGCGTCGTGCCGTGCAATACGACCGGCACGCGTTCTGGCGCACGCAGCCCATCCGTCCGGGAACCGTGCTCTACGAGTCGTTCTCGGGCAACGGCGCCCTGTGCAATCCGGAAGCGATCTTCCGCGGCCTCATCGCCGATCCCGAGTTCGCCGGCTACGAGCACGTGTGGGTCCTCGCCGACCGCGATGCGGCACCGGATTTCGTGCGCGAGTTCTCGCACGACCCGCGCGTGAGCTTCGTGCGTTACCGGAGCAACGGGTACTACCGGGCGCTGGCGACGAGTCAGTACCTCGTCAACAACGCCACGTTCCCCGCCGAGTTCGGCAAGCGAGCCGGCCAGATCTACCTCAACACGTGGCACGGCACCCCGCTGAAGCAGATGGGTTTCGACATGCCGGGCGGAGCGCTCGACTCGGCGAACACGTTGCGCAACTTTCTCGCGGCGGACTTCCTGCTGGCGGCCAACGACTTCATGGCCGAGCGCATGTACGAGGATGCCTACCGGCTGCGGAACGTCTACACCGGCCGCATCATCACGGAGGGCTATCCGCGCATCGACCGGCAGCGGCTTGATGGGACAGAGCGCGGATCCGTGCGGGCGGCACTGGAACGCTCAGGTGCCGACGTCGGAGACAAGGCGATAGTGCTCTACGCGCCGACATGGCACGGCGAGAGGTTCAGCCGGCCAGCGGACGACATCGACCAGCTCGTGCACGATGTGCGGATGCTGCAGCGCGAGCTCGGTCCCGACTACGTGGTGCTGCTGAAGACCCATCAGATCGTGCACTCGTTCGCCGCGTCGAGGCCGGAGCTGCGGCGCATCCTCGCTCCGAACGCGTTGCCGACGAACGTCATCCTCGGCGTCTGCGATGGGCTCGTCACGGACTACTCGTCGATCTTCTTCGACTATCTGGCCACCGGTAAGCCGATCGTCTTCTACACGCCCGACGCCTCGGGCTATGAAGAGACCCGCGGAACGTACTTTCCGCCCGAGGAGCTTCCCGGCCCGGTCGTCGACGACGCGAGCGCCGCCGGCCGCACCATGCTCGCCCTGCTGCGCGGGGAAGCATCGTCGCCGAGGTATGCGCAGTGGCAGGGACGATTCGCACCGCTGGAGGACGGAGGCGCGACGCGGCGCGTGATCGACGTGGTCTTCAGAGGACTCACGGACGACTACCGCGTGCGGCAGGCGGCATCCGACGGGCGGAAACGCCTCCTGCTCTACGTCGGCGGGATGCGCTCCAACGGCATCACCACGGCCGCGATGAACCTGCTGGCCGGCATCGATCACGAGCGCTACGACGTCACGGCGCTCATGTCATACTCGCGCCGCGGCTGGGCGCGAGCGAACCAGGCGCTCATCCCTCCGCAGGTACGCCAGATCTACCGCATGGGCGGCATGAACGGAAGCAAGATCACGCACCTGCGCCGCAAGTGGGACGAGCGCCGCGCCGACACGGAAAGCGCCGGACCGGCGAGCGTGGATTCGCCGCGCTACCAGCGTCTGTGGGACGACGAATGGAACCGGGTGTTCGGCGGCGCGCGGTTCGACTGGGTCGCCGACTTCAGCGGATACAGCCCGTTCTGGACGACGTTGCTGCTGCACTCCCCGGACGCGCCCCGGGCGATCTGGCTGCACAACGAGATGGCGGCGGACAGGAACCGCGAGGTGAACGGCAGGAAGCGCATGCTGCACAGCCTCGGCCGGGTCTTCGCGCTCTATCGTTCCTACGATCGGCTCGTCTCGGTGTCCCCTCGGCTGACGGAGCTGAACCGCAAGGAGCTCGCCGAGTACGCGCCGGCCGATCGCTTCGTGACCGTGCGCAACCTGCCGAACGTGGACCGCGTGCTCGACGGGATGCGGCAGCCGCTCGCGGAACTGGACGGGCATCCCCGCGACGAGGAGACGGAGGAGGTGCTCGTCCCCGACTGGGTGAGGCAGCTGGAAGACCATCGCGGGCGATGGTTCGTGACGGTCGGACGGCTGTCGCCCGAGAAGAACCATGCGCGGCTCATCAGGGCGTTCGCGGCTGTGCACACCGCGCACCCGGAGACACGGCTTCTCATCGTCGGACGCGGGCCGCTGCGAGACGATCTCCAGGCTCAGATCGACGATCTCGGGCTCTCGGATGCCGTCACTCTCACCGGCGCCTACCAGAACCCGTTCGCCATCATGGCCGCCGCCGACTGCTTCGTGCTCTCCAGCGTGTACGAGGGGCAACCCATGGTGCTGCTCGAGGCGGCCGTGTGCCGGCTGCCCATCGTGTCCACCGCCTTCGCGTCGGTGCACGACGCTCTTCCGTCCAGTCCCCTGCGTGTGGTGGGACAGGACGACGCCGCGCTCGCCGACGGCATGCTGGCGTACCTCGACGGCGACGTGCCGTCGAGCTCGCTCGACGCGGATGCCTATCGGGCCGAGGTGGCGAACGAGTTCGCGGCGATCGTCGACGCCGGGCAGCCGGTCGCGGGATGACTGCGGCGTCGCCCGCCCAGGCGCGGACGGCCGGGCAGGCCGGCACGCAGCCGGACGTGCACCCGCAGACGGATGTGCCGGCATCCGTCGTTCCGTCCGCCCCGCCGGGCCAGGTCGTGATACCCCTGATGGTGAGGGCCTCGGTGCCCGCGCCGTTCGGCGGACCCGGGACCGAGCGCACGGCCGCGGAACGGAGGGAGCGATCCATGGCAGCGACCAGTGAGCCGGGTGACGCGCGACCCTTCCTCCTGCTCGTCGAGGACGACCCGAGGCTCGGCCCGCTGATGGCGAGGGTGCTGCAGTCGTCGTTCGAGGTGGAGCTCGTCGCCGACGGGCAGAAGGGCTACGATCGCGCCGTCAGCGGCGACCACGACGTGATGGTGATCGATCGCAGGCTCCCCTCGCTCGACGGACTCACCATCGTGCAGAAGCTGCGGCACCAGCGGGTGGTGACGCCCATCCTCCTGCTGACCGCGCTGGGCACGACGGCCGACAAGGTCGACGGGCTCGATGCCGGGGCGAACGACTACCTGGTGAAGCCGTTCGAATACGACGAGCTCCTGGCGCGACTGCGTGCTCTCACGCGCCGCTTCGACCCTCAGGGTGTCGGACTGCCCGTCGGCGAGTGGACGTTCTATCCCGACGACGGATGCATCTACTCGCCGCACATCGGACGCATCCTGTTCACGCCGCGCGAGGCGGCCCTGCTCAAGCTGCTGGCACAGAACCCGGAACGCACGTACTCCCGCGAGCAGATCCTGCGCGCCGTCTTCAGCGCCGACGACCAGCCGGGAACCGTCGACACGTACGTGCACTACCTGCGCCGCAAGACGGACAAGGACATCATCCTGACGGTGCGCCGCAAGGGCTACCGGCTGGGTCAGCTGTGAGCATGCGCCGCGGCAGGGCCGTCGGAGCGGATGCGGCGGCCATCGCCCGATCGTCGCGCCTGATGACGGCTCAAATCACGGCGGCGGCCGCCGGCATCGTCATCCTCGTGATCGCCCTCTCGGTCGCGTTCATCGTCGATCAGTCGCAGCCTCGTGAGCTGCTGGAGAAGCCCGTTCCCGGCGAGACCAAGATCTACGTCGACGCCGACGACATGTTCGTCGCGCTCATCGTGGTCGGGATCATCGCCATCGCCCTGGCCGCTGTCACGAGCTGGGTGATCGCCCGTCGGGCCGTGCGGCCGCTCGGCGAAGCGCTGCGCATCCAGCGCACGTTCGTGGCCGACGCCAGCCACGAGCTCCGCACCCCTGTTGCCGTCGTCGCCGCCAGGGTGGAGCTGCTGAAGCAGGAGATCGCCTCGGGCGAGA
This sequence comes from Humibacter sp., assembly GCF_035547335.1. GTDB lineage: Bacteria > Actinomycetota > Actinomycetes > Actinomycetales > Microbacteriaceae > Humibacter. Next base: position 39,463 of record NZ_DASZVF010000047.1, on the reverse strand, counting down.
GCACCGCGGAGAACCTCGCCGGCCTGCAGCAGGACGTGCGGCTGCTCGGCGACGTCATCACCGACCTCCTGCTCGCCGCCGCACCGCCGAGCGAGATCGATTCCAGCCACGTGACGGATGTCGCCTCCGTGGTCGACAGCACGCTGACCGACCTGCGGATGATCGCGGACGACCGAGGCGTCGCCCTGCAGCTGGAGAGACGAGAGGAACCGAAGACCCGGGTGCCGGAGAGCACGCTGCGCCGATGCGTCGTCGCTCTCGTCGACAACGCCATCGGTCATTCCCCCGCCGACGCCACGGTCACGGTGACGCTCGAGCCCGCCAAGGAGCGCTCGTTCTTCGCGCTCTCGGTGCGCGACCAGGGCGGAGGCATCGTCGGGATCGACCCACGGCGAGTGTTCGAACGTTTCGCGCGTGGGGACGGCGCCGCACGCGGCGCAGGGCGGTCGGGCTTCGGCATCGGGCTCGCGCTCGTCCGCGACCTCGCTGACCGGTACGGCGGTCGGATCGAAGTGTCCGAGACGTCGGCGGCGGGGACCGTCTTCACGTTGACGCTGCCGCACGCCTGAGAAGCTCCTGGTCCCTGCGCACGCTGCACGTCCGGCACGTCGTGCACGTCTGGCACGTCCTGCGCGCCCTGCACGTCCTGCCAGGTGCCTTCCCGCGGCACGAGCCTGTTCCCAGGTGCAAGCGCGGCTGTCTGAGCATCCACGAAGGGCGGGCCCCGCACGGCCCAATCTAGGACGAATCTGGGAGCCGCCGCCCGAGCGTGGGCTGAAGGATGCCTGGACCGGCCGGGTGCGGTACGGGAGGAGCGGCTGTGGACATCAAATGGGTAGCGACCATCGTCGTCGCATGCCTCGCCGCTGTGTCGACCCTCGTGTTCTTCGGGCTCGCAGCCCTCGGCAACGAATGGCGTCTCAGGAACGAGGAGTGGGCGCCGGACGAGCCTGACTGGTCGGCCGAGTGAGCGGACGCAGCCGTGTCGCCGAGGCGGGGAGAGAGTGATGTCGTCGCACGGCGAAACCATGGACGTGACCGTCACCAGACCGGATGCCCTCGCAACCGGCGGCCCGACCGGCGCACGGGGATGGAGTGATCGTCGCAGGCTGGCCGTGGCCGCGGCCGTCGCCGGAGGCGTCTCCGCCGTCGTCAGCGCGACCGGGTCGTGGATCCCTTCGCTCTGGGGCGACGAGGCTGCCAGCCTGCTGTCGTCGCAGCGCTCCTTCGGCAGCCTGTTCGCCATGCTCGGGCACGTGGATGCCGTCCACGGCTTCTACTACGTGCTGCTGCACCTCTGGGTGAACGTCGCAGGCACGTCGCCGTTCGCCGTCCGGCTGCCCAGCGCCGTTGCGGTCGGCGTTGCGGCGGCGGCCGTCGTCTGGATGTGCGGCCGTATGCGCTCGCTGCGCCTTGCGGTACTGGCCGGTCTGGTCGCTGCGATCCTTCCGCGGCTCACCTACGCGGGCGAGGAGGCGAGGGCGTACGCGTTCGATGCCGCGCTGTGCGCCGTGCTGTGCGCGATCGTGGCCGAGATCGCCCTGCGCCAGCGTCCTGGCAGCCGGCTCTGGGTGGCGTACGCCGCCGTGCTGACCGTCGCGACGTACATGTTCCTCTACGACCTCCTCATGTCCGTCGCGGTCGGCGCCTTCCTTCTCGCCACGCCCGGAGCGCGACGCAGGCTGCGGGCCTGGGCGATCGCGACCGGGACTGCGACGGTGATCGCATCACCGCTCGTGGTGTTCGCCGTTCTCGAACGATCGCAGGTCGCCTACCTCGCGCACCGCGACGAGGTCACGGGCGGGTCCGTCTTCGAGCAGATGTGGTTCGGCTCCGTACCGTTCGCGCTCGTGGCGTGGGCCTGCATCCTCATCGCCGTCGCCGACCTCGTGGTGCGAGCAGTCCGCCGCCGTCGGGCAGTCGGCGCGCTTCGCCCTCGGCGACCCGAGGTCGTCGTGCTGGCCCTGTGCTGGCTCGTGCTGCCTGCCGGCATCCTCATCGGCTCGAGCCCGCTGGTCGCCGGCTTCACCGCGAGATACGCCACGATGGCTGCTCCCGCCGCGGCAGTGCTCATCGCCGCCGGCATCGACCGCGTCACCCGCCGCACGTGGATGGCCGTGGCAGCGTCCGCTGTCGTCGTCGCCGTCGCCCTTCCGGTGTGGGCCGGGCAGCGCGGCGCCTACGCCATGAACGAGTCCGACTGGAACGAGATCGCCGCAACGGTGCACGCGCATGACAGGCACGGCGACGGCGTGGTGTTCGACGAGGGCGTGCGACCGTCACGACGCACGCGCCTGGCCATGGACACCGATCCGGCCGCCTTCGCCGGCCTGAAGGATGTCACGTTGCGCTCGCCCTACCCGGACAACCCGACCTGGCACGACACGACCTACAGCGTGAGCACCGCGGCATCACTCGGGCGATTCCACGGGGTGAGCCGCGTCTGGCTGATCGAGTACGCCCTGCCCGGACACGTGGACGACTGGGGCGTCGCGGCGCTGAAGCGCCTCGGATACCACCTCACCGCGCACTACGAAGAGCACCGCAGCGTGACGTATCTCTTCACCCGATGAGCACGCCTACCCGTCCACGATCACGTGCCTCGGCATGGCCACCGTGCGGCCGGCACCGGCACAGCCTTGCGCAGCTTCACGCACACAACCGAACCGACCCGAATGAGCCCTCCCGATGACCAGAACCACGAGCCACCGGCGCCCGGCCCCGCGGCTGGGGCGCGTTCCCGACCCGACACCGTTGTTCTGGCTGACGAAAGCCGTCTCCACCGCCATGGGCGAAGCGGTGTCCGACTACTCCATCCATGTGCTGCCACCGGTCATCGCCGTCGTGTGCGGGTTCGCGCTCTTCGTCATCGCCCTCGCCATCCAGCTCACCCGGGGCAGGTACCGGCCATGGTCCTACTGGTTCACGGTCGGAATGGTCGGCGTGTTCGGAACCATGGCGGCCGACGTCATGCATGTCGTGCTCGGGGTGCCGTACGCAGTGAGCACAGCCTTCTACACCGTGGTGCTCGCCGCGGTCTTCTGGCTGTGGTGGCGGTTCGAGCGCACGCTGTCGGTGCACGACATCGTCACGCCACGACGCGAGCTGTTCTACTGGGCGGCCGTCGTCGCGACCTTCGCCATGGGGACGGCACTCGGCGATCTCACGGCCGTCGCCCTCGGCCTCGGCTACCTGGCGTCGATAGCCGGGTTCGCCGCTCTCATGCTGATCCCCGCCCTCGGTTACCGTTTCGGCCGCTGGAACGCCGTGCTCTGCTTCTGGTTCGCCTACATCCTCACCAGGCCGCTCGGCGCATCGGTGGCCGATTGGCTGGGAAAGCCGCGCGCCGATGGTGGGCTCGGGGCAGGTGAGGCCTGCGTGTCCCTCTCCCTCGTGCTGCTGATGGGCGCGCTCGTCGCCGTCATGTACGTGCGCTCGCCCAGCCGTGAGGCCACAGCCGCGCGCAGCAGGCCAGCGGAGATCGGCGAGTTGTGAGGCGAGGCCGCACGACTCTCGCTTCGCTCGCCTGTGTCGCCTCAGTCGCCTCTATCGCGGCTCCGCGCCACTCAGAGACTCCATCGGCTCGGCCATGCGAGCAAGCTCGCATGGCTCTCGCCTCAGTCGCCTCTAGGCTCCTGTCATGACCACTGTGCTGCTCAACAGCCTGATCGGCGTCGTCGTGCTCATCGCGCTGACGACGGCCGTTCTGTGGTTCTACGGCGCACCCAAGCACTGGGCGCCGGCCCTGGCGGTGCTGCGCGGCATCCTGCAGCTCGCCGTCGTCAGCATCATCCTCACCGGCGTGATCACGAACGGCTGGTGGGTGGCCCTCGCCCTCCTCGTGATGTTCTGCGTGGCGTGCTTCACGGCCATCAGACGCATCGGATGGACCAGGCAGCACGCCCTCATGATGCTGTCCGCCATGGGAGCGGGCATCGCCCTCACCCTGACCATCGTGTTCGTCACCGGCACCATCGAATTCTCGGCGCGGTACGTGCTCGCGATCGGCGGCATCGTGATCGGCAACGCCATGACGATCGCGACGCTCGCCGGCCGTCGTTTCGTCGAGCTGGTGCGCGACCGCTGGGACCAGGTCGAGGCGTGGATGTCGCTCGGTGCCACCCCGCGCCAGTCCACCCATGAGCTGGCGCGCGACGCCGTCTACGCCGCCCTCATCCCCTCGACGGACCAGACGAAGACGACCGGCCTCGTCACGCTGCCCGGAGCGTTCGTCGGCGCGATCTTCGGCGGCGTCTCTCCGCTGGAGGCGGGCCGCTTTCAGATCGTCGTGCTGGCATCCATCATGGCGGCCGGCGCGATCACCGCCGTGATCGTGGCCCTGTGGATGTCTCCCGTTCGGGTGAAGCCCGCGGCGCTGGTGTGAGCATCCGGACGACCGGGCACGGCCGGCGGCAGTCGCAACTGCTCGTCGCCTTCGTTCTGGTGGTCGCGGCGTGTCTCACGCTCACCTCGTGCGGCTCCTCGGGCTCCGGGGCTGCTCAGCTGGCCGAGACCCCGCCCATGGGCTGGAACAGCTGGAACCATTTCGGCTGCTCCGTCACGGAGGCCGACGTGAAAGCGGCGGCGGATGCGATCGTCTCCGTCGGACTGCTGGCTGACGGCTACGACTACGTCGACGTGGACGACTGCTGGCAGGCGCCCACGCGCGACCGAGACGGACGGCTCGCGGCCGACCCCACGCGGTTCCCGCACGGCATGGCCGCTCTCGCCGCGTTCGTGCACAGCAAGGGCCTCCGGTTCGGCATCTACGCGGCCCCTGGCGCCGAGACCTGCGCCGAGCGGTACCAGGGATATCCCGGGCAGCTGGGGAGCCTCGGCCATGAGCGGCAGGACGCGCAGACGTTCGCCTCGTGGGGCGTCGACTACCTCAAGTACGACTGGTGCGGCGCCGACCGCGACGGCGTGGGCCACGAAGCGGCATTCGCCATCATGCGCGCGGCTCTGGATGCGACGGGCCGGCCGATCGTGCTGAGCATCCACGACAAGCCGGAGCAGCCGGTGCCGGCGTGGCGGCGCTGGGTCTCCCAGCTGTCACGCACGACTCCCGACATCCAGGATTCGTGGAGCTCGGTGATCTCCATCGTCCGGTCGACGCTGACCGTGCGCGACGCGGCGAGCCCTGGGCACTGGAACGATCCGGACATGCTCGAGATCGGCAACGGCGGGATGACGCTCGACGAAGAGCGGAGTCATCTGGCGCTGTGGGCGCAGTTGTCCGCTCCCCTCCTGATCGGATGCGACCTCACCACGGTGTCGCCGCAGTCGCTGAGCATCCTCACCGGACGCCGCGTCATCCGCGTCGATCAGGATCGGCTCGGAGCGCCTCCAGCAGTGCTGGCGTCATCGAAACACGAACTGGTTCTGCTCAAACCGCTTTCGGACGGCTCATCCGCGCTGACCATCACGAACGTCTCGTCCCGGGGGGCGACGATCACCGTGCCCGTGCCGTCGCCGAGACTCGGCGACACGGTCACGACCCAGGACCTGTGGACCGGCGTCCGGGGCCGCGCACACGGACATCTGACGGTGCGGCTGAGCGCGCACGCCACGGCCATCTACCGCATCTCGCACTGACGATCGACGGTGCTCGGGAGGCAGCGGCTTCGTTTCTTGGCCGATTCTGAGTGCGCGACGACCAGTTTCGTCGGGTGGAGCACCCAGAAGGCGAACGCGCGAGCCCGGCAGTGCGCGCCCGGCGCCACAAGCTGTATGAGCTCGAGGTCGTGCGCGTGCTCACGTTCGCGTGCGTCATCGCCGTGCACGTCGTCAGCCACACCGCGCGGGGCGAAGCGCCGCTCGTCGCGGTGCTGATCCTGCTGCACTTCACGCGCGAGGCCTTCTTCGCGCTGACGGGCTTCGTGCTCATGTACAGCCAGCTGCGCAAGCCCACTCCCCTTCGCCGGTTCTGGCCGAAGCGCTTCCTGCTCGTCGGGGTGCCCTACGTCGTCTGGTCGTTCATCTACTGCGTCGTCAGCGCGATCGGAAAGCCGTTCGAGCTCGGACCGTTCCTCGTGCACTTCCTCTTCGCGACGCTGACCGGCACCGCGTACTACCACCTGTACTTCCTCCTGGTCACGATGCAGATCTACCTGCTGTTCCCGTTGCTCGTATGGCTGGTGAAGGTCACCCGCCGATGGCACTGGCTGCTCGTCTGTGTCTCGTTCGCCGTGCAGTTCACGATCAGCGCCCTCGACGCCTATAAGCCGGGATCCCTGCACTGGATCAATCTCTTCAGCAACGTCATCAACTACCAGGCGTTCATCATCGCCGGCGCGGTCGCCGCCGATCACGCCGGAGCGGTGTTGCGCTGGGTGCGTGAGCATCGCAGGCTCATCGCTGCCGTCACGGTGATCGCCGCTGCCGCCGCGATCGGCGCCTACGTGCTGCAACTGCAGTGGGGATTCTCGCCATATCGTGCGGCGACGGCGTACCAGCCGATCGTCATCCTGTGGTCCGCGGTCGCCTCTGTCGCACTCCTTACGCTGGGCGCGTGGTGGGTCGACCGCCGTCCGCTCGCGCCGCATCGCACGCTGGACTACCTCTCCGACCGATCGTTCGGCGTGTTCCTCGCGCACCCGCTCGTGCTGTGGGCACTGCTCGGCGTGGCGGGCGGGCTTGTGGATGCGTGGCCCGCGTTCGCCGGCGTCCTCGTCGCCTACCCGATCGTGGCGTTGGGCGCTTTGGCGATCGCCGACGCGTCTCGCCGGAGCGTGCTGAGCCTTCCGCTCGCCGGCCGCCCCCGGGCGACGCGGCGCAAGAACATCCCGTGACCGACCGAAAGGATGCCCCGGGCATGTCGGGCCTATGGGTGTGCTCAGACCTCGCTGGGAGAGGCGGATTCTTGAGTCGTTCTCACAAGCACAACCGCAGGATTTGAGTATGACCACCTCTCGACAGGAAGCGGCGCTCGTGTCCTTTCCCCCGGACACGGCCGCAGCGCCTGGTCGCCGTCTCCGCGGAGCGCGATCGCGCTCGGAAGGATGGGGCGTGGGTTCGGTCGCGGTCATCTGGCTCTCCAGCCTGTTCGTCGTGGCCCTGTGGATCTCCGGCGGAGGCCTCGAGGACCTCTTCACGTGGCGCGCCGACGCCGTGAACTCGGTGGGACGCCTGACCGGCCTGATCGCCGCCAACCTGCTGCTGTACCAGGTGCTCCTGATGGCGCGCATCCCGCTCTTCGAGCGTGGCTTCGGCCGCGACGGCATGACGCGGATGCATCGGCTGGTCGGCTTCTGGTCGTTCTGGGTGATGCTCGCCCACATCGCGCTCATCACCATCGGGTACGCGGCCGAGAGCGGCACGAATCTGCTGGTTCAGGCCTGGCAGTTCGTCTGGGACTATCCCGGCATGCTGCTGGCGACAGCGGGCACGGCGCTGCTCATCCTGGTCGTCGTGATGTCTCTGCGCAGGGCGAGGCGGCGCATCCGCTACGAGTCCTGGCATCTGCTTCATCTCTACGCCTATCTCGGAGTCGGGTTCGCCATCCCGCACATGCTCTGGACCGGCACGGACTTCCTGGACTCCCTCCCGGCGACGATCTACTGGTGGACTCTCTGGGCTCTCGCCGCCGCATGCGTCGTGCTGTACCGCGTGATCGTGCCGGTCACGCGATCCCTGCGTCACAGCGTGCGGGTGTCCTCCGTCGAGCCCGACGGCGACAGCGGCGTGCTCGTGCGCATGCGTGGCCGCGCTTTGTCCAGGCTGCGCGCGGAGTCCGGACAGTTCTTCGTGTGGCGCTTCCTCGACGGTCCTGGGTGGATGCGCGGGCATCCGTTCTCGCTCGCCGCCGCGCCGCACGGGGACGAGCTGGCCATCTCGGCGCGGGTGCTCGGGGACGGCACCCGCCGGCTCACCGCGCTGCGACCGGGAACCCGGGTGCTGTTCGAAGGGCCGTTCGGCCGCATGACCGGCGGCGAGCGCCAGGGAAGGAAGCTGCTCATGATCGGGGCGGGCGCCGGGGTGACTCCGCTCGTGTCGCTGCTCGAGTCGGAGCCTTACGGAGACGGCGAGGCGACGCTCGTCGTGCGGGACTCCACGGCGGAGGACGGCCTGCGCGGGGCCGCCATCCGCGACCTCGTTCGGCGGCGCGGCGTGCGGTACGCCCGGCTGGACGGCCGCCGCTCCGATGGCCCGTCAACGTGGCTGCCCGCTTCGCACGCGGCGTGGCAGGGGGACGAGCTGCTGCGCTATCTGGCGCCCGACCTCGACGAGTACGACGCGTACGTCTGCGGCCCGGAGCCGTGGATGCGCAGCGTCACGCGCGACCTCCGCGCGGCAGGGCTGCCGGCCACGCGCATCCACACCGAGCGGTTCTCGGTGTGAGGCGGCACGGACCACAAGGGAACGGGACATGAAGAGGATCGTCTACACGCTGCTGGCCACGGTGACGGGAGTCGTGCTGCTGTTGAGCTACCGCACGTCGCTGGAGGCCGTCGCCCCCGCTTCGACCGGAGCGGGGACGGGAACGGACTCCGGGACATCCGGCTCGGGAGGCACAGGCACGTCGGGCTCGGGAACCACGGGATCCGGAACCGGCTCCTCCGACGGGTCGTCCACCCCAGGGTCGGGGAGCTCGGAATCGCCGTCTGCCTCGGGCTCCGCATCGAGCGGTCTGAAGGACGGCAGCTACACCGGGCAGTCGGCCGACACCCGGTACGGCCCCGTTCAGGTGAAGATCACGGTGTCGGGCGGCGCGATCACTGCCGTCGACGTGCCGGTGTATCCGACCGAGAGCTTCCGTGACCAGCAGATCAATCGCCGAGCCGTCCCGCAGCTCGTCTCCGAGACGCTGAAGGCGCAGAGTTCCCACATCGACATGGTCTCGGGTGCGACGTTCACGAGCGACGGGTACATCGGGTCGCTGCAGAGCGCCATCGACCAGGCCAGCGCATGACGACGCGAGTGCTGCACCGTTCGGCCTGGACCGACGAGGTGATGGGCACGGTCGCGAGCATCCACCTCATCGCGGATGCCGCACACACCACCGACCCGGTGCCGAACGTGCGAGCGTGCTTCGACGACCTGCACGACGCCGACCGCCTGTTCTCGACATACCGCGACGACTCGCAGATCGCCCGCCTGCGCCGCGGCACGCTGCGCCTCGAGGATGCCGACGAGCGGGTGCTCAGCGTGCACAGCGCATGCGCGGAGGCCGCGACGTCGACGGGCGGCCTCTTCGACGCCTGGCATCGGGGCTGGTTCGATCCGACGGGATACGTGAAGGGCTGGGCCGCGGAGCGGGCAGCGCGCCGCGCGCTGGAACCGCTGGTCCACCTCGAGGGTGAGCACGCCGTCGGATTGAGCGTTGGCGGCGACATGCAGTTGTTCACCGCACCTGGCTCGGACTGGGTGTGGCGCGTGGGCATCTCCGACCCGCTCAACCCGGAGCAGGTAGCGGCGACCGTCGAGGTGGTCGACGGTGCCGTCGCCACCTCGGGTGCTGCAGAGCGCGGGGCGCACATCCTCGACCCGCGGACCGGTTCGGCGGCAGTCTCCGTGGCCGGGGCGACGGTCGTCGCCGACGGGCTCTCCACCGCAGACGTCTGGGCGACGACGGCCGTCGTCGCGGGCTTCGACGACCTGTCGTGGATCTCCGCACCCGGAATCCGCTCCGGTCTCGTGATCTCACCTGCCGGCGGCATCCGCAGGTGGGCACAGGGCGTCGAGATCACGCAGTGGCACGGATCGGAGACGGTCGCCTTCTGAACGCTCCGGAACCCGGCGCCGCCTCCCCTCTCCGTGCCCGAGCCGTGTTCAGTCTCCCGTGCCGCCCTTCTCCCGCAGCTTGCGATCCCCACGCTGCATCACCTCGGCGACGTTGCCCACCTCGTCGGGCGGCGCCTCCACGTCTCCCGCGTCGTCGGCGCCGCCGTCGCCCGGCGCCTGACGCACCGCACGCTCGTCGATCTGCGGATCGGACGGGGCGGCGTCGCCCTTCGGCGACTCGTTCTGGCGCACCTCCGTCTCCCGCTCGCTGGACGGGCTGTACGCCCTGTCGTGCTCGATGTTCTCTTCGTCGCCCACGCTGTTCCCTTCCGTCGCGACCGGCCCCACGCTCCGCGACCTGCCGCTGACGCTGTGCTCGGTTGCGACCGGCCCTGCGCTCCGTTGCAACCTGCCCCTTTGCAACTGGCCTTGCGCTGACCAATACTCGGGCCTCCACCGGATGGGCTCAAGGGGTTGCGGGCCCGCTCGGGCGCACCCGGTCATCCGTCGCGCTTCGGGCCACCGGAAGGTGACCGCGCTCTCTGCTCGACTCGCCGCTGTGTACGACCCCGTCCCTCCATGGCTCAGAGTTCTACCGCGGTTCAGCGCTCTATCACGATCCGGCCCGGTGCGCGACCGGTACTGCACGCGGCCGTCGACGCGTACGCCTGGATGCATGCAACGACACGGATCGATCTCATGAGCACTCGCCTCGGCAACGCGCTGCACGGTGCGCGCGCCGGACTCATCGCGACGACGGCGATGAGTGTGGCGCTCGGCCTCGCACACCAGGTAGGCACGATCGACCGGCAGCCGCCGCAGCTCATCGTCGACGCACTCGTGCCGCAGCAGCCTGAGCAGCGCAAGAACATGCTCGCGTCCGTCGCGCATTTCGGCTACGGCGTCTCGGCCGCCGTCGCGTACGCGGTCGCCGTTCCTCGCGCCGGGTGGGGGATCCTGTCGGGCACGGTCTACGGCGCGCTCGTATGGCTGGGCGGCTACGAGGGATGGCTGCCTGCGATGGGCATCCTGCCTCCGGCCCATCGCGACACCCGCAACCGCGTGGGAACGATGGTCGCAGCGCATCTCGTCTTCGGCGCCGCACTCGGCCTCGTTCTGCACCGGCAAGCGCGGCGGTGATCTTCGCCGGTGAAACGCTGCGCCCCGTGAGGACACGACGCTCCACCGACGGATGTCAGCGACCGGTCGGCGGGACGGCTCAGACGGCGATGTCGAGCGGCGGCTGCGTCGCCTCGATCACCTGCTCCACGGTCACACCGGGCGCCAGCTCGACGAGGCGCAGCCCGTTCTCCGTCACGTCGATCACGGCGAGGTCGGTGATGATGCGATCCACGACGCCCTTGCCGGTGAGCGGCAGCGAGCACGCATCCACGATCTTCGGACTGCCGTCCCTCGCCACGTGCTCCATGAGCACGATCACCTGACGGGCGCCGTGCACGAGGTCCATCGCACCGCCTGGCCCCTTGACCATCTTGCCGGGGATCATCCAGTTCGCCAGATCGCCCGCCGCCGATACCTGCATGGCGCCCAGGATCGCCGCGTCGATCTTGCCGCCCCTGATCATGCCGAAGCTCATGGCCGAGTCGAAGAACGCGGCACCGGGCAGGAGCGTGACGGTCTCCTTGCCCGCGTTGATGAGGTCGGGATCCACCTCCTGTTCGGTGGGGTAGGGACCGACCCCCAGGATGCCGTTCTCCGACTGCAGCACGACCGTCACGCCGTCCGGCACGTAGTTCGGCACGAGCGTTGGAAGCCCGATGCCGAGGTTCACGTAGGCGCCGTCGGGCAGCTCGCGCGCGGCCCTCGCCGCCATCTGCTCTCTCGTCAGCGGCATCCTCAGTCCCCCTCCCCCGACCGCACGGTACGACGTTCGATGCGTTTCTCCACGTCGGGTCCCACGACGACGAGCCGGCCGACGTAGATTCCGGGAAGGTGCACGGCGTCGGGATCGAGCTCGCCGGCATCCACCACCTGCTCGACCTCCGCGATGCACACCCTGCCGGCCATGGCGCACAGCGGTGAGAAGTTGCGAGCCGACTTGTCGAAGACGAGGTTGCCCTGCCGGTCGGCCAGCTTGGCGTGCACGAGCGAGAAGTCGGTGACGATCGCCTCCTCGAGCACGAAGTCCTTCTCGACGCCGTCCACCAGGAACGGCTGCACCGGCTTGGGCGAGCTCTTCACGGCCACGCTGCCGTCGGGATTGTGCTTGGTGGGAAGCCCGCCCTCGGCCACCTGCGTGCCGACGCCGGTCTGCGTGAAGAAGGCCGCGATGCCCGAGCCGCCGGCGCGCAGCTTCTCGGCCAGCGTGCCCTGCGGTGTGAGCTCCAGCTCCAGTTCTCCTGAGAGGTACTGGCGCTCGAACTCCTTGTTCTCGCCGACATACGACGACGTCATCTTGCGGATGCGCCCGGCCGCCAGCAGAACGCCGAGACCCCAGTCGTCGACGCCGCAGTTGTTCGACACCACGCTGAGATCGTCGACGCCCGCCTCGAGCAGCGCCGTGATCAGCACCATAGGGATGCCGCACAGACCGAAGCCTCCCACGGCGAGGCTCGCCCCGCTCGGAATGTCGGCGACGGCTTCGGCCGCCGAGTCGACCACCTTGTCGATCACCGCGACATCACCGCCCGCTGTCGCTTCCCGATCTCGCCACGGATGTGCATGCCGGCCTCCTCGCCTGCTCGGGGCCCGCGTGCCTTGTGGGAACGACCGAGCCCGATTGCGTCTTCACGGCGACCGCGCGGCTGGTGACCGGCGCGACCTCGCACTTCCAGCGTGGCACGCGGCCGCCGTCGGCGCCATCACGCCCCACCGTCGTCCTGCGCGGCGTGCTCCCTGCTCCGCGTCTCGTGCTCGCTGTCTCGCGTCTCGTGCTCACTGCTCCGCGCGTCGTGGCTCGTCGCCCGGACGCTGAACCCTCTTGCCCCGCGTCTGGGGGATGGCGGCATCGAACGAATCGACCGATCCTGATGCCGTCACCGGCCAGTCCTCGCCGGTCGCACCGGCGCTGCCCGGCGACTCAACCCGAAACCCGAACCTGAAAACCCGAACCCGAAGGACTCATCATGACCGACGTGCTCACCACGAGCGACGCTGAATCGCTGCGCGGTCTCCTGCCGGGAAGACTCTTCCTGCCCGACGAACCCGGATACGACGCGGCCCGCACCCCATGGAACCTCGCGGCCGTGCTCGAGCCCGCGGCCGTCGCCGTGCCCCAGTCCGTCGCCGACGTCCAGACCGTCGTGGGCGCATCCGTCGCCGCGGGACTGCGGGTCGCCCCCGCGAGCACGGGACACGCCGGCTCGCTGCTGGCGGCATCCGATCTCTCCCGCACGGTGCTCGTACGCATGTCCGGACTGACGGGCGTGACGGTCGACCCGGACGCGCGCATGGCGCGTGTCGTGGGAGGGACCGTGTGGAACGAGGTCATCGCCGCCGGAAGCCCTTATGGTCTCACTGCGCTGCACGGCAGTGCCGGCGACGTCGCCGTCGCGGGTTTCGCGCTCTCCGGCGGCATGTCGTTCTACGGCCGGCGGCACGGGCTGGCGGTCAACAGCGTGCGAGCCGTCGAGCTGGTCACCGCGGACGGCGAGGTGCGTCGCGCGAGCGCCGACGACGACGCCGACCTGTTCTGGGCGCTCCGCGGCGGCAACGGCAACTTCGGTGTGGTGACGGCGGTCGAGATCGGCCTTCTCCCCTACCCCGACGTGTTCGCCGGCATCCTGCTCTGGGATCGTTCCGTGGCCGCCGAGGTGATGCGGGTGTGGCGCGACTTCACCCTGGACGCTCCCGAGTCGGTCACCACGTCGTTCCGGGTGATGAGCCTGCCGCCTCTGCCCGAGCTGCCGCCATTCCTCTCCGGACGCGATGTCGTCGTCATCGACGGCGCGCTGCTGGAGTCCGACGACGAGGCCGCACGGCTCCTGTCGCCGCTGCGTGCCCTCAATCCCGAGGTCGACACGTTCGCGCGGATCCCCGCCGTCGAGCTGCCCGCCATGCACATGGATCCCCCGCAGCCGACGCCCGCGGTGAGCGATCACCGCATCCTCGACTCGGTGCCCGACGAGGCCATCGACGCCTTCCTCGCCCAGGTCGGCCCCGGCACGCGGTCCGGCCTGCTGTTCGGCGAGCTGCGGCAGCTGGGCGCAGCGTTCGCCCGGTCGCCTGAGGGCGCCGGCGCCGTCTCGCACGTCGACGGCGGCTACGCGCTGTACGCCATCGCGATAGCGCCGACGCCGGAGGCCGCGGAGCACGGCAGCGCGGCGGCCACCGCGCTGGCGCAGGCGCTCGACCCGTGGTCGCTGCAGCAAGAGGTACTGCTGACATTCTGCGAGCATCCCATCGCGGCGGCGGATGCCTACGGCGCCTCCCGCGACCGGCTTCTGCGCGAAGCGGAGAAGGTCGACCCGAACGGAGTGTTCCAGGCGGGCCACAGCATCAGGTGAGCGTGGGAGGCGCCGCCGGAGCGCCGCTCAGCGCTCCAGGGTGAAGTCGAAGATCGACGTGTCGAACCGGTTGTACCCCTCGTAGTCGATGAGGTCGTACAGCTCGGCGCGGTGCTGCATGCGGTCGAGCGCGCCCGCGAACGAGCCTCTCTCGTTCAGCTCGTCGAGTCCCTGCATCGCGGCTCCCATCGCGAGCCGGAGCAGAGAGACCGGCCAGATGACGAGGTTCATGCCCACGTCGGCCAGCTGCTGCACCCTGAACAGCTCGCTCTTGCCGAACTCCGTCATGTTGGCGAGCAAGGGAACGTCGACGGCGGCCCGCACAGCGGCGAACTCGTCCAGACCCGTCATCGCCTCGGGGAAGATCGCGTCGGCACCGGCATCCACCAGCGCCTTCGCCCGGTCGATCGCCGCCTGCAACCCGTCGACCGCGCGGATGTCCGTTCGCGCCATGATGAGGAAGTTCGGGTCGCGCCTGGCGTCGACGGCCGCGCGGATGCGTTGCAACGCCGTGTGCTCGTCCACCACCTGCTTGCCGTCGAGGTGACCGCACCGCTTCGGGTTCACCTGGTCTTCAATGTGGAGGCCGGCCAGACCGGAATCCTCCATCTCCTGCACGGTGCGCGCCACGTTCATCGGCTCGCCGAACCCGGTGTCCGCGTCGACGATGGCGGGGAGGTCCGTCATGCGCGCGATCTGCCTGGCTCGACCCGCCACCTCGGTGAGCGTGGTCAGCCCGATGTCGGGAAGCCCGAGGTCAGCCGAGAGCACGGCGCCCGAGATGTACACGCCGTCGAAGCCCTTGCGCTCGATGAGGCGCGCGCTCAGCGGATTGAATGCGCCAGGGAATCTCAGCAGCCCACCGCCGGCGAGCGCCGCCCTGAAGCCGGCGCGCTTGTCTGCCGCGGTCTTTCCCGAGTAGAGCATCGGTGCGTCCTTTCGTGAGACGTTCCTGCCGCGCGTTCGTGGCGCGCTCCCTCGAACGTAACAGCGCGACGCGAGGGGTGACGCGTCGGCGTCCAGCGCACTCGTCGCATTCCAGCGCCTGCCGTGTCAACGTCTGCACCGCCCCGGCGCACCGTGCTTACCATCTCGTCGTCTGCCGTGCCCGGTTCCGGCTCCGGCTCCGGCCGCGGCTGCGGGTGCGGCTGCGGCTTCGGCGACGGAAGACCAGACGCGTGAGCACGGAAGACGGAGCACGAAGACCAGAGCACCGAACAGCAGAGCAGCAAGCAGCAGAGCACGAGCAGCAGAGCACCGAGGAACACAGCCCATGACCGTCACCAGCACCGGCCAGACCGGTACGGTCGATCCCATCGTCACCGCCGTCCGGCGCGCCAGGCTGCGCCGCAGCGATCCGAACGGGCCAGGCATCCGGCGGCAGAACGGCGATCCGCCGCGGTTCGTGGATGCCCGTGGCCAGCGCGTCACCGACAGGCAGCAGCTGGATCGCATCCTCTCGCTCGCCATCCCTCCCGCCTGGCAGGAGGTGTGGATCTGCGCGGACGAGCGCGGGCACATCCAGGCGGTGGGAACGGACGACGCAGGGAGGCGCCAGTACCTGTACCACGAGGACTGGCGCAAGCAGCGAGACGAGGCGAAGTTCGACCGGGTGCTGCTGCTCGCACGTGCGCTGCGCGGCGCCCGGCGCACGGTCACGAGGGATCTGAAGCGCGACGGCTTCGGTCGCGAGCGCGCACTGGCGGCCGCCTTCCGCGTCATCGACAGAGTGTCGCTGCGCATCGGCAGCGAGGAATACCTGCGGCGTTACGGAAGCCGCGGTCTCACCACGCTGCAGTGCAGGGACGTCATCATCGACGGCGACGACATCACGCTGCGGTTCCCCTCCAAGAGCGGCCAGCGCTGGGACTCCGACGTGACAGACCCCGAACTCGCGCGCTACCTGCATGAGATCGTGCAGGTGAGAAGGCCGACGGGCCGGGCGATCGCCTGGCGCGGCTCCGCGTGGCACGCGCTCACCACGGGCGAGGTGAACGACTACATCCGCCTTCGCACCGGCGTGGATGCCACGGCCAAAGACTTCCGCACGCTGCGCGGAACCATCGTCGCCGCATCCACCCTCGCCAGGTACGGCCCGCAGACCACGAAACGAGCGCGGGATGCCGCTGTGCACGCCGCCGTCGACGCCGCTGCCGAGGCGCTCGGCAACACGCCGGCGGTCGCGCGTGCCAGCTACATCGATCCGCGCGTGCTCGACCGGTATCGCTCGGGAGAGCTCATCTCGTTGAAGGGGGCCCCGGAGACGGCGCTGTGCTCGCTGCTGTCATGAGTGCGCCCATTCCGGTGCGCTACCGTGAACCCCGATGACAACGCACGAGCAGAGCGCGAGCGCGGCGCAGAACAGATGGCGTCCGCTCGCCTGGCTCGTACCGGTCATCGTCGTGGGCGCCGTGGTCGTCGTCTTCGTCGCGCGGTGGTTCGTCGCCCTGCCGGCCGTCGTCGCGTTCCTCCACACGTATCCGGGCACGAGCGAGCTGCCGTCCTGGGCGCCCGTCGGCTTTCCGTTGTGGCTGTCCATTCTGCACTTTTTGAGCGGCGCCTTCCTGCTCTTCATCGTGCTCTCCGGCTGGTCCGTTCGCCGCACCCGGCGTTCGGGAACGCGGCCCCGCGAGTTCTGGATCCGCGACAACGACCGCCTCGTGCGCACGAAGAACCCGCCCATCCGAATCACGCTCACCTCCTGGTGGCATCTCACGGTGGATGCCTTGTGGGTGCTCACCGGCCTGGTGTTCGTCGTCCTGCTGTTCTGCACGGGTCAGTGGGTGCGCGTGGTTCCCACCAGGTGGGACGTCATCCCCAACGCCATCTCGGCCGGCCTTCAGTACGCGTCGTTCAACTGGCCGCACGCGAACGGCTGGGTGAACTTCAACGCGCTGCAGCTGCTCACCTACTTCGCCACGATCTTCCTCGCCGCGCCGCTGGCCGTGCTGACCGGCATTCGGCTCGCGCCCGGTCTCTCGGTGCGCTGGCGCCGCTTCGACAAGGCGATACCGCTCTCGGTGACCCGGACCGTGCATTTCGTCGTGATGATCTGGTTCGTCGCGTTCACTGTGGTGCACGTCGGCCTGGTGCTCATCACCGGCCCGCTCCGCAACCTCAACCACATGTACGGCCTGAGCGACGATGATGACTGGGTCGGCCTCATCGTCTTCCTGGCCTCGCTCGTCGTGATCGCGATCGCCTGGGCGCTCCTCCGCCCGCCCCGGCTGGATGCCATCGCCGAGCTCACGGGCAGCGTCAAGCGCCGCTGACCGCCGCCCGCGCTACCGTGCCGTCCAACCGCCGTCGACGGCCAGCGTCTGCCCCGTGATGAGCGACGCCGCCGGCGAGGCGAGGAACACGGCCGCACCCGACACCTCTCGCGGCACTCCGACGCGGTGCAAGGCAGCGATGCGCTCGACCGTGTCGGCACGGAACTCCGCGTCGGAGAGCGCCGCCTCGGTGCCGTCGGTCTCGATGAACGTCGGAGCGAGCGCGTTCACCCGGATGCCGTACTGCCCCCACTCGACGGCGTGACACCTCGTCATGTGCACGACCGCCGCCTTCGAGACGCAGTACGACGATTCGCCGGGCAGCGCCACGAGGCCGGCCTGGGATGCGATGTTCACGATGGAGCCGCCTCCGGCTTCGCGCATGTGCCTGGCGGCATGCTGCGACAAGAAGTATGTCGACTTCGTGTTCAGCGCCCACACTCGGTCGAAGTCGTCCTCGGTGACGTCGATGGCCGCACCCATGATGCCGCCACCCGCGTTGTTCACCAGGGTGTGCACCCTGGTGAACTCGGTCACCGCACGGTCGATCGCCTCCCGGGCGGAGTCGAGCTGCGTCACATCCAGCCGCACCGGCAGCGCTCTGCGTCCGAGTGCCTCGATCTCCGACACGAGCCCCGCGTCATCCGTCTCGTCCCGCAGCCCGATCGCGACATCCGCGCCGGCGCGAGCGAACTCCAGGGCGATCGCTCTGCCGAGTCCCCGGCGCGCGCCGGTGACAAGCACAGCGGTTCCGGTCAGCTCGAAGGGCGACGAAGAGGTGGGCAGCTGAGCCGCGCGCGTCGAGAGGTCTGTCATGTCGGTCAGGCTATCGATCCCGCGCCGTCGGCGGGTCAGGCGAGGACGCGGACCGGCGAGCCGGAGAGGTAGGCGAGCACGTCGTCGACGGCGTCGCCGTAGAACGCCCGGTAGTTGTCGGTCGACACGTAGCCGATGTGCGGCAGCAGGAGCGTGTGCGGAGCAGATCGCAGCGGGTGATCGGCAGGCAGCGGCTCCAAGTCGTACACGTCGAGCGCCGCGCCCGCGATGCCGCCGGAGCGCAAGGCCTCGAGCATCGCCGACTCGTCGACGATCGGACCGCGCGAGGTGTTCACGAGGTAGGCGTCCTCACGCATGAGCTCGAACTCGTCGCGGCCGACGAGACCGCGCGTGCCGGGAGTGAGCGGCAGGTGGATGGTGAGGATGTCGGGCAGAGAGAAGAGCTCCTCGCGCGACACGGCGGTCACCCCGTGCTCCGCGGCGCGCTCGCTCGTGAGCGAGCGGCTCCACGCGATCACCCGCATGTCGAACGCCTGGGCGAGCCGGGCGACGGGCACCCCCAGTCTGCCCAGACCGAGCACGCCGAGCGTGCGGCCGGCGAGCCCGGGTCCGATCGAGTGCTGCCACCCTCCGGCGCGGATGGAGGCATCCTCTTCGACGAAGTTCCTGGTCAGCGCGATCATCATGCCGATGGTCAGCTCGGCGACGCTGTTGCCTGCCGAGCCCGTGCCCGCCACGACGACGCCGCGACGCCTGGCCGCATCCACGTCGATCGACGCGTTCCTCATGCCCGTGGTGACGAGAAGGCGCAGCGCGGGGAGGCGCTCGAGGAGCTCGGAGGGGAAGGCCGTCCGTTCGCGCATCGCCACGACGACCTCAGTGGCGCGGATCCGCTCCAGCAGCTCATCGCCTTCGAGGTGCTCGGCGACGACGTCGATGTCGAACGTGTCGCGAAGCGGTGCCCAGTCGGCCGAGCGCAGGGCGATTCGCTGATAGTCGTCGAGAACGGTGAGAACGCGAGGCATGGTGTGAAGCTTACGGTCGTGCGACGGCGTCGTTCCGCGCTCGCGGCCCACGTCGTGCTGGCTGCCTGCTGCCGTCCGCCGACGTGCTGTCTGCCTGGTGCCTGCCTGCCTGCCTACCGCCGGCCTGCTGCCCGCCGGTGCCTACTTCGAGCTGCTGGAGGATCCGGAGCCCGACGACATCGCCTGCTGTGCCGCGAGCGCGTCGGCGAGGTCCTTCTGCAGCCGAGCATCCTGCACGCCGTATGTCGTCCAGTCGCCCGCCTTCAGAGCAGCGTCGCGGTCGGCCAGAGCCTGCTTGGCGTCGGTCAGCGCGTTCTGCAGCTTCTGCTCCTCGGTGCTGTTCGCCGAGGAGTTGCCGCCGGTTCCGGTCTGGCCCGATCCGCCGGTCTGGCCCGAGCCGCCCGTCGTCCCCTGAGTGGGTTCGCTCGTCGAGCCCGTTCCAGTGTCTCCGGCCGTCGCCCCCGAGTCGCCGCCGAACAGCACGTCGAGTGCACCGTCGAGCGTGTCCTCGAATGCGATCTTGTCGCCGAACGACACCAGCACCTTCTGCAGCAGGGGGTAGCTCGTCGATCCGCTGGACTGGATGTACACCGGCTCCACGTAGAGCAGACCGCCTCCCACCGGAAGCGTGAGCAGGTTGCCGTTGATCACCTTCGTCGAGCCCTGTCTCAGCAGGTTGAGTGCTGCGGACACGCTCGGGTCGGAGTCGAAGTTGTTCTGCACCTGGCCCGGCCCGGGAACGGTGTCCTGCGACGGCAGGCGCAGCAGTCTCAGGGTTCCGTAGTCGGAGGATTTCGTTCCTGACTTGTCGCCGGCGTTGGAATCGACGGCGAGGTACCCCTTGAGGATGCTCCGGTTCGACGCACTCGTGGATTGCGGGATGTACGTCGAGTAGAGCGAGAACTGCGGCGACTTCTGCCCCGGCATCTGCATCGTGAGGTAATACGGCGGCTGCAGCGACGTGGCATCCGAGCTCGACGGGTCGTCGGGCACCTGCCAGGCATCCGTGCGCGAGAAGAACGAGCCGGGGTCGGTCACGTGGTACTGCGCCAGGATCTCGCGCTGCACCTTGAACAGGTCGGCCGGGTACCGCACGTGACTCATCAAAGCGCCGCTCATGTCGCTGACCGGCTTCACGGTACTCGGAAACACCTTCTCCCAGGTCTTCAGCACCGGGTCGGATGCGTCCCAGGCGTACAGGGTCACCTTGCCGGTGTAGGCATCGACGGTGGCCTTGACGGAGTTGCGGATGTAGTTGATGTCGTCCATGCCGAAGCCGGCCGCCGTGGTGCGCTGCGAGTCGGCCGTCGCGTCGCCATACGACACCTCCTGCGAGTACGGATACTGGTCGCTCGTCGTGTAGCCGTCGATGATCCACACGATGTGCCCGTTCACGACCGATGGGTACGGGTCGCTGTCGAGCGTGAGGTACGGAGCTGCCTGCTGCACGCGCGAGATGGGGTTGCGGTTGTACAGGATCTGCGAGTCGTCGTTGACGGCATCCGACAGCACGATCTGCTCGTCCTGGAACTTGATCGCGTAGGCGAGCCTGGTGAAGAGGTTGTCGAGCTTGGGACCGCCGTTGCCCGAGTACGTGGTGTACGTGGCCTGGTTTCCGCCCGAGCCCGCCGGGTAGTCCAGCTCGACCGGCTTGGCGCCCTTCGGCGCGCCGACGATGGAATACCTCGGCGAGTCCTCGCCGAAGTACACGCGCGGCTGATACTTGCCCAGGGCACCGGCGGTCGGGATGCCCGACTCGAAGAAGTCCGGCTGCCCGTCTGCCTGCCGCTTGTTGCCGTACGCCGCGACCAGACCGTAGCCGTGCGTGTACACGAACGTCTCGTTGTACTTGCCTGAGTCGCCGAGGCCCGACTGGTGCAGCTCGCGCACCGCCACCACGCTGTCCTGCTCCTTGCCGTCGATGGTGTAGCGGTCGACGTCGAGGTGGGAGTTGAACCCGTAGTACTGCCTGAACTGCTGCAGCTGGGCAAACGCGTCGGAGACGACGGAGGGGTCGAGGATGCGGATGCTCGCCGTCGTGTCTGCGTCTTTGCGCAGCGCGCCCTGCTTGGCATCCGTCTTGGCGTCGTACGTGCTCACCTTCACGTTGTCGACGCCGAACGCCTGCTGTGTGGACTTGATCGAGCGCGCGATGTATGTGGACTCGATGGTCTTCTCGCTCGGTGCGACGATGAGCTTCTGCACGCCCCACGGGTAGATGGCGCCGACGATGATGGCCGACACGATGAGCAGCGCCGTGCCCACCAGGGGGTAGCGCCACCGGCCGATGAACGCCGTGAGCACGAACAGAAGCGCGACCAGTACGGCGATGCCGGCAAGGATGGCGCGCCCAGGGATGGTGGCATTGACGTCGGTGTAGGCGGCACCGGTGACGCGTCCCCCGACAGAGGAGTCGGTGACGGAGGCATACCGGTCAAGCCAGATGCTGATGGCCTGAAGGAGCAGGTAGACGGCGGCGAGCACGGCGATCTGCACGCGTGCCGCCCGCGCGATGCGCACCTCTCGGCCGTTGACGCGAATCGATCCGTAGAGATAGCTCGTGGCGAACGTGGCCAGCAGCGCGATGATCACCACGGCGGACATGAACGCGAGCACGCTGCGATAGAACGGCAACGCGAACATGTAGAACGAGACGTCCAGATGGAACTGCGGGTCGGTCTTGCCCGCAGGCACGCCGTTCAGCCAGAGCGCCGCGGTCTGCCATCTGCTCGCCGAAGCGGCACCGGCGAACAGGCCGAAGACGATCGGGATGCCGTAGGTCGCCACCCTGCGCAGCGGTTCGACGACCTGCTGGTAGCGCCCGACGCCGGAGTCGAGCTTCGCGTAGACCGGACGCAGTCGATAGGCGAGGAAGAGGCACAGCCACAGCGGCACCGCCATGGCGAAGAAGCCGAGCAGGAACATGACGCCGCCCGCGAACCACTGCGTGGTGAGCACCTCGAGGTAGCCGGCCTGCTGGAACCACAGCACGTCGGTGTACAGGCTCGCGAAGATGAAGAAGGCGATCACCAGAACGGCGACGATGCCGAGCGTGATCCAGACCGCCGCTCGGCGGCGTCGACCGGGGCGGTGCACTGCTGCGGATGTCACGGAAGGTCCTCTTCGGGGGCGCGCGGACCTCGCGATCCGCTGTCGGGCGTCAGGGTGCGCCTGCCGGACACGCCCTGGATCCCCATCCTAGGGTCGGGGTGCCCTGCGCCGGTTCGGGGTCGCCTGGGAGTGGGCTGGACGTGCGGTAGGAGTATGGCGAACCGAGCGGTCTACGTGCGGGCTACGAAGCCGGGCACGTGGGGAGGTGAGCCGTGCTGGATCGGGTGCGCACGGCATCCAGGACGCGAACGGACTCGGCCAGTTTCGTCACGGCGAACACGTGCAGTCCGGACGGGATGTGTCCCGTCACCTCGTCGCAGTTCGACTTGGGTGCGAGGAACACCGTCGCCCCTGCCGCCCGCGCCGCGTACATCTTCTGCCGGATGCCGCCGATGGCGCCGATGTCGCCCTCGTTGTCGATCGTGCCGGTTCCCGCCACGCGAGCACCACCGTTGAGCGACTCGGGCGTGAGCTTGTCCATGATCCCCAGCGCGAACATCTGACCGGCGCTCGGCCCGCCGACGTTGTCCAACTGGATCTTCACCTCGAACGGGAAGCGATAGTCCATCTGCGCGCCGATCCCGATCACGACCGCTCCCGACGTCTCCTCCGGCGACACGCTCACCGTCTTCTTCGCACCGTCGCGCTCGATCTCGAGGGACGCCGGCTTTCCCGCGCCGTTCTTCTTCAGCTCGTCGCGCAGCGACTGGACGCTCTTCACCTCGACGCCGTTCACAGTGAGGATCTCGTCGCCGACCTGGAGGATGCCCTTGGCTGGGCCCTGCGCGATCTGCTTCACCACGACGCGCTGCGTGAAGTGATAGCCGAGCTGATTGAGCGCCGCCGCGACCGCGTCCTTCTGCGAGTCGGTCATCAGCTGCGCGTTCTCGGCGTTCTGCTCCTGCACGTCCTGCCCCGGCGGATATGCGACGCTCACCGGGATCACCGCCTTCGACGGCGAGAACCAGGCCTGGATCACCTCACCCCAGTTGGGCAGCTGGTCGGGGTTGCCGATCTCGGAGACGGTGAGCAGGTCGAGCGAGCCCTTGGTGGGGTACGTCTTGTGACCGCTCACGACGATGAGCGGCTTCTTCTCGTCGGCATTGGTCGCGCGCTCCCCGACGGGATGGTTGTACCCGAGCGTGTTGAACACCGGTCCCGGCGCCTCGATCACGTACGGCGCAGGCGACAGCACCATCACGAGGAGCAGCACGAACGCGACGACGATGAGCGCGGCGCCGATGCGGCGGGACCGGGGAACGGGAGACGTCTCCGCCGAGCGGTCACCGGCATCCGGATCGGGGCCCGACCCGTCGCTACGTGCCGCCTCGCCATCGAGCGGCAAGCCCTCCGAGTGCACGTCGTCGGAGAAAAGGCTCAATCGAGGGCTCCTGTTCGCGACAGGCGGACGGCGGACCAGCCCAGCGTAGGCGATTTCCCACCTTCGGCTGCTGTGCGCCGGACTAGCGTTGAATCAGAGCACGCGATCGAACGGGAAGAGGCATCGCATGTCCGATGACGACCGGAACGACCCCGACGACGAACTGCGCGACATGCTTCGGCAGTTCCTCTCGGGAAACGCGTCGTTCGACCCCAGTCAGCTGGCGGGAGCGGCAGGGCTGCCGGGCGACGCCGCCAGCATCCAGGCGCTGATGAGCCAGTTGCAGAGCGCCCTGCGTTCGCCTTCGAACGGCATCGACTGGAACGTGGCGCTCGAGCAGGGCACGAGCATCGCCTCGAAGGACGCCGTCGAGGCGACACCCGCCGAACGTGCCTCGCTCGACCAGGCGTTCGCCGTCGCCGCGCTCTGGCTCGATGAGGTGACGAGCATCTCCGAGCTGACGACGACACCGACGCTGCTCAGCAGGCGGCAGTGGGTGAAGGACACCATGCCGGTGTGGAGCCAGCTGGCCGAGCCGGTCGCCACGAGCATCTCGGATGCGCTCACGTCAGTCATGCAGGAGCAGGCGCCAGAGGAGATGCGCGGCATGCTGCAGAACGCAGGGCACATCGTGCGCGCCGTCGGAGGAACGCTGTTCGCCGTGCAGCTCGGGCAGGTCGTCGGCCAGCTCTCCGGCGAGGTGGTCTCCGGCGGCGATGTCGGCATCCCCCTGCTGAAAGACGGGACGGCCGCGCTCCTCCCGCAGAACGTCGCGGCGTTCGGAGACGGCCTGGACATCCCCACCGATCAGGTCGCGATCTACCTGGCCGTGCGCGAGTTGGCGCACTCGCGACTGTTCCGGCATGCGAAGTGGCTGCGGCTGCAGCTCATCACGGCGATCACCGAATTCGCCAAGGGTGTCACCATCGACACCGACCGTCTCGAGGAGCTCGCGGAGAGCTTCGACCCCTCGAATCCCGAGGAGCTGCGGCAGGCGATGGTGAGCGGCGCCCTGATCCCGCCGAAGAGCGAGGCGCAGCAGGCAGCGCTCAGCCGGCTGGAGACCATGCTCGCCCTCATCGAAGGCTGGGTCGACGTGGTGACTGCACGGGCGACGACGCGGCTGCCGAAATCGGATGCCGTCGCCGAGACGGTGCGCCGACGTCGCGCGGCCGGAGGTCCCGCCGAGTCGGCGTTCGCGACCCTGGTCGGCCTGGAGCTGAGACCACGACGCCTTCGTGAGGCCGCTGCCATGTGGACGCAGGTGACGGATGCCGTCGGCGACGACGAACGCGATCGCCTGTGGTCGCATCCCGACCTCCTGCCCACCTCCGACGACATCGACGACCCGAGTTCGCTCGTGGCGAGGCTGACGGCATCCGCGTCGGGGGCCCAACCCGAGTACGACGAGCTCGACGAGGCGATCGCCGCGATGCTCAGCGGTGAGGACATCGAGGGCGACGGCGCCGAAGGCGCCACGGGTGAGCACGGCGCCGAAGGCAGCACGGGTGAGCACGGCCCCGATACGGGCGACGACGAGGGCCGCCCGGGCGGCACGGACGAGGGGAACTCCGGACCCGCCCCGGTCTGATCGGCGGGAGGAGCCCTCGCCCGCATGGGCTGTGGAGAACGCCGCCGCGCGCACCCCGTCGTGAGCATGATGGCCGGTATGGTTCATCGACTCGATCCGGCCGTGCCCCTGGTCTGGCGCGATCCGCACACGCTGCAGCTCGGCGTGGATCGCGTGGTGTGCGTCTTTCCCGATGTGTCGCCGGAGACGGAGCGGATGCTCGCGGCGCTGCGCACGGGCGTTCCACGGTCGGCACTCGAGATCGAGGTGGCAAGGGAACACCGTGCGGATGCCGCCGCGCAGGTGTCTGCACTCCTCGCGTCCGTCGCCGGAGCGCTGGAGCCTGCGGCGACGTCGCCCAGCCCCGCGCCGGTGATCGCCGTCGACGGCGCGGGCCCGACGGCCGAGCGTGTGCTGCGGTTGCTTAGAGGAGCCGGACTGCGGGCTGTCTCATCGAGCTCGGCCGACGGAACGCCGGACGCCGTCGCCGCGGCCGTCATCGTCGCCTCGTACGTCGTGCCGCCGTGGCGACACGGCACGTGGCTGCGCCGGGACATCCCGCATCTGCCGATCGTCTTCGGCGACGACGGCGTGCAGCTCGGGCCGTTCGTGGACTCGCCCTACGCGCAGCCTGTGCTCGCGGACGCGGGCTCGGCCGACCGGGATCCCTGCCTGCGATGCCTCTCCTTGGAGCGCAGAGACACCGATCCCGCATGGCCGGCCATAGCGGTGCAGCTCGACACGCATCCGCCCGCTCCTGAGCCCGCACTCCTCTCCGCTCATGTGGCCGCGCTCGCCGCGCGGTGGGTGGATGCCAGAGTGCGCGAAGGCGATCGCTCTCACGCGGCGACGAGCATCCGGCTGCACGCGGACGGGAGCGTCACCGAGCAGCGGCACGCCGCGCATCCTCTGTGCGGATGCCGAGCTCTGCCAGAAAACGTGACGGCTCTCGTGGGCCGGCAGCGTTCTCAGCCCAGCTCAGCGCGAGCCGACGTCTCGCTCGCGTGATGCCCACGTAGAGCAGGCGACGCTCCTCTTCGACGGCCTCCGGCGTGCGGGCATATCCGATCGGCATCAGGCCGTCGCCGAGGCCGACGATGTGCACGTCGTCCCATTCCAGGCCCTTCGCGGTGTGCAGGGTGCAGAGCGTGACGGCCGCGATGGTGGGTTCGTGCTGCGCGGCCTGCCTGGCGAGCAGATCGTCGGTGAACTCGCGGAACGTCGTGCCTGACGGGGCGTCGTCGACCAGCCCCATGATTGCGTTGAGCGCTTCCCAGCGGTCCCGTACGCTGCCCGCCGCCTGGGGCGCCTCCAGCGTCCAGCCGAGCGAGCGCAGCACGTCGCTCACCGATTGGAAGAGCGGTTCGTCCGTCACGGTGAGCGATGCCGCGCGTAGCGTCATGACCGCCTGCCGAACCTCAGGGAGGTCGAAGAACCGCTTGCCTCCGCGCATCTGATAGGCCACTCCCGCATCGTTCAGCGCGGCCTCCAGCGGTGCGGCCTGGGCGTTCACCCGGTAGAGAACGGCGAGGTCGTGCGGCCTCGCGCCCTGCTCGATCCGCGCCTTCAGGTCGGCGGCGACGGCGGCGGCTTCCTCCGCGTCGGTGGCATACCCGGTGACGGTCGGATCGTCCTCCGTCTCCCGTCGTGCTGTCGGACCGGTCGCGGCCGGCATAGTCGTGGTCGGCGCCGTCGTGTGCAGCGTGAGCGCGCCCGGCCGCCCGCGCATGAGGCGGT
Source organism: Humibacter sp. (assembly GCF_035547335.1). GTDB lineage: Bacteria > Actinomycetota > Actinomycetes > Actinomycetales > Microbacteriaceae > Humibacter. The sequence continues at coordinate 12,401 of NZ_DASZVF010000047.1, read as the reverse complement.
TCGCGGTCTCGACGATGGGTTCAGCCGACCGGTAGTTCTGCTCGAGGCGCACCTGTGTCGCATCCGGGTATCGACGTGCGAACTCGAGCAGGAACGAACTGGATGCGCCGGCGAACGAGTAGATGGTCTGGCTGGCGTCGCCCACGACGCACAGGTCGGTCCGGTCGCCCAGCCACAGCTCGAGCAGCCGATGCTGCAGCGGCGAGACGTCCTGGTACTCGTCGACCACGAAGAACCGGTACTGCTCTCGCACGTGCATGGCCACGGACGGCTCGGTCTCGATCATGCCTGCGCAGGCGAGCAGCACGTCCTCGAAGTCCAGCTGCCTGCGCTCGTCCTTGAGCGCCTCGTACGCCCTTTGCAGGTCGACGGCCTGTTCGGGCCGCAGCGATCCGGGCGCAGCACGCCGCGACGACTCTTCGGTGCCGCCGGCGAGCATCCGCGCATAGTCGTCGATGCCGAGCTCACTGACCTTGCGCCACTCGATGTCCGCGGCCACATCGCGGAGCGTTGCCGTGTCCACCCGCAGCCGGATGCGCTCGGCCGCCTGCGCCAGCAGCCGCGCCTTGCCGTCGAGCACGCGCGGCAGCCCGCCGCCGACCACGATCGGCCAGAAGTAGTTGAGCTGGCTCAGCGCTGCGGCGTGAAAGGTGCGCGCCGCCACACCGCTCGCGCCGAGCACGCGCAGACGAGTGCGCAATTCCGACGCGGCACGGCTGGTGAAGGTGAGCGCCATGACCCGGTTGGGGGCGTAGACGCCGGTCGCGACACCGTAGGCGATGCGGTGGGTGATGGCTCTCGTCTTGCCCGTTCCCGCACCCGCCAGCACGCAGACGGGCCCGAGCAGTGCCTCGGCCGCTACCCGCTGCGCCGCATCGAGACCGTCGAGCAGCTCCTGCGCGGAGTGCGTCACGCCGCGTCCGATCTCCCGCTGTCGGGGTCTGTTCCGACCGCCGCCTCCTCCCGTGCCGAGGCATGAACGGGCGGCTGATCGAGAGGACCGCCGTACCAGTCGCGGACGATCGCGTGCGCGATGGACGAACCGCCGGGAAGCAGGATGTCGTCGCGCTCGCGCCAGATCTCCTCGCGACTGAACCAGCGAAGGGCGAGGATCTCCTCGCCGTCCGGACGCAGCTGCGTGTGCCCGGGCACCGCTCGCGCCTCCATGCCGATCATCACAGATGCCGGGAACGGCCAGGGCTGCGAGCCGAGGTACTGAGGGTCGGCGACGACCACCCCCGACTCCTCTTCCACCTCGCGCAGCACCGCGGCCTCGAACGACTCCCCCGCTTCGACGAATCCGGCGAGCAGCGACCAGCGGTTGTTCTCCCACATCGCATTGGACCCGAGAAGAATGCGGTCGTCCTCGTCGAGCACGCGCATGATGACCGCCGGATCCGTACGCGGGAAGATCTCGTTGTTGTCCACGTAGCAGTGACGCATCCAGCCCGCATGCTCGACCACGGTGGGAGTACCGCAGCGCGGGCAGTGCGTGTGGGATGCATGCCAGTTGGCGATGGCGAGGGCTTCGGCCGCGAGGCCGCCGTCCCGATCGCTGAGCCGTGTGGCGAGATCGCGCAGGCCACGCCACGCGGACTCGTCCGGCTCGAGCTCGCGGGCCGCGGCATCCGTCAGCACGGAGAGGATCACGGCCGTCCCGGCCGGCTCCTGCGGCGTGGCGTCGATGGTCCGGCCGAGGTAGACACGGGTGAGGGCGGACGTGATCTCGTCGGTGCTGAACAAGCGAAGGCGCGCGGCGTCAGGCGCCTGGTCTGGGGATGACGCGTCGTCGGCGCTGGTCTCGGAGAGCAGCCTGCCGTTCCACAGCGGCAGGATCCTCGTAGACTCATCGGCCAGGAGGTCGTCGAACACGCTCTCGCGCGTGCGGCTCACCCCGTCGCGGTCCACGGCGGACCTGGACAGCGGCAGAAGACCGAGCGGTCGGGGCATGGGGCGCACTCCTTCACGGCGGTGGGGAGGATCCGGCCCTGCGACGCCTCGCCGTGCTCGTGCTGCCTGCTTGGCGAGCTCGTGTTGCCTCGGCCTTACCGACCGGCCCCGCAACCGGATGCCGTTCGAGCCCGCCGGGAACGCGTGGCGCACGGCCTTGGCGCCGGGCGGCAGCCTAACCTTGACGGTATGGCCAGATCCCACCTCACTCTAGCCGCGCTGGCCACGTCGGCCGTGCCCGACCTCGACATCGCCGGCACCCGCAGCTACAGCTACGACCTGCACGGTGACTTCGAGTCAGCGCTGCTCACGAGCCGCGACGGCACCGAGCTGATCATCCGCGTTCCCGCTTCGCAGGATGCCGAGACCGAGCAGAGCGCCGACCTCGTCGCCCTGCGGTCGCTCACACCGGGGGTGCGTTCCCGGCTGCCGTTCGACGTGCCCGAGTATGTCGGTCAGACACCGATCGGCGGAACCAGAGCCGTCGTCTACACCTTCCTGCCCGGCGACAAGGTGGCGCTCGAGAACGTGCAGCCCGGAGATGGCCTTGCCGCCTCGATCGGCAGGGCCATCGCAGCGGTGCACTCGCTGCCCACCTCGTTCGTGACGGATGCCGGACTCCCCACGCTGTCAGCGGCCGAGTGCCTTGCGGCCACGAAGGCGCTCATCGCGTCGGCGACCGGAACCGGCCTCGTGCCCGCCGCGTTGTCGAAGCGGTGGAAGGAGGCCGTGGACGACGAGGAGCTGTGGCGGTTCCAGCCCACGGTCATCAACGGCGCGCTCACCATCGACTCGTTCATCGTGCGCGAGGAGTCGGTGGTCGGAGTGATCGGCTGGTCGGCGCTGCGCGTCGGCGACCCGGCCCGCGACCTGCACTGGGTGCTGGGCATGAACGCGGACGCCGCGGAGAGCGCCATCGAGGCGTATTCGCTCGGCCGCGGTGCGGCATCCGACCGCAATCTCCTGTTCCGGGCCACGCTGTACGCCGAGCTCGAGCTGGCGCGCTGGCTGATGCACGGGATTCAGCTGCACGATCAGCTCATCGTCGACGACGCCGTCGCCATGCTCGACAGCCTCGTCGAGCGAGTGCATGACGACGACGTCGATCCGCTCGCTCCGCACACCGGACCCATCATGGCGATCACCGAGGTCGAGGCGCTGCTGGATGCGACGCCGCTCGATCGCGAACACCGCGACGCCTCTCGGGGCCTGCCGCCGGTCGCCGAGGATCGTCCGCCGTCGGACGATGAGTTCGACCGCGACGACGACTGACACCGTGGCGCGGGCGACCCGCGCCACGCCAACACGGTAGGGCGACGCGCGGGCAGCAGCCGAAGCCGAGCGGCCGGCGCCGGCCCGGTGGCGCTCACGCAGCGGCGAATCCGCTGCCTGCCGCTGCCGTGCTCGCGCGCCATAGCCGCAACAGCTCGTGCTCGTCCAGCAGCTGAATCGGCCGGATGACGAGGTCGTCGGCGACGTAGTAGAACGCCGCATCGACGAGTCGTGGATCGATGTCACGCCACCTCGAGAAGGCGAGCCGGTAGAGCGCGAGCTGCAACTGCTTGCTGTTCAGGTCGTCGTCGTCCTTCGGCGGTCTACCGGTCTTCCAGTCGACGATCTCGTAGCGTCCGTCGTGCTCGTATACGGCGTCGATCTTGCAGATCACGAGGTGTCCGTCGAACGGCAGATGGATCTCCCGTTCGACCTCGATCGGTTGCCTGCCCGCCCACGGCGAACGCTCGAAGTTGCGTTGCAGCGACGCAAGCCGCTCACGCTCGACGAGCTCGGCGGACGACGCCGGCCGGGCCGATCCGCCATCGAGGGCACCATCGGCATCGTCGATGGGCATGTCGTCGTCGAGCTCTGCCGGGAACGCGTCGATCAACTCGGTTCCGCCGGCAAGGCCCGCTCTTCGCTCGACCCAGGAGTGGAACAGCGTGCCGAGCCGGGTCGCCCGGTACGGCCGCTCCGGCATGGGGCGCTTCAGTTCCTCGGCGACCTCGGCCGGCGCGTCGACGTAGTCCTTGAAGCGGGAAGCGGGAACCCGGGTCGGCACAACGACCTCTGCGGATGCCTGCAACAGCTGCTCGCGCTCGCGCAGGAGCAGCTCAACCTCGTGAGCCCACCGTCCCTGATGACCAGCATCCGAGCTCCTGACCAGTTCGGCCGCGCGCTCGACGGCTTCCCGTCGCCCGCCGAGCGGGTCGAGCGGCCACGTGATGGGCTCGGCCGCCTCGCCGAGCGGATTCTCCTCGTACTGGGACTCTTCCGGCAACGGCCGGATGATGCCGGCGTCCGCCAGTTCGGTCAGGTATCGGCTGGGCCGCCTCGGCTGCTTCTGCGTCGCCCAGAACGACCCGGTTATGAGCAGGCCGTGCCTGGCGCGCGTCACGGCGACATAGGCGAGCCTGCGCTCCTCGCGCTCGTAGTGCGCCGCGACCTCCTGCCGGAAGTCGTCGCGCGCCGCCTTGACCTCCTTGCGTGTGGTCGCACCTCGCCATGCGAAGGAGGGCAGCTCGTCGGCGTCGCCGCGGAACTCCCAGGGAAGACGGCCGAAGCCGAGCCATGCGCTGAACCCTTCGTTCGGCCGCGACGGCAGCTCGTCCTCGACGAGACGAGGGACGACGACGTGGTCCCACTCCAGCCCCTTGGAGCCGTGCACGGTGAGGATCTGCACGCAGCCCGGCTCCGGTTTCTCGGACCTCGGGGCGAGGGAATCGCGCTGTTCCGCCTCGCGCAGCCAGCCGAGGAACCCGGACAGACCGGCGGTCTCGCTGACGGACAGGTAGTCACCGAGCGCGCCGAAGAAGGCATCCATGGCCGCGCGTCCGCCGGTGCGGGACTCATTGGCCGCCAGTTCGATGTCGAGCCCGAGCTCATGCTCGACGAGGGTGACGAAGTCGAGCAGGTCGAGGCCGCTGCGTGCGCGAAGCCGGGCGAACAGCCGGCCTGCGTCGCGCATCCGCGTGCGTCCGGTCTCCGAGATGCCTTCGAGCATGCGATGGCCGTCCGGCGCATGAACGATGGCGTCCAGCGCGTCCACGATGGATGCCTGTTCGCTGTCGATGACGCTCGCACGCATCGCCGCCCGCACCTCGTCATCCAGCCGCTGCTGTCTGTAGTCGTGTTCGGCCAGCCACGTCGCCGCGTCGCGGAGGCCGCGCAGGTCGCGTACGCCGATGCGCCAGCGAGCTCCCGCGAGCAGCCGCACCAGCTCCGAACCCGCCGTGGGGTCGTCGACGACGCGCAACGCGCACACGAGGTCCGCGATCTCGGGTTCGGCCAGCAGTCCCCCGACGCCGAGCACGTGGTACTTCACCCCATGTTCGCGAAGTGCCGCGGTGAAGGCGGCCTGCGTGGCCCGGGAGCGGAAGAGCATCGCTGCGCTGGGCACCGCTCGCCGGCCCGACTCGTCGGTCACGGCTCGCCCTTCGGCGTCGGTCACCGGCTCGGCAAGGCGGTCTCGAAGCCAGAGTGCCGCGGTATCCGCCTCCTCGTCGACTGTCTCGGCGAACACGGCCTCGATCTCGCGCTCGCTCGCCGCCGGTGCCGGCGTCAGCCTGTCGACGGCGACTCTCGACCGCGAGGTGAGCGGCTCCACCAGCCGGTTGGCGGCATCCAGGATGCGCCTCCCGTTGCGCCAGCTGATGCTGAGCCCGTACCTGCGCACCCCAGCTCCGTCTCCGAACGCCGCCGCGAACTGGTCGAGGTTCGATGCGCTCGCGCCCCGCCACCCGTAGATCGACTGATGAGGATCGCCGACGGCCATCACGGGGCGCCCGGCGAACAACGCGGAGAGCAGCCTGGTCTGCGCGACGGAGGTGTCCTGGTATTCGTCGAGAAGAACCACGGCATGCCGGTGCCGGATGCCGTCGGCGACCTCCGGCGACCGCTGCATGATCTGGAGCGCGAACGCCACCTGATCGGAGTACTCGACGAGACCTCTGCGCAGCTTCTCCACGTCGAAAGCGCGCGCGAGGTCGAGGAGCACCGGGAGCTGGCCGACCGCGCGAGCCGGTTCGACGACGTCCTTCACGTATCCGCCGCTCCCGCCGTTCGGGAGTTCTTCGAGACGGGCGAACTCCCGCGACATGGCCGCAACGGCCGCGGCATCGGCCGTGTTCTCCGCCAGCGCATGCGCCAGTTGCAGCACGGCGCGCGTCACCTGGTCGACCGATTGGTCCAGGTCGTGCAGTCGCGGGTCGTCGCTGGCGATGACGACGCTTCGCGCGAGCTGCCATGCGGATGCCTCGCCGAGCACCGCTCCGTCGCTTTCGCGCCCGAGAAGCAGAGCGTTGTCGCGGTAGATGGTGTTCGCGAACGAGTTGTAGGTGGAGACGACGGGCGGATCGAACTCGTCGGGGCGGTCGATGAGCCCGGCATCGGCCAGCCGGGCGATGCGATCCCTCATCCGGTCGCGCAACTCCCCCGCCGCCTTGCGCGTGAACGTGAGCCCCAGCACGCCGCCAGGCTCCACGAGACCGTTGGCCAGCAGCCACAGCACGCGGAAGGCCATGGTCTCGGTCTTGCCGCTGCCTGCTCCGGCGACGACGAGCGCGGGCGCAACCGGTGACTCGATGACGGCACGCTGCTGCGGCGTGGGCCGGTACGTGCCGAGGGCATCCGCTATCGCATCCGCCGACACCGGAACAGCCGGTGCAGGCGTCGGGGCGCTTCCGTCAGTCACTGCACACCGCCTTCACCCGGTGCAGGCGGCGCACGGCGAAGCCCGACCGATGTTCGTCCACCTCTGCCACGCCCTCGAACTCGGCGGCGGTTATGGCCTGCGCCGCTTGGCGGATGCGTTCCTTGAAGCGCTCGAGCCCCTCTTCGTCGAGTGCGGCCTGCACGCCTTCCCGATACGACTTGCCGCGCACGCCATCTCGCACGAACAGCAACTTGGCTCCTGCCGAGGTGTGCGGTGCGAAGGCGTCGCACAGTTCGTCGAGCTGTCCTGAGGCATAGGCCAGCTGGTAGATGCCGAGTTGCGGCATCTCCGCGAGCTTGGCGTCGTTCGTCTCCGGCTTTCCGGTCTTGAGGTCGACGATCGTGATGCCTCCCGAACGGTCGGCCTCGACTCTGTCGATCTTGCCGCGCACCTGCACGCGTCCCACGTCGAGGTGGAAGCCGGTCTCCGCCGCCACCAGCCGTGCTCCGGCACGCTCCGAGTCGGTCAGGTACTCGGCGACGCCCTGCACGAGCCGGCGCACGGCTCTCTTCTCTCGCGCGGCGATCCACGGCGCTTCGAACACGAGCTCGCTCCAGCGAGACTCGACCGCCGCGAACAGTGCATCGACTGCAGGGTCGTCCGCCGTCTCCATCGCCCAGTGCACGATGGTGCCGATGCCCATCGACGTACTCGTGCTCGAACCCGCGATGTCGTCGAGGAACCAGTCGAGCGGCGACTCCTCGATGGCCTCGATGCGGGAGGGCGAGATGGGTACCGTCTCCTCGTCGTCGAACAGCGCGGCTCGCGTCGAGGGTTCGAACAGCCCGTGCCACAGAGATGGATCCGCACCGGGAACGCCCGCCTCAGCGAGCGCGACGAGCGCCGACGCCGCCTCCCGCCGCGCCGCCGGGGCAGTGTCGTCTCTGGTGAGCTCACGACGCAGCCGTCCGGTGAGGCCGCGGAGTGTGAGCGCGGGCGCTGCGGCATCCACGCTCGGCGTGCCGACGGGTGCCAGGCCGAAGAGCACGCTCGGCGTCTCGTCTTCGTCGGATGCCGCCGCCAGCACCACCTGCCTGCTCGCCCGCGAGACGGCGACGGCGAACATGCGCAGCTCGTCGGCCGCCACCTGCTTGCGCGCATCGAGCACGGCATCCGGTTCCCCCGCCGCGGCACGGATGAGCGCCTCGGTGTTGAGCAGCGTGCCCCGCACACGCAGGTCCGGCCAGACGCCTTCCTGGAGACCCGCGACCACGACGACGTCGAACTCCTGACCGACGACGCCGGACGGCGTGGCGATCAGAACCGACTCGGCCGCGCTGCTCGGCGAGAGCGTGTCCTCGGGCACGTCGGCGTCGAGAACCCTGGCGAGGAAGACGGACGGCGGCGAATCGGGCTCGCGTTCCCCGAAGCGCTTCGCCGCCGTGAAGAGCGCCACCACTCCGTCGAGATTGCGGTTCGCCTCGGATGCCGCGACGCCCGTTCCCGACGCCGCCTGCCGCCACTGCGCACCGCGACCCGTCCGCTCCCAGACGACCCAGAGCAGCTCCTCGATGCCCGCACCCCCGGCGGATGCCGTGCGCACGGCATCCAGCGTTCTCGCCAGCCGATCCGCCTGCCTGGCGATCCGATGGTCGATCGTGGCGAGTCGGCCGGGAGCCGCGATGGCTTCCACGAGCAGCGCGTCCGCACCGCGCGTGCCTCCTGCGGCCACCTCCTCGGTGCGCAGCGCCACCCGGAGCCGGCGGACGGCGAGGCGGTCGAGTCCCCCGAACGGACCGAGCAGCATTGCCGTGACCGCATCGACGTCGAGGGCAGCCCGGCCCACTCCGTGGTCGACGATGTCGAGCAGCGCCCGCGCCGCCGGGTCGTCGCGCAGAGCAGACGCGGCAGTCGTGGTGCGCACGGGCACCTCGGCGACGGCGAGCGCCCGAGCCACCCGATCGATGAGCGCCCCTGAGCGGACGACGACCGCGAGTCGCGACCAGGCGACGCCGTCGATGAGATGGCGTTCCCGCAGGAGCCGCGCGACCGACGCCCACTCTCTCGCGGGCGTCGGCGCTTCGATCGTAAGAAGGGGTATCAGCTCCTCTGTCTCGGACCGGGCAGGCATGGCTCCCCGATGGCCGACGACTCCCGCCGTTCCCACCCGCTCGGTCACCTTGCGCGTCAGTTCGCGAAGCGCGGACGGCTGGCGGTGTGCCACACGCAGCAGTCGCGTCGTCATCCCCGCGCCGAAGCGGGCGACGGCATCGGCCGAGCCGCCGCGGAAGACGCTGGTGGAGGCATCCGGATCGCCGAACGCCACCACGGCGACACCTCGTGCGCGCAACGCTTCGATCAACCCGAGGCCGAGCTCGGTGGCCTCCTGCAGGTCGTCGACGGCGACGAGACGAAGCCGCGCAACGGCGTCGCTGACCTCCCCACGGTCGAGTGCCGCGACGGCGAACCGCGCAAGCTCCGCCGAGTCGAGCTGATCGGGGCGGGCGGAGGCGATGGATGCCTGGTAGTCGTCGATGAAGTCCGCAGCGGCGACCCACTCCGGGTGTCCGAGCTCGTGTCCGAGGCTGCGCATGACGGCGGGTGTCACCCTGTGCTCGGTGGCCCTGGCCATGAGTTCACGCAGCTCGGTGCGGAAGGACCGCAGACCGCGCACCGCTTCGCCGAGGTGCTCCGGCCATTCCGGCCCTGAGCCGTCTTCGATGTGTCCGGAGAGAAGGGCAGCGACATCGGCATCCTGCTCCGCTCCGGTGAGCAGGGTGGGCGGCTCGGCTCCGGCTCGAATGGCCGCCTGGCTGACGATGTCGAACGCGAGCGACGAGACGGTGCGTGCGAGCGGACCGTTCACGGCTTCGCCGATACGCAGCCCCAGCCGATCGCGCAGTCGCGTGGCGCTCGCTCTGTCGAACGTGAGCGCCAACACCGATTCCGGCGCGAAACTGCACCGGTGCACGCGATCCGCGAGAAGCTCGACGAGCGTCGTCGTCTTGCCGGTGCCGGGTGCTCCCACGACGAGCGCCGAGGTCTGCGGCTCCATCGTGAGCACCGCGCGCTGCGACGCGTCCAGCTCGCCCGCGTTCTCGATGAGGAGCGTCTTCTCATGCAGCACGCTCTCACGTTAGGGCCCGCCACCGACACCGCCGGCACGCCACTCGCGCGCTTGCGGAAGGGCATTCTGCCGACAGTGAACTGTCCAGAGCGCGGCGTGCGGCTACCGTAATGTGACTGACACCAACAGGCACCACAACGGAAGGCACCCCGTGGAAATTCGCATCGGCATCGTCAACGCCCCCCGTGAGCTGAGCTTCGAGTCCAACCAGTCCGCGGCCGAGGTCGAGGCCGCCGTCAGCGAGGCGCTCGCCAACGCAGCGGCCACGCTCGAGCTGCGCGACGAGCACGGCAGTCTGTTCATCGTGCCGACCGCGGGCATCGCCTACGTGCAGATCGGCAGCGAGGAATCGCGTCGCGTCGGCTTCGTCGCGTAATCTGACGGACGCGCAGGCACGCCGGCTCTACCAGCACAGCGCGAGTCGGCTCGGCTTCCACACCCCACACGAAGGTCACGGCAATGGAGCTTCTGTTCATCACCTTGGGCGGCGCGGTCATCGGCCTGCTCGCCAGGTACACGCTTCCGTACCGTCACGCGCACGGCAGCGTCCTCATCCCCGCCGTCGGCGCTGGTGTGGCGGCCGCGCTCTGGGTGGCGCTGACCTGGCTCGGCCTCAAGTGGAACGGCGGCTGGATCTGGTGGATCACGCTCGTCGGCACGGCGGTCGTCACGGTCGGCGTCGACCTCGCCTTCGGCGCGCTGCGCAGCCGAGCCGACGACCGGCGGCTGCACCGCCTGACCCGAACGGGCCTGCCGTCCACCGGGGCGTGACGTGGCAGAGCGTGCGGCGACGGGGTCCGGCGATCCGGAGGCCCGCCCTGGCACGCTGCTCGAGTGCGACGGCGTCCCGAATCTGAGGGACGTCGGCGGATGCCAGACCTCCGACGGGCGTCGCACCCGCACGGGTCTGCTGTATCGCTCGACGGCTCTGGGTCGCGCGAGTGAGGCGCATCTATCCCGCTTGCGCGAGCGTGGCATCCGTACGGTGTTCGATCTGCGGACGGCGGCAGAGCGCGAAGCCGCCCCTGACCGGGATCTGGATGGCGCGACAACAGCGAACCTGGATGTGATGGCGGACGCGCCGGGAGCGCCGCCGGCGCGGATCACACGGCTCACCTCGCAGCCGCAGAAGGCGAGCAGGCTGCTCGCCCGTACCGACATCGACGCGACGTTCGACACGGCGTACCGGGGGCTCGTCCCTCTGCCGAGCGCCCGCACGGCTTATCATGGGCTCTTCCTTGCTCTCGCGGGCGCCGACGCGCTTCCGGCGCTTTACCACTGCACGACCGGCAAGGACCGTACCGGGTGGGCGACTGCGGCGCTGCTCCTCCTGCTCGGGGTGTCCGAGTCCGACGTCGTCGACGACTATCTGCTGAGCAACGGCTACCTGCTCGCGGGACTGCAGCCGGTGCTCGACGGATTCGCTGCGGGCGGCGGCGACCCGGAGCTGCTCAAACCGGTGCTCGGGGTCAAAGCCCGATACCTGCAGACGGCACTGGCCGAAGCGCGTGAGCGGTACGGCACCATTGAGCGCTATTTCACCGACGGTCTCGGTCTGGATGCTGCAGTGCAGCAGCGCCTGCGCGACACGTTCGTGGACTGAGGGTCGCCGGCCGATCGTGCATGCAGCGCGGGTCCGGCATGACGGAGTTGACCTCGCGCACTCTTCGTCCACTTCGCGCACTCTTCGTCGACCTCGCGCACTCTTCGTTGTCGCCAGCCCTGAGCTTTGTGTTTTGCCGCACAATTGCCGATTCGCCGTACGGAGATCGCGATTTCCTTACGGCGAATCGTCAAAAGTCCGGCGTGCCGTGACGTGGTCGCTGGCGGCGTGCGGCCCGCAGCCGACGTTCAGCGGGCGAACGGATGCCGTCAGGCGGTCAGTCCCAGCGCATCCATGCGTCTCGTGTGCGCTCCGATGATCTCGGTGAACACGGGATCGATGCGCTCCTCGTCCGAGCGGGCGTTGCCGGAGAGCTTCAGTGCCGATCTGGCGACCAGCAGGGTGTCGCCCACCAGCCTCCTCCCCCACATGGCCAGTCGCGAGCCGAGGGTGGCATCCTGCTGGATCTCCAGCGACAGGATGGCCGCGATCTGCTGGGTGCTGCTCTGCACGCCCAGCAGACCTACTGCACGCGGACCGACGTCACCCGAGATGCCCTGCGCCAATCGCATGAAGAAGTCGCTGAGCAGGCCGTCGGTCACGTAGACGGCAAGCAGGGTCTCCTGCCAGTCGCGGCCGACGGTGATCGCCTGGAATCCGTCGATCGCGCGCGCGAAGGGAGCCATCACCTCTGACGGCTCGGCGTCGTGTCTGCGGATCTCGGCGAGCACGGCCTGATGCTTGCTGAGCGCGGCACCCGCCGCCAGCGCGATCGTCTCCTTGCTCGCCAGAGACGGGACCTGCTGCACGACACCCGAAAGCGTCTCGAAGACCTGCAGCTGAAGGTAGGCGACCTGGCCGAGATAGGGCAGCACATCGGGAGCTATGTCGTGCAGATCCACGCGGGTCCCCACGGCCTGCTCACGTCGCGGCTTGAGCTTCGGCGCGTCGACCGGCGCCGACCTGCGCGCGAACCACCGTGTCACGAGACCACAGTCTATGGGCGATTGTGGCGAGAGCCGCGGGAGCTTGCTCACGCGGCCGAGCCGATTGAGCCCATGAGCGGCAACGCC
>NZ_DASZVF010000046.1:0-1879 GCF_035547335.1 Humibacter sp. | reverse complement strand
GAGATGTGGGCCGAGGTCACGATCCTCGGCGAGCTCGCCCCACGCTCGGAGCCCATCACGACCTGGGTGTGGGTCACCTGCCCCGGCGGCCACGAGTGCGCCTGCCGCTTCATCAACACCCAGCCCGACCCGCAGCACCCGCTCGCGTGGTGGCAGCGCTGGTTGCTCCGCCTCGTCTACCTGCGGCCGGGTGCGCTGTGACCATCGAATACGAGGAGTTCGTCGCGGCCAAGGTCGCGTTCCGTCCCGCGTTCGGCTTCGACATCGCCGACACCGACGTGCACCCGTCGCTCAAGCCCCACCAGCGGGACCTCGTCCGCTGGGCCGTGCAGGGCGGCCGGCGTGCGATGTTCGCCGACTTCGGCCTGGGCAAGACGCGGATCCAGCTCGAGATCGTGCGGCTCACCATCGAACGCGCGGGTGGGCGCGGGCTGATCGTGTGCCCGCTCGGCGTGCGGCAGGAGTTCACCGCCGAGGCCGCGGCGCTCGGCATCAGCGTGCGGTTCGTCCGCACCAGCGCCGAGGTGACCGGCGACGGGATCTACCTGACGAACTACGAAGCGATCCGCGACGGCCGGCTCGACCCCGCACTGTTCGACGCGGTCAGCCTCGACGAGGCGAGCGTGCTCCGCTCGTTCGGGTCGAAGACCTACCAGACGTTCCTCACCCTGTTCGACGGCTGCGCGCACCGCTGGGTCGCGACCGCCACCCCCTCACCGAACCGGTACAAGGAGCTCATCCACTACGCCGGCTACCTCGGCGTGATGGACACCGGGCAGGCCCTCACCCGGTTCTTCCAGCGCGACAGCACGAAGGCGAACAACCTCACGCTCTACCCGCACAAGGAAGCCGAGTTCTGGCTCTGGCTGTCCACCTGGGCCGTGTTCCTGCAGCGGCCGAGCGACCTCGGCTACTCCGACGAGGGCTACGACCTGCCCGAGCTCGAGGTCCTGCGCCACCCGGTCGCCGTCGACCACACCACCGCAGGTGTGGACCGCGACGGGCAGGGCCTGCTCCTGCGCGGCGGGACGCTCGGCGTGGTCGACGCAGCAAGGGAGAAGCGCGACACCCTCACGGAGCGCGTCGCCAGGGCCATCAGCATCGTCGCCGAACACCCCGACGAGCCGGTCGTGCTCTGGTGCGACCTCAACGACGAGCAGACCGCGCTCGAGCAGGCCCTCACCGCGGCCGGCGTCACCTACTCGTCGGTGCACGGCTCGCTCGACCCGGACGAGGCCGAACGTCGGATCCTCGCGTGGAAGGCCGCGAACACGCAGGTCCTGATCGGTAAGCCTGTGATGCTCGGCCAGGGCCTGAACCTGCAGCGCGCGGCGGTCGCCGTGTTCGTCGGCATCACCCACAAGTTCAACGACCTCATCCAGGCCGTGCACCGCATCCACCGGTTCGGCCAGACCCGGCCGTGCACCGTGCACATCGTCTACGCCGAGTCCGAGACCGAGGTCCTGCGCGCGCTCGACACGAAGTGGGAGCAGCACCACCAGCTGCGCGCCACGATGGCCGCGCTGATCCGCGAGCACGGCCTCTCCCGTGCGTCGATCGACGCCGCGCTCGTGCGCGGTCTCGGGATCGTCCGCCACGAGACCGCGGGGCAGGGCTGGCAGGTCGCGAACAACGACTGCGTGCTCGAAACGCAGGCCATGGACGACAGCAGCGTCGACCTGATCGTGACCAGCATCCCCTTCTCCAACCACTACGAGTACACGCCGAACTACAACGACTTCGGCCACACCGACGACAACGCCCACTTCTGGGCGCAGATGGACTTCCTCACCCCGCAGCTGCTCCGCGTGCTGCGCCCGGGCCGGATCTACGCCTGCCACGTCAAGGACCGGATCCTGTTCGGCAACGTCACCGGCGC
>NZ_DASZVF010000045.1:0-242746 GCF_035547335.1 Humibacter sp. | reverse complement strand
ATCGTGCTCGGCCGCGGCCGCGTGCTCGCCGACGCCCCGGTCTCCGAGGTGATCGCGGGAGCGACGCGCAGGGTGGTCAGGGTGCGCACCCCCGATGTCCGCTCTCTCACGGCGGCCCTTGCCGGTCCCGACGTCACCGTGACGTCCTTCGACGACGGCGCGCTCGAGGTCTCCGGGCTGAACGCGGCTCAGATCGGCGATGCCGCAGCGGCACGGGGTGTCGCGCTGCACGAGCTGACCCCCATCGACGCCTCGCTCGAAGAGGCCTACCTCGAACTCACGCAGGACGAGGTCGAATACCACTCGGAGGTGACCCGATGACCACCGCCACTCTCACACCCAGCCCGCTCGACGGCATCCGCTTGAAGTTCGGCGGAGTGCTGCGTTCGGAATGGATCAAGCTGCGCTCGCTCCGTTCCACCATGTGGTGCCTGGGCCTCGTCGTCCTGCTGTCGATCGGTTTCGGTCTGCTGCTGGCGCTTACGGTGGACATCCCCTCCGCGGGGAACCTGCCGGACGCGAACCAGCATCAGTTGCAGGTGCAGGTGGCCACGCTCGGCGTGAACTTCACCCAACTGATCGTCGCCGTGCTCGGTGTGCTCGTCATCAGCGGTGAATACGGCACCGGGATGATCCGTTCGACGTTCGTCGCCGCGCCCGGCAGGCTCGGCGCGTTCTTCGCGAAGGCGATCGTGCTCGCGGTCACCACGTTCGTCGTCGGCGTCGTCTCCATCGCGCTGAGCGCCGTGGTCGCCTGGCCGATCCTCGCCGGCAAGGGCGTCACGATCTCGCCGATGGACTCGAGCGTGCTGCTTCCCCTGCTCGGCGGCGCCGGCTACCTCACACTGATCGCCGTGCTCGCCTTCGCGTTCGGCGCGATCCTTCGCAACAGCGCCGGCGGGATCGCGACCATCCTCGGCCTCGTACTGGTCGTGCCGACGATCCTCGAGATCCTCACCCGCCTGACGAAGGCGACGTGGATCTCGAACGTCTCGGCCTTCCTGCCCTCGTCGGCCGGCGGAAAGATGTTCGCCTACGTCGACGGCTCGACGGCCACGCAGGCGGCCGATCAGGCGGCGAAGCAGGGTCTCGTCTACCTGCAGTCCTGGGAAGGTCTCCTGGTGCTCGTCGCCTGGGTGGCGGCCGGTCTCATCGTCGGAGCCGTGCTGACGAAGCGGCGCGACGTGTAGCAACGGTTTCGGCCGGGGGCTGCCGGGTGCGACACCACCCGGCTGCAGGATGCCCGCGAGCGGTGCGCAGAGCGCCGGTCGCGGGCATCCGTCGTTCATGCTGCGCCCAGGATGCGCGACTGCCGCTCACTAAACTCGATCGCGATGATCTTCGCGGACGACCTCCCCCTCTCCGACGTCACGGATCCCACCTTCTGGGAATCGGTGCTCGCCACGCTCACGACGTGGGGCTGGAAGCTCGTGCAGATCGCGATCATCATCGTGATCGCGTTCCTCATCGCGTGGCTCATGCACTTCGTGATCCGGCGCGTGGTGCGGCGCATCGTGACGGGTGTCAAGAGCAAGCAGAACGTCGAGGACACGCAGGCGCTGACCGCCTCTCCGATCGCCGCCGTGCGCGTCGTGCAGCGCACTCGAACGCTCGGCACCGTGCTCAGCAACATCGTGAACATCACGATCGTGATCATCGCGCTCGTCGCCTGCGTCAACATCGCGCTGCCGACCCTGTTCGGTTCGCTGGCCCTGCTTACGGCAGCCATCGGCGCCGGTCTCGGTTTCGGCGCGCAGAACATCGTCAAGGACGTGCTCAACGGCCTGTTCATGGTGATGGAGGACCAGCTGGGCGTCGGCGACGTCGTCGACGTGGGACCCGCGACCGGGATCGTGGAGGTCGTCGGCATCCGGGTCACGCAGATCCGCGACGTGAACGGCACGCTCTGGTTCGTGCGCAACGGCGAGATCCTCAGGGTCGGCAACATGTCGCAGGGCTGGGCGCGCGTCATCACCGACCTCGCGGTGCCATACGACAGCGACGTCGATGCGATCGAGGAGCGGATGCTGCAGGTCGCCCAGGAACTCGCGACGTCACCCAGGTGGCGCTCCCGCATCGTCGAGAAGCCCGAGTTGTGGGGCATCGAGTCCGTCTCCTCCGAGGCGATCGTGCTCCGCGTGGTGATCAAGACGCGCACGACCGCCAAGGACGACGTCGCGCGGGAGCTCCGCAGACGACTCAAGGCGGCGCTGGACGAGATGGGCATCGCATTGCCGTCGCTGTCCAGCGTCGTGCTGACCGGCTTTGACGGCGCGGCCAGCATCACCGGATCGCATCCGCCCCGTACCCGTCCGAGCCCCGTCGTGACGACGGAGGCTCCGAAGACCAAGAAGCGGCGAGGCAAGCGCGCCTCCGCCGACGCCGAGGCGGCGACCGCCGGCGCTGAGGCGGAGTCCGGTGCGGGTTCGGTGAGGAACGGATCGGCGGCGCCGGCGACGGCTCGCCACCCGCAGGCCATCACCAAGCCGCAGCCCGCCGCGCCACGAGCGTCGTCGCGCGGATCGAGCCCCGCCCCGAGCCATCCCTCGCCGGGAGAACACGGTCTCGAGAACGACCACCATAGCGAAGGACAGCCGTGAGCGAGATCCCGCCCTCCGACCGCGCCGCCGGCGGCCCGGCACCACTACCGGAGACGAGCCGCAGTGCTCCCGCAGCGCCGCTCACGTTGCGCACCTCTGAAGCCGGGGAGGCCGCATCCGGCAACTTCTACGACCAGGTCGGCGGACACGAGACGTTCCAGCGTCTCGTCGACGGCTTCTATCGCGGCGTCGCGAGCGACCCCGTGCTGCGGCCGATGTATCCCGAGCAGGACCTCGGGCCGGCCGCTGACCGGCTGCGGATGTTCCTCGAGCAGTACTGGGGCGGGCCGACCACCTATGGCGAGCAGCGCGGGCATCCGCGCCTGCGCATGCGCCACGTGCCGTTCAAGGTGAACCCGGATGCCAGGGACCGCTGGCTCGCGCACATGCGGGCATCGCTGGACGAGCTGGCTCTTCCTCCGCTGCAGGATGCGACGCTGTGGGCGTACCTGGAACGCGCAGCCCACGCGATGGTGAACACGTTCGAGGAGTGACCGGTATCGGCGCGATGCCGGCACCGTTACGGCCATCCGTGCTGGTCGATTGACCAACTCGTTATCGCGAAGCAGCGGATCCGCACGCCGGCCGGGCGATACTGAGACGACGTGATCCGATCGAAGGAGACCCGGATGCCCGCAACGCCCGCCGACCCGCCCGCCGAGACCCCGGCGGACCTGCCTGCCGGCTTGCCGCACGATCGTCAGGATGCGGAGCAGCTCCCGGTCGGCGGCGCTGACGACGCGATGGTGCTCGGCGGCGCGGCCGACGCCATCGTGGTCGGCGCGGGGCTCGCGGGGCTGGTGACGGCATCCGAGCTGCTGGAGCACGGCAAGCGCGTGGTGGTGCTGGAGCAGGAGCCTCCGCAGTCGCTCGGCGGGCAGGCGTTCTGGTCGTTCGGCGGGCTGTTCCTCGTGGACTCGCCTGAGCAGCGGCGCATGGGCATCCACGACTCTCTCGACCTCGCGCGGCAGGACTGGTTCGGCACGGCCGGGTTCGACCGCGAGGAGGATGCCTGGCCCCGCCGCTGGGCCGAGGCCTACCTCGAGTTCGCGGCGGGCGAGAAGCGCGCCTGGCTGCGGTCCAAGGGGATCAAGCTGTTCCCCATCGTCGGCTGGGCGGAACGCGGGAGCGGCACGGCGGGCGGCCACGGGAATTCGGTGCCGCGATTCCACATCACGTGGGGAACGGGACCTGGCCTGCTCCAGCCGTTCATCGACCGCGTGCGAGAAGGCGTGTCCGAGGGCCGCGCGGTTCTGGCCCACCGGCACCGCGTCGACGAGCTGGTCGTCGAGGACGGCGCCGTGGTGGGGGTGCGCGGCAGCGTTCTCGCCCCGGACACCGCACCCCGTGGCGTCGCGAGCAACCGTGACGTGGTCTCGGAGTTCGAGGTGCGCGCTCCGGCCGTCGTCGTGACGTCTGGCGGGATCGGGGGCAATCACGAGCTGGTGCGGAAGAACTGGCCGGAACGGCTCGGCACTCCGCCTTCGCGCATGCTCTCCGGAGTTCCCGCGCATGTGGACGGTCGGATGATCCCCATCGCTCAGAGCGCCGGCGCACGCGTCATCAACGCGGACCGCATGTGGCACTACACGGAAGGCATCAGCAACTGGGATCCGGTGTGGGCCGAGCACGGCATCCGCATCCTGCCCGGCCCCTCTTCGCTGTGGTTCGATGCCGAGGGCAACCGCCTGCCTGCACCTCTCTTCCCCGGTTTCGACACGCTCGGCACGCTCGAGCACATCCAGAGCACCGGACACGACTACACCTGGTTCGTGCTGACCCAGAAGATCATCGAGAAGGAGTTCACGCTCTCCGGCAGCGAGCAGAACCCCGACCTCACCGGCAAGGACGTCCGCTTGCTCCTGCAACGCGTGCGATCGGGAGCCACAGCGCCGGTCGAGGCGTTCAAAGAGCACGGGGCCGACTTCGTCGTGGCATCCACGCTTGCCGAGCTCTTCGCCGGCATGCGGGAGCTGGCGGATGTGCCGTTCGACGAGAACGCGATCGAACGCACCGTGCTCGAGCACGACCGCGAACTCGACAACTCGTTCTCCAAGGATGCGCAACTGGCCGCTGTCACGTCCGCCAGGCGGTACCTGGGCGACCGGCTCATCCGCGTCGCGTCGCCGCACAAGTTCCTCGATCCCAAGTCCGGGCCGCTCATCGCCGTCAAGCTGCACATCCTCACCAGGAAGACGCTCGGCGGGATCGAGACCGACCTGAACGGCAGAGCGCAGAACGCGCGAGGCGAGGCGGTGTCGGGGCTCTATGCGGCCGGCGAGGTGAGCGGCTTCGGAGGCGGCGGAGTGCACGGCTACCGCTCTCTCGAGGGCACGTTCCTCGGCGGATGCCTGTTCTCCGGCAGGCAGGCGGCCCGCGGCGTGCTCGCCGACCTCGGCAGCCGCACCGCCGGGTGTCCCTGCATCACCGCGGGTTGAGCCGGTCGAAACCAGCCCGACCGGCACACCGCGGGTTGAGCCTGTCGGACCCGCACCGCGGGTTGAGCTTGTCGAAACCCGAGCCCATCCACGGCGCCCGGTTTCGACAGGCTCAACCGGCGGTGCAGGCTCAACCGGCGGTAAGGGCAGCCGCGGCAGGCTCAGCCGCGAAGCGACCAGGCCGGGCGCTTCACCAGGACATGTCCTCTGCGGAGCGTCAGCCGCGTCCAGGGCCCGGTCTCGTGCACGGTGACGAGTTCGTCCTGCTCCACGATGAAGCCGAGCGAGTGTGCTGCGAATCCAGCGCCGGCAGCGACATATTCCAGATCCGGCATGGGCCTGTTCCAGACCTCGCCGCGCACACGCTGGACCAGCTGCTCCCCCGCCTCGCGGGGAATGGCTTCGGCGACCTCGGCTATGCCGTCGATGGCGGCACGCTCCAGGACGTCCGCCGTGGTGTCTCCGACCCGGCGCCAGCCCCCGCGCGGCGGCGTGATGCCGGCCCAGGTCACCGTGCTCACCTGGAGGGGAAGTCGGATGCCGATCGGCGCGCCCTCTCCGCCGGGCTCGGCGGGAGCATCCGCTGCTCTCGCCAACCGGTCGAGCAGGGACCGCGTCGGTACGACGGCGTCGAAGGCGGCGTCGCGATCCGTCGCGAACGTGCGAAGGCCGAGCACGGTCGGGATGTGGTCGAGCAGGCTCCTCGGGTACAGGATCGCCGTGTACGCGGCCAGCACGCCGGAGCCGGCGACCAGTCTGACCGAGCCGTCTTCGACACGTCCGGCGCGCGACAGATACACCTGAAGGTCGGAGACGGCGAGGGCATCGACCAGGGAGAAGAACTCACTCATGTGCTGTCTAAACTAACGGAAGACGACCGTCGGCACGGTCGCGCTGCGCAACCCCGGCTCACCGTCCGACGACCGAGAGGCACCATGACGAAACCCCTCGACGGCCTGCTCGCCGCCCTCGACCTGACCGACACCGGCGCACGCACCAACGAGGACATCTTCACGGGGACCAGCCAGTGGATGCCGCACGGCAGAGTCTTCGGCGGGCAGGTGCTCGCGCAGTCGCTCGTGGCCGCCATGCGGACGACGCCGGAGGGCCGGGCTGTGCACTCGATGCATGGCTACTTTCTGCGGCCTGGCGACGTGAATCAGCAGATCACCTTCTCCGTCGACCGCATCCACGACGGTCGCTCGTTCTCCACCCGCCGCACGCAGGCGTACCAGAACGGTCTGCCGATCCTGTCGATGATCGCCTCGTTCCAGAGCCCGGACGACGGTCTCGACCATCAGGTGGAGATGCCCGACGATCTGCCCGGCCCCGACGAGGTCACGAGCGACATGAAGCTCCTCTCCGGGCTGGACCATCCCATCGGCCGTTACTGGCGTGAGGAGCGGCCCTTCGATCTTCGGCACATCCCGTCACCCGTCTACTTCACGGTGGAGGGTGAGCGCGTCGCCCATCAGGCTGTGTGGTTCAGGACGCTGGGACCGTTGCCGGACGACCCCGACCTGCACCGCGCAGCGCTGGCCTACGCGAGCGACTACACGATTCTCGAGCCCGTGATGCGGCGCCACGGCGTGGCCTGGGGCACGGAGGGCCTGAAGATCGCCAGCCTCGACCATGCGATGTGGTGGCATCGGTTCAGCCGGGTGGACGAGTGGCTGCTCTACGTGCAGGAGTCGCCCAGCGCGACCGGCGGCCGCGGGCTCTCGCTCGCGCGCATCTACAACCAGCAGGGGATGCTCGTGGCGAACGTCGCGCAGGAGGGAATGGTGCGCCTTCGAACGCCGTGATCGATTCATCGCGGTTCCGCAGCCCAGTCGGAGGAAAGCGCGGCATCGTTGACACGGCTGCCGTCGCAGCCTTCGCCTTCTACGACAAGGAGACCGGTATGTCCGGAGCCTCTCACGACACCTCCACCACCGTCATCACCCGCAGAGCGGCGCTGGCCACCACTGTGGGGGCGGCAGGCGTAACCGTTCTCGCTGCGTGCACGGGAGGCGGCGAGGGCGCGTCGTCGGGGTCGAAGAACTCTTCGAAGGCCAATGCGGCCGATGGCATCCC
The DNA here is from genome assembly GCF_035547335.1 of Humibacter sp. Taxonomy (GTDB): domain Bacteria; phylum Actinomycetota; class Actinomycetes; order Actinomycetales; family Microbacteriaceae; genus Humibacter. Next base: position 235,632 of record NZ_DASZVF010000045.1, on the reverse strand, counting down.
GCTCAGCGAGATTCCCGTCGGAGGTGCGATCTCGGCCACCTACAAGGGCGGTCCGATCCTGATAGCACAGCCCGAGTCGGGCACCGTGGTGGCGTTCTCCGCCATCTGCACGCACATGGGATGCGTGATCGCGCCCGCGGGCAAGCAGTTCGACTGCCCGTGCCACGGCTCGGAGTTCAGCACGAAGACCGGCGACGTGCTGAGAGGCCCGGCGAGCACGCCGTTGCCGAAGCTCACCGCCACGGTCTCAGGCGGCAAGGTGACGATCTCGTCGTAGACCCGGTTCGGGTCTTCAGGCGACGGTTCAGCGCCGGTGGAACTGGATGGCCGGCTCCGTGTACGGCGACCAGGCGGCGCGCTCGCGCTCGTTGATGCGACGCGGGCGCCCGGTCTCGGCGTCGGCCAGAACCAGCGTCGTGGCCGCGCGCGCATACAGGGTCGCCGGCTCCGCCCCGGCGGGAGACCACACCTCGTAGCACAGCTCGAGGCTGGCGCCGCCGATGCGCCCAACCCAGAGCTGAACATCGAGCGGCTGACGCGTGTACGGGATCGGCGTCAGATACTCGATCTCCTGGCGCGCGATGAGGCTCAGAGTGTCGGCGCCCGGACGCCCGTCGAGCACGGCCGTCGAGCCGCTGATCGCCTCGCCGGAGTCCACGTCGCCGGTCGGCTGGTTGCTCAGCCCGTCGGCCGGTCCGTCCGTCGGCTCGTCGCTCGACCACAACGCGATGATGCGCGCCTCCTCGAGCAGGCGGAGCATCTCCACGTTGTTGACGTGGCCATAGGCATCCAGGTCGCTCCACCGCAACCGGATCGGAACGTTCAGTCGCACGACGGATCCCTCGTCTCACCGTAAGCACAGCAGCGGATGCCGTCCGCCCGAGCGCGCGGGCAGGCTCTCGTCATCCGCATCTCAGTCGCGCGTGAGCTTGCGGTAGGCGGAACGATGGGGCTTCGCGGCCTCGGGGCCCAGGCGCTCGATCTTGTTCTGCTCGTACGCCTCGAAATTCCCCTCGAACCAGTACCAGTTCGACGGGTCGTCGTCTGTGCCCTCGTACGCCAGGATGTGGGTCGCGATGCGGTCGAGGAACCACCGGTCGTGGGTGATCACCACGGCGCAGCCGGGGAACTCGAGCAGAGCGTTCTCCAGGCTGGACAGGGTCTCGACGTCGAGGTCGTTGGTGGGCTCGTCGAGGAGCAGGAGGTTGCCGCCCTGCTTGAGGGTGAGCGCGAGGTTCAGGCGGTTGCGCTCACCGCCCGAGAGCACGCCTGCCTTCTTCTGCTGGTCGGGACCCTTGAAGCCGAACGTGGAGACGTAGGCACGGCTGGGCACCTCGACCTTCCCGACCTGGATGTAGTCGAGCCCGTCGGAGACGACCTCCCAGAGCGACTTGTTCGGGTCGATCCCGCCGCGGGTCTGGTCGACGTAGGAGATCTCCACCGTCTCGCCGATCTTGAGGTCTCCCCCGTCCAGCGGCTCCAGCCCGACGATGGTCTTGAACAGCGTGGTCTTGCCCACACCGTTGGGGCCGATGACCCCGACGATGCCGTTGCGCGGCAGCGTGAAGCTGAGCCCGTCGATGAGCGTGCGCTCACCGAAGCCCTTCCGCAGGTCCTTGGCGTCGATCACCACCTGACCGAGGCGCGGCCCCGGCGGGATCTGGATCTCTTCGAAGTCCAGCTTCCTGGTGCGCTCGGCCTCCGCCGCCATCTCCTCGTAGCGCGCGAGACGCGCCTTCGACTTCGCCTGCCTGCCCTTGGCGTTGCTGCGCACCCACTCCAGCTCCTCGGAGAGGCGCTTGGAGAGCTTCGCGTCCTTCTTGCCCTGCACCTGCAGGCGCTCGCGCTTCTTCTCGAGGTAGGTCGAGTAGTTGCCCTCGTATGGGTAGAGGTGACCGCGGTCCACCTCGGCGATCCACTCGGCGACGTGGTCGAGGAAGTATCTGTCGTGCGTCACGGCGAGCACGGCACCCTGGTACTTCTGCAGGTGCTGCTCGAGCCAGAGCACGCTCTCGGCATCCAGGTGGTTGGTGGGCTCGTCGAGCAGCAGCAGATCGGGCTTCTGCAGCAGCAGCTTGCACAGCGCGACGCGACGCTTCTCGCCACCGGAGAGGACGGAGACCGGCGTGTCCGACGGCGGGCAGCGCAGCGCATCCATCGCCTGCTCGAGCTGGGAGTCGAGATCCCAGGCGTCGGCGGTGTCGATCGCCTCCTGCAACGTGCCCATCTCGGCGAGCAGCGCATCGAAGTCGGCGTCGGGATCGGCCATCGCTGCGGAGATCTCGTTGAACCGGTCGACCTTCGCCTTGATCTCGCCCACGCCCTCCTGCACGTTCTCGAGGACCGTCTTCGACTCGTCGAGTTCGGGCTCCTGCATGAGGATTCCGACGCTGTAGCCGGGAGTGAGCTTGGCCTCGCCGTTGGACGGCGTGTCCAGCCCCGCCATGATCTTCAGGATCGTGGACTTACCCGCTCCATTCGGGCCGACAACACCGATCTTCGCGCCGGGCAGAAATGCCATGGTGACGTCGTCGAGGATGAGCTTGTCGCCCACCGCCTTTCGGGCGCGGACCATCGAGTAGATATATTCGGCCATGCGGTCCAGTCTACGGGCGCGAGCGCCTCGACCTCGCCGGCCGGCGAGGCCCGGGCGGCTGCCGAGGCGAGCCTCTCACTGCACCGGAACCGTATCCCCGATGAGGCACTTGCCCGTGGAGAGCACGGGAGCCACCGTGCTGTGGTAGCCGCCGATGTCGGTACCGAACTGGCCGATCAGGCACCCGCCGTTGATGAGCACCGAGAACTGCACCGAGCCGGGCGTCAGGTTGACCGTCGTCTTGTCGGCCGTCATCTGCATCTGAGACTTGGGGAAGCCCGCTGCAGCGAGGCCGTCCACGAACTGCTGCGCGCTTGGGTTGCTGTTGCCGGCCAGCGTGCGGTTGTTGACGAAATCGAAGAAGCCGAGGTTCTCCTTCGCCGTGCCCTTGGGGTTCAGGGTCGGCAGCACGCTGGGCACGGGGGCCGGAGTCGACGTCGCTGACGATGACGCCGTCCGCTCGGTCGGCGTCGGTGCGGCCGCGCTGCAGCCCGCGAGCAGCGCGGCGAACGCGAGTGCCGCTGCGGATGCGATGACCGTTGCAGCACGAGACCGCCGACGCACTCCACCATGGACCACAGAGCACACCCCTCCCGGCCTCGGCGCAGCTCGCGCCCGCGGCTGACTCGCGTCTCACGATGACGACGCAACGCCAGAGCAGTCTAGGGCGTCCGCCGTTCAGGCTGCCCGGAAGCACGACGACGCGCACAGCCTGCAGTCAGGCGCCAGCCGTTGCCGGTCGATGGTCGGCGCGAGTGAAGCACCGGATGCGTCAGAACGGCGGTTCTGCCATCGCGAACTCGGACGGTTCGGTCTGCGAAGGGTCGCTCCCCTCGTCGGCGGCATGCTCGTGCTCCGGGAGGTCCGTGGATGCGCTCTGGGCTCCGTCACCCTCCACTGCTCCGCCGCCGGGGAGTGCCCAGCCTCCCGAGTCGACGGCAGCAGCGGGCGTGGACTCCTGAACCTCGGTCTCACTCGGTTCCGCACCCTGCTGCACCGGTGCTGATGCGCTCCTGGTGTACGTCGTCGTGCCGAAGGTGAGGTCGTGGCCGATGCCGTCGGCGATGAGCTCGACGGCCGTTCCGCGGCGGCCGTCACGTTCCCACTCGTTCACACGCAGCCTGCCGGTGACGACGACGCGGTCGCCCTTGGACAGCGAACGCGATGAGTTCTCGGCGAGGCGCCGGAACGCGACGACGGTGTACCAGTTCGTCTCGCCGTTCTCCCAGCCGCTGGCCTCGCGGTTGAACTTGCGTTGCGTGGAGGCGAGACGGAACGTCAAGCGCGCGAGGCCGCTGCCGACGACGGCGAATACCGGCGGGGTCGCGACGAGGCCGGTCGCGGAGATGGTGTCAGGCATCCTCATGCCCTCCTTCGGTCGATGATGCACATGGATTCGATCGGCCGGCTCTGTGCTGCGACGGCCTCGTTCCACTGTGCTCGGACGCCAAGACACTGCGACTCCCGATCCGACGAATGGTGGACAGGAAGGGGACGTGAGACAGCTGTGGACGACGAGACGATCCGCAGCGACGGCGAAGGGGCCCGCTGAATAGCATTCAGACATGCCTTACGTTGCCGCCGACTACCGATACGACTCCATGACCTACCGCCGCACCGGACGCAGCGGCCTCGACCTGCCGGCCGTGTCTCTCGGCTTCTGGCAGAACTTCGGCGACGGCCGACCGCTCGACGTGCAGCGCGCCATCGTGCGCCGGGCTTTCGATCTCGGGGTCACCCATTTCGACCTCGCGAACAACTACGGTCCGCCTGCCGGCTCCGCCGAGCGGAATGTCGGTCGCATCCTGGCAGAGGATTTCGCCCCGTACCGTGACGAGATCGTCGTCTCGACGAAGGCCGGATATCACATGCATGCCGGCCCGTACGGCGAGTGGGGCTCGCGCAAGTATATGCTCTCCTCCCTCGACGCATCCTTGAAGCGGCTCGGGCTCGACTACGTCGACATCTACTACTCGCACCGTCCCGACCCTGAGACGCCCATCGAGGAGACCATGGGCGCGCTGGCCTCGGCCGTGCGGCAGGGCAAGGCGCTCTACGTCGGCATCTCCAACTACAGCCCCGAGCAGACGCGGGCCGCTGCCACCGCGCTGGAGGCTGAGGGTGTTCGGCTCTTGATCCACCAGCCCAGCTACTCGATGTTCAACCGGCATGTGGAGAACGGGCTGCTCGACGTGCTCGACGAACTCGGCATCGGCTCCATCGTGTTCTCACCCCTGCAGCAGGGGCTGCTGACGGATCGCTACCTGGGAGGCAGCGTTCCCGAGGACTCGCGAGCCGCCACCAGCGTGTTCCTGCGGCCGGAGAACATCACGGACGAGTATCTCGACCGGGCCCGGGCGCTGAACGAGATCGCCGCGTCACGGGGCCAGTCGCTCGCGCAACTCGCGCTGACCTGGGTGCTCAGGCATCCGCAGGTCACGAGCGCGCTGATCGGTGCGTCCAGCGTGGCGCAGCTGGAGCAGAACGTCGCGGCGGTGCACGCCGCCCCGCTGACCGACGACGAGCTGGCCGCCATCGAGCCGCTCGCCGTCGACGGCACCGGCCGGAGCTGATCGGCGCAGAGCGCGACGGACTCACGTCGGAGGGCAGTCGCCGAACCCCGGCATGGCTGCGCTGCGATCGCGTCGTGCGCGGGTAGTGTCCGCTGCATGCAGTGGTGGAATGACTTCTGGGAATGGCTCACCTCGCAGGACGCGCAACCGGTGATCTTCACCGCTGCCGTGCTGCTCGTCTCCATCATCGTCGCCGGGCTGCTGGCGGCGTGGATCGCCCGCGGCGCCATCAAGGGACTCCTCTCGCGTGCAGAGCGCGAGCAGAAGGCCGCCGCCGTCGCCGCCCTCGTGGATGCCGCCGTCGAGGCGTCGGTGTGGAACTCCCTGACGCCCGCAGAACAGGTGCTCTCCGACCGGTCCGTCGGGCAGGCGGACATCCTCGTGCGACTGCTTCCGCTGAAGGGAGCAGGCATCGCCGCCGACTGGGCTGCACATCAGCTGGCTGAGCTGAAGCGCAACTCGGCCACCTACGGCTACAGCCTGGAACCGGCGATCATCGAGTTCCGCGACCGGCTCGTGGAGTGGCAGAACAAGCCGCGGCGCGCGCGTCGGCTCTTCCTCGACGACCTCGAACGGTGGCGCTTCGAGCGCACGACGAGCGACTCGGCCGCATACGCCGACCAGGATGCCTGGGTGGCACGCCAGCACCATGAGCGGCACGCCTCGAGCACTTCCGCATCGTCCGAGAGCTCCGACGTGCCGGCAGCAGCGGGTGAAAGCGAAGCCGTCACCGACGAGACGGCCGTGCTCGACGACTACGCGGGCATCCCCAGCCCGGTCGGCGCGTACTCCTCCCGCAAGCCCACCGGCCTCGAAGAAGACTGACCGCCCGACCGCGATCGAGAGGTGAGGGCCGCCACGCGATGTGGCGGCCCTCACTGCGTCTTCGCCCGGGATGCGTGTCTTATCCGAGAGCATCGAAGCTCTCCGCGCAGGCCGGGCCGCGTCGCCGGCAGCGGTGCTGGCGCCTGGCGTCAGGCCGGGTCGGCCGCCCGCCACCAGGTGTCGAACGGCGTCGCCGGCAGGTTCCTCTTGTGCCGGGTCGCGAGGTATTTGGCCTCGATGACGTCGGCCACGCCATCCGCGACGTCCTGCCCCTGGAGGTAGGCGTCGATGTCCCGGTAGGCGATGCCGAGGTTGTCCTCATCCGTCTGGCCAGGAGTGTCGTCGAGCAGATCGGCCGTCGGGGACTTCTCGTACAGTCGCGCGGGAGCCCCGAGATGCTCGAGCAGCTGGCGACCCTGGCTCTTCGTCAGCCCGGTGAGCGGAGTGAGGTCGACACCGCCATCCCCATACTTCGTGTAGAAGCCCGTCACGGCCTCGGCGGCATGGTCCGTTCCCACCACGAGCAGCCCGCGCTGGCCCGCGATCGCGTACTGGGCGACCATGCGCATCCTCGCCTTCACGTTGCCCTTGGTGAAGTCCAGGATGGGCTGGCCCAGAGCGTCGCCGTACTCGTCCGCGACGCCGTCCACTCCGCGCTGCACGTTGAACGTGACGACCTGCTCCGGGGCGATGAATTCGAGCGCCAGCCTGGCGTCGGCCTCGTCGGCCTGCACGGCGTAGGGCAGCCGGACCGCGACGAATTCGGCATCGATTCCGGATGCTCGCAAGCGCTCCGTGGCGAGCTGGCACAGTTTGCCCGTGAGGGAGGAATCCTGGCCGCCGCTGATGCCGAGGACGAAGCCGTTCGCGTGCGAAGCCCGCGCGTAGTCGACCAGGAAGGCGACGCGCGCCTCCACCTCGGCTGCCGGTTCGATCGAGGATTTCACATTGAGCTCGCGGATGATCTCCGCCTGAAGTTCACGCATGTTCTGCACTTTATGCCCGGGATGTTTCGAGCACGCAACGGGTCGACATCGCCGTCACCGGCGCGCGGTGCCGTCGATCTGCACCGGGTAGCCGGCTCGGAGCGCTCCAACGGTGGACGGCGGGGTGATGACGGTCGCCGTGCCTGTTCGAGGACGGACGGTCGCCTGCCCGTATCCGTTCGAGGTCCATTCGACGAGGGCGTCGCCCAGCACGAGTCACGGCCTGCCTTCCCCGAGGACGAAGGCGCCATCCGGCAGCTCCGGGTACGCGAGCTCGTGCAGACGCCGGCGGTGGGTGCCAGGGTGCAGGCGCTCGTCGTGCAGGCGGTCATTGACCTGTGCCGCCGTCGGCCTCTGGCCGCCCGACGCGTCGGCCCAGGCATCCAGATAGGCGACGTAGGCCTTATGCCTGCACTCGGAGCACGGGCGATGTCCGGCCGCGAACGCCACGGCTTCGTCGTGGAAGAACAGGTACGTGTAGTGATGCGGCTGCCACTGAGGCTGCCAGCGACCGCGGAACTCGAGCTCGCAGACGATCCAGAGCTTGCCGGAATGGAAGCGCACGATCTCGTGCCCCTCATGCAGCTTGCCGCGGTTGCCGGTCCAGGCGCCACGCAGCGCTATCGCCACGACGTCGCCGGTCGGTGTCACCCGGTTGCCCTCAGGCATTCGTCCACCTTCCGCTCTCGGTGCTTCGATGGTCGCGGTGATGCTCGGGCCGCCGTGTTGCTTCGGCTCCGGTGCTGCTGCAGCGCCAGCGCGCGACCCGGGCCCCGCCGATGCGCACACGGGCGACCGATGGGCGATCTCACGCACCTGACGCCCGGCGCGAGGACACGTTCGGCCCTGAAGGCACCCAGGACCTGAAGCGAGCGCCCCCGGCAGGAATCGAACCTGCGACCAAGAGATTAGAAGGCTCCTGCTCTATCCGCTGAGCTACGGGGGCCGGGCAGGCATCTAGGCTACCGTAGGCGGCCGGTCAGACGGCTTTGGCTGCTGCCACGAGAACCTGCGCCAGGCTCGGCACTCCCTCTGCGCGGAACACCTCGTCGCCTGCCGCGTTCATCACGATGACCGTCGGTGTGGAACGGATGCCCGCGGCTTGCGCGCGCTCCTCGTTGCGCACCACGTCGAACTCCCGCACGGTGGCGTCGGGCACCAGCCGCTCCGCCTCCGCGAGCACTCCCCTGGTCTGCATGCAGGGTTCGCAGAACGCCGACGCGTACAGGTGCAGCTCCACAGTCCGCGAGTCTAGATGGCCGGGCACGAACAGCGGACGTGAGGATGCGTCGGGGCCCGCGGATAGACTTCACCGCATGCCGACAGCGAACGACGCCCTCGTGTGGATCGACTGCGAGATGACCGGACTCGACCTGGAGAAGGACGAGCTCGTCGAGATCGCGGTCGTGGTCACGGACTTCGACCTGGTGCCGCTCGACCCGGGGATCGACATCGTGATCAAGCCCGACCCGAGCGCGCTGGAGAACATGGGCGAGTTCGTGCGGCAGATGCACACGACCAGTGGGCTGATCGAAGAGATCCCGAACGGCACGAGCCTGGCGGAGGCCGAGTACGAGGTGATGGAGTACATCCTCCGGTTCGTGCCCAACGAGCAGAAGGCGCCGCTGGCAGGAAACTCGATCGGCACCGACCGGATGTTCCTGGCCAAGTTCATGCCGCGGCTCGACGCGCACCTGCACTACCGGAACGTGGACGTCTCGTCGATCAAGGAACTGGCGAGGCGCTGGTTCCCCAGGGTGTACTACCACGCACCCGCGAAGAACGGCGGCCACCGAGCGCTCGCCGACATCCGCGAGTCCATCAGGGAGCTGGAGTACTACCGCCGCGCCGTCTTCACGCCGGAACCAGGGCTGACCTCCGAGCAGTGCCAGGCGATCGCCGACGACGTGGTGAAAATCTGGGCCCCCCGCATGTAATACAATCGTGTGGTTGCCCGTGTGCGGGCGGCATGGTGGGTGTAGCTCAGTTGGTAGAGCGCCTGGTTGTGGTCCAGGAGGTCGCGGGTTCAAGCCCCGTCACTCACCCTCAGAGCGGGAGTCGCAGCGTGCGACAGCGACTGCAACCGCGGTTCCAGGAAACTCGGGGCGAAATCGCGCTTCTAGGAAGCTCTGCGCGAAATGGCGGCTCCAGGAATCCCAGCGCACGATCGCGTCAATGCGAGTCTCGGCGCGAGATCGCCTCTAGGTATCCCAGCGCAAGATCCCGCCTCTAGGGACCTCGGCTAGAAACCTCGTCGCGTCTCCGCGCGCTTCGCGTCTACTCTCGCGGCTCCGCCTTCTCGTCGGATGCGGCATCCGAGTCCCAGCCGAGCACGAGAGACGCCAGGCCGGCGAGATCGCGAAGCGTGTCCACGTGATCCTGGTCGATCCGGTGCGCGACGGAATCGGCGACGCACAGCGTGCCGATCACGGCACCGTCGGCCGAGTGGATGGGAACGCCCGCGTAGAACCGCAGCCCTGCCTCGCCCCTGACCAGTTCGTGGTCGCGCAGCCCGGGCTCGAGCGATGCGTCCTCGACGACGAGCGGCGAGCCGAGCGATGCCTCGCCCTGCGAGCAGATGTCCTCCCACCGGCCGGCGTCCGCGCCGCTCACGCCGTGATGCGACAGGAAACGAACCGAGTCGTCCATCGCGACGCTCAGCACGGAAACCGGCACGCCGAACGTGCGAGCCGCGATAGCCGTGATGCGGTGGAACGCGTGCTCGACGGTCGGCTCCGAGATGGCTGCGGCCGGCTCGGCGCGATGCCTGCTGCTCTCGCGGATCTCGAGCTGGCGGAGCGCCTCGACGAGCTCCCGGCCGACGGGACGATCGCGGGGATCCCGCGCCGTCATGGCGCGCAGGAGCATGCGCCACGCCTCCGGCAGGTCGTCGGGGATCGCCGGGTCGCCGTTCAGGCGCGCCAGAGCGGACTGCACGGGATTGCCGGGGAAGGCGAGCGTTCGCGTGTGGCACTCCAGCAGCACCAGGCCGAGCGCATACACGTCGCTGGCACCGGAGAGCGCGTCGCCGCGGGCCTGCTCGGGGCTCAGATAGGCCGCCGTGCCCGTCGTGACACCCTCCATCGTGGCGCGTTCCATGCCGTCCGCGAGAGCTATGCCGAAGTCGGTGAGCCGAGCACCCATCCGCCCGCTGTTCTCCTCGTCCGAGACGACGAGGATGTTGCCGGGCTTCAGATCGCGGTGGATGACACCGCGGGTGTGCACGTACTCCAGCGCTTCGGCGAGGTCGCATCCGATCTCCGCGATGTGCCGCAGTGACAGCGGTGCATCGTCGAGCCGGTGACGCAGGTCGATGCCGTCGACGCGCTCGAGCACCAGGTAGCGGTGCGGGATGCCGTCGGGGTCGGGCGCGATGCCCGCGTCGATGAGGGTCACGATCGCGTGATGACTGAGACCGGCGAGAACGTCGATCTCGGCTTCCTGGCGCGCTGAGTCCTCGCCGGAGATGGCGTGCTTGAACACCTTCACCGCGACCTCGCGACCGAGGTGCTCGTCGACGGCGCAGTAGACCACCGAGGTGCCGCCCTCGCCGAGGGTGCCGGTGATGGTGTAGCGCGAAGGCGGCTGGCCGCCTGCGGCTCGCGGAACACTGCGAAGGCCGCCGTCTGTGGTCCTCATGCCATCTGTCGAATGGCGACCGGTGCCTGTCGGCCCGGTGATGACGGCCGCACCTGAGCGCGCGGGAGAATGCGATGGGTTCATGAGGCCTCGTGTCGGGCTGGGTCCGAATGCTGTTTTCGGAGACGGTCCGGCGGGGGCCACCGGTCGGTCGAGTGTATCCTCTGCTCCTGCACGGGCCCCTGGGGCTTGACGCAGGATGACGAACGTGCATGCGGCGCCCTTCTCGGCCGGCTCATGGCACGCTGGTACGCGTGATGAGCATGCCGGCCGAGGAGTTCGAACGGCTCGTGGTGAGCGAGCTCGACGCGCTTCCCGACGACATGGTGGACGGTCTCGACAACGTGGCGTTCCTCGTCGAGGACCGGCCGGCCGACGGCTCGCTGGACCTGCTCGGCGAGTACGACGGCATCGCCCTCACCGAGCGCGACCGCTACGGCTTCGGCGAGATGCCCGACCGCATCGTCGTGTACCGGGAGCCGCTGCTCGCGCTCTGCTCAGACGAACGCGAGCTGCGGCGCGAGGTGCACATCACGCTCGTTCACGAGATCGCGCACTACTACGGGATCGACGACGCACAGCTGCACGAACTGGGATGGGCGTGACCGCGCCTTCTGCTCAGCGGGCCGGGTCGTCCTCGGGGTCGCTCTCGTACGGATCACTGTCCGGGGCATCGAACGTGTAGCGCACGTGCAGCTGCCCCTGGACCTCGCGGCTGTCGACCGCCTTGTACTCGAACTGCGACTCGATGCCGTCGATCGCGGCGTACGCGCTGACGGTCTCGTCGAACTCGCCGCCGATCAGGTACCGACGATCGACGGTTCCCGCCAGGGGCCCGTCCACGTACTCGACGATGTACTCGGCTGCAGACTCGCTCATGTCACAACGGTACCGCGACCAGGACGACCGGATGACCGCCGCCTTCCGGGCCTGATCCGATCGCTGTCACGACGTGGTCGTCGTGTCGATCACGAGATCGGCGAGCAGCCGAGGCCACTCGCGTCGCACGAAACGCTGCCACTGCCTCTCCCACCCGTCCCAGTGCGCGTCGAAGCCTCCGGCATCCCTCGCGAGCGCGCGACGCTTGCGCACGCCGTCGTCGGCGGTCAGCCAGACGCGGAGGTCGGCGAGCGGCGCCGCCCGCCGGCTGAGGCATCCGCAGCCCTCGACCACGAGCGGACTGCCGGCAGCGACCTCGTGCCATTCGGCGGGTTGCGATGCCGTCCAGTCCCATCGCCGCCAGCGCCCGATGCCGGTCACTCGCATCGGACCGAGCAGCTCGTCGTGCACGGCGGCCGAAGCGGCATCCAGGCCGTCCCATCCGGGGTACAGGTCGTCCATGCGCACGAGCCGCACGGTGGTATCCGGCCAGGACGCCACGACGCTGTCGGCGAAGGTGGACTTGCCTGCGCCGCTCGGACCGTCGATCAGCACGACGGGTGCCGAGGAACGATCGAGCGCCTGCCTCACGAGCGTGCGCGCATGCTGCGACAGGTCGACGCGGTCAGCCGATGACAAAGCGCCAGCTCCCGGTGAGCACGGAGACGGCGACGGCGAGCGCCGCGACCAGCACGCCGATGCCGAGCACCAGCCAGTCCCGTGCGGTGAATCGCGACGGTCTTGCCCAGGTGCGCCGGGCCGAGCTGCCGAACCCCCGCGCCTCCATGGCGGTCGCAAGCGAGCTCGCTCGCCGGATCGACAGCACGAACAGGGTGAACGCCTGACCCAGCGAACGGCGGACCGCTCCTCGTCCCGCGATCCCGCGCGCCCTCCTGGCATACCCGAGCGCCCGCCAGTCCTCGGCGAACAGCCCGAGCAGGCGGAACGCGGCCAGAGCCCCGAGCACGAACCTAGCGGGCAGTCGCAGCACCTGGGCGAGGCTGTCGGCGAGATCGGTCGGGTCGACCGTGAGGAACAGCAGCACGGCGGGGATCCCGACCGCCAGGATGCGCAGCGCCGTCGCGATCGCGAGCCGGATCGACCCGTCGCTCACCTCGACGAGCCACCAGTGCGCGTAGACCCGGCCGGACGACTGGCCGTACAGGAGCGTCGTGAGCCCGGCGAGAACCGCTGCGACGAGGATCGGGCTCACCCTGAGCAGCGCGGCTCCGAGCGGGAATCGCAGAAACCCGAGGAGCAAGCACTCGACCACCAGCGCCACGCCGGCGGAGACCTGATCGATGCTCGCCAGCAGCACGATCGCGATCGTGGACGCCGCGCCCAGCTTCGCGACGGGATTGACCGAGGCGAGACGCGTCGAGCGCAGAGGCTGCGTGAACGTCATGCCGCGCCCACCAACGGCGCTCCAGCGGTGAGCTCGCGGCGCTGTGCGGCAAGCACGCGGACGAGCTCCTCGTCGTGCGTCGCACACACGAGGGCGCTGCCGCCGTCGCGCAGCTCCGCGAGCAGGCCGACGAGCTCGCCCCACGTGACGGCATCCTGTCCGAACGTCGGCTCGTCGAGCACGAGCATCCGCGGAGCGGTCACGATGGCCGTCGCTACGGACAACCGGCGCTTCTGGCCGCCGGAGAGCGTGAACGGGTTGGCGCGGGCGAGCGAGTCGAGACGCAGCCTCGCGAGCACATCGTCGATCACGGCATCGGTCTGGCGGCGGCGGATGCCTGCAGCGCGTGGCCCGACGGCAAGTTCGTCCCGTACGGTCGCGGCGACGAACTGATGCTCCGGGTTCTGGAACACCGAGCCGATACGGCTGACGAGCGCGGACGAGCGCCATGCGAACGGCGATGCGCCGAGACCTGCCCTGAGTTCCTCGGATGCCGTGAGCGTTCCTGAGACCGGCGGCAGGAGCCCGCCGAGCGCGAGCGCGAGGGTGCTCTTGCCCGCGCCGTTCACACCGGTCAGAGCCAGTGCCGTGCCCGCACGCACCGTGATGTCCCCCACGGGGATCCGCGGTCCGCGGGGACGCGCCACGGTCAGCCCCTCGCCGGACAGCAGCGCGGCTCCCTGCGCCGTCGGCTCTCGGCGCGCGGGCGCGGAACGGTGGGGCAGCCACACGCCCGCCGCTCTCAGTTCCCGCGCGCTGTCATCGAACACCCGGTCGGGTGCTCCGTCGGCCAGGACACCGCCCGCCCCGTCGAGCACGACCACCCGGTCGACGAGCTCGAGCCAGACATCCACCCGGTGCTCGACCACGATCAGGGTCGCTCCGGTCGCCTCCAACGCGGACGCCACGGCGTCGCGCACCTCGACCACGCCGTCCGGATCCAGGTTCGCCGTCGGTTCGTCGAGCAGCAGCACCCCGGGCTGCATGGCGAGGATGCCTGCGAGCGCCAGTCGCTGCTTCTGGCCGCCGCTGAGGGCCGACGTGGCATGGCTCAGGTCCACGTCGAGCCGCACGGCGTCGAGGGCCGCCCGCACTCTGGGCCAGATCTGCTCGCGCGGCACGCCGATGTTCTCGCAGGCGAACGCCACATCGTCGCCCACCCTGGCGAGCACGGTCTGCGTCTCCGGATCCTGCAGTACGAGTCCCGCCCTGCCACGAACGGCCGACGGCGCTTCGCCGTCGAGCAGCAGCCGACCTTCCGACTCTCCGTCGTCGTCACCGCCGAGCACACCCGCGATCCCGCCGAGGAGCGTGCTCTTGCCGGAGCCCGATCCGCCGAGCAGCAGGATGCGCTCCCCCGGCTGCACATCGAGGTCGAGCCCTCGAACCGCCCACGCTGCACGACCGGCATGACGCCAGCCCCAGCCGGCGGCGTGGATTCCGGCCGGCCGCTGCTGAAAGCGCGTTCGCCCGGTCACACCCGCTCCGACACCTCGCGCCCCGCACCGAATCTGCTGAGGGCCCCGGTCCTGGCCAGCCCGCGCACGATGGCCCAGGAGCCGAGCCCGCCGATCACCGCGCCGGAGACGATCGTGCCGGCCGCGTACACGACGGCGAAGGACGCCTTCGCGCCCGGGTACCACACGAGCAGGTCGAGGACGGACTCACCGACGCCGGCGCCCGCGCCGGCCAGGAGAGCGACCAGCCAGTTCCAGCGCGCGTACAGCACGAGTGCGAAGACCAGTTCGGCGCCCGCGCCCTGCACCAGCCCGGACAGCAGCGTGAGCGGGCCCCACTGGGTGCCAATGAGGGCGGAGACCGTCGCTGCGACGAGCTCGGTGAAGAGCGCGGCCCCCGGCTTGCGCACGACCAGTCCGCCGAGCACGCCCGCGAACAGCCAGGGTCCGTTGATGATGCCCTGCAGGCCGGGAAGGGCCGCGGTGATGGGTGCGCCGACCGGGTTGGATGCCTGATCCCATACCCAGAAGACGAGACCCGCGACGACGGCGAGGACGGCGGCGACGACGATGTCGACGACGCGCCAGCGGAAGACGCGTCGGCCGGAGCCGACGGCGGTGGTGATGGTGGCGTGCACTATTCGTGCCCTTTCGTTCCAGGAAACGTGGGCACGGGTGGATGCCTCGCACGGTGCGAAGCGCCCCAGAGATGGCCTTCCTGCGCTGGCATGATCCAGATCAGGTTCGACGGTCGAAGGTTGGAGTACCTTCCTCTCAGCCCGGCTCACCGGACTCCCGTGTTCGAGTCCCGATTATAGCGAGGGGCCCGCGTGACCGAGGCCCCCGCGGGTGCACGCGCACCGGGAGCGTCAGAGGTGCCCGCGGAGAGCGCGTAGTGTTGACCCAGGTCTCAGACGGTCGGTGTCGGCCAGGCGAAAGCGAGGAGGCAGCGGATGCTCATCATGTGGGTGCTGCTCGTCGTCGCGCTGGCGTTCGTGCTGATGCTGCGCCTGCTCATCATGCGGCAGCGCAAGTTCGAGCGAATCCTCGCCGAACGCCGTGCCGAGGCTGCTCGTCTCGCCGCCGCCAGGGCGGCACACGAGGCGGCAGCGCGCAGGGCGCGAGAGCTCGAGTCGGGCAGCGGAATCGACGCCGGCGCGTAGAGCCGACGGCCGCCTCGACGCCTGCGCGACAGCGGCTTCAGATCTTGCGCGGAGCCGCCACGCCCGCGCTCAGCGTCGACGCCGGCGCAGAGCTTTGAAGACGAGCGCGATCCCCCTCGTGGCCACCCACGCGAACGGAATGGCGACGGCGAGCAGGGCGATGGGGTTCGGCTCGAATCGCACGCCGGTCTTGTCTTTGATGTAGGCGCCGATCGGCACGCTCGCGCCGCCACCGCCTCCCCCTGACCCGAGAGCGGGCTCCTGCGGGCCCTCTCCCCCGCCGAACCCGAACCACGCCAGGGCGACCGGAATGACCGTCACGTCATCGAGCGTCACCGGCTCGCCGTACGCCGTGCGCACGCCTGCGGTCGATTTCACGGAGTCAGCGAGCCTCAGCACGAAGTCAGCCATGCTGCAACGCTACCCGTGAGTGGCAGGGCGTGACCAGGGCTCAGGCGACGAGGACGGCCGGGCCGGGGCACGCCATCGCGGCGCATCCTCACGGCGGATACCGATCTTCGTGCGCGGGGGCCAGGCCATAATCGACGGATGCCCACCCGCCGACGCCGCTCCTCCGGATCGGGGGTCGTCGTCGGCATCCTCGGCCTGCTGACCGCCGCGGTGCTGGTTGCGCATTCGGCCATCCCGGATGCCGGCGGCTACGTCTCGCTGCTCGAGACGTTCCTGCCCTGGCTGTGGGTCGCCATCGCCGTGCTGCTGCTCGCGGCGCTCATCATCCGCCGATCGGGGTTCGCCTGGATCGGAACGCTGGTCGCCGCGGCTGTGTGGCTCGTGCTGTTCGTGCCGACTCTGCTGCCGCACCACGGGACCGGGCAGGCCAGCCTGCGCGTGGTGAGCGAGAACATCGATGCCGACAACCCCGACCCTCAGGCCACGATCGAGTCGCTCCTGACCCGCGGCGCCGACGTCGTGGCCCTGCAGGAGCTCGACGGCCGATCCCGGCCGCTCGCCGAGCACACGCTCGCCTCGGCGTATCCGCACAGCTACGTCGTCGGCACGATCGGGCTGTGGAGCAAGACCCCGCTGAGCGAGGGCAAGCCGCTGGAGCTCGGGCTCGGCTGGAACCGCGCCCTCAGCGTTCTGGTCTCCACCCCGGGCGGCCCGGTGCGCGTCGTCGAGGTGCACATGGCATCCGTGCGGCCTGGCGAATACCGGCAGCGGGACACGATGCTCTCCTCGCTCGCCGGCGTGTTGTCCGAGGATCGCGACCCGCGTGCCCTCGTGGTCGGCGACTTCAACTCGGCCTCGACCGA
Organism: Humibacter sp.; assembly: GCF_035547335.1. Lineage (GTDB taxonomy): Bacteria > Actinomycetota > Actinomycetes > Actinomycetales > Microbacteriaceae > Humibacter. The sequence continues at coordinate 218,835 of NZ_DASZVF010000045.1, read as the reverse complement.
TCGCGAGTTCCAGCAGCTGGAGACCACGGTGTCCGAATCCCCGACGACCACCTTCGGATTCGGATACACCTGGCCGGCATCGTTCCCGTTCGCTCGCGTCGACCACGTGCTGACCCGAGGGTTCTCCACCGCGTCGAGCACGGTTCTGCCTGCCAACGGCAGCGACCACAGGGCGATCGACGTCGCGCTTCGGTGAGCGGACGGCGACGTCTCGTGCCCGCCGTCGCCGCGCGGCCGGGCGTCGCCGCGTCCCGGGAGTCGTTTCCAGCGGCCGCGAGGTCTCCGCCCGGCCCCCCTACGGGTCGGATGCCTGCCGACCCGGTTCGCCTCGCGTCTCGCGTCTGCGAGGACCAGACTTGTCGTCCCTCTCCCGGATGACGCGCGCGTTAGCCGTGTCGCCGACGCGACGCGGCTGCGTCCCGACCAGCGCGGCGGATGTCACGGCCCCGGCGCCGAACTTCGCCGCGACCCGGTCGATCGCGTGCTCGGCATCGCGCCAGTCCTCGTCGGGGTCCCACAGCGCAGGGGCTCCCGAGCCGTCGGGCAGAACCTGCTCGGCGCGCACCCCGAGAAGCCGGATCGCGTCGGAGGGCAGCAGCGCCGACTCGAGCAGCGTCACGGCCTCCTCGTAGATGCGGCGCCCGACGTTCGTCGGATCGCCGAGCGTGCGCGAACGGGAGATGGTGCGGAAGTCGGCGTACCGCAGCTTGAGGGCGACCGTACGGGCCGTCAGTCGATGCGAGCGCAGCCGGGCGGCCACCTGGGTGGAGAGCCGGAGCAGCTCGCGTCTCAGCACGGCGGCATCCGTCACGTCGTGCTCGAACGTCTGCTCGTGCCCGATGCTCTTCTCCCGCGACTCCGGCTCGACGGACCGCGGATCCACACCGTTGGCCAGCTCGTGCAGCCGCACGCCCGACGCGTCGCCCACCCAGCGGCGCAGCACATCGAGGGGCGTCCCGGCCACATCGCCGACCGTACGGAGCCCGTAACGGTGCAGCGTCTCCTGTGTGGACGGGCCGACACCCCACAACGCGCCGATCGGCAGCGGATGCAGGAACGACAGCGTCTCGTCGACCGGGATGACGAGCATGCCGTCGGGCTTGGCCTTCGTCGAGGCGAGCTTCGCCATGAACTTCGTGCCTGCGACCCCGACGGAGCACGTGAGCCCGGTCTCCGCCTGCACCCTGCTCCGGATGCCTGCCCCGATCGTCGACGGCGATCCGAGCAGTCGCACGGCCCCCGAGACATCCAGGAACGCCTCGTCGATGCTCACCTGTTCCACCAGCGGCGTGACATCGCCGAGGATCGACAGCACTCGGGACGAATAGTGCGCGTACTTGTCGAAGTGCGGCTCCAGCACGACGGCGTCCGGGCACAGCCGAAGAGCCTGTGCGACGGGCATGGCGCTGCGCACGCCCGCCAGCCTGGCCTCGTAGGTCGCGCTCGAGACGACGGATCGTCCGGATGCGTGCCCGACGATGGCGGGCCTGCCGCGGAGCTCCGGATGGTCGAGCAGCTCGACGGAGGCGTAGAACGCATCCATGTCCACGTGCAGCTTCGTCGCGCCCGTGTCGTCGACGGGCCCGACGGTGACCTGCCTGTCCCTTCCGTCGCCGCGTCCCACGGCACCAGTGTCGCATCCTCGTCCGACACCGTCCCGGCGGAAGACGACCACGCGCACGGTGCAGGCCGGATAGCGTTATCCCATGGATTTCAGGTACCTCGGCAACAGCGGACTCAAGATCTCCGAGATCATCTACGGCAACTGGCTGACCCACGGCTCCCAGGTGGAGAACGACACGGCGACGGCGTCGGTGCACGCGGCACTGGATGCCGGCATCACGACGTTCGACACGGCGGACGCGTACGCGAACACCGCAGCGGAGACGGTGCTGGGCGACGCGCTGAAAGGCCAGCGTCGTCAGTCTCTGGAGATCTTCACCAAGGTGTACTGGCCGACCGGCCCCGGCGGTCACAACGACACCGGTCTCAGCCGCAAGCACATCATGGAGTCGATCGACGGCTCGCTGCAGCGTCTCGGAACGGACTACGTCGACCTCTACCAGGCGCACCGGTACGACTACGAGACGCCGCTCGAGGAGACGATGCAGGCGTTCGCCGATCTCGTACGGGCCGGAAAGGTGCTGTACGTGGGCGTCAGCGAGTGGACCGCTGAGCAGCTGCGTGCCGGTCACGCGCTCGCGACGGAGCTCGGCCTCCAGCTCATCTCGAACCAGCCGCAGTACTCCATGCTGTGGCGGGTGATCGAAGCGGAGGTGGTTCCCGCGTCGACCGAGCTGGGCATCTCCCAGATCGTCTGGTCGCCGGTTGCGCAGGGCGTGCTGACCGGCAAGTACAAGCCCGGCGCGGAGTTCCCGGAGGGCAGCCGGGCGACGGACGACAAGGGCGGCGCGAACGCGATCAAGCGCTTCCTCGACGACGACGTGCTGGCGGCGGTGCAGAACCTGCAGCCGATCGCGGACGAGGCGGGGCTGACGCTGGCCCAGCTCGCCGTTGCCTGGGTGCTGCAGAACCCCAACGTGGCAGGTGCCATCGTCGGCGCCTCGCGTCCCGAGCAGGTCGCCTCCAACGCGAAGGCCGCCGGAGTCAAGCTGGACGCGGAGACGCTCACCCGCATCGACGAGGTGATCCTGCCGGTTGCGGAGACCGACCCGTCGCACACCAAGTCGCCGGAGACGCGAGTCGCCTGACCGCCGACCCGGCCCTCTCCGGGCCGGTGGTCCGCGTCGGCGGGGCCGCCTGACCGGAGAGGGCGGGCAGGGCGACCTCGCCCCCTCTGCGCCCGAGTCCTGTCACCCAAGCGCGGCGCGCCGCGCCCGCCTTCGGAGCCAGTGCGGTTCAGCGCGCGATCCGGCGACGGCCGTTCGCGCGGAAGTCTCAGACGAGGGCCGCGACGAGCGGCGCCAGCCAGCGCCGGAACGCCTCGTGGTCGTCGCGCAGACTCCAGCTGATCACCACGGTGTCGGGACCGACGACCCAGGCGCCCGGTTCCGCGAGCGGCAATGCCTCGATGTCGAGGCGGAACGAGCCGGCCTGCCGTCGCAGCTCGTGCTCGCGCCCGCGCACGATGTCGACGATGTCGGCCGAGTACTCGAGCCTGTGCGCGCGGTCGTCGTCGACGTACTCGGCGCGGCGTTCCTTCGCCCACGCGATGGCATCCTCGACGCGTTCGATCACCAGGTCTTGCAGCGCGATCTCACGGTCGAACTCGGCGAAGTGCGGAGGCACGAACGCCGTGCTCCACGATGCGACGGCGTTGGCATGCACGACCGCCCTGCGCCACCAGCGCGTCCATTCCTCGCCCAGTTGAGCAAGCGCCGCCGGTGCCGTGGCTTCCCATCCGGTCGAAGCGGCCTTGGCCAGCACGCGGTGCGAGGCAGGCTCGCGCTGCACGGCGGGCACCACCGCGGGGAGCACAGGGTCGCCCACGCCTTCGAGCCCGGCGAGGTCGCGCAGGCACAGACCGATCAGCAGGTCGAACGGGCAGTCTTCCGTGACCCGCCATCGAAGTGTGCCCTCGACGAGCATGAGAAAAGCATAGATTCCCGCCCGTAAGACGGATACGGGATTGACAGCGAATCAGCTCGGATCCGCGCATGCGGAAGCTCCCGCGCCCGCGGCATCCACGTACAGCCAGGCCGTCTCCCCCGAGGTGAGCCGGACGGCGATGCGGGCATAGTCATCCACCTCGTACCTGTCGGCGGCGGCGAGGTCGTCGTCGGTCAGCTCCAGCACGACGCCCTCCACGAGGTCGCTCGGATTCCCCGTCGCCCTGGCGAACGGATGCTCGGCGCTTCCGCTCAGCTCGACGACATGCGGATCGGTGATCGCGACCGTGTCGAGCACGTAGCCGGGCAGGAGAGCGCGGCGCACAGGCATCCTCCTGCCAAACGTGGCCTCCTGCACGGCGGCAAGTTGCAGCGTTCCGTAGGAGAACAGCAGGTGCGTCACGATCCGGCACCGCGGTCGTCGGCCTGCCCGTCGAACCCCTCGGCGACGGGCGCCGTCATGAGCAGGTACTCCGGGATGTTCGCCCGCTCCACCGGCCCCGTTCCGTCCGCCCGGAACTGCGGCTCGTCGAAGGCCACCGTCCACACCCTGCCGGACAGGGCCTCCACCTCGAAGGCGCCGTGCGCCAGCGAGGATGCGCTGGCCACGATCACGCCGGTCGGATCGCCGACCCAGCCCTTGGGCCCCTGACGTTCGTCGTCGATGACGTGCACCTGTACGCCGACGCCGAAGGAGCCCTCGGCGTCGACCTGATCGCTCTTGTCCCGTCGCCTCCACACGCGTGCCATTGTCCCATCCGCCGTTACTCCCGCCACGTCCTCCGGCGGACGGCCTGCGCCTGCGCGCGACGGCAAGGGAGAGCATGATGGGTACATGACACGCGTGGCGATCATCGGTGCACATGGCAAGGTGGCGCAGCAGCTCATGCGAGTGCTGTACGACGAGGGCGACGACTTCATCGGGGTCGTACGGAACGAGGACCACGCCGACGACATCTACCGGTTCGGCGGCGAGGGCGTGCTGCTCGACATCGAGCAGGCGCAGGCCGACGACCTCGCGCACGCCATCGAAGGCGTCGACGCGGTCGTGTTCGCCGCCGGTGCTGGACCGGGCTCGGGCCCGCAGCGCAAGACGACGGTCGACTTCGAGGGATCGGTGAAGTCGCAGAAGGCGGCGCAGGCTGCCGGCGTGCGCCGGTTCATCCAGGTCTCCGCCATGGGCGTCGACGACCCGGTGCAGGATGGCTCTGACGAGTCCTGGACGGCGTATGTCGCGGCGAAACGCGACGCGGATGCCGAACTGCGCGGGAGCGGACTGGACTGGACCATCATCCGGCCCGGCTCCCTCACGCTCGACGACGGCACGGGCCTCGTCGAGGTGGGCGGGCGGCTGCAGCGCGGATCGATCCCGCGCGAGGATGTCGCCCGGGTGATCTCCGCCGCCCTGCGCACCCCCGCCACCGTGCATGCCCAGTTCGATGTGATCTCCGGGCAGACGCCCATCGACGTGGCCGTTGCCGGCGTGGCACCGGGGTCGAACGGCCCGGCGTCCGACGACTGACGGCGGCAACCGAGACGGAGTGGGCGGAGCAGGAATGAACGAGCGCGATCCCCGGTTCTGGAACACGCACGATGAAGCGCTGCGCGACAGCGCAGAGAACCCGAACAGACGAGAGCCGAACGACAGGGAGGGGCACGCCGCCGGATCGTCCAGCGCCGGCGACGCGGATGCCGCTGCTTCCGACGTGACCGAGAAGAAAGGCCACAAGATGACATTCGCCGACTGGCTTCACGTTCAGAAACAGGCGCACGCGGCCTTCAGCGAGCGTCTCGAGCTGGTGAGCGACTGGAGCGCGCCGACGCCCGACACCGACTGGGACGTCGCCGCGCTCGTCCGGCACGTGATCGAGGAGCAGCAGTGGGTGCCGCTGCTTCTGGCAGGACGCACGGTCGGGGAGGCGCGCTCGAGGCTTCAGCCGCTGAGCGACGACCTCGCCGCCGAGTGGCGCCGCTACTCCGCGGCCGCGACCCAGGCATGGGCGGCGGTCGATCCCGATGCCCGGGTGAACCTGTCGTACGACCGAGTGCCGGCGAGCGCGTATCTGCGAGAGCAGGCATCCGACGTCATCGTGCACACCTGGGACCTCGCGAGGGCCGTCGGGGCAGACGAAGATCTCGGTGAGACGCTCGTCGCCGCCGCATGGACGGTGTTCGAGCCCCAGAAAGACACCCTGGAGGCCAGCGGTCTGTTCGAGTCGCCCGTGCCCATCGACGAGAATGCCCCGCTGCAGTCGCGGCTTCTCGCACTGACCGGGCGTGACGACCGCGTCGCGGCCTGACCCCGACCGTAGAGGCGGTCGCACCCGGTGAAGGGCGACGCCTCGGCGCGCCTTCGTCCTGCGAGCGCCGGCCGTGCGCACCTACGCTGTGAGCATGAGCGATTCCGCCGAACGCCCGTGGCTGTCCAGCTATGCGGAGGGCGTTCCCGCTGAGATCGAGGCTCCTCGGGGTGCGCTGCCGCACCTCATCGAGGAGTCCGTCGCAGCGTACGCCGACCATGTCGCCTTGGAGTTCTTCGGCAAGACGACCACGTATCGGCAGCTCGGGGAGGCGATCGACCGCGTCGCGGGCGGACTCGCGGCGCTCGGAGTCAAGGCGGGCGACCGGGTGGCGCTCGTGCTGCCGAACTGCCCGCAGCACGTGGTCGCGTTCTACGCGGTGCTGCGTCTCGGGGCCGTCGTCGTCGAGCACAACCCGCTGTACACGCCGCGTGAGATGCGCCACCAGTTCGAGGACCACGGGGCGACGGTGGCGATCGCGTGGACCAACGTGGTCGCGACCCTGCAGGACCTGCCTGACGACATCGGGCTGAGACGCATCGTCGCGGTCGACATCGTGGAGGCGATGCCCGCGAGGATCCGCTTCGCGCTTCGGCTCCCGCTGAAGAAGGCGCGCCAGTCGCGTGAGCGGCTGCGGGCCAGGGTGAGCGACGTCGTGAGGTGGAGGTCGCTGTCGCAAGCCGAACCCGTGCCGGCGGCCGTGCCCCGTCCCGAGGTCGACGACCTCGCCCTCATCCAGTACACGAGCGGAACGACCGGCTCGCCCAAGGGCGTCATGCTCAGTCACGCGAACCTGGTGGCCAACGCCGCGCAGGCACGCGCCTGGATTCCCACCGTGCCTCGCGGCACATCCGTCGTCTATGCCGTGCTGCCGCTGTTCCATGCCTACGGCCTCACCCTCTGCCTCACGTTCGCCATGAGCATGGGTGCGAGGCTGGTGCTGTTCCCCTCGTTCGACCCCGACATGGTGCTGCAGGTGGTGCGCAAGCGGCCGCCCACGTTCCTGCCCGCCGTGCCGCCGATCTACGAACGTCTGGTCGCGGCGGCGAAGAAGAGGGACGTGCCGCTGGCGGGCATCCGGATCGCGATCTCGGGGGCGATGAGCCTGCCGCAGAGCATCGTCGACCTGTGGGAGAAGGAGACGGGCGGGTATCTCGTCGAAGGATACGGGCTGAGCGAGACCTCCCCCGTGCTGATGGCGAATCCCGTCGGGTCCACGCGGAAGGCAGGCACCGTCGGACTGCCGCTGCCCAGCACGGACATCAGGGTGGTCGACCCCGACGACCGGGATCGGGTGCTTCCGTTCGGTGAAGCCGGTGAGCTTCAGGCGCGAGGGCCGCAGGTGTTCCGCGGCTACTGGCGCAAACCCGAGGAGACGTCGAAGGTGCTGGATGCCGACGGCTGGTTCCGCACCGGCGACGTCGTCACCATGGACGAGCAGGGCTTCGTGCGCATCGTCGACCGCATCAAGGAGCTCATCATCACCGGCGGCTTCAACGTCTCGCCGACCGAGGTCGAGGAGGAGCTCAGGGCGTGCGACGGTGTCGCGGACGTCTGCGTGGTGGGGCTGCCGCATGCTCGCGGTGGCGAAGACGTGGTGGCGGTCGTGATCATGAAGCCGGGCGCACCGTTCGACGAGGCGGCCATCCGCGCCTACGCTCGCTCGGCGATGACGCCGTACAAGGTTCCTCGCCGGGTCTTCCAGGTCGACGAGCTGCCGCGCTCCATGGTGGGCAAGGTGCTGCGTCGCAAGGTGGTGGAGCAGCTGACCGCGCGACTCGAGTCGGACCCTCCCGCCCGCTCGTCGAGCTGACCTGCCGGCGCCGGCGAGCCTCGCGCGTTGCGCGGCGCGCCGAGCACAGACGATCGTGTGCGCGATGACACCATGATGCCGTGGCAGCCAAGCTCGACCCGAACGGTCGCAACCGCTCGACGGACCGGTTCATCGTCATGCTCATCGTCGGGGTCGTCGTGGGCACGGCCATCGGACTGACCGGTTCCTGGTGGTACGCGGCAGTCGGCGGATGGGCTGCCGCCTGCGCCGTCTACATCGCCTGGGTGTGGCTCGTGATCGGGCGTTTCGACGGCGCGACGACGAGACTGCACGCCACGCGCGAGGACCCTCGCAGCGGGATGAGCGAACTGCTCATCCTGCTCATCGCGGTGGCGAGCCTGTTCGCGGTCGCCGTGCTGCTCGTGCACACGAGCAAGACGCACGGCGTGGCGCAGGGCGCCGGAGCGGCAGCGGCGGTGCTCAGCGTCGGACTCTCCTGGACATTGCTGCACACGCTGTACACGCTGCGTTACGCGCGCATCTACTACACGGAGCCGGTCGGCGGCATCGACTTCAACAACGACGAGGACCCGCGCTATGTGGACTTCGCGTACCTGTCCTTCGATCTGGGCATGACGTTCCAGGTCTCGGACACGACCATCAGGACGACGCAGCTGCGCTCCGTGATCCTCCGCCACACGCTGCTCTCGTACGTGTTCGGATCGGTGGTGCTCGCCTCGACCGTCAACCTGGTGGCGGGGCTCACGCTCTGACTCGACTTCTCATCGCACGGCGGAACCCGCCACCGAGCCGGCGACGGATCCGTCGCCGCCCTCCGGCGCGGCTACCCCGCGCAACAGCCGACGCGGATGCCGCCGCTCAGCCGTCCATCCGATCCGGCCGGCCCAGCCGATCCAGCCGATCCAGCCGACCAAGACGCACGAGCGCGGCCTGCTCTCCCGCCGTCTGCGGCCCGAGCAGGCCACCGGCCGCCGCGAGCACGACACCTGTGGCAGAGGAGACCGGGAGCGGGACCGGGCCGAGCCTGGGCATCCGCAGGCCGAGCAGGTCACGGAAACGGGGCTCGAGGGACGCGACGGCGCCCGCGAACAGCACGGCGTAAGCGGGCCGCAGGCTGCGCCGAACGGGCGCGTGACGCACGAAGTGCACCACCTCGCGCGTGCGGTCGTCGCAGCGCAGCTCCCCTGCATCGGCGAACCCGTGCAGACCCGCCTTGAGCTCGGCCCTGCTCCGCGGAGGATCCGGCACACCCATCAGTTCGCCGGCCTTCGCCCACTGCTCGACATAGGCGTCCGAGCCACCGGGGATCCTGCCGCCCCACCGTTCGTGCGCCGTCAGGAACGCGTCGGTGAAGGCCAGATGGACCCACGTCGACAGGTGGGGATCGTTCGCCGCGTAGCGCGCCGGCCGTCCGTGGCCGTCCACATAGTCGCCGACGACGTGCTCGTGCAGGCGCTTCACCCAGTTCGATCCGGCGACGGCCTGGGTGGTGTCGCCGTAGCTCACAGTGAAGATCCAGCGGATGGTGCCGTTCAGCCGTCCGAGCGGGTCTTCCCTGAACCTCGATCGGTCGTACACGCCCGCGAGCGCGCCGGGGTGGAGGGCCTGCATGAGCAGAGCGCGGATGCCGGCGACGAGCGTCGGCATCCCGCCGTGCACCGCCCACACGGCCGAGTCAGGACCGAAGAAGCCGCGATCGGTGCCCGACTCGAACTCTCGCACCCACTCCGGCACGCCGGTCTGCTGGCCGCTCAGGGTCTCCTGGAGCCTGGCGCGAAGCGGTTCGGTGAGACGCGACACGGAACGCTCAGCCGCGGTGGCCCGCAACGGCCGCGCGGTCGCGACGACGCGAGGCGACACGGCGGACGAGCAGCGCCGCCGCGCGCCACCCGATGAGGAAGACCGCGAGCACGATCGCCGCCACCACGACGAACGACGATGCGATCCCCTGACCGCTGACGACGCGCAACAGCATGCCGACCACGAGGATGGCCGCCCAGACGACGACCCCGGTCAGCCACACGGCCTGAGGCCGGCGCCAAGCCGCGCAGGCGAGCCATCCGACGACGAGCCCTGCACCGAACGGCCAGAACGTGACGAGCGCTCCGCCGACGACGTTCTCGCCGTGGCTGCCGCGCCCGATCAGCACGAACGCGAGCACGAGCACGACGTCGATGACGGCGGCCAGGACGATGGCGGCAGTGGTCGGTCGAGCGGGAGCGGTTGAGCGATCGGTCACGAACGCCAGTCTAGGGATGCGACGCCGCCGACCGGCTCAGTCCAGAGCGGTGGGCTCCAGCACCCCGGTGAACACGAGCTCCCTCACGCGCGGGAGCAGCTCGGCGGCGAGATCTGCCGCGTCGACGTCGAGCAGGTCGGCAAGCGCGCCGACGATGACCGCGACGGGGAGATCGCCGTCGCACGCGCCCACGAAGCCCGCGAGTCCGGTCTCGACCGCCGTGCGACGGCCGAATCCACCGCCCTGCACGAGTGCGAGCGCGGCGGGATCGTCGCTGCCCGGCCAGTAGTGCCGCTCCTCCGTCACATCCGGGGCGGCGATCAGCGTGGCGAGGCCGAGCTGCTCGTCGTCGACGGATGCCAGCCACCGGCCGACACGCAGCCCGCGCGCCAGGTGAGCGCCGAGCCCGCTCTCCTGCGAGCCGCTCGACTCGACGGACTCGTACCGCCGCAAGGTCACGACGCCGTCCGCCGGGCGGCGCAGGGTCACGTAGCCGAATCCGACGTACCGGACATCGCGGGCGGCGAAATCGTCGAGCCAGGCATCCGTGAGCCGTTCGAAGTCCTCGGTGCCCGGCCGCGTGCCGCCGTCCCGGATCCACGTCTCGGCGTACTGCGGCGCGTCCTGGAGCTCGCGCTCGACGAACCACGCGTCGAGCGCGCCCTGCTCCCGCTCGTCGCCGAGCCATTCGCGCACCCGGTCGAAGGCCTCCTGTTCGCCTCGATACTCCCAGTTGCCGAGGAACTGGGCGACGCCGCCGGGGTTGAGCCTGTCACGCACGCCGCGCACGACCGCCTCGACGATCGCGTCTCCCGTGAGGCCGCCGTCCCGGTACTCGTACTCGGGAACGCCGGCGACGCGCGGCGTGATCACGAACGGCGGATTCGACACGATGTGGTCGAACGACTCTCCCGCGACGGGCTCGAACAGACTTCCACACCGGAAGCGGATGTTGTCGACGCCGTTCAGCACGGCGTTGAACTCGGCGAACAGCAGGGCCCTTGCGGAGATGTCGGTGGCGACGACGAGGTCGGCGTGCCTTGCGGCGTGCAGCGCCTGGATGCCGCATCCGGTTCCCAGGTCGAGCGCCGTTCGCACGCGGTCCCGCATCATGATCGAGCTCAGCGTGTGCGAGGCGCCGCCGACGCCGAGCACGTGGTCTTCGCGGAGCGCGCAGCCGAGCGCGAGCTCGCCGAGATCGGACGCGATCCACCACTGGCCGGACCCTGCCGCGTCGGAGAACGCGTAGGGACGCAGATCGATCAGGGGTCGCACCGTGGCGTCCTGGCCGCCGGAGGGTCCGCCGCCCACGCGCTCGACGAGACCGAGGTTCATGGCATCCCGCACGCCGAGGGACACCAACGCCTGGGCCATGGCGCTTTCCGGAACGGGAAGCCCGAGCACGAACCCGGCCGCCAGCGCCGCCAGCGGCTCGCCCCCCGCCAGATGAGGAGCAAGAGCCCTCCGTGCCGCGACGCGATGACCGCGGAAGAGGGCGGCCGCCGCCTCTTCGCCCCAGAGCGCGTCGAGGGCGGCGACGCTGAAGTCGGCCGCCTCGAGGTCGGAGCGCAGCCGCGCGATCAGGCCCGCATCGACGCGCACGGCATCTGTAGGGTCCACGGTGACGGAGGAGCTCTGGGTGGCGTCGTCCGGCATCCCGCCATTCAACCATGCATGCGGGTGGGGCCGGCGAGGCTTCCGCCCCGGGGCTGCACCCGCGCGGCACACCGCCTGTCCGGGCTTCTCCGGGCTTGAGCTCGCCCGTGCGTGCCGGCGAGCGGCACACCTGGGCGCTACTCCGTGTAGAACTGGCGCACCTCGACCAGGCCGCCCCTCGCCATCGGATGCCGGGACGCGATCTCGAGAGCGCGGTCGAGGGACTCCGCCTCGATGACGTCGAATCCGGCGATCTGCTCCTTGGACTCCGCGAACGGCCCGTCCGTGATGAGCAGCCGCTCTCCCCTGCGGCGCACGACCTTCGCCGTCTCAGCAGGCAGCCGCTCGCCGAGAAGCCGCTCGCCCGCGCCGTCCGTCTCCGCCACCCACTCATCGATGGAGATGTCGCCTGGCGCCTCCGGCTCACCGCTGGGGTCCGTGCAGATCAGAAGCATGTATCGCATGAGCTTTCCTTTCGTCGTTCACTCGATGACACGTCGAGCGGCAACGTGCGAATCCGACATAAAGGCTCCGAACACAACGAATCCGCATAACGGATCCGGCACAACGAATCCGCGACAACGAATCCGGCACAACGAATCCGGCGCGAACCGCCACGGTTCGGCAGGCGATCGGAAACGTCCTACTGGGCTGCGCGCTCCAGGACGAGCTCGCGCACCCGCGCGGCGTCCGCCTGACCCTTCATGGCCTTCATCACCGCACCGATCACGGCGCCGGCAGCCTGCACCTTGCCGTCGCGGATCTTCTGCAGCACGTCGGGCTGCGCGGCCAGCGCCGTGTCGATCGCGGAGATGAGCGCCCCGTCGTCGGAGACGACCTTGAGGCCGCGCGCCTCGACCACCTCGGTGGGCGAGCCCTCTCCGTCGATCACGCCCTCGAGAACCTGCCGGGCGAGCCGGTCGGTGAGGTCGCCGCTCTCGACCAGCGCGACGAGTTCGGACACGTGCAGCGGAGACACCAGGGTGGGGGCGGCGACGCCGCGGCTGTTCGCGATGCGGGTGATCTCGCCCGTCCACCACTTGCGAGCGGATGCCGGCGCCGCGCCCTCTGCGACGGTCGCTTCGACGGCATCCAGCAGGTCGCCGTTGACGACGTCCTGGAACTCGAGAGCGGTGAAACCCCAGTCGGCGCGCAACCGGGCCCTGCGCTCGGACGGCGGCTCCGGCAGCGTCGCGCGCAGCTCCTCGACCCATTCGCGGCTCGGCGCCACAGGGACGAGGTCGGGCTCGGGGAAGTACCGGTAGTCGTCGGCGTCGCTCTTCGGGCGACCAGACGAGGTGGTGCCGGTGTCTTCGTGCCAGTGGCGGGTCTCCTGCGTGATCGTGCCGCCTGCATCCAGGATGGCGGCCTGCCGCTGGATCTCGTACCGCACGGCGCGCTCGACGGAGCGCAGCGAGTTCACGTTCTTCGTCTCCGTGCGCGTGCCGAGCACCTTGGAGCCGCGTGGCCGGAGCGAGACGTTGGCGTCGCAGCGGACGTTGCCCTCCTCCATGCGCGCGTTGGAGACGCCGAGCGCCTTCACGAGCTCGCGGATGTGCGCGACGTACGCCCGTCCCACCTCTGGCGCGTCGGTATCGACGCCCTCGATGATCTTTGTGACGATCTCCACGAGCGGCACGCCGCCCCGGTTGTAGTCCACGAGCGAGTAGTCGGCTCCCTGGATGCGCCCGGTCGTGCCCGCATGCGTGAGCTTGCCCGCGTCTTCCTCCATGTGGGCCCGCTCGATGAGCACCGTGACCTGCCTGCCGCTCTCCAGCTCGACGGTGACCTCGCCGTCGTGCGCGATCGGCTCGTCGTACTGCGACGTCTGGAAGTTCTTCGACGTGTCGGGGTAGAAGTAGTTCTTGCGCGCGAACCGTGAACTCTCCGCGATGTCGCAACCCAGCGCCAGCCCCAGCCGGATGCTCGACTCGACCGCCTTGTGGTTCACCTGCGGGAGTCCGCCCGGCAGGCCGAGGCAGGTGGGGCACGTGTTGGTGTTGGCGCCGGAGCCGAACTCGTTGGCGCATCCGCAGAACATCTTGGTCTTCGTGTTCAGCTCGACGTGCACCTCGAATCCGAGCACCGGTTCGAACAGCTCGAGAGCCTTGTCGTAGTCCATCAGCTTGTCTTTGGCCATCAGACCGCTCCCTCCTCGCTCGCGAACATCTCGGTCTGCGCCAGCTGCGGCGCCCGCGCGAGGAGCGGCTCGCCCCACGCGTTCTCCAGCAACCGCTCCAGGGCGGCGCCCACGGTGTACAGCCGCGCATCCTGCCTCGCCGGAGCCATGATCTGCAGGCCGACCGGCAGACCGTCCTCCGGGGCGAGCCCGACCGGAAGGGCGAGGCCCGGTATGCCGGCCAGGTTCGCCGGGATCGTCGTCACATCGTTGAGATACATCGCCAGCGGATCGTCGATCTTCTCGCCCAGCTTGAACGCCGTCGTCGGCGCAGCGGGGCTGATCAGCACGTCGGCCTTGGCGAACGCGTCGGCGAAGTCGCGCTGGATGAGCGTGCGCACCTTCTGCGCGCTGCCGTAGTACGCGTCGTAGTAGCCGGCGCTCAGCGCGTACGTGCCGAGGATGATGCGGCGCTTGACCTCGGGACCGAAGCCGGCATCCCTCGTGGCTGCCATGACCCGTTCGCTGGTCACCGGGCCGCTCTGCGGTGCGACGCGCAGACCGAAACGCACGGAGTCGAACCGGGCGAGGTTGCTCGAGGCCTCCGCCGGCAGGATCAGGTAGTAGGCGGCGACCGCGTACTCGAAGCTGGGTGCCGAGACCTCGACGACCTCGGCGCCGGCAGCGGTGAGCAGGGCGACGGTCTCGTCGAAGCGCTGCTTCACGCCGGGCTGGAATCCTTCGCCGGTTCCCGAGATCTCCTTGACCACGCCGAAGCGCAGGCCCTTCAGCGCGTCATCCTCGAGCCCAGCCTTCGCCGCCTGCGCCATCGAAGGCCACCGGTGGTCGAGCGACGTGGAGTCGAGCGCGTCGTGGCCGGCGATCACGTCGTGCAGCAGCGCGGCATCCAGCACGGTCCGGGCGACCGGCCCCACCTGGTCGAGCGAGCTCGCCAGGGCGATCGCGCCGTACCTGCTCACACCTCCGTACGTCGGCTTCACGCCCACGGATCCGGTGACCGCCGCCGGCTGCCGGATCGATCCTCCTGTGTCGCTGCCGAGCGCGACGGGAGCCTCGAACGCGGCGACGGCAGCGGCTGAGCCGCCGCCCGATCCGCCAGGGATGCGCTCGAGGTCCCACGGGTTGCGGGTGGGACCGTACGCGGAATGCTCGGTCGACGAACCCATGGCGAACTCGTCCATGTTGGTCTTGCCGAGCGGAACGAGGTCGGCGTGCCGCAGTCTGCGCACGACCGTCGCGTCGTACGGCGGGATCCAGCCCTCGAGGATCTTCGAACCCGACGTGGAGGGCATGTCGTACGTGCACAGCACGTCTTTGATCGCCACGGGCACCCCGGCGAGCGGGCCGAGCTCCTCGCCTGCTGCTCTGCGAGCATCCACCGACTCCGCGGTGCGGATCGCCCGCTCAGATGCGACGTGCAGGAAGGCATGAACGTCGGGGTCGACGGCCGCGATGCGGTCGAGGTGCGCGCGTGTCGCCTCCACGCTCGAGACCTGCGACGAGGCGAGCTCGTCGGCCAGTTGTGCTGCGGTGAGCCGTGTCAGGTCGGACATCACGCCTCCTCATCCAGGATCGGCGGCACCCGGAAGTAATCGCCTTCGCGATCCGGCGCGCCGGACAGCGCCTGCTCGACGGTCAGTCCCGGCCGCACCTCGTCTTCGCGGAACACGTTCGTCATGGGGATCGGGTGGCTCGTGGCCGGCACGTCGGGCGTGGCCACCTCGCTCACCTTCGCCACGGAATCCACGATCTGCACGAGCTCCGCCGTGAGGTTCGTCAGTTCGGCTTCGCTGAGGTCGATGCGGGCCAGTTCGGCCAGATGCCGCACCTGGTCGGCGCTGATGTCGGGCATGGGTCTCCGTCGCTCAGTGGGGTTCGAGGGATGCCCTCCAGTCTATTCGGCGGGCGCGACCGGCTCGGCGCGCTCTACGTGACCGTTGTCGCCGAGCGGACGCCCGAGAGGCCCGGCGGCCCGCGATCTGCGACATCGGGCCAGGATCATCCGCTCGTCGACGTGGGGCATCACCACACTCGGGCCGGGCATCACCCGCTCGTCGACGTGGGCCCCGGCATCACCCGCTCGTCGACGTCGGGCCGGGAGTGGGGGTCGGTGCGGGAGTGAGCGGCGGCAGCAGCGGCTCCGCCGGCCTGGGCCCCGTGCCGAACAGTCCCTTGCCCGACACCTCGATCAGTTCGTACGCCTCGCGATACGTGCGGGGCACGGCCATCTCGTCCGCGCCGTAGTGCGCGATGAGCATGCCGAGAAGCCCGACGCCGGGCGACCCGAGGGGCCGGTCGCCGTCCGGTCCGACGACGGGCGGCCCGGCCTCCGGGTTCGGCGGCACCCATTGCGGATGCGTCTGGGGCCAGGTGGCAGGCTGCCTCGGGCGCGTCAGCGTGATGGCGTTGTCGATCGTCGGCGCTCCGGCATCCCTCCTCGTGAGGGGTTCGAGCTTGTACTTCTTCTCGAGGGTCGCGATGACGCTGGAGTGGTGCATGGTCTCGCTGATCACCTGACCCTTGGCCGTCCACGCCGAGATGGCCAGAGCGGGAACCCGCACACCGAGGCGATCGAACCCGAAGCCCATCTCGGTGCGTCCCATCCGCCTGGAGGGCGGTGTGGCCGCGGGCGGCGGCACGTGGTCGTACAGGCCGCCGTGCTCGTCGAACGTGACGAACAGCATGGTGTTCATGGCGTTGGAGCCGTTCAGGGTCGCACTCGTCCGCACCGCCGTGTACACCTTGTGCAGCAGTGCCTCGCCCGCCCGCACGTCGGAGATCGCGCCGCCCTGGATGATCTGGCCGTCGACATCCGTCCTCGTCATCGGACCCACGGGCGGATGCATGTCGTTGTGGTCGTAGATCATGCGCGGCTCGATGAACGAGTAGGCGGGCAGTTCGCCGCGCTTCACGTCGTCGTAGAAGCGCGTCATGGTGCGGAAGTGGTCCGTCTTCCACAACGGCTCGAGCGCCGGGGCGTGGATGAATCCGGTCATCGAGAGGAACTGGTTGTCGTCGAAGTAGATCGCCCAGCTGATCTTCGCGTCTTCCAGTCGGTTGAAGATGGTCGGCACGTCGGCCGGCACATCGAACCACTTTCGGAAGCCGCGGCCGCCGTTGTTCGTGACGAAGCCGTGCGAAGTTCCCGCGTGGAAGAACGACCTGTTGCAGAACGTCTGCGACGGCACGGCGCAGTGCCAGTGGTCGTACACCGCGAACTCGCGGGCCAGCGTGGAGAAGACGGGGAGCATGGTGGGATCGAACGCGCCCATGATGTGCCGGTACTCGTCGATGTCGGGTGTGACGCCGCGGCGCTCTGTGCGCAGGTGGTCGATGTAGTCCGCCAGGAAACCGCTCATGTCGGCCTTGGCGCCGGCGGGCGGGGCGTTGAACGGGGGCTCCATCTGCCAGAAGAACTTGCCCGCGTTCGCCGGCGGGTCGACGGTGCCGAACAGCTGCTGGTTGACGAACGGGTATTCCTCCCCCGGGTCGGGGTTGGGCTGGCTCATCACGAAGTCGGTCGTGCCGTTGTAGACGTGCACCGGGATGTCCTGGCCGGTGAGCGGATCGCGATTCATATCGCGACGCACGTCGAGCCCTTCGTAGTGCTGGGCCCTCGGCGGCTTCTCGTCGGCGTAGAGGAATCCCAGGATGTTGTCGAATGACCTGTTCTCGAACATCATCACGATGAGGTGATCGAAGCCTGGTTTCGACGGCACCGGAAGCAGCCCGAGCTCACGCTCGATCTCCGGATGCACGCTCCCGCGACCCGCTGCCGCACCCACGACACCGCCGATCACGCCGCCCACGACACCGCCGGCAGCGGCACCTGCCGCTGCGATCCCCGCGCCGCGCAGGAAGGCACGACGGGACGTGGGGGTCTTGCGGCCCTCACCTGCAGCCTCGGCGCCCGACTCGCCCTCCTCGCCCGACACGGGCGGCACGGTGGCGTCATTCGTGGCGTCATTCCCGGGTGCAGCGTTGTTCGCGAGCCGGTCATCGCCTTCTGGCGCGACGCCGCGGCCTTCGCCTTCGCCGCTCACAGCGTCTGTCCGTCAGGGTCGACCGACTCGCTGTTCTCCACCGTGTTCTGCCCATCGGGCGCGTCCCCGTCGGCCGCGTCGTCCGCACCTGCGCCCACGAGCGCGGCAGGACCACCGGAGAGCAGCAGCGCGAACTGGGCGGCATCGAGGATCGGCACCCCGAGCTCCTCGGCCTTCGTGAGCTTCGACCCTGCGCCCGGCCCGGCCGCGACATAGTCGGTCTTCTTCGACACGCTCGAGGCGGACTTGCCGCCGGCGGCGATGATGGCCTCGATGGCGCCTTCGCGGCTGAAGCCTTCCAGCGACCCGGTCGCGACGACCGTCAGACCGGCCAGCGGGCCCGAGGCGTCACCCGCCTTTCCGGGGCCCGGATGCCCGGGCACCGCGAACTGCACGCCGGCCGCCGCCCAGCGGTCCACGATCTCGCGGTGCCAGTCGACCTCGAACCAGTCGAGCACGGCGTCGGCGATGATGCCGCCGACGCCGTCGACGGCGGCGAGCTTGTCTCTGGTCGCCGTGCGGATGGCATCCAGCGAGCCGAACCACGACGCCAGGGCTCTGGCGGCCACCGGCCCGACGTGCCGGATGTTGAGCGCGACGAGAAAGCGCCACAGCTCCTTCTGCTTCGCCTTCTCCAGCTCCGCGAGCAGCGTCACAGCGGCCTCAGACGGTGCGACGAGCCGGTAGTCCTTCTTCACCCCTGCCTTGCGACGCTCTGCCGGCGACAGCTCGGCCGTTCCCGGCGGATAGGTGAGCGTGACCTTCTGGAACGGGGCGCGACGCACCGGAAGCCCGGTGGTCTCATCCACTTTCGGCTCGCCCGTCTCGACGTCGCGCACGACGACCTGGATCGGAACGATCTGCTCCTCTGTGAGGTCGAACAGTCCGGCCTCCGTGATGAGCGGAGGCTCGGCGGGGAAAGCGGGTTGCGTGAGCGCCGCCGCCGTGACCTCGCCGAGCGCGTCGATGTCGAGCGCGCCGCGCGACCCGATGTGCTCCAGGCGCCCGTGCACCTGGGCAGGGCAGGACCTCGCGTTGGGACAGCGCAGGTCGATGTCGCCTTCCTTCGCAGGCCGCAGCTCGGTTCCGCACTCCGGGCAGTCCTTCGGCATCACGAACTCCCGCTCACTGCCGTCGCGCCGCTCGAGAACGGGCCCGAGCACCTCGGGTATGACGTCTCCGGCCTTGCGCAGCACGACCGTGTCGCCGATCAGCACGCCCTTGGCCTTGACGACCTCCTGGTTGTGCAGAGTCGCCTGGCGCACCGTGCTGCCCGCCACCTTCACGGGCTCCATCACGGCGTACGGCGTGGCTCGACCGGTGCGGCCGATCGCGACGAGGATGTCCACCAGCTTCGTGAACACCTCCTCAGGCGGGTACTTGTAGGCGATCGCCCACCGTGGTGCGCGGCTGGTGGCGCCCAGCTCGTCGTGCGTCGCCAGATCGTCGACCTTGACGACGACACCATCGATCTCGTGCTCCAGCGAGTGGCGTCGCTCCCCCATCTCCGCGATGTACGCGAACACCTCCTCGACGTCGTCGAGAACGCGATTGTGCGGCGACACCGGCAGGCCCCATCCGCGCAGCAGATCGTAGATCTCCGACTGTGTCGCCACGGGCGGGTCGTTCCATGCGCCGATGCCGTGCAGGTACAGCGACAGCCGGCCCTGGCGCTCTCGCATGAGCTCGATCTCCTGCGGCGACTTGTTCTCCCGGCGCTGACGCAGGCTTCCGGCCGCCGTGTTGCGCGCGTTGGCGAACTCCGGGTAGCGGGTCTTGATCTCCTCCTCCGACCTGCCCTTCGCTCGCTGCTCGGCCGCGTACTGCTCCTGCAGCTGATGCTGGCGTTCGTTGAGGAACTCGAAGTCGACCGTCTTGAGGAAGACCTCGCCGCGCACCTCGAAGAACGCCGGCCAGCCGCTGCCCTCGAGCCGCCGGGGGATGACCGGTATCCAGTCCACGTTCTCGGTGATGTCCTCGCCGACGGTTCCGTCGCCTCGCGTGGTGGCCGTCTCGAGCACACCGTCGCGGTACGCGAGGCTGATCGCCAGGCCGTCGATCTTCACCTCGGTGAGCCACCGCACCGGATGGCCTGAGGCATCCGCCGTCTTCGCCGCCCAGTCGCGCAGCTCGTCGACGCTGAAGACGTTGTCGAGGCTGAGCATCCGTTCGGCGTGCTGATGCGGCGGGAACCCGGCGGATGCCACCTCGGCGCCGACCGTCTGGGTCGGGCTGTCCTGGGCAGCGAGCAGCGGGAACTCGCGTTCGATGGCCTCCAGTCGGCGGATGTCCGCGTCGTACTCCGCGTCGCTGATCAGGCTGCCGCCCTCGTAGTAGGCGACGCGGTTGCGTTCGATGCGCTCGCGCAATTCCTCGGACTCCGTGCGCGCGGAGTCGAAGTCAGCGGGGATGTCCGTCACCTCGCCATACTAAGAGCGGCCACCGACGCGACAGGGCATTGCGGCGCAACCCGCAGGATCCGTCGCCGTGAGCAGGAGGGGACGCATGCGCATCGTCATCGTGCCGGGCATCGACGACTCGCCGCACGACCACTGGCAGTCCATCTGGCAGCACTCGCTGGGGCCGACGGCGGTGCGCATCGCTCCCGCATCGTTCGTCGAGCCGGACGGCGAGGACTGGATAGCGGCCATCGACCGCATCACGGACGAGGCCGACATGCTGGTGGCGCACAGCCTCGGATGCCTGGCCGCCGCATCGTGGATCGCTCGCGGCGGACGCGCGGCCGGCGCGTTCCTCGTGGCGCCGCCCGACGAGAACGGGCCGGTCTTCCCTGCCCAGGCGACGGGCTTCGCCGCTCCGCACAGCCGCCTCGCCATCCCGTCCGTCATCGTGGCCTCCGCCGACGATCCGTACAGTTCGCTCGAGCACCTCGACGAGCTCGGCAGGTGGTGGGGCTCCCCGATCGTGAACGTCGGGCCGCACGGACACCTCAACCGGGCGAGCAGGCTCGGCGAGTGGGAGGAGGGCAGAAGGCTCCTCACCGCGTTCGCTGCCGGAACCGGAGCAGCCCTGCCGTCCTGAGACAGGCATCCCGAGACACGCGTCCTGAGACACGGTCCTGAGACACGGTCCTGAGACAAGGTCCTGAGACAAGGTCCTGGGTCACGGCGGGCCGGCCGCGCCGCTCTGTGTCCTCGTTCCTTTGCCCCCTCGCCCACACGCTGGGGCGGCAGAGCGAGGAGCGCGAGAAGCTGCCGGGGTTCTACGCGCCGGCGGGCACGGCGCTCACCGTGCGCTCGATGGTGCACTGGCCGAGCACCCGCGTGCCGAGGTAGACGACGGCGCTCTGTCCCGTCGCGACCCCGTTGATGGGCGTCTCGGGCCGGATGACCAGTTCGCCGTCTCGCACGAAGGCGGTGGCGGGCACCGGGTCGGCGTGCGCGCGGATCTGCACCTCGCAGGCGAACGGACTGCCGGCATCCTCGGGCGGGAGCCCGGCCCACGTGATGCGCGTGCCTGCGAGCTCGGCGATGTCGAGCGCCTCCTTCGGACCCACCACGACGGTGTTCTCCTTCGGCCGCACCTCGAGAACGAAGCGCGGACGGCCATCCGGTGCAGGCACGGACAGCGCCAGTCCCCGCCGCTGACCCACCGTGTAGGCGTGGGCACCCTCGTGGCTGCCGACGACGGAGCCTTCGCGGTCCACGATCGCGCCGGGGGCCGTGCCCACGTGCTCCGCCAGCCATCCGCGGGTGTCGCCGTCGGGGATGAAGCAGATGTCGTGCGAGTCCGGCTTCTTCGCGACGGTGAAGCCGCGCTCGGCGGCCTCGGCCCGCACCAGGTCTTTCGACGGAGTCGCACCGAGCGGGAGCATCGCGTGCGCGAGCTGCTCGGCCGTCAGCACGCCGAGCACGTAGGACTGGTCCTTGGCCCACGCCGCGGCCCTGTGAAGCTGGCGGTTGCCGTCGGCATCGGTCACGATGCTCGCGTAGTGGCCGGTGCAGACGGCGTCGAATCCGAGCGCGAGCGCCTTCTCAAGGAGAGCGGCGAACTTGATCTTCTCGTTGCAGCGCAGGCACGGGTTGGGAGTGCGGCCCGCCGAGTATTCCGCGATGAAGTCGTCGACGACGTCGAGCTTGAACCGCTCGGAGAAGTCCCACACGTAGTACGGGATGCCGATCAGGTTCGCGACCCGCTGGGCATCCATCGAGTCCTCGATGGTGCAGCATCCGCGGCTTCCCGTGCGCAGGGTGCCGGGCATGCGGCTGAGCGCCAGGTGCACGCCGACCACGTCGTGACCTGCGTCCACGGCCCGTGCCGCCGCCACCGCGGAGTCCACTCCCCCGCTCATCGCCGCCAGAACTCGCATGGGCCCCAGTCTACGAAATGGCGCCTGGGTGCCGGCGGCGGTGCGAGCGGAGACAGCTCGTCAGGCAGTCGCCCCGTAGAGCCTGATCCGGAGAGGCGGCGAACGTCCGGGCGAACCCTCGGCGTCCCCGAGAGCCGTCAGCGAGCGCCGAGCGCGGAAGCGCGAGTGGCGAGACCCGCTCTGGATGCCTGCGCATAGGCCGCAGGCAGCGCCGCGAGGAACGCGTCCACGTCCGCCTCCGTCGACGTGCGGCCCAGCGTGATGCGCAACGCCCCACGGGCCTCGTCCTCGCCGCGTCCCATCGCGCGGAGCACGTGGGAGGGCTCGGGGATTCCCGCCTGGCACGCCGAACCCGTGGACACCTCGACGCCGGCGGCGTCCAGGAGGAACAGGAGCGAATCGCCCTCGCATCCGGGGAAGGTGAAGTGCGCGTTCGAGGGCAGGCGCACGTCGCCGCCGTCCCGTCCGGA
Organism: Humibacter sp.; assembly: GCF_035547335.1. Taxonomy (GTDB): domain Bacteria; phylum Actinomycetota; class Actinomycetes; order Actinomycetales; family Microbacteriaceae; genus Humibacter. The sequence continues at coordinate 196,293 of NZ_DASZVF010000045.1, read as the reverse complement.
ACGCGCGGACGGCTCGGAAGACGCAGACTCGCACGGACGGGGTGCCGGATCCGGTCCGTTCAGGACGGCGTCGGGAACGAGACGCCGCACGCCGTCGATGAGCCGGTCCCGCAGGCCGGCGAGCCGCAGGCTCTCGGCGACTCGGCCCGCTTCCGCCGCCTCGGCTGCGACGGCGAACGCCGAGGCCGCCGCCACGTCCTGGGTGCCGCTTCGCACCTGGCGCTGCTGTCCGCCGCCGTGGATGAGCGGCACGATCGTGGCGCTGCGGGAGAGCACCAGCGCGCCCGCACCGACCGGACCGCCGACCTTGTGCGCCGACACGCTGAGCGCGACGAGGCCGCGGTCTCCTACGGAGCCCGTTCCGGCACGCATCCCGGCGAAGTCGAGCGGAAGATGCCCGAAGGCGGAGACGGCGTCGACGTGCACGGGCACGCCGGCCGCCGCGGCGAGCGCGATGATGCGCTCTGTGGGCTGCACCGTGCCGACCTCGTTGTTGGCCAGCAGGAACGTCAGCAGCGCGATGGTGCCGGGCTCGCGTTCGAGCGATTCCTGGAGCGCGTCGAGGCGCACGAAGCCGTCCCTGTCGAGCGGTATCCACTCCACCTGTGCCGACTCGTACGCCTCGAGCCACTCGACGGTGTCGAGCGTGGCGTGATGCTCGCCCTCCGGCACGAGGATGCGTGTGGCACCGCGCCGTGCGCCCGCCCAGTACAGTCCCTTCACGCCGGCGTTGATCGCCTCGGTACCGCCCGACGTGAAAACGACCTCGATGCTCTCGCAGCCCAGGGCGGAGGCCACGCGTTCCCTGGCGTCTTCGAGCATGCGCTTGGCCGACTGACCTGCCGTGTGGATGCTCGACGGGTTGCCCACCGCGGTCAGCGCGCGCGTGTACGCCTCGATGGCCTCGGGCAGAACGGGCGTGGTTGCGGCGTGGTCAAGGTAGACCGGCATAGGAATTACTGTAGGACGCATGCCCAGCGAGGATCCTCTGTCCCAGCTCGGCGTACACAGCGGCCCGGACGGCGGCACCATCGGGGTGTACTCGAAGAACGCCACGGGGATGGAGCTGCTGGTCTTCGACGACTCGGATCAGCACTGGCTGATCGAGCGCGTGCCGCTCGTGCGTGGGAACGGCGACGTGTGGACGGCCACGTCCGAGCACCTGAGGGCCGGCACGCGGTACAACATCCGCTGCTGGGGGCCGCGCGGACCACTGCACCACTTCAACGAGCGCAAGCTCCTCATCGAACCGTACTCCCGCGGGCTCCTGCGCTCCGGCGCCAAGGAGTGGCGCTCCGTCGTGATGGATGACGCGTTCGACTGGGCGGGCACGACCAAGCCGCGCGTGCCTCGCGACCACACCGTGATCTACGAGGCGCACGTCAAGGGCCTGACCGCGCTCAACACGGCGGTGCCACAGGAGCTGAGGGGCACGTACGCCGGCCTCGCGCATCCCGCGACGATCGAGCACTTCCACCGCCTCGGCGTCACGAGCATCGAACTGCTCCCGGTGCAGGCGTTCGTCACCGAGGAGCGCCTCGCGCGTCTGGGACTGACGAACTACTGGGGCTACAACACGCTCAACTTCTTCACGCCGCACGCGCCGTACGCGACGAAGCAGGCTCAGGCATCCGGACCGGATGCCGTGCTGCACGAGTTCAAGGGCATGGTCAGCCTGCTGCATGCCGCGGGGCTCGAGGTCATCCTCGACGTCGTCTACAACCACACGGCGGAAGAGGGGCTGGGCGGGCCGACGACCAGCCTGCGCGGCATCGACAATGCCACCTACTACCGGCACAACGCCGACGGGTCGTACATCGACACCACGGGCGTCGGCAACACCATCGACTATGGGCAGCCCGTCGCCGAGCGACTCGTGCTCGACTCGCTGCGCTACTGGGCCGACGACGTGCAGATCGACGGCTTCAGGTTCGACCTGGCCGCCACGCTGGGTCGCGACGCCACGGGCGAGTTCAACGCGGACCATTCCCTGCTCAACGCCATAGTCGACGACCCGTACCTGGAAGGCGTCAAGCTCATCGCCGAGCCGTGGGATGTCGGAGAAGGCGGCTGGCGAACGGGCGGGTTCCCCGACGGCTGGCACGAGTGGAACGACCGCTACCGCGGACGGGTGCGCTCGTTCTGGCTGACCGACATCGCCGAGGCGCGTCGGAGCGGATCGGCGCCCACCGGCATCGGGTCGTTCGCCACCCGGCTCGCCGGCTCGTCGAACCTGTTCAGTCCGCAGCGGGGTCCGCTCGCTTCGGTGAACTTCGTCACAGCGCACGACGGGTTCACGCTCGAGGACCTCGTCTCGTACGACACCAAGCACAACCTCGGCAACGGCGAGGACAACCGCGACGGAACGGATGACAACCGCTCGTTCAACCACGGCGTGGAGGGGTCGACCGATGACGAAGGCATCCTCGCCGTGCGTCGCAAGGCCGCTCGCAACCTCATGGGCACCCTGCTGCTCTCCGCAGGCATCCCGATGATCACGGCGGGCGACGAGTACGGCAGGACGCAGTCCGGCAACAACAACGCGTACTGCCACGACGACGAGCTGACCTGGTTCAGCTGGGACTGGGACGAGCGCCAGCGCGACTTCGCGGCCGTCACCGCCGAGCTGATCCGGCTGCGCAGGGAGAACCCCGCCCTGCGGCCGGTGCGGTTCGGCAGATTCGGCGAGACCGTGCCGAGCGCCAGCCAGCTGGACTGGTACGACGCTGGCGGCAACACCATGGCCGAGGAGGACTGGGACTCGCCCGAGAACCGCACCCTGCAGTATCTGGCGGCATCCACGCCCGAGTTCGAGGAGTTCAACAGGATCCTCCTCGTGGTGCACGGCCTGGAGACCCCGACGACCGTCACCCTCCCGTCGCACGAGGGCGTCGCGTGCTACACGCTGCTCTGGGACAGCGCGTCGGAGACCGTCACGCCGGCAGACGGCGAGTTCCCGCCAGGGCACAGCGTCACGATGGAGCCGACGTCGATGAAGCTGTTCCGGGCCCACGGCTGACCGTGTCGAAGCGCACACCGGGTGCGAACCGCCCCGGCCAGACCAAACGCCCCGGCTCCGGGCGAGGTGCCGCCCGTGGCGCCGGGGCGGCGGCGACACCGGCGACGACGGCGCTCAGCAGGGCAGGCATCCCGTTCACGTCGCACGCGTACGAGCACGACCCCGCCGTCACCGCTTACGGCGCCGAGGCGGCGCGCGAGCTCGGCGTCGACGAAGCACGCGTGTTCAAGACGCTGCTGGCGGATGCCGACGGCAGGCTCGTCGTCGGCATCGTGCCGGTCTCCCGGCAGCTGGATCTCAAGGCTCTCGCGACGGCCGTCGGAGCCAAGCGGGCCGCGCTCGCGGATCCTGCTGCGGCGGAACGCAAGACCGGCTACGTCGTCGGCGGCATCTCCCCCATCGGACAGAAGAGCCGGCTCTCCACCGTGCTGGATGCCTCGGCATCCGCTCACGAGACCGTCTACGTCTCCGGCGGCCGACGCGGCCTCGACCTGGAGCTGGCCCCGGCCGACCTGCTCGCCATCACCGGCGGACGCCTGGCGCTCATCGCCCGCTGACGCGGGCGCGCCGCCACGGTTTCATCGTTCGCTGAGGCGGGCGCGCCGGCACGCAGCTCAGTGCGCCGTGGCGACGAGGCCCAGCTCCGCCGGGCTCGCCATGGCAGAGTTGTCAGGCACCACGCGCACCGTGTACCCGAACGCGCCTGAGCGATCCAGGGGAACGACTCCCTCGAAGGCGACCGTCCCGTCCGTGCCGCCGTCGCGCGGTTGCAGCCGCTCCCGTCGAACGCCCACGAGCTGGTCCGTCTGATCAATGAGGCCGTGCACGACCTCGACCGTGACATCTGACGACGTCAGCGAGCCGAGAGCGACATGGGCACGAAGGCGCAGCCGGTCGCCCACCTGCGGCACGGCATCCACGCCACCCGACTCCACGTACACCACGGAGACCTCCGGCCATGCCTGCGTCACGCGCGCCTTCCATTGCGCGAATTCCCTGGCCTTCTGGTACTGCTGGGCCGCGAGCTCCGCGGACTCGCGGCAGGCCGGGACGTAGAGGTCCTCGACGTACTGTCGCACCATGCGGTCGGCGCTCAGTTCCGGCGACAGGGTCTTCAGCGTGTGCCGAACCTGCTGCAGCCAGCCGGAGGGCACCCCGTTCTCGCTCCTGTCGTAGAAGCGCGGCGCGATCTGGTGCTCGATGAGGTCGTAGAGCGCGTTCGCCTCCAGTGCGTCACGCTCGGCGCCATCGCCCGCCGCGTCGGCGGACGGGATCGCCCAGCCGTTCTCGCCGTCGAAGTACTCGGCCCACCACCCGTCGAGGATGGAGAGGTTGAGCGCGCCGTTCAGCGCCGCCTTCATGCCGCTCGTGCCGCACGCCTCGAGCGGTCGCAGCGGGTTGTTCAGCCAGATGTCGCACCCCGGGTACAGCGTCTGCGCCATCGTGATGTCGTAGTCGGGCAGGAACACCAGGCGGTGACGCACCTCCGGCGCCGCCGCGAACTCGAGGAGCTCCTGGATCAGCCGCTTGCCGCCGTCGTCGGCCGGATGCGCCTTGCCCGCGATCACGAGCTGCACCGGGCGCTCCGGATCGTTGAGCAGGCGCGTGAGCCGGTCCTTGTCGTGCAGCATGAGCGTGAGCCGCTTGTACGTGGCGACGCGACGCGCGAATCCGATCGTGAGCACGTGCGGGTCGAGGACTGTCGACAGCCAGGCCGGCGTGATCGCATCCCTGCGCTGCTGCCGCAGCTCGGCGGTGAGACGGGCGCGGGCATCCTGAACCAGGTTCTCGCGCATCCGGTCGCGAACCGACCACAGCTGCTCGTCGGTCAGCTGCGGCGAGAGCCAGTCGGCGTGCGTCGTGTCGGCCGTTCCGAGGCTGTTCTGCGCCAGCTCGGTCAGGAGCGGATCGGTCCACGTCGGTGCGTGCACACCGTTCGTCACCGAACCGATCGGCACCTCGTCGGGATCGAATCCCGGCCAGAGCCCGGCGAACATGTGCCGTGACACGGCGCCGTGCAGCTTCGACACGCCGTTCGCGCGCTGAGCCAGGCGAAGGCCCATGACCGCCATGTTGAACACGGCGGGGTCGCCGCCGGCATAGTCCTCAGCACCGAGGCGCATGACGTTGCCCACGTCGACCCCTGGCAGAAGTTCGTGCCGCTCGAAGTAGCGCCGAACCAGCTGCGCCTCGAACCGGTCGATGCCCGCCGCCACCGGCGTGTGCGTCGTGAACACGGTGCCGGCGCGCACCGCTTCCAGCGCCTGGGGGAACGTCAGGCCGTCGCCGATCAGCTCGGCGATGCGCTCGAGCCCCTGAAAGCCGGCGTGCCCTTCATTGGTGTGGAACACGCTGGGCGCCGGTCCCCCGAGCAGACTCGTCGCCACTCTGAGGGCGCGGACACCGCCGATGCCGAGCAGCAGCTCCTGCAGCAGCCGGTGTTCCCCGCCGCCGCCGTACAGCCGGTCGGTCACTCTCCGCAGATCGTCGTCGTTCTCCGGGATGTTGGTGTCGAGCAGCAGCAGACGCACGCGTCCGACGAGCGTCGTCCAGATGCGCGCGTTCAGGGTGCGGCCATCCGGCATGGCGAGGGACACGATGGCGGGTGCCCGGTCGGCGTGGCGGAGCACCGACAGCGGCGTGCCGTCCGGGTCCAGCGCCGGATAGCTCTCCTGCTGCCAGCCGTCGGGAGTCAGGGACTGCTCGAAGTAGCCGGAGCGGTAAAAGAGGCCGACGCCGGTGAGGGGGACGCCGAGATCCGAGGCGCTCTTCAGGTGGTCGCCGGCGAGGATGCCCAGGCCTCCCGAGTACTGAGGCAGTGCCGCAGCGATGCCGAACTCGGGCGAGAAATACGCGATCGACTGCGGGGCGTTCTCGAGCGTCTGATACCAGCGCGGCTCCGCGATGTACCTGTGAAGGTCGTCGCGAAGACCGTTGGCCCAGCCGACGAACCCGTCGTCGTCGGCGAGCTCCGCGAGCCGCTCGGGGCTCACGGCACCCAGCAGCGCGATCGGGTCGTGGTTCGTGCTCCGCCACAGGTTCTCCGAGATGTGGCGGAACAGGTCTCTCGTGGGCTCATGCCATGACCAGCGCAGGTTCGAGGCCAGCTCGTCGAGTGCCTGCAGCGCGTCGGGGATGGCGGAACGGACCGTGAATCGACGGAAGGCTTTCACTCGCGCCACCCTACCCATGCCGCGTGTCGGCTGTGTGAACACCCGTCTCGCATCACCATCTCCCCGGCGGAGCGCAAGGCCGAGATTTCGACCAGTCGGCGCGCTACCGTCGGAGCATGCCGGCCACGTCGTCACCTTCCTCCAGTCCTCAGCGAGCGCCGCGCGCAGCGAAGCGGCCGGCCGCCGATGCCTACCGGCCGGTGCTCGGTCGCCTCCCGATCCTCGAGGTCTCCCCCGTCGTGGAGAACGGCGCATGGCCTGCGAAGGCGTTCGCGGGCGAGGTGGTCCCGTTCTCTGCCGTGGCCTTCCGCGAAGGGCACGACCTGATCGGCGTCGAGCTGCTGCTCACGTCGCCGTCGGGCACGAGCATCCGGCGCAGGATGTCGCCGGTCAACCCAGGAACCGACAGCTGGTGCACCACTGCCCTGCTCGACGAGCACGGCACGTGGCGGTTCCACGTCGAGGCGTGGGCCGACGATGTCGCGACGTGGTGGCATGCGGCGACGATCAAGGTGCCGGCAGGCATCGACGTCGACCTCATGCTCGCGATGGGTGCCGAGCTGCTGGAGCGTGCCGCGGACGCGTGCGGCACCGCCGACGAAGCCGCCTGGCTGAGGGACGAGGCGACCACGCTGACCAAGGGGCGACGGCCCGCGACCGCGAGGCTCGATGCCCTCGACGAGCATGGCGTTCTCGACTATCTGACGAGCAACCCGCTGCGCAGCCTGGTGACCGAGTCCCGCGAGTACGAGGTGCTCGCCGAACGCGAACGGGCCGGGGTGGCGTCGTGGTACGAGTACTTCCCCCGGTCGGTCGGCGCCGTGCGGCACGAGGACGGGTCGTGGTCGTCGGGCACGTTCCGCACGGCGGAGTCCCGGCTCCGCGACATCGCGGCCATGGGGTTCGACGTGGTCTACCTGCCGCCGATCCATCCGATCGGCCGCGCGTACCGCAAGGGCCCGAACAACTCCCTCGAGGCCGGCGAGAACGACCCGGGATCGCCGTGGGCCATCGGCTCCGCCGAAGGCGGGCACGACGCGATCCATCCCGAGCTGGGAACGGAGGCCGACTTCCGGCACTTCGTCGCCGCGGCCAGGAAGGAAGGCCTGGAGGTGGCGCTCGACCTCGCCCTGCAGGCGTCGCCCGACCACCCGTGGGTGCGCGAGCATCCGGAATGGTTCACCCGGCTGCCGGACGGCTCGATCGCCTACGCCGAGAACCCGCCCAAGAAATACCAGGACATCTACCCGATCAACTTCGACAACGATCCGAAGGGCATCAGGGCGGAGGTGCTGCGCATCGTCCGGCTCTGGATGCGCAGGGGCATCCGCATCTTCCGCGTCGACAATCCGCACACGAAGCCGGTCGCGTTCTGGGAGTGGCTGATCCACACCGTGAACGCGCAGGAGCCGGATGCCGTCTTCCTCGCCGAGGCGTTCACCCGGCCTGCCGTCATGCGTACGCTCGCCAAGGCGGGTTTCCAGCAGTCGTACTCCTACTTCACCTGGCGCAACACCAAGGAGGAGCTCGAGGAGTTCCTGGATTCGATCTCGCACGAGACCGACGCCTTCATGCGGCCGAACCTGTTCGTGAACACGCCGGACATCCTGACCGAGTACCTCCAGTTCGGCGGGCGCGGAGCGTTCAAGGTGCGCGCGGCGATCGCCGCAACGGCCGCTCCGCTGTGGGGCGTCTACTCCGGTTACGAGCTGTTCGAATCGGTCGCCCGAGCGGGCGCCGAGGAATACGTCGACAACGAGAAGTTCGAGTACCGGCCCCGCGATTTCGCGGCGGCGGAGGCGAGAGGCGATTCGCTTGCGCCCTACCTCACGATGCTCAACGCGGTGCGGCGCGCGCATCCTGCGCTGCGGCAGCTGCGCAACCTGCGCCTGCAGGCCAGCGACGACGAGGCCGTGCTCGTCTACAGCAAGCTTCTGCCTGCGGAGTTCACCGGAACGGGGGCCGCCGACGCCGTCATCGTCGTCGCCAACGTCGATCCGCACGCCGTCCGGGAGACGCTCGTGCGTCTCGACCTGCCCTCGATCGGACTCGAGCCGGGATCCCGGTACGACGTCACGGATGCCGTAACCGGCCAGACCTGGTCCTGGGGCGAGGTGAACTACGTGCGCCTGGATCCGTTCAACGAGCCCGTGCACATCCTCAGTGTCAACAACCCAACGTGAAGGTGACCCCGATGCCACAGAAAGAGCGCCCATCCACGACGCACGCGGAGGACGGTGCCGTGCGCCACGCCGACGGATCCGCCGCCATCGAGGCACCACGACTGGACGACGAGCTGCTGCTGGCCGTTGCCGAGGGCGGTCATCACGAACCGCACGCCGTGCTCGGCCAGCATCTTGTCGCCTCCCCCGGCGTCGCGGACCGCGTCACGGTGATCCGGGTGGTGCGTCCCCTGGCCAAGGCCGTCACGGCCGTGCTCGCGACGGGTGCCAGGGTGTCCCTCGCGCACGTCGCGCACGGGGTCTGGCAGGGAATCAGCGTGCTCGGACCGCAGCCGTATCTCGTCGAGGCGCTGTACGACGACGGATCCGTCTGGGTCGCAGAGGACCCGTACCGGTTCACGCCCGCCATCGGCGAGCTCGACCTGCATCTGCTCAGGGAGGGGCGGCACGAGCGCCTGTGGGATGCGCTGGGCGCCCACGTGCGCGTGCACGAGGGTGTCGCGGGCACGGCGTTCACGGTGTGGGCTCCGAACGCCACTGCCGTGCGGGTGGTCGGCGACTTCAACGACTGGAACGGCTCCGGCTCTGCGATGCGCTCGATGGGCGCCAGCGGCGTGTGGGAGCTGTTCCTCCCCGGCGTGTCCCCCGGCGCCGTGTACAAGTTCGAGCTGCGCGACAAGCAGGGCCAGTGGAGCATGAAGGCGGATCCGATAGCACGCTTCACGGAGCTTCCGCCCGCCACCGGATCGGTGGTCGGCGAGAGCAGCTACGAGTGGGGCGACGACGACTGGATGCGCGCACGCGCGTCCAGCAATCCGCACACCGGGCCGATGAGCGTGTACGAGCTGCATCTCGGTTCGTGGCGGCCCGGCCTGGGCTACCGCGAGGCGGCGGACGCCCTGATCGACTACCTGATTCCGCTCGGGTACACCCACGTCGAGTTCCTGCCGTTGGCCGAGCATCCGTTCGGCGGTTCCTGGGGCTACCAGGTGACCGGGTACTACGCGCCGACCAGCCGGTTCGGGCATCCCGACGACCTTCGCTACCTCATCGACCGTCTGCACGGCGCGGGCATCGGCGTCTTCATGGACTGGGTGCCCGGCCACTTCCCGAAGGACGCCTGGGCGCTCGCCCGCTTCGACGGCGAGGCGCTCTACGAGCATCCCGATCCGCGCCGAGGCGAGCAGAAGGACTGGGGCACCTACGTGTTCGACTTCGGCAGGCCGGAGGTGCGCAACTTCCTGGTCGCCAACGCGCTGTACTGGCTGGAGGAGTTCCACGTCGACGGCCTGCGCGTCGACGCCGTCGCCTCGATGCTCTACCTCGACTACTCACGCAACGAGGGCGAATGGCTGCCGAACATCCACGGCGGCCGGGAGAACCTCGAGGCGATCGCGTTCCTGCAGGAGGCGACGGCGACGGCGTACAAGCGCAACCCAGGCATCGTCATGATCGCCGAGGAGTCGACGGCGTACCCGGGCGTGACGGCGCCGACGAGCGCGGGCGGTCTGGGATTCGGGCTGAAGTGGAACATGGGGTGGATGCACGACTCGCTGCAGTACATGCACGAGGACCCCATGTATCGCTCGTACCACCACGGCGAGATCACCTTCTCGTTCGTCTATGCGTTCAGCGAGCATTTCCTGCTGCCGATCAGCCACGACGAGGTCGTGCACGGCAAGGGATCGCTGCTGGCGAAGATGCCAGGCGACCACTGGCAGCAGCTCGCCAACGTGCGGGCCTACCTGGCATTCATGTGGGCCCACCCCGGCAAGCAGCTGCTGTTCATGGGGCAGGAGTTCGGGCAGCCGTCCGAGTGGAGCGAGGCCCGCGGACTGGACTGGTGGATCCTCGACCAGCCGGCCCACCGCGGGCTGTGGGATCTGGTTGCGAAACTCAACGCCGTGTACCGCGCCGAGCCGGCCCTGTGGCGTTACGACCAGGATCCGCGCGGATTCCGCTGGATCGAGGGCGGAGACGCGCAGGGCAACGTCGTGGCTTTCGCACGGCAGGCCGACGGCGACCCGGTCGTGTGCGTCGTCAACTTCTCCGGAGTTCCGCACCTCGGCTACCGGCTGCCCATGCCGTTCGCCGGTGACTGGGAGGAGCTGCTCAACACCGACGCACTCGAGTACGGCGGGTCCGGCGTCGGCAACCTGGGCAGCGTGCAGGCGACGGACGCCCCGTGGGGCGGCATGCCGGCGTCGGCCGTGCTCGATCTCCCGCCGCTCGGGGCGCTCTGGCTGCGCCCGGATCGATCGGGGCCGGCGCGGTAGCCCGGCTCCCGGGGGTGAACGGTGCGGCGAGCGGTCTCAATGAGAGGTCGCAGCGAGCGTTCTTGGTGGCGAACGCTCTGGAAGGGCGCTAGTAGAGCAGGCTCGCCAGGCGGCCGCGTGCCCTGATGACGCGCGGGTCGGCCACGCCCACGATCTCGAAGTAGTCGACGAGACGCGTGCGCATGACGTCGCGCGCTGCCGGATCTGCCGTCGCGAACAGGTCGAGAAGCCTCGAGAACGCGTCGTCGACGTGTCCGCCGGACAGATCGAGGTCGGCCACCGCGAGCGCGGCGTCGACATCGAGCGGGTGCTCGGCTGCCGCCTCGCGCACCTTAGCCGCGTCGGCCGTCGACAGGCGCTCCAGCAGGCTGACCTGAGCAAGTCCCGCGACGGCCAGGCTGTCGGCGGGGTTCTGCGCGATCGCCAGCCGGTACTCCGCGATGGCCTGGGCGTAGTCGCCGCGCTCGATGGCGTCGTACGCCTCCTGGTGATGCGGAGGAAGAGGCTCGGGTTCCGGCTCGGATGCCTCCTGCCCCGCATCCGCTCGATCGCCGCCCTCGACGCTCACGCTGCCGGTGACGCCGTTCTGCTCGGCGATCTGCAGCACCTGCTCGAAGACCTCGCGCACCTGCTGCTCGGGGATCGCCCCGACGAACAGCGGCGCGGGCCGGCCGCCGATGATCGCGACGACCGTCGGGATCGACTGGGCCTGGAACGCCTGCGCCAGCTGCGGGTTCGCGTCGACGTCGACCTTGACCAGCACGAATCGCCCGGCGTAGTCGTTCACGACGCGTTCCAGCGCCGGCGAGAGCTGCTTGCACGGTCCGCACCACTCGGCCCAGAGGTCGACGATGACGGGCACCGTGTTCGACAGCTCGATGAACTGCGTGAAGTTCTGGTCTGTGCCGTCGTAGATCAGGCCGGGAAGGGTCTGCTGCGCGGCGGCATCCGTCTGCGCGGGTTGTGCCGCTGAGCGATTCGCCAGGGCCGAGAGGTCGACGGCGCCGCGCAACGACGCGGCGTCAGGAGTGTTGGTCATCCGAGTTCCTTCGCACCGAGCAACGCCTGCGTGAATCCGAGCATCACGATCTTCTTCTTCGACTCAGCCGGCGGCACGTAAAACAGTAGTTGGTAACCGTAGGTGGTCTCGAGGCCCTTCGTGCTGTCCGTGACCGAGGTGAGCGCCTGCACATTGGGGTTGCTGGTCGACACCGTCGCTCCCGCCTCGACGGGCTTGAGCGTGGACACCTCGTCGAGGCTCGTGGCGACGATGGCTCCGGAGTCGTTCGTCGCCATGGCGATCGGCCCGTCAGGGCCGTCATGGTTCGTGAACGTCAGGGAGGCCGTCTTCGGAAGGTTCGCGATCTGCGACGCCTTGTACGCCGCGCCGACCTGTGGAGCGAGCTTGTCGGACTTCGTGTCGAAGAGGTCGCTGTACTTGCTCTTGTCGCCGTTCTGCAGCACGTCGCCGTAGTAGGTGGCGAGCTTGTTCGGAGCGACCGACAGCAGCTTCGAGTCGGGCGGCACGATCGAGGTGCCGATGTTGGCCGGCGGCAGACCTGGAACGTCGGCGTTCGCCTCCAGGGAGATCGCGTACTCCACCGTGTAGTTGTCGCGCGGAGAATCCTGGATCAGCACCAGGTCGAGCGGCGCCGCCTTCGAGTCCTTCGGGTCGTGAACGACGGCGCTGACCACGCGCGGCCAGTCGTTCGTGGCCTCCGGCAGCGCGAGCGACACCGGACCGCTCGGAATCGCCTGCTCGGCGGGCGCGTCCGACTTCTTCGCGCGCAGCGCGTAGTCTCCCAGCCTCGCCTGGAGTGCTGGACCGCTGAACCTCGTCTTGGCCAGCGTCCCATCCAGCGATGCGTCGGCCTTGGTCGTGGTCTTCGAGATGGAGCCGATGATGTTGTCGAGCTGAGGCCCGGTCACGGCGGGCGGCGGCGTCTCCTTGCCCTGTCCGGGAAGGTCGGTGGCCAACGGGGTCGACGTCGGCGTCGCCGTCGAAGCCGCGCCGAACTGAGGCCAGTAGTCGGATGAGCATCCCGCGAGCACGAGCGTGCCCACCAGCACGACGGGCACGGCGACGGATGCGCGTCCGATCGAGCGCCTGCCCTTCGCCGGTGCCTCGACCTCGGGCACGGCCGGATCGATCGCCGCCTTCGAGCGTCGGGAACCACGGGGCAGCTTGGGCGGCTTCCCGCCTCCCCTACGCGGACCGCGCGAACGGCGAAGATGACGGATCGCGAGAAAGTACATGAACACGCCGAATGCCGCGACGACGATGCCGCCGACGATGAGGGGGCCGGCCCACGGCGTCCGGCTGTCGAGCGGCCAGTTGATGGTCACCCTGTCCGGCGCCGGCTTGGTGCCGTCGCTCGCGATGATGACGCTGACGGTGCTCGGCACGTTCATCTTGGTGATCGAGGCGGCGTCTCCGCTGAACTCCTCGAGCCACAGGTCGGAGCCTGCCGGGTCCGGACCCTTGTGGGCACCGGACTTGCCGGAGCCGGAGCCGCTCGTCGCACCGGCCGTCGGATTGGCGCTGGGCGTTGCGGCCGGCGTGGGTGTCGCCGTGGCCGTATCCGACGGCTCAGGCGTCGAGCTCGAGCGCGGCTTCGGCGTCACCACTCGGGAGGAGAGCGTGTTCGAGGCCGCGTTGTAGGAGATCTTCGCGTACTTCTCGGTTCCGAGCCAGGCCAGCACATCCGACGTGCGACCGTAGGCCACGAACGGCTTGCTGCTCCCGGAGACAGTCAGCGTCTGCTGTCCGGGCCGCGCGCGCAGCACGGAGCCGTCGATGACCGTGAACGGCTGGCCGCCCTTGACCACGAGCCCCGTGACGATGTTCGATGACGGGATCCAGATGGTGCGCTGGGCTATCCCCACGCCGATCAGCACGGCCGCGGCGATGAAGGCCAGGATGGCGATCAGGAATCGCACGAGCTCTCCTTCGTTGTCGCGCCAGCAGGCTCGTGCCTTCGCGCGACGCCGGCGCAGGGCGCGCCAAGAATGACGTTTTCGGGTGCCGGTCGCCGTGCACGGCGTCCGGCAGGCACCCAACGATACCGAAACCGGCCTGAGAACCGGCTCCCAGCGCGCTGAACGGCGGGTCGGCGGCGGTATCGGGGGCGTGCCATCGGATGCCCTGCGCCGCTACACTCGAAACGCCCGCGCGACGCCGCGCGGCCACGCGCAGCCTGCCCACTCCCCCCACTTCGGCAGCCCGGTCGCGAACAGTCACCCCCGATACCACTCCCGGAGAGAAGAAGCCTGTGGCCCCCGAAGAGACAGAGTTCACTCAAGTCTTCCGCGGTTATGACAAGGACGAAGTCGACAAGGCGATCCAGGACCTGCGGCGCGAGCTGATCCAGGCCAACACGCAGAACGCCGAGTCGGCCAAGGAGATCAAGCGCCTGGCGGCCAGGATCGACGAGCTCAACGCCGAGATCGAAGAGGTCGGCAGTCCCACGTTCTCCGGCCTCGGAACCAAGCTCGAGAACACGCTGCGGGTCGCCGAAGAGCAGTCGACCAGGATGATCGCCCAGGCCGACATCGATGCCGAGAAGCTGCGCGCGACCGTCGCCGCGGAGGTGGAGCGCACCCGCCGCACCGCAGAGGAGCAGGCACAGCGCATCCTCGCCGAGGCGCACGCGCAGGCCGACACCACGCTTCAGGACGCCGGCATCGAGGCGAACGAGCTGGTGAGCGAGTCGAGGGCCGCTGCCGAGACCATGCGCCAGGAGGCGCAGCGCGAGGCTGCGGCCGTGCGCACGTCGGTCGCCACCGAGGTGGCCGAGCTGCGTGCGACGGCCAAGCGCGAGGCGGCGGCGGTGCACGCGCAGGCCGAGCACGAGGCGGCCGAGGTGAAGGCTGCGGCCGCCCGCGAGGCCGCAGAGGCGCGGGCGGATGCCGACGGTCTCAGTCGTGAGGTCGAGGAGACCCGCGCTGCGCTCGCGCGCGAGGTCGAAGCCAGGCGCGCAGAGGTCGAGGCCGAGCTCGCCGATCGCCGGGCGGCGCTGGACGACGAGATCGCCCAGGCGAGGCGCGACCTCGCTGCCGACACCCAGCAGGCGCGCATCGATCTGGCCAACGAGATCGAACAGGGACGCGCGGCTCTCGCCAGGGAACTCGACCAGCGCAAGGCCGAGGCGGAGGCGGAGGCCGAGCAGGAGCGCAAGGCGTTTCAGCGTTCTGCCGACAAGGCCCGCAAGGAGCTCGAGGAGGAGCTCACAGGCATCCGCTCCGACGTCGCCGCCGAGTCGGAACGGCTCGCACACGAGGCAGAGCGCGCCCGCATGGAGCTCGAGGTCGAGCTGAAGGCCCGTCGCGACGAGGCGGAACAGGAGCACCTGGCCAGGCACCAGGAGGCCGTCGCGCAGACGCAGAAGTACCTCGATGACGCCAATGCCGAGCTGGCGGAGGTCACCCGCCGCACCAACGAGGTGCGCTCGGACGGCGAGGCGATCGAGAAGGAGATGCGGACGGAGGTGAAGGCCGCGCGCAAAGACGCGGAGAACTCCGCTCGCGAGATCGTGCGCTCGGCGGAAGACCGCGCAGCAGCGATCATCGCGGAGGCCGAGGAGCGGACACGCACGCTCGTCGCCGACGCGGAAGAGCGCCTGTCGCAGATTAGGATCGAGCGTGAGGCCGTCGCCGGCTACTTCGAGAGCCTTCGCAGCGTTCTCACCCAGGCGGAACAGGTGACAGCCGACAGCGAGTGACGGTGCGCGTGAAGGGTGACAGGTGAAGATCCAGAACGCATTCCGAGTCGGACTGATCGGAACCCTCGGTGTCGGACTCGGCGTTCTGATCCTCACGTCGATCGTCTCCCTCTCCACGATCCTCACGTACATCGGGGCAGCACTCTTCCTCGCCCTCGGCATCGAGCCGATCGTGGCTTTCCTCGAGCGCCGCAGAGTGCCGCGCTGGGCGGCGATCCTCATCGTGCTCATCGTGCTGCTCGTGCTGCTCGGCCTCCTGCTCTGGGCGATCATCCCGATCATCGTGAGTCAGAGCACGAGCCTCGTGAAGCAGATCACGTCGTTCGTCGAGAAGGGCACGTACCAGGAATGGTACGACTGGCTGCAGAGGCAGTTCCCCGCCATCGACTTCGACAAGTCGTTGCAGCAGATCTGGGGCTCCATTCAGAAGTCGGCAGGCAGCATCGGCGCCGGGCTGTTATCCGTGGGCCTCGGCATCGTCTCCGGCGTCTTCGGCGCGCTCATCGTCGTCATCCTGACGATCTACTTCACGGCATCGCTTCCCAACATCAAGCGCGCCGCATACGAGCTCGTGCCTGCCAGCAAGCGCGGCCGATTCGCCGACATCTCCGAGCAGATCACCGACTCCGTTGGCAAGTACGTCATGGGACAGGTCGGGCTCGCGCTGGTCAACGGCGTGCTGAGCGCCATCTTCCTGACCATCATCGGCGCGCCGTTCCCCGTCCTGCTCGCCGTCATCGCGTTCCTCTTCTCGCTGATCCCGCTCATCGGCACCATCTCCGGCTCGATCCTCATCGTGCTGCTGTCGCTGCTGCTCGCCTCACCGCTCACCGCCCTCGTCGCGGCCATCTACTACGTCATCTACATGCAGGTCGAGGCATATGTGCTCAGCCCACGCATCATGAACCGCGCGGTGTCGGTACCGGGGGCCGTCGTCGTGATCGCAGCCCTGGCGGGAGGCTCACTGCTCGGTATCCTCGGGGCGCTGATCGCCATCCCGGTCGCGGCATCGATGCTGCTCATCATCAAGCAGGTCGTCATTCCGCGGCAGAACGAGCTGTAGCCTCCGCGGTCAGGCGATCCGCCAGCATCCGGAGTGCCAATGCCGCCTGGCGTCGAGGTCGGCCGCGTCTCCCAGCACGCCGTCCGCTCGCCACACCACCACGTGCGCGACGCCCGGCGTGATGAGCCCACCGCAGCCGGGGCAGGTGTACTCCTTCACCGCGGCCGCGGAACTCACGGGCTGCACATTCCATTCGCGACCTCGTCGCGTCTCGGTGCGGCGCCAGCCCGTCATCAGCCGACTCAGGTCGTCTGGCTCCGAGTGCCCGACGGAGCCGCGCCTGCGGGGACGGTTGTTGCGCGGCATCCCGCCATTCTACGATCGGCCGCCGTGCGGCGACCCGCGACGACGGTCGCCGACCGGCATCACTCGTCGTCCACGCGCCGTTCGAGGCGCGCTTCCTCCCGGTCGAGCAGTGCCTCCGCCCTGCCGAGCACCCGCGACGGATACGCACCCTTGGATCGCGCCTGCAGCAGCGCCTCGCGCTCCGCGTCCATCGCGATGCGCAACAGCATGCCGTACTGGGCATGTGGCCCCGCCGGCGTGGCGCCGTCATGGATGGCCGCTCGCTCCCACGCCGACTCGGCCAGCACGCCGATGTCGTCTCGAAGGCGCTGCAACGCCGTCTCGTCCAGCTCCTGCCCATCAGGAAGGTCGATCTGCGGCTCCTCGAGGGCGCGGTCGGCGGCGTCCGCGATCTCGTCGAGGAGCGACGCCAGTTCGCGGGCGTCGGCGGCCGCATCCGTTCCGCGAACCCCGGTGAGCCGAATGATCCACGGCAGCGTTCCGCCCTGGGCGAGGAGCGAGACGATCGCGACGACGAACGCGATGAGAACGAGCTGGGGACGATACGGGGTGTCCTCCGGCAGCGACTGGGCCGCCGCGAGCGTGACCACGCCTCGCATCCCCGCCCAGCTCAGCACGACGCCGTCCCGCCACCCCACCGGGTTCTTCTGCAGATCGACCATGTCGGCGTCGCGTTGCGCTATGCGGTGTTCGGCACGTTCCACGCGCTCGCGTGACCTGTTGTCGTCCGACCTGCTTCGCCACGACTTGATGCTCTCCCGAATGGTGGAGAGCCGCTCCCTGCCGTCATCCGCCCTGCTCGCGGCGCTGCGGATGCGCCACAGCACGGGCGCGACCACGAAGGCGCGCACCACGAGCAGCACGACGACGACCAGCAGGCCCAGCGCGATGGTCTCCGGCAGGCCCATCTCGGGATGCTGAACCGCCTTCGCCACGAGCCCGGTCAGCTGACCACCCATGATCAGGAACACGCCGTTCTCGATGACGAAGGCGATCACGCGCCAGTTCAGCTGCTCGCTCATGCGGGACTGCACACTGAACTTCCTGGCCGCCTGATGTCCGGAATAGAGGCCGGCCATCACCACGGACAGCGCCCCCGATGCCTGCAGCGCCTCGGCGGGGATGAACGCGAGCAGCGGAACGACGAACGAGAGAACCGTGTCGAGCACGGGCTGGGAGAACTTGGAGCGCACCCACACGGTGATGAGGCCGACGATCAGGCCGACGACGATCGCCACGATGACGGACCTCGCGAAGTCGCCGACAACGCTCCACAGGCTGACGGATGCCGCAGTCGCGGCGATCGCGGACTTCAGGAGCACCAGCGCCGTCGCGTCGTTGACCAGGCTCTCGCCCTCGAGAAGCGTGACGTCCCTGGCCGGCAGCCCGAGTCGTTTGGCGACGGCCGTCGCGGCAACGGCGTCCGTCGGGCTCACGACGGCGCCCAACGCGATGGCCGCCGCCAGGTTCAGCTGCGGCAGCAGGGCGAAGAGGATGAACCCGATCACGATCGCCGAGACGATGACGAGCACGACCGAGAGCGTCGTGATGCCGCCGAGGTTGCGCCGGAAGTCGACGATGGGCACCTGCACGGCCGCCGCGTACAACAGCAGCGGAAGGAGGAGGTCGAGCACCACCTCGGGGTCGAGCGTCAGATGGGGCGCGTGCGGAACGAACGAGTACGCGATGCCGATGATGAGCAGGAGGATCGGCGTCGCGATGCCGAGCTTCTTCGAGAACGCGGCGGCGGCGATGAGCACGAGGATGCCGGCGATGACGAGAAGCGCGTACTCCATCCCGTCAGCTTATTGAGCAGCCGGTGCGGTGTCCGCCCACCCGGCACGTGCCGACGCGCAACCCTGCCCTAGTACCAGCCGGTCGACTCCGAGTGGTCCCACGCGCCGCACGGCGTGCCGTATCGCCCTTCGACGTAGCCCAGTCCCCAGTTCACCTGGGTCGCGAAGCTCGTGGCCCAGTCCGCACCGGCGGACGCCATCTTGCTGCCGGGGAGCGCCTGAGGGATGCCGTAGGCCCCGCTGCTGGAGTTGTACGCGTACACGTTCCAGTGCGACTCGCGGTTCCAGAGCGCGACGAGGCAGTTGAACTGGTCGTCGCCCATGCCCTGAGACGCCAGCACGCCTTGCGCGTAGGCCTGAGCACTTCCGGGATCCGGTGTCCCGGCCGCGGGCGCTCCCGAGTGAGTGCTGCCTGAGGACGACGACGAGGATGACTTGGCAGCAGGCACGACGACGGGCTTGGGCGCCTCCTTCGAGCCGAAGGTGTCGACGCTGACCGTCTGCTCGTCGGTCTTCGCGGACACGTCGAGCTTCTGCACCGGCTGGTCGAGGAACCGGGAGTGCGAGGCGAAGTCCGGTGAGGCCGTCGCCCCCGAGTAGGGATCGACGATGTTGACCAGGAAGAACCCGATCGAGGCGAGGAAGGCGACGCCGACGACGACGGGGCGCGTGCCACGACGCATCCTGCGGGGTCGGGGAACAACCGCCTGCACCGCGCTTCGGGTCGGTGTCGGAGGCTCTGCTAGATGTCGTACTCGCCTACCCACGATCACACAACGATAACGAAGATCGGCCGTGCGGCCAAAGTCGATGACGTCGATTCAGGGAAAAGCCAGGCTGCCTGTGTCATCGGACGGCGAGCATCACGTCGACGACGGCATCGAGCAGGAGGTCGACCTGCGCCTCACGGTAGCCGTGCCTCTGCTGCCGGAAGACGACGGTGCGAACCTCGTCGACCGACATCGGGATGCCGTCTCTGAAGTACCTGATGAGACGCTTGGCGAACCGATCGACTTCGCGCTTGTTGTATCCGATGGTGAAGATGCTCGCGCGGTCGAAGCGCTCGCCCTCAGGACGACCGAGGCGATTGAGGATGACCTGCGCCGTTCCCCGCGCTTCGTCGAGCCACTTGCGGTCGCCCATCGACTGACGCGCCTCGCTGCGCTCGCGTGACGCGAAGGCATCCTCGAGCCTCTCCAGCGCGCCGTCGACCGCGTCGGGCTGGTAGCCGCCTCGCTGCAGCGTGAAGCCGGTGCGCCGGATGTCCTCTGCCGTCATCGGCACGTCGGGGTCGCCCTCGTAGGCGCGACGGGCCAGCCGCAGAAAGCGGTCGACCTCCTCGGGATCGTATCCGCGCTTGCTGCGTTTGACGGTCGGGAACGTGGCCACGGGCTCATTCTCTCAAAACGGATGGTGTGCGCGGCTCGGCATGGCGACCTCGGGCGAATCGGCCGTGCTCCTCCTGCCGGTAGCGCTATCGGAACAGCGGCTCGAACACGACGTACAGCACGTAAGCGATGGCGACGGACGGCAGGATCGAGTCCAGCCGGTCGAGGAATCCGCCGTGACCGGGCAGCCACGAGCTCATGTCCTTGATGCCGATGTCGCGCTTGATCAACGACTCGGTGAGATCGCCGACCGTGGCCGTCACGAGCAGCAGCGCACCGAAGATCAAGCCGAACCACCATGGCGCCTGCAGCATGAACACGGCGAGCAGCACACCGGCCACGAGCGCCGTGACGGCGGCACCGGCGAAGCCCTCCCACGTCTTCTTCGGGCTGATGGTGGGCGCCATGGGGTGCTTCCCGAACGAAAGACCCGCGGCGTACGCCCCGGTGTCCACGACGACGACCAGGATCAGCGCGGCGAGCGTCCACCACTGGCCATCGGGCTGCGCCACGAGGAGCACCGAGAAGCAGGCCAGGAACGGCACGTACAGGAGCGCGAGAGCGGATGCGACGAGGTCGCGCACCAGAGCCGCGCCGCTCGCCCGCCGCGACCGCGGGATGCCTTCGACGATGCGCCAGATCCACAGCACGAGGATGCCGGCGATCGCCACCAGCCACTCCCCCGACGCATGCAGGTAGTAGGCGGCGGGAACGAGCGCGACGCCGATGACCGCCAGCGCGACCCGGGGCACGCGCAGCCCGGCGATGCGGAGCGCCGTGGCGAACTCGAAGCCGGCGAAGCCGGCGATCCCGGCGGCGAAGACCATGAAGATCTCTTTGATGACGATCAGGCTGACCAGCAGCAGCGCGCCGCCGACGAGGCCGATCAGGACCGCGAAGATGAGGTTGCGCCCCGTGCGCTGCTGGATCTTCTCGTTGGTGGCATCCAGCTGCGCCTTCGTGGCCTGCATCTGCCGTTCGAGGTCGGCACGGCGATCCCGCATCTTGCGGCCGAGCGCCGACACCTCGCCGTGACGCGCGCCATCGTCCGGTGAACCGGTGGAGGCGTCGGGCGGCTGGGTCATGGCGGTCAGACCTCGAGAAGTTCGGCTTCCTTGCGGGTGAGCGCCTCGTCGACCTGGTCGATGTGCTTCTTGGTGATCGTCTCGAGCTCCTTCTCGGCACGGGCGACGTCGTCGTCACCGACCTCGGACTTGAGTGCGTCGAGCTCGTCCTTCGCCTTGCGCCGGATGTTGCGGATGGACACCCGGGCGTCCTCGGCCTTCGCCCGCACCAGCTTCACGTACTCTCTGCGCCGTTCCTCGTTGAGCTCCGGCATGGTCACGCGGATGATCTGACCGTCGTTGTTCGGAGTCGCACCGAGGTTCGGGGCGTTCACGATCGCCTTCTCGATGTCTTTCAGCGCCGACTTGTCGTACGGCGTGATCACGAGCGTGCGAGCCTCGGGGTTCTGCAGCGAGGCCAGCTGGGCCAGCGGTGTCGGCGTTCCGTAGTAGTCGACGAGGATGCGCTGGAACAGCTGCGGGTTGGCGCGGCCCGTGCGCACCGTCGAGAAGTCGTCCTTGGCGACCTCGACGGCCTTCGTCATGCGGTCCGTCGCCGTGGCCAGTGAGTCAGCGATCACCTGTGGCTCCTTCGTTCGTTGGATCAGATCAAGCTTAGGGCCGCCGGGCAGGCCAGGGAGTGACGGCGGCGGCCATGAGGGACGTGGAGTCGAGGGCGTGCGGTCGCCATCGCGGTGTTCCGTGGCGTCGCGAGGTGCAGGCCACGCACTGACCGCCGGGCGGCGCGATGGGTCAGGCGCCGACGATGGTGCCGATCTCCTTGCCCAGGATGGCGGCCGTCACGCTGCCCTCCGGCTCGATGCCGAAGATCTGCATGGGCATCGCGTTGTCACGGCACAGGCTGAGCGCCGTGGCGTCGATCGCCTTCAGGTCGCGCACGAGCGCATCCTGATACGTGATGCGCTCGAGCTTGACGGCATCCGGATTCTTGCGCGGATCGTCGCTGTAGAGGCCGTCGACGCCGTTCTTCGCCATCAGCACGGTGTGCGCGCCGATCTCGAGTGCGCGCTGCACGGCGACGGTGTCGGTGGAGAAGTACGGGAGGCCGGCGCCGGCGCCGAAGATGACGACGCGACCCTTCTCCAGATGCCGCTCGGCGCGGCGCGGGATGTACGGTTCCGCGACCTGGGTCATGCTGATGGCGGACTGGACCCGCGTGGCCGCGCCGGCCTGCTCCAGGAAGTCCTGCAGGGCGAGCGCGTTCATCACGGTACCGAGCATGCCCATGTAGTCGGCCCGGCCGCGATCCATGCCGCGCTGGCTGAGCTCGGCTCCGCGGAAGAAGTTGCCTCCTCCGACGACCACCGCGACCTCGACGTCTTCGGCCGCTCGCGCGATCTCCCTCGCCAGCGAGCTCACGACGTCGGGGTTGACCCCGAGGGCGCCCCCTCCGAACGCTTCACCCGACAGCTTGAGGAGGACTCTCCGTCTCGTGGCAGTAGGCATGTGGCGAGTCCCTTCGAAGGTATACGGAATCTAACGTAATGGTGCCCGGCCGTCGCTTGCCATCGCCTGCGTGCGTGGGGCGACGGCCAGCCGGCGAACGGACCGCGTCGCCGGCCGGGGACGAGCGGCGATGCGGATCCCGGCACAGAAAAGGAGTCCGGATCGGGTGACGATCCGGACTCCTTGACTTCTGGTGCTAGGCGCCGACCTTGAACCGGGCGAAACCGGTGACGGTGATGCCGGCGTCGGCGGCGACCTTGCCGACGGTCAGCTTGTTGTCCTTCGCGTAGTCCTGGTCGAGCAGTGCGACCTGCTTGAAGTACGCGCCCAGGCGCCCCTCGATGATCTTCGGCAGAGCAGCCTCGGGCTTGCCCTCGTTGCGCGAGATCTCCTCGACGATGCGCCGCTCGTTCTCGACGGCCTCGGTCGGGACATCCTGACGCGTGAGGTACTCGGGGTTCGCGAACGAGATGTGCTGCGCGATGCTGCGAGCCGTCTCGGCGTCGTCTCCCGAGTAGGCCAGCACGACGCCGACCTGCGGCGGGAGGTCCTTCGACGTCCTGTGCAGGTAGATCGAGAAGTGCTCGCCGTCGAGGCTGACGAAGCGGCGCAGCTCGACCTTCTCGCCCAGGATCGCCGCCTCGTCGTTGATGACCTCGGCGACGGTCTTGGTGGCGGCAGGTGCGGCCAGAGCCTCCTCGAGCGTGGTCGCGCCCGCCTCGACGACGGCCTCCTCGACCCCGCCGGCGAGAGCGATGAACTTGTCGTTCTTCGCGACGAAGTCCGTCTCGCAGTTCAGCTCGAGCATGTAGGCCCGGCCGCCGTGCTCGCGGGCCGTGACGAGACCCTCGCTGGTGGAGCGGTCGGCGCGCTTGGCGTTGCCCTTCGCACCCTTCAGGCGCAGGATCTCGGTGGCCTTCTCGATGTCGCCATCGGCCTCCTCGAGCGCCTTCTTGGTGTCGACCATGCCCGTGCCGAGCTGCTCACGCAGCGCCTTGATGTCGGCAATGCTGACGTTTGCCATGGTGGTGTGAACTCCTGAAGAAGAATCGGGTGGATAACGAAAGGACCGGGTGCTACTCGGCCGAAGCGGCCTCGGCGTCGCCGGATGCTGCGGCTTCCGCGGCCTCGTTCGCCTCGACGACCGCCTCCGGCTCGGCCGCTGCGCCCTCGGCGTCCGCGGCGGACTCGGTGGCTTCGACCTGCTCGGCAGCCTCGTCGACGACCTCTGCGGCCTCCGCCTTGCCCTCTGCCAGGTCGGTGTCCACCCGACGCGCGGTCTCGGCGCTGGACTGCACACCGCCGTCGCCGGTCTCGAGAAGCTCACGCTCCCACTCGGCCAGCGGCTCGGCCTGCTCTTCGCCCTCTTCGGGCTTCTGGTGACGCTGGATGAGTCCCTCGGCAGCCGCGTCGGCCACGATGCGGGTCAGCAGACCGACGGAGCGGATGGCGTCGTCGTTGCCGGGGATGGGGTACTGCACCTCGTCGGGGTCGCAGTTCGTGTCGAGGATGGCGATCACCGGGATGCCGAGCTTGCGGGCCTCGTCGATGGCGAGGTGCTCCTTCTTGGTGTCGACCACCCAGATGGCGCTCGGGGTCTTGCTGAGGTTGCGGATGCCGCCGAGCGACTTGTGGAGCTTGTCCAGCTCGCGCTTCTTGATCAGCAGCTCCTTCTTGGTGAAGCCGCTCGTGGTGCCCTCGAAGTCGAGCTCCTCGAGCTCCTTCATGCGGGCGAGGCGCTTGGACACGGTCTGGAAGTTGGTCAGCAGACCGCCCAGCCAGCGCTGGTTCACGTAGGGCTGGCCGACACGCTGCGCCTGCTCGGCGATGGCGTTCTGCGCCTGCTTCTTGGTGCCGACGAACAGCACGGTTCCGCCGTGTGCGACGGTCTCCTTGACGAAGTCGTACGCCTTGTCGATGTAGGCGAGCGACTGCTGGAGGTCGATGATGTAGCTGCCGGAGCGCTCCGTGAGGATGAAGCGCTTCATCTTCGGGTTCCAGCGACGCGTCTGGTGTCCGAAGTGCACGCCGCTGTCGAGCAGCTGGCGCATGGTGACGACGGCCATGGCCGTTCTCCTATTCCCGGCACCGCGCAGGAGAAGACGCGTCGGTGCCTGATCGGTTGCTTCGCGAGAGCCGGACGGCCTCGCGCCTAGCGCCCGACAGGCATCCGCCCCGACCGGAGTCAAGGACCGTGGGATGCCTGTGCCGGTTCGGACGCCCGAAGCTTCGGGCATCCAACGGCGAATGGGCGCGCGTAGTCACCCCGATGGACGAGGTGCGCGACCATCATAACAGGACGCCGCATCCCTTCGCGGTGACGGAGGGATGCGGCGTCGGCAGCCATGCCGCGGCATCAGGTCGCGGCGAGCGGAAGTGCGGCCGTGTCCAGTCGCCGGGATGCTCAGGCCTGGGCGCGTTCGCGGTGCAGGCGCTCCAGCTTGGACTTGTCCTCGAGCTCGAGGCCGGTGACCTCGGGCAGGGCGGAGAACACGAACCAGAACGACAACGCCGCGAAGAGCGCGAACCCCGCGTACACCCATCCGAGCCCGACGGCCTGGCTGAGCACAGGGAACAGCAGCGTGACGAGGAAATTGAACACCCAGTTGAACGCCGCGGCGATGCCGAGACCCAGTCCGCGGATCTTGTTCGGGAACACCTCGCCCAGCACCACCCACATGACGGGGCCCCAGGTCGCGGCGAAGAAGATGACGAACAGGTTGGCACCGATCAGCGC
This sequence comes from Humibacter sp., assembly GCF_035547335.1. GTDB lineage: Bacteria > Actinomycetota > Actinomycetes > Actinomycetales > Microbacteriaceae > Humibacter. The sequence goes on along the minus strand of NZ_DASZVF010000045.1, from coordinate 171,100 downwards.
GATGACACCCCACGGCTGCGGCAGCGTGACCTCGCCGCCCGAGGTATGCGCCTGGGAGAACGAGATCGCCGCGAGCACCAGGCCGACGAACATGCCGGCCGAGCCCCAGAGGAGCAGCGCCTTGCGGCCGACGCGGTCGACGAACAGGATGGCGACGAACGTGAGCACGACGTTGATCACCGACGTGATGACGGACGTGATGAACGAGTCGCTGGCGCTGAAGCCCACCGACTTCCAGAGCGTCGTCGAGTAGTAGAAGATCGCGTTGATGCCCACCAGCTGCTGGAACGCGGCCATGCCGATGCCGACCCAGAGGATGGGCTGCACGCCGAGCGCCTTGCCTCGAAGGTCCCGGTAGCGGGCCCTGCGCTCGCTCTCCAGGCTGTCCTCGATCTCGTCGATGCGCTGGTCGATGTCGATGGCGCCGGTCACGTCTCGCACGACCTCGCGCGCGTCGTCTCGCCGGCCCTTGCGCAGCAGGTACTGAGGCGATTCGGGGATGGACAGCGAGAGGATGCCGTACACGACGGCCGGGACCACGCCGACCAGGAGCATCCAGCGCCATGCCGGCAGTCCGAACCACAGCTCACGGAGGGCGTTGCCGTTGGAGCCCGCGAGGGCCGCGTCGGACAGCAGCGCCAGGAAGATGCCGAGCGTGATGGCGAGCTGCTGGAGCGAGCTGAGCCCGCCGCGCAGCTTCGCCGGTGCGATCTCGCCGATATAGGCGGGTGCGATCACCGAGGCGATGCCGATGGCGAGGCCGCCGATGAACCGCCACGACATGAGGAACCAGTCGGCGAAGGCGAGACCGGAGGCGATGGAGCTGGCCACGAACAGCACGGCGGCGAGCACCATGACCGACTTGCGCCCCCAGGCGTCGGCGAGCTGTCCGGCGAACCAGGCGCCGACCGCACAACCGATGAGCGTGATGGCCACCGTGAACCCGATGGCCGCCGAGCCCAGGTTGAACGTGTGCTGGATCGAGTCGACTGCGCCGTTGATGACCGACGTGTCGAATCCGAAGAGCAGACCGCCCAGAGCCGCGGCTATGGTGACGCCCAGAACCTTGCCACGGTGGGCGTTGCCCATGGCGGATTGCGAGCCTCCCGACCCCTGGCCATCCACTCCGTTGCGCGCGCTCGACTGTTTCTCAGACATCGACATCGCCCCCTCTGGTAGCACGCTAACACCAGGCGGACGCCCACAGGTTGTTCGCCTGGCCGTGGATCCCCGGGGCTTTCGCGCGACATCCTCTGCGTGCTACGGCGAGCGCCGGGCCTTCTCCTCCCCCGTCGCCGAACGTCGGAACGCATCCACAACCGGGCCTTTGGACCGGACGCGCGCGGCCTTCGCCATGTGACGATCTCCGCATGCCGTCGTCGCACCTCCTCACCGTTACCCGAGCGCTGAGCGTTGTCGCGGCGGCGGCGCTGGCCCTCGCGCTCGTCGTGACCCCCGAACCGGCGAGCGCGAGGCCCCCGGGCTCCTCGGCTTCAGCCCTCGTTGGGCAGGCGGCCGATCCGGGATGGGCGTGGCCGGTCGCCGGCCCCCGAGTGGTGAAACGCGGCTACGAGGCGCCGGCCACTCGGTACTCGGCCGGTCACCGCGGAATCGACATCCCGGCCGTCGCGGGCACGCTCGTCGTCGCACCTGTGTCTGGAACCGTGCGGTTCGCCGGGGTCGTGGTGGATCGGCCGACGGTCACCGTGCAGACCTCCGCGGGCATTCTGCTGAGCATCGAGCCCGTCGCAGCCAGGTATGCGGTCGGCGACGCGGTCGAACGCGGGTCGCTCCTCGGCACCGTCGCGACGGGCGGGCACTGCGCCGGCGCGTGCATCCATCTCGGGGTGCGGGTGAACGGCGAGTACGTCTCACCGATGCGCTTCTTCGGCGGGGTGCCCAGGGCCGTTCTGCTTCCGTTGACCTGACCCGCGTGCGACTCACGCACGAGGATGCGCGCGCTGATACGTCTCCTTCAATCGTTCCGTCGAGACATGGGTGTAGATCTGCGTGGTGCCGAGGCTCGCGTGCCCCAGCAGCTCTTGCACCGCTCTCAGGTCTGCTCCGCCGTCGAGGAGGTGTGTCGCGGCGGTGTGGCGCAGCGTGTGCGGGCCGGACGGTCCCGATCCCGGCAACTCCTCGAGCAGGGAGGACACCAGCCGGTACACGCTGCGAGGGTTCAGTCTGCCGCCGCGCGACCCGAGGAACAGGGCGTGCGTCGCCGTCAGGGAGGTGTCTGCCGCCCGTGCGGCCAGTGCCGTGCGCGCCATGCGCAGATAGTCGACCAGCGCATTCAGGGCGGGAACGCCGAACGGAACGACACGCTCTTTGGAGCCCTTGCCGGTGACGCGAACGGTGAGCCGGTCCAGGTCCACATCGTCGACGTCGACGCCCGTGAGCTCCGACACACGCAGTCCTGACGCGTACAGCAGTTCGATGACGGCGAGGTCGCGCAGCGCGACCGGGTCTCCGTCCGATGCTCTCGCCGTCAACCCGTCGAACAGTCCGGATGCCTGTTCCCTCGTCACCACCCGTGGCAGCCGACGGTCGGCCTTCGGAGCCCGCAGCCGTCGTCCGGCATCGACGGGAGCGGCGCCTGTGCGTTGGAGCCAGGAGGTGAAGCCTCGTGCAGCCGCCGCACGACGAGCGTTGGATGCCTTCGCCAGCCCCTCCTGCTGCGCACGCCAGAGCCAGTCGCGAAGCACCGCAAGGTCGAGCTGCGACGGATCCTCGGCACCGGCCTTCTCGGCGAACTCGGCGAGCGATCGCAGATCGGAGCGGTAGGCGCGCACTGTGCTGGACGAGTAGCCGCGCTCGGCGGCCAGGTGCGACTCGAAGTCCGCGATCGCCTCGTCCCATGACATGACTCCAGCTTGGATCCGCCTGGGCACGGCGCGGGCCCGACACCCCGACCGGCGGGTGTCGGGCGGGTGTGGCCTGCCGGTGTCACCTGTGGGTGCCGCTGCGGGCGTCACTGCGGGTACCGCTCCGGGCGTCGCTGCGGGTCTCATCTGCCGGTGTCACCTACGAGAGTCACCTGCAGGTGTCACCTGGGGGGTGACGCTGCGAGAGTCACCGCGACGGTCACCGCGACCGCGGCACGGCGCGCCAGCCCTCGGCGTCCTCCTTGGCGCGACCTTCGATCTCCAGAGTGCCGAGCACGGCGAGAACGGGCCCGAGCCCGAGACCAGAGCGAGCGGCGAGCTCCGCCGGCGTTCGCGGGGTCCGAGTCGCGAGTGCGTCGAGCACCCGGACGGCCTCGGGCGAGTCGCGGGTCGCACGCGCGGCGCCGGCGGCGCTGTCGGGCGACGGAACTGCGAGCGGGCCGACCAGCTCTGCGACCTCTCTCGCGTTCGTGACGCACACCGCGTCATATTCGCGGAGCAGGCGGTGGCATCCCGCCGAGGCCGGCGAGGTGACCGGACCGGGCACAGCGCCCAGCGGACGGCCCAGAGCCGATGCGTGTCCCGCCGTGTTCAACGAGCCGGACCGCGCGCCGGCTTCGACGACGACGGTGGCCGCGCTGCACGCCGCGATGAGCCGGTTCCGCTGCAGGAATCGCCATTTCGTCGGTGCCGTGCCGCAGGGCACCTCGGAGAGCACGAGGCCGTGCTCGGTGATCCTGCGGAGCAGGTCGTCGTGCCCTGCGGGATAGAAGCGATCGACACCGCCGGCGAGGAAGGCCAGCGTGAGCCCGCCAGAGGCCAGGGCCGCGCGGTGCGCCATTCCGTCGATGCCGTACGCCGCGCCGGACACGATCGGGAGCCCAAGTTCGACGAGGCCAGCTGACAGCTCGCTTGCAACGTGCTCACCGTAGCCGGTCGCCGCCCGAGCCCCGACCAAGGCCACGCCTGGCGGGTTGCGCGAGAGCCGCCGGCCGACAGAGCCACGCGCCCACAGCGCGATCGGCGCGTGCGCACCGAGGTCATCCACTCCGGTCGGCCACGGCAACGGCTGTTCGCACAGGCGTCCCGGAACGATCAACGTGGCGCCGATCCGTGCAGCGAGGTGGAGCACGCGTTCCACTGCGCTGGAGCGCAGCCTGGGACGCCAACGCTCGATGCCGGCCGCCAGCTCGCCGTTCGGCCCCTGGCCGGTGGCGAGGCGGCTCGGCTCAGCGCCCGGCTGCGGCGCCGTTGCTGTCGCGTTCTGAGCGGCTCCAGCACGCACATCGCCCTGCGTACGCGGATCGTCCGCCACCGCGTTGGAGCCGACGGCAGCGATGACCGGTTTCGCACCGGCAACAGACCCAGAGGGCTGCACACTGCGATCGGGCGCGTCCGCACGGCTCTGCTCGAGGAGCACGAACCGCAGCGCCTCCGCAGCGCCGAGTTGCGCCACCAGGGCACCAGCTGTTCCGTCACCCGGCTCCGCGATGACCGACCAGGCGGCGCGCGCGAACCGGTCCGCGACGTCGTTGTCATCGAGCTCCACGCCCGGGCTGACGTCGGTGACGAGGTGCCTGACCTGGCCGGCCTCGAGGCCGAAGACGCTCATGCTCCCACTCCCTTTCTGAGGAACAGCGCGGTGCCTACGTGCTCGGCCGTCGGATGATCCGAGCCCGCCACATCCGCGATTGACCATGCAAGACGCAGCGACCTGTCGTAGCCGCGCATGGTGATCGCGCCGCGCTCCAGCGCGCGATCGAGAACGGCTGTCGCACCGTGCGGCAGCGACCTCGCGTGTTCCCGAAGCCACGAGCCCGGAACCTCCGCGTTGGTCTTCCACGGCGTGTCGGCCAGTCGGGCGGCGGCCAGCGCCCTGGCGGTGGCCACCTTCGCCCGCGCCTCGGCCGACGTCATGCGCGGCGTGGCCCCCGCCGTCTTCAGCTGCGCCGCCGTGATCCGCCGAACGGTGAGCCGGATATCCACCCGATCCAGGAGCGGGCCGGAGATCTTCGCCAGATATCGCCGACGGGCCGACGGCGCGCAGGCGCACTCGGCGTCGCCCACTCCGTACTGCCCGCACGGGCACGGATTGGCCGCCATGACCAGCTGGAATCGGCCAGGGAAGACGGCCGTGGCGTTGGCGCGATGGATGCGGATCTCGCCGGACTCCAGCGGCTGCCGCAGCACATCGAGTACCGAGCTCGGAAACTCCGGTGCCTCGTCGAGGAAGAGAACCCCGTGGGCGGCGCGCACCGCTGCTCCAGGTCTGATCTGTCCGCTCCCGCCTCCCACGATGGCCGCCGCCGTCGCCGTGTGGTGTGGCGACTCGAACGGCGGCCTGGTGACCAGTCCGGTCACAGAACCGCCGGCAAGGGAGCGGATCGACGTGGCCTCGAGCGAACGGTCCGTCTCGAGATCCGGCAGCAGGCCGGGAAGTCGCTCGGCCAGCATCGTCTTGCCCGCGCCCGGCGGACCCAGGAGGAACATGTGGTGGCCGCCAGCCGCCGCGACGATGAGCGCTTCGATCGCCTCGTCGTTGCCGACGACATCCGCGAGCTCGGCGGACCCGACATTGCTCGTCTCCGTCGCATGCCGGGCCGGCCACGGATCCACCGGGACCGGGTCGAGCTCCGCGCCGTGGCGGATGGCCGCCTCGCGCAGCGACGCGACCGGTACGACCTCGATGTCGGGGACCAGGGCGGCTTCGTCGGCGTTCGCCGTGGGAACCATCACTCGCCGCAGACCGGCACGTGCCGCACCGATGACCGCCGGCAGCACACCGGGTGTCGGCCGCAGGCGGCCGTCGAGCCCGAGCTCGCCGAGATGCACGGTCGAGGCCACGGATTCCGTCGGCACATCTCCCGCCGCGGCGAGCGCGGCAAGAGCGATGGCGAGGTCGAAGCCGCCTCCGTGCTTGGGCAGCGCGGCAGGGGAAAGACTCACGGTCAGCTTGCGAGACGTGATGGGCAGGCCGGAATTCGACGCTGCCGCCCGGACGCGGCCGCGGGATTCGCCGAGCGCGGCATCCGGAAGCCCGATGACCCAGAACCCGGGCAACCCGGGCGAGATGTCCGCTTCGATGTCGATGACGTGCGGTGTGAGGCCAACGAGCGCGATCCCGTTCGTTCTCGCGATGGCCATCAGCACACTCCGGTGAGGTGCTCGACCACGACGTCACGGTCCGCGACACCGGACGGCGCGATCACCGCGACGGCGTCGATGCGCAGCGGTCCTGGCGGCGTCGGCGAGGCTTCACGCCACAACCCCGCAAGGCGTCGCAGCCGAGCGGCCTTCACCGGCGTGATGGCAGCGAACGGATGCCCGAACGCCACGGATGAGCGGGTCTTCACCTCCACGATCGCCACCTCGCCCCTGCGCTCGACCACCAGATCGATCTCGCCCTCTCGGCAGCGCCAGTTGCGATCGACGATGCGGTACCCGCGCGCGATCAGGTATCGCGCCGCGAGGTCCTCGCCACGTCTGCCCAGCTCGTCCTTCTTCGCCATTGCCGCCTCCGGGCAGCAGCCTGCCGGAGCCGAAGGACGGTGGGTGCGGGCGGACGGCGGGATCGGGAGAGACGGCGGTGTCGTCGCGCTGGGGAGGGAGAGCCGGCGCCCGGCTCAGGGCCGGAAGGACCAGGATCTTCGGCGTCCGAACTCAGGACGAGAAGGGCTTCGGCCGCATATCGCAAGAAGAGGCCGCTCATCCTGAACTCCGCGTGGCGGAGGTGGAGGAGGACGGGCTCTCCAGGTCCGCGCGGAGGAGGTGAGGAGGTCGGAGTCTCCAGGTCTCAGCGGCGGAGGGGGACCGAGCCTCCAGGTCCTCCGGCCGGAAGACCGCAGGCGGTGGCGGCGATCACTCGTCGAGGGCGAGTTCCTTCGGGAGCTCGAACTCCTTGCTCGAGAGCTCCTCGATGTTCACGTCTTTGAACGTGAGCACCCGGACGGACTTCACGAACCGGTCGGCGCGGTACACGTCCCACACCCAGACGTCGTGCATGGTGATCTCGAAGTAGAAGTCGTTCGCCGTGTCGCGACGCACGAACTCCACCTCGTTGGCCAGGTAGAACCGGCGCTCGGTCTCGATCACGTATTTGAACTGCGAGACGATGTCGCGGTACTCGCGGTACAGGGCAAGCTCGACCTCGCGGTCGTAGTCGTCGAATTCGTCTTCGTCCATTTCCGTAAAAGTCTACGCTGCAGACTCAGCGGATCGGTCGCCGAGCGAACGCTGCTCCCCCGCGGCGAGCAGTTCCTCGGCCGCCGCGTCGGAGAGGCCTAGCTCGGGGTCGATGCCGAGACCCAGCTCGGGGTCCGAGCTGCCGCGCCCCTCGGCGTCCATACCGCCGTGCAGCTCCGGGTCGACGGCATCCAGATCCAGATCCATCCCGAGGTCCAGCTCCGGCTGGGCCACACCCTCCTCGCGCCAGCGCTTCAGCCACGTGAGTCGGTGCAGCGGGCTCGGCCCGAGCCTGCCGATGGCCTCGAAGTGCGCCTCGCTCGAGTACCCCTTGTTACTGGCCCAGGAGTAGCCGGGGATGACGGCATCCTGCTCGATCATGATGGCGTCGCGATGCACCTTGGCGATCACGGATGCGGCGGCGACGGATGCGCAGGACTGGTCGGCTTTGATGCGCGGCACCACCGGCATGCGCACGGGCAGCGCTCTGCTGAGGTAGTCGTAGTTGCCGTCGAGGATGATCGTGCTCGCCGTGAGCGGCGCCCCCGCCTGCTGCAAGGACGCGAACGCCCGCGCGCCCGCCATGCCGAGACACGCCATGATGCCGTACGCGTCGATCTCCTCCGCCGAGGCCAGCCCCACCGCGTGATGACGCACCCACCGCATGCACAGCGGCGCGAGCTCTTCGCGCTTGGGCTCGAGCAGCAGCTTGGAGTCTCTCAAGCCCTTCGGCCAGCGGCCGACCTGCGCGTCGACGACCACCATGCCGACGGCCACGGGACCGGCGAGCGCTCCCCTGCCGACCTCGTCGCATCCGATGACCGTGACGTTGCCTGCTGAGTGCAACTCGGTCTCGAACTTGTAGTTGGGCACGACCTGACGCTTGCGCCTGCGAGCGGGTTTCGCTGGCGCGCGCACCTCGACTTGCTTCACTGCCACGCCTTCGACGTTAGTGCTTGTCGTCCTCGGCGCCACGGAAGACTTCCGGATAGTTGGAGAGCCACGTCCAGTGGCTGATCGGCCAGCTGATGACGATGGCGCGGCCGACGACATCCTTCTCGGGTACGAAGCCCTTGCCAGGCAGATTCTGGTTGCGCGAGGAGTCCTGGGAGTCCCAGCGGTTGTCGCCCATCACCCACAGCTTGCCCTTGGGCACCGTGACGTCGAAGTGCAGGGAAGCCGCCTCCTCTTCGCCTACTGGGAGCTTGATGTAGGGCTCGTTCAGCGGCGAGCCGTTCACGCTCAGCTGTCCGAGCGCGTTGCAGCACGAGACGTGGTCGCCTGGCAGCCCGATGACGCGTTTCACCAGGTGGTCGTCGCTGTCCGGCGCCGCGAGGCCGATGAGCGAGAGCGCCCATTCGATCGGGTTCGTCTTCGTCGTTGTGCTGGACGGCGGGAGCCATCCGCCCGGATCGGTGAACACCACGACGTCGCCGCGGCTGATCGGCATGAGGTTGGGTTCGAGCTCGTTGACGATGATCAGATCGTTGATCTGCAGCGTGTTCTCCATCGACCCCGACGGAATGTAGAACGACCTGACGATGAACGTCTTGATGAGGAACGAGACGAGGATCGCGACCAGGAAGATGATGAGCAGATCGCGGAGGAAGAGCTTGAGGCTTCGCTGCTTCGTCTTCTTCTCCGACGCGACGCGGTCCGAGCGCCTTGGCAGAGATTCGTCAGTCATTCGTGTATGAGATCCCGCCCCTTGAACCGCTCGAGCCCGGTCCTTAACCGCCTGAGCTCCCGCCCCAGCATATCGGCGACAGAGGCGGGCATTGCACGAGTGCGCTCGTGCTGGCGAACCTATGAATCCGATGAGCGGCGTAGCCGCGATGGTGGGGTCGGGAGCTCAGAAGCCCGACGGTGCGTGAGGGCGAGCTGGATCTAGGACTCGCGCTTCTCCTTGATCTTGGCCTTCTTGCCGCGCAGCTCGCGCAGGTAGTACAGCTTGGCCCGGCGAACGTCGCCGCGCGTGACGACCTCGATGTGGTCGATGACCGGCGAGTGCACGGGGAACGTGCGCTCCACGCCGACCTGGAAGCTCACCTTGCGGACCGTGAAGGTCTCACGCACACCCTCGCCCGAGCGCGAGATCACGGCGCCCTGGAAGACCTGGATACGGGAGCGGTTGCCCTCGGTGATGTTGACGTGCACCTTGACGGTGTCACCCGGACGGAACTCGGGGATGTCGGTGCGCAGCGAGGCGGCGTCGACGGCGTCGAGGATGTGCATGATGATTCGCTCTCTGCGCCCGCCACCGGTCGAACGCGGATCAAGTGGATGAAGAATGGTTTCGTGCCGCTCGCGCTGACGAGAGCGTGAGCGCAGAGCGTAACTCCCCGGAGGCAGAGCACGTGCCGCGGCACGGTCTTCTATTCTGCCATGAAGCGCATGCCCCGCCAAACCAGCGGGATCGCGACGGGGCGTGGGTCAGTGCCCTGCCTCGTGCACGATGATCGTGTCGCCGTCATCCCGTCCGCGGCGTGGGCCGGGCCGCACGCTGCTCCGCGATGCGCGATCGACGCGAGCGGATGCCCGGGCGACAGCGCCCGAGACCCGGTCCCGCCACTCACGGGTCAGCTCCCACACGGTGAGCCAGAACGTCGTCAGACCGAGCAGTACGGCGGCGACGCCGAACGCGACGCCCGTCGCGCCGAAGAAGCCCAGGCCGACGAGGGCGACGTGGAAAGCGATCGTGGCGGCGGCATCCCATACGCCGACGGCGCGGGTGTCGCGAACCGGCGGCCGCAGCCTGGTGAGGCCGGCGATAACAGCGAGGAACGCGAACAGCACGACTGCGGCGATGAAGAGCAGGAAGAAGCCCCCTGCACCACCGCCGAAGACGCCGAAACCCACCAGAAGCCACAGCGGAAGCACCGGGATGGCGAACAACTGCCATCTCAGAATCGCTCTGCGCAGCACCATGTCGTCAGCCTAGGCGCCGGCCATGCGCGTCGGCTGGGAGCATCCGCTCCGGTGCGCCCCTTTGCTGATGGCGCGAATGCCTCAGTCCTCGCCGAGCAGGTCGGGCCGCACACGGCGCGTGCGCTCCAGCTGCTGCTCGTGCCGCCACGCCGCGATCGCCCCGTGGTTGCCGCTCAGCAGCACGGGCGGCACCTCGCGTCCACGCCACACCGGCGGTTTCGTGTACGACGGGTACTCGAGCAGACCGTCTTCGTGCGACTCCTCGACGAGGCTCTGCGGGTTGCCGACGACACCGGGGATGAGCCTGGCGACGGCCTCTATCATGGCCATGGCTGCGACCTCTCCCCCGTTCAGCACATAGTCGCCGAGGCTGATGAGCCGCACCCGCGCCCTGGATGCCGTCTCGTCGAAGACGCGCTGGTCGATGCCCTCGTATCTGCCGCAGCCGAACACGAGGTGGTTCTCCTCGGACAGATGCCTGGCGAGCCGCTGGGTGAACACCTCGCCGGCCGGCGAGGGGAAGACGACGACCGGATCGTCGTCGTCCGCGAGTGCGGCATCCAGCGCCTCGCCCCAGGGCTCCGGTTTCATCACCATGCCGGCACCGCCGCCGTACGGGGTGTCGTCGACCGTGCGGTGCCTGTCGTGCGTGTACGTGCGCAGGTCGGTCACCCGCAGATCGATGAGCCCGTTCTGCCTCGCCTTGCCGAGCAGCGAGATGTCGAGCGCGTCGAAGATCGCGGGGAAGATCGTCACGATGTCGATACGCACACCGTGAAGTCTAGGCAGCACCGTCGGTGCAATCGGTGGCGCCCGGCGTCAGGCGCGAGAGAGCACGGCCTCGACGTCGACGCCGGAGGGCAGCGTCCCGTACAGCGCGCCTCGGTCGGGTGCCAGGCGCGAGGAGCAGAACGCGTCGGCGACGGCGTCCGGCGCACCGGCGAGGAGCGTCGCGGCCTGCAGCGCGATGGCGAGGTCTTCGGCGAGCCTGCGCGCGTCGAACGTCACCTCGTCGGGTTCGCGTGCGGATGCCTGGCTCAGTCGCGCGTCGATCGAGCGCAGCGACTGCGCGAGTCGTCGATCGGCGGGCGCGGCGGTGGTGAGCTCGTCGCGCACCGCGGCGACGGCATCCGGCTCTCGCGCGATGACGCGCAGGATGTCGAGCGCGATCACGTTGCCCGACCCCTCCCACACGGCCATCACGGGCTGCTCCCGGTAGCGCCTGGCGAGCGGGTAGTCCTCGGTGTATCCGTTGCCGCCGAGGCATTCGAGCGCCTCGTATGCGTGGCCAGGGCCGCGCTTGCAGATCCAGTACTTGGCCACGGCCGTCGCGAGTCTGCGATACGCCACCTCGGACTCCGTGGCGTCGTCGTCGTGCGCCCTTGCCAGTCGGAGCGCGAGCGCGGTCGCGGCCTCCGACTCGACGGCGAGGTCGGCCAGCACGTTCCGCATCAGCGGCTGGTCGATCAGGGTGTGGCCGAACGCGGCTCGGTGCCGCACGTGCCACGCCGCCTCGGCGACGCTCTGCCGCATGCCGGCAGCGGTGCCGAGCACGCAGTCCAGGCGGGTGCGGGCGACCATCTCGATGATCGTGCGGATGCCCCGGCCCGGCTCCCCGACCGCGAACCCGACCGTGCCGTCGAACTCCACCTCGCTCGACGCGTTCGACCGGTTTCCGAGCTTGTTCTTGAGCCGCTGGATGCGGAACACGTTGCGCGTGCCGTCGTCGAGCACGCGAGGAACGAGGAAGCAGCCGATGCCGGCATCCGTTCTGGCCAGCACGAGGAAGGCATCGCTCATCGGCGCCGAGCAGAACCACTTGTGGCCCGTGAGGTGCCAGGCGTCGCCGGCGGGTGTCGCCACCGTCGTGTTGGCCCGGACGTCGCTGCCTCCCTGCTTCTCGGTCATGGCCATGCCGAACAGCGCCCCCGCCTTTCCAGGGCGAAGCCTGCCGTCGTACTCGCGGCTGAGCACCTTCGGCAGCCAGCGCTCCGCGAGGTCCGGCTGGTGACGCAGGGCCGGCACGACAGCGTGCGTCATCGAGATCGGGCACGCATGACCCGGCTCGACCTGGGCGAAGAGCATGAACGTGGCCGCACGCGCGACGTTCGCTCCTGGGCGCGGTGCGGACCACGCGGCGCTGTGCGCCCCGTGTACGACCGCGCTGCCGATGATCCGGTGGTACGACTCGTCGTAGTCCACCTCGTCGATGCGGATGCCGTGACGATCGAACGCGCGTAACACGGGCTCCCGCACGTTCGCCCGCTCGGCATCGTGCTGAAACGCGGCTGCGCCCACCAGAGCGCCGACGGCCGTCAGTTCGTCGATGGCCCACGCCGCGTCGTGCCTCGCGACGCCCTCGAGAAGCGCCGCGTTCGTCGTGAACTCGTTCACGTCGACGCGATCGGGCGCCTGATTGGTGACCACGTGCGTGAGTCGCGGCTCCGGTCTCGCCATCAGAACCGTCCTTTCGCCACGTCGTGAGGGCGGCAGGACCATCCTGTCATCGGGGACTGTCATCGGGGACTGTCATCGGGGCCTGTCATCGGGCCCTGTCATCGGGGATCAGCGCGCGTGCGACCGATGCACGCCGACCCCGCGAGGTCTCCGCGAGGCGAACCGACCCAGCGGAGGATGCGGGGTCTAGCCGAGAGCGGCGGCGAACCCGCGAACCACGGTGGCGCGAGCGGCTCCGTCGAGGTAGCCGGCTTCCCGCTCGGCGGCGGCGCATCGGTCCAACACGATGTCGACGAGCGAGCTCGGCGTCGGAGCGTCGTCGCGCAGCAACGGTGCGGTCACGATGTCGGCGCCGCACGCCGCGGCGAGCTCGGCGAAGTAGCCGGGAGCCAGCAGATAGGTCGCGACCGCGATGCGGCGGCCCGGATGGCGGGCGCGGGCGTGACGCACGGCATCCGCGAGCCTCGGTGCGCTGGCCGAGATGAATCCGCAGTCGACGGGCGAACCGAGCGTCGAGGACAGGCGCGATGCCATGTCCCTGCAGTCGGCGACGGCGCGCTCGTCGCTGCTGCCCGCAGCACCGAGCACGACGACGTCGTCGCCTCCGACGCCTGCCTGCTCGAGTCGCGACGACAGGAGGTCGACAAGGCGATCGTCCGGGCCCAGAGCCGCCGCCAGCAGCGGCGCGTCCACCACGCGGTCGGCAGACGTCACCGCCTGCCTCATGTCGACATGCACGTGATAGCCGGCCGACAGCAGAAGCGGCACGACGACCGCTCCCGATGCGCTGGTCAGCGTGGCGGCCAGATCCGGCTGCTGCACGTCGACGAAGCCGGAGACCACGCGCCGACCGGGCATGCGGGACGCGACCGCGTCCACGAGGGCCGCCACGGCCGTTCTTCCCCTCGGCGACGACGTGCCGTGCGAGACGAGCGCGACCGGACGCGTGGACGTCACGCTGCGGACTCGATCTCGACGAAGCCGGCGACGATCCTGGTCCGATACGTGGTGAGAGCCGGCCCGGGTTCGCTCAGGCATTCGCCGGTCGCGAGGTCGTACACCTGCTTGAGGAGAGGCGACGCCACGGTGCAGCGCTCGCCCTTGGAACCGACGATGCCTCTGGCGATCACCGGGGCCGAGGTCTTCGGGTCGATGTGATCGACGGCGTACACCTCGCTGTCGTCCAGGCGGAACAGTGCGACCTGCCGCTCGGCGATCAGCACGGCCTCGCCCCACCCCGCCTCGAGCTCGTCGACGCGGCACACTCGCTGCCACCGGCGGTGCTCGAGCGTCTGGTCGGAGGGGGCGTCCCCGGTGGCCCGTCCGGTCCCTGCCCGGTCGACGGTCATGGTCATGACTGGTTCCTCTCGCTCGACGTGATCGGCTCGCGGCGGCAGCCGGCCGGACCTCATGGAGCGGCCGGCCGAGCACCGGCGCAGGCTCGGGTCACGCAGGTCGCGCACGCATCCGGTCACCGCCTCGGCTCGAGCGTATGAGCGCTGTGTTACGGCGTTTCACGCGCGTGTTTCGGGGCGATGAAGTCCTGCTCACACCGGCCGGCCTGCACTGTATGCGGGGTGTAATCGCCGTTCACAATCGCGAAAGAAGGCCGAAACAGCGCCTTCGTAGCCTCGTCAGCAGTCGGGAACGCGGATCGGGCAGCGGCATCGCGCTCATCCTTCCCGAATCGTGACAGGAGGGGCACCATGGCGAGCGCACACGGGTCGGCCGAGTTCGAACGCGAGGGCAGACGCCGCGTGGTGGTGATCGGAGCAGGACCGGCCGCGCATCGGCTGGCGGACGCCGTCGCGGCTCGTGACACCACGGCGGCGCTGCACGTCACGGTGCTCGGCGAAGAGGCGCGTCTGCCGTACGACCGCGTCTCGCTCAGTCACCGCCTGCACGGGCCAGAGGACCTCACGCTGCAGCCCTCCGGGCTCTGGGACCGCGACCACATCGAGCTCCGCACCGGCGTGCGCGCGACGTCCATCGACCGCGAGCGCGGCGTCGTGCACGCGGACGACGGCACGACGATCCCTTACGACGACCTCGTGCTGGCGACCGGCTCCAGTGCGCCGGTGCCCGACATCCGTGGCAGAGAGCACGCGAGGGTGTACCGCACCATCGACGACGTCGACGCGCTCGTGGCCGAGTGCGCCAGGATCGAGGCACGGCTGGCCCGCCCGCCGAAAGTGCTCGTGGCCGGAGGCGGACTGCTGGGGCTCGAGGCGGCGGGAGGGTTCACGCAGCTCGGCGCCGAGGCCTCCGTCGTGCACTCCGGCGGCTGGCTCATGTCGGCGCAGCTCGACGAGGGAGCAGGCCAGGCGCTGTCGCGGCTGATCGCCGCGCGCGGGATCACGCTGCACCTGGGGACCCGGCCGCAGGAGATCCTCACCGACGAGACCGGCGTGCACGCGGTCAAGCTGACGAGCGGCCGGGTCGTGGACGCCGACATCGTGGTGTTCGCGATCGGCGTCTCGCCGCGCGACGAGCTGGCCAGGGAGGCCGGCCTCGAGATCGGCGGTCGCGGAGGCGTCGTCGTGGATGCCGCCTGCCGCAGCTCCGATCCGAACGTCTACGCGATCGGCGAGGTGGCCAACGTGCAGGGACGCACCGTCGGCCTCGTCGCGCCCGCCAACGCCATGGCCGAGACCGTCGCGGACCGCCTGCTCGGCGGCGACGCCGAGTTCACCACGATCGACGACGCCACGAGCCTCAAGCTCTCCGGCGTCGACGTGGCCAGCTTCGGCGACGCGCTCGGCTCCACGAGCGATGCGCTCGAGATCGTCTACGCCGATCCGGCACGCGGCCTGTACCAGAAGATCGTGGTGACGCCCGACGCGAAGACGCTGCTCGGCGGTGTCTTCGTCGGCGACGCGTCTCCATACTCCGCCTTGCGTCCGCTCCTCGGTCGCGAGCTGACCGTCGAGCCCTCCGCCTACCTCTCCGCGGGCGGCGAGCTGCCGGAGAGCACCGACCTGCCGGACGACGCCCTCGTGTGCTCCTGCAACAACGTCTCGGTGGGAACGGTTCGCGAGGCCGTGCGCTCCGGAGGCGACGACGGCGCGGGATGCCATGACCTCGGCGAGCTGAAGGCGTGCACCCGCGCGGGCACGCAGTGCGGGTCGTGCGTGCCGCTGGTCAAGAAGCTGCTGGAGAAGGAGCTCACCGCCGCGGGCGTGGCGGTGTCGCACGCACTGTGCGAGCACTTCCCGATGAGCAGGCAGGAGCTGTTCGACGGCGTTCGCGTGCTCGGCCTCACGTCGTTCGACGCGATCGTGGCGAGGTTCGGCATGGGGCGCGGGTGCGACATCTGCAAGCCTGCCGTGGCATCCATGCTCGCCAGCCAGCACGGCGGCTACATCCTCGACGAGGGCCGCGGCGGGCTGCAGGACACCAACGACAGGGCGCTGGCGAACATGCAGAAGGACGGCAGCTACTCCGTCGTGCCTCGCATCCCCGGCGGCGAGATCACCCCGCAGAAGCTCGCCGTGATCGCGGAGGTGGCCCAGGAGTTCGGCCTGTACACCAAGATCACCGGCGGCCAGCGCATCGACATGTTCGGTGCGCAGCTGCACCAGCTCCCGGACATCTGGCGCAAGCTCGTCGACGCGGGCTTCGAATCCGGCCACGCGTACGGCAAGGCTCTGCGCAACGTGAAGAGCTGCGTCGGCTCCACGTGGTGCAGGTTCGGCGTGCAGGACTCGGTCGGCATGGCGATCAGGCTCGAGCTGCGCTATCGAGGTTTGCGAGCGCCGCACAAGCTCAAGATCGGGGTCTCCGGATGCGCGCGGGAATGCGCGGAGGCCCGCGGCAAGGACGTGGGCGTGATCGCCTCGGCGGAGGGCTGGAACCTGTACGTCGGCGGCAACGGCGGCCTGCAGCCCGGCCACGCCCAGCTGCTGGCCACGGACCTCGACGACGAGACGCTGATCAGGTACATCGACAGGTATCTCGTGTACTACATCCGCACCGCCGACCGACTGCAGCGCACGGCACGGTGGATGGAGGACCTCGACGGCGGGATCGACCACGTGCGCAGCGTGGTCGTCGACGACTCGCTCGGCCTCGCCAAGGAGCTCGAGGCGACCATGCTCAGGCACGTCGACGACTATCAGGACGAGTGGGCGGCGACGCTCGCCGACCCAGACCGTCTGCGGCGGTTCCGCTCGTTCGTGAATGCACCCGACGCCCCGGACACCGGTCTTCCCCGGGTGATCGAACGCGACCAGCCGCGACCGGCGCGTCCCGGGGAGCGTGCATCGGCCGTGACCCTGGGGATGCCGACGGTCAGGAGCAGTGCGGACGCGGACACCGCCTCGATGTCCGCCGGCCACGGGGCGCCGCACGCCGAGCACGAGGCGCGGCGATGAGCGGGGTCGGCGCGGTCACGCTCGTGGGCGGAGGACCGGGAAGCCTCGACCTACTGACCGTCGGCGGTCTCGACGCGCTGCGAAGGGCGGAGGTCGTGCTCTACGACCGTCTTGCGCCGCACGACAGGCTTCAGGAGCTCGCGCCCGACGCCGTGCTGGTGGACGTCGGCAAGCGGCCGGGCCACCACGCCGTCGCACAGCACGAGATCGAGCGGATGCTCGTCGAGCACGCTCTCGACGGATCCCGCGTCGTGCGCCTCAAGGGCGGCGACAGCTATGTGCTGGGCCGGGGCGGCGAGGAGGTGCTCGCGTGTCGCGCGGCCGGCGTGCCCGTCCGGGTCATCCCCGGGGTGACGAGCGCGACTGCCGTGCCTGCCGCCGCCGGCATCCCGCTCACTCACCGCGGGGTGAGCCACCTCTTCACGGTCGTGTCCGGCCATGCGCCGCTCACGGACGACGAGCACCGCCATCTCGCCGGCCTGGGCGGCACGATCGTCCTGCTGATGGGCGTGGCGACGCTGCCCGGACTGGTGGCCGGGCTGGTGCGGCACGGGCTGGATGCCGACACACCCGTTGCCGCCATCGAACGCGGCTTCTCGCCGCAGCAGCGAACGACCGTGTCGACGCTGGCAGGAATCGTCGTCGATGCAGCGACGGCAGGAGTGAGCTCTCCCGCCGTCATCGTGATCGGCGAGGTGGTGCGACTGGCCGCAGACGGCGACGACGCGGCCGCGCAGACCCTGAGCTCTGCCGGTCTTCTGGGGCCCTCGATGGAGGCGCAGCCATGAGTGCGCCCGCTGGAGGCGTCGACGTTCCGGGGTTCCGCGCCGATCAGCTCCGTGGCTTCCGCATCGGTGTCACGAGCGACCGGCGCAGCGGCGATCTCATCGACGCGTTCACCAGGCGGGGCGCCACCGTGCTCCATGCGCCGACGATCCGCATGGTGAACACGGATGCCGACGAGCCGGTGATCGCCGCGACGCGCGCCGTGGTGGCCGCGCGCCCCGACATCCTGCTGGCCACGACGGCGTACGGCATCCGGCGGTGGTTCGAGCTGGCGGACGCGGCGGGACTGGGCGACGACCTGGTCGAGGCGCTCGGCCGCGCCGACATCCTCGTGCGCGGGCCGAAGGCGAGGGGCGGCATCCGCGCCGCCGGCCTCGACGACGTGGGCATGAGCGACGAGGAGACGACGGCCTCGCTCGTCGAAAGCGTGCTGCGGCACTACCCCGCCGGACAGACCGTGGCCGTTCAAGTGCACGGCTACACGGATCGGCCCCAGCTGGAGCGTCTGAGCGCTGCCGGTCATCGCGTGCTCACCGTGGCTCCCTATCGCTGGCACGAGCCGGGATCCGACGACCCCCGCGTGCGGCGGCTCATCGAGGCGGCGTGCGAACGCCGCGTCGATTGCATCACGTTCACGAGTGCGCCCGCGGTCGACGCCCTGCTGTCAGCGGCGGCGGCAAGAGGGAGCCTCGACGAGCTGCTGGATGCCATGACCGACCACGTCATCCCCGCCGCAGTCGGCCCGGTGACGGCGGCTCCGCTCGTGGCGGCCGGTCTCTCGCCCATCCAGCCGGACAGGTTCCGCATGGGGGCGCTGGTTCGACTCGTCTGCGAGCATCTGGAGACGTCGCGCGCCGTCGTCGAGACCCGGTTCGGTCCGTTGTCGCTGCGCGGAAGCGTCGTACGGCTGGGCGAGCGCGAGGTGGCGCTGACGCCGACGACGCTCGCGGTCTTCCGCGGCCTGTACGACGCCAGAGGCGCGGTCGTGAACAGAGGAGCCCTGGTGCGTTCACTGCCTGGCGCTCGTGACGACCGCGTGCTCGAGGTGACGCTCAGCCGGCTGCGGCAGACGCTCGATGCCCCGGGGCTCATCGCCACGGTGGTCAAGCGCGGGTACCGGCTGGCGTTGGAGGACTGATGGCAGCACCCACGATCACCGTGGCGGAGCACCTCGCCCGCGTGCTCGACGGAGCGCGGGCCCTCCCCTCCGAGCCGGTCCCCGTCGAGTGCGCGTACGACAGGGTGCTGGCCGCCGACGTGGTGTGCGTGTCGCCGTCGCCGCGGTTCGACAACTCCGCCATGGACGGATACGCCGTGCGGCAGGGGGACCTGTCGCACGCCGCCGCCGCGCGCCCCGCGGTGCTCGCGGTCACAGGCGAGGCGAGGGCGGGAAGCGCAGATGCCCACGTCCTTCGCCGGGGAACGGCCATCCGGATCATGACGGGCGCGCCGATTCCCGCCGGCGCGGACGCTGTTGTGCCGGTCGAACGCACCGTCGAGTCGGACTGGGCGGCCACGAGCGTGACGTTCGCCGCCGCACCCGAGCAGGGTGCGAACATCCGGCTGACCGGCGAGGACCTCACCAGAGGCGAGACCGTGCTGAAGGCGGGCACCGTCATGGGACCGTACGAGGTCGCGGCAGCAGTCGCTGCGGGCGTGGCGCGCGTGCGCGTACGAGCGCGACCGCGTGTCGTCGTGATCTCCACGGGCGACGAGCTGCGGCCGCCAGGGGCGACGCTGCCGCTCGGAGCGATCCACGACGCGAACGGGCCCCTGATGCACGGTCTGGCCGCCACGGCCGGCGCCCTGGTCGTGCGGGCGTGCCGAGCAGGCGACGGTGAGGGGATGCTCCACACCGCTCTCGAGGAGGCAGTTGCGGGCCGTCCCGATGTCGTCATCCTCACCGGCGGGGTGGGGGCAGGATCGCACGACCCCGTCAGACACCTCGACCTTGGGTTCGCGTCGGTCGCCATGCGGCCGGGGATGCCGCAAGCGTTCGGCCGGGTCTGCGGCGCTGCGGTGTTCGGGCTTCCCGGCAACCCGGTCGCCGCCGCCGTCTCGTTCGACGTCTTCGTGCTGCCGTTCCTCAAGGTGCTGCAGGGGCTTCGCCCGGAGCCGGAGACGGAGAACGCCATCGCGGAGGCAGGCTGGGCCTCGCCTCACGGCCGTCGCCAGTTCACACCCGTCGTGACCCGCCGAGTGGAGGGCACGCTGCACGTGCGGCCGGCGACGGACGACGGCAGCGGATCGCATCTCATCGGCCGTCTGGCGCGGGCGAACGGCTACGCCGTCGTCCCTGAGGACGTCGTCAAGGTCTCTCCCGGCGATCGCGTCACGGTGAGGCTGCGGCCATGAGCGACGCCATTGTGCGCACTCGCGTGGATGCCGCGGGGTCGGCACCCGGCGCCGCCACCCCGCCCACCGGCGTCCGCCGCCCCGCCTGCGACGTCAACCCCGATGCCGTCTCCGAGGCCGACCCGGACGCCGCCGCGGACGCCGCCTCCGAGCCCAACCCGGCCGCCGCCCCGGTGGAGGACGCCGTGCTCGACGCCGTGGTGCTGGCCGGAGGTCGCGCATCCCGGCTGGGCGGCATCGACAAGCCGTCGCTCGTCATCCGCGGCGCCCGGCTCGTGGATCACGCGGTCGGGGCCGCGGCCGCGGCCGGAGCAGGGCAGGTGATCCTCGTCGGGCCGCACCGGGCATCCGCCGTGCAAGCGGCTCGCCTCGTCGAGGTGCGCGAGGACCCGCCGTTCGGCGGCCCCGTCGCCGCTCTCGCGGCGGCCTTGGCGAGCGTCACCGCGCCGGTGACCCTCCTGCTGGCTGCGGATCTGCCCCGCGCGGACGACGCCGTCGACCGGATCGTCACGCGCCTGGACCGGCTCCTTCCGCCGTCCGGTCAGAGGGCGGCAGGCGTGGACGGCATCATCCTCGTCGACGAGGAGAGCCGGGATCAGTGGCTGGCCGGCGCCTATCTCACCGCGCGACTGCGGTCAGCGATCGACGAGCTCGACGGACGGGTCGGCGACGCGTCGCTCCGCTGCCTGATGCGCGGACTGCGGCTTCACCGCGTCGCGGCAGCAGGCTGCGCGGCCGACATCGACACCTGGGTCGACGTGAAGCGGTGGGCGAAAGACGACGGTGTCGGGTCGGCGGCTCAGAGCCCCGTACGCGGCACTGCACAGTGCCCTGCAACGAGCCCTGCACTGAGCGAGGAGCGAGCATGAGCGCTGTCGCACCCGACGAGCTGACGGAATGGGTCGTCGAGCTGGCCTGCACCCTCGGGATTGCCCCCGACGACGTGCCGATCGGGCGCGTTCTCGATCTCGCGCGCGATGTGGCGCACGGCGTCGTGCGCGCGGGCGCCCCGCTCAGCGCCTTCGTCGTCGGCGTAGCGATCGGACGCGGCCTGGACGGCGACGAGGCGTGGCGGCGCGCCACGGCACTGCTCGAGGCGCGAGCGACGGCGGGGCGGCATCCGTCGGCGTAGCCCGCTGCCCGGCACCGCCGATCGTGCCGCTGCCCCGCACCCGGGGCGACCTCACGGCGGTCGGACAGCACCGAGAGGTCTTCGTTACGGCGCAGACACCGCGGATGCCGTCCAGCGAAATCCGGCTCTTCTAGCGTCGCCACAGGCGGAATCCCCGCTTCTGCTGCACCGGCGACGCCGTCGCCCGCCCGTCCCGCATCCGACCCTCCCGGAGAGTGACATGACAG
Organism: Humibacter sp.; assembly: GCF_035547335.1. Classification (GTDB taxonomy): domain Bacteria; phylum Actinomycetota; class Actinomycetes; order Actinomycetales; family Microbacteriaceae; genus Humibacter. Next base: position 149,775 of record NZ_DASZVF010000045.1, on the reverse strand, counting down.
CTACCTCGAATCCCGGCACCTCCCAGCACTCCGCACCGCTCACGGCCGCGCCGGAGCGACCACGCATCGGGCCGCCCGCGACGCTGACGATCCTGCGTGGCCGCTGGCTCGAGGGATGGAACCCCGAGGATCCGCACCAGTGGGCCACGGGGGGCAAGACCATCGCCGCGCGAAACCTGCGCTGGTCGATCTTCACGGAGTTCCTCGGCTTCGTCGTCTGGCAGCTGTGGAGCGTGGTCGTCGTCGCGCTGCCCGAGGCCGGGTTCCGTTACACCGACGGGCAGATCTTCTGGCTCATCTCCATGCCGAGCCTCGTCGGCGCCACCCTTCGGCTCCCCTACACGTTCATGGTTCCGAAGTTCGGCGGACGCGCATGGACCGTCGTCTCCGCCGCGCTCCTGCTGATCCCCACGGTCGCGCTGGCGATCGCCGTGGCGCACCCGGAGACGCCCTTCCCCGTGATGCTCCTGATCGCGGCCCTCGCGGGGTTCGGGGGCGGCAACTTCGCCAGCTCGATGGCCAACATCAGCTACTTCTATCCGCAGCGCATGAAAGGCTGGGCTCTCGGCCTCAATGCAGCGGGCGGCAACCTGGGCGCGGCCGTCGCGCAGTTCCTGGTGCCGATCCTCATCACGGTGACTGCGGCAGGAGCGGTCGACCTGCCCATCGCCGGGTGGTTCTGGATCCCCTTCATCGCCATCGCGATCGTCGGCGCCACCACCCGCATGAACAGTCTGCGCGGTGCGAAGGCCGACTTCAGGGCATCCCTGGCGGTGGTCAAGGAGCCGCATCTGTGGGTGCTCGCCGTGCTCTACATCGGCACGTTCGGCTCCTTCATCGGCTTCTCGGCCGTCTTCCCGAAGCTCATCGCCGACGAGTTCCCCCAGTTCGCCGCCCTTCACGTGGGCGGCGCGGCGGTCTCGCTCGCGTTCCTCGGTGCGCTCGTCGGCTCCCTGGCCAGACCATGGGGTGGCAGGCTCGCCGACCGGATGGGAGGCGCCGCCGTCGCTTCGGCGTCGTTCCTCGTGATGGCGATAGCGACCGTGTGCGTCATCCTCACCCTCCCGATCGGTGGGTTCGCCACGTTCCTCGCGTGCTTCATCGTGCTCTTCATCGCCAGCGGCGTCGGCAACGGCGCCGTGTACCGGATGATCCCCACCGTGTTCGCGGCTCGCGGCCGTCCGGAAGCCGCACGCCCCCTCGGTGACGTGAGCGCACTGCGGATGACGGCGGCAGCCATCGGGATCATCGCCGCGGTCGGAGCGTACGGCGGGTTCCTCGTGCCCCAGCTCCTCGGCGCATCGAAGACCGGGTTCGGGGACTACACGCACGCGCTGTGGTGGTTCGTCGCCGGCTACGCTGTGCTGCTGGTCGTCACGGTGGCGGTGTACCTGGTGCCGGCAGCGCGGAGCGGGCGACGTGTCTGACCGGGGTTGCGTGCTGCGGACGGGGCTCGTGTGACGGGCAGGACGCCGATGCGGGTGATCGTGGTCGGCTACGGCCCTGTCGGTGCTCGTCTCGTCGACGAGCTGCTCCCCTCGGTGCGATCCGGAGCCATCGATCTGACGGTCATCGGCGCCGAGACGGCGGAGGCGTACAACCGGGTCCTCGTCGCCGAGTATGCGGTGGGGAACGCCGAGTGGGACGACCTGGTGCTGCACTCCGCAGACGAGGTGCGCTCTGCGGGAGCACGCATCGAGCTGGGGACGCGTCTCGTCGCCATCGATCGCGACGCGTCCTGCGTGCTTCTCGCCGACGGTGAGCGGCTCGCGTACGACCGGCTGGTGCTCGCCACCGGGGCACGCGCCAACGTGCCGACGCTCGACGGCGTCGAACGCGTCTCACGCGACGAGCGCAGCCTTCGACGTCTCGGCGCCGGCATCGTCGGAGCGGATGACGTGCTGCCGCGCGGCGTCACCGCACTCCGCGACCTGGCCGACGCCGAACGCATCCGCGAGGCGGTGCGACCCGGCAGTCGCGTCATCGTGCTCGGTGCCGGTGTGCTCGGTCTCGAGTTCGCGCTGCTGGCGGCGCGGGCCGGCGCGCAGACCTGCGTGGTGCACCATGGCGCGGTTCCGATGCCGCGCAACCTGGACACCGGCGGCGGCACCGTGCTGGCGCAGACGCTCCGGCGCACCGGTGTCGCGGTCGTCGCGCACAGCAGGGCGGAGGCCGTCGTGTTCCGCACCGACGACGACGACGGCGAGCGCCGTTTCGACGCTCTCGCCACGGCCGACGGCAAGCACATCCACGGCGACCTCCTCGTGCTCTCCTGCGGGGTCGGTGCCCGGTCGGAGCTCGCGGTGGCAGCCGGGCTGACGACGGCGTCGGGCATCGTGGTCACACCGGAGCTGCGCTCGTGGTCGGATCCGGCCATCTACGCGATCGGCGATTGCGCCCACGTCGCCGTTCCGGGTGACGCACGCGCCGACGGTCGCATCCCCGGCGGTCCCTCCGGCCTGATCGGACCGGGATGGCGGCAGGCCGAGTGGCTGGCTGCACGACTGACGTCGATGGCCGCCGGACTGGAGCATGGCGACGAGCCGCCGGCGGAGCGCCCCGCCGTCGTCATGCTGAAGGGCGAGGACGTCGACGTGGTCGCCGCTGGCGACGTCTCCCCCGACCCGTGGGATCCGCCAGCGGTCGAAGCCGGCGAGCGGCTGGCCGTCGCCCAGTGGGCCGACCCCGAGCACGGACGCTACGTGAAGATGATCACGCGCGCGGGCATCCTCGAAGGCTTCGTCAGCGTCGGGATGCCCCGCACGTCGGCGGAGCTCACGCTGCTGTTCGAGCGCGGCGGCGAGCTCCCCGCCGACCGTTCGCTGCTGCTGCGCTTCGACGGGCCCGACTACACGGCGGATGCCGCAGCCGACGCGTTCGCCCCCGACTCGACGGTGTGCTGGTGCAACGGGGTGTCCGTCGCGCAGATCGAGGCCGCGGCGGCGGACGGCAACGACACCGTCGCGTGCATCGGCAAGGCGACGAGGGCCGGCACCGGATGCGGCGGCTGCAAAGGCCGCATCGGCGAGCTGCTGGAGCGACTCGCCGACGCCGACGAGGTGCCGGTATGAGCATCCGGACGCCGACGCCCCAGCAGACCGACACGCACTGCCCGTACTGCGCTCTGCAGTGCGCCATGACGCTGACACGCAACGACGACCGAGCCGACGGCGGCGATCCTGTCACCGTGGCGGGCCGGTCGTTCCCCACGAACCGGGGCGGACTCTGCAAGAAGGGCTGGACGTCGGCGGCACTGCTCGACTCCGCGGACCGCGTGCTCGAGCCTCTCGTGCGCGACGCGAACGGCGAACTCTCCCCCACCTCCTGGGATGAGGCGCTCGACCTGATCGCCGCCCGGCTCTCCGCCTGCCGTGAGCGGCACGGCGCCGACGCCGTCGGCGTCTTCGGGGGCGGCGGGCTCACCAACGAGAAGGCGTACCAGCTCGGCAAGTTCGCTCGCCTCGCGCTCGGCACCTCGCGGATCGACTACAACGGCAGGTTCTGCATGTCGTCCGCCGCCGCCGCGGCCAACCGCGCCTTCGGCGTCGACCGCGGCCTGCCCTTCCCCGTTGCGGACCTCGACGACGCGCACACGGTGCTGATGCTCGGCTCCAACCCGGCAGACACCATGCCGCCGATCCTGTCGCACCTGGAGGGCGCGCGAAGCCGGGGCGGGTTGATCGTCGTGGATCCGCGCGAGAGCTCGACCGCGAAGCTCACGTCGGACGGCGCTGGCATCCACCTCCAACCCCTGCCGGGAACCGATCTGCCGCTCCTGCTCGGGCTGACGCACATCGTGATCGCCGAGCGGCTGTACGACGCCGGGTACGTCGCCGGGCGTACCACGGGATTCGACGTGCTCAGGCGCAGCGTGTCTCCGTGGTGGCCGGAGCGCACACAGTCCGTCACCGGCGTCCCCGCCGCCCGGCTGCGCGAGGTGGCCAGGCGGCTGGCGTCGGGAGGCGGAACGTACATCCTCACCGGGCGCGGCGTCGAACAGCACGTTGACGGAACGGACACGGCGACCGCGGCCATCAATCTCGCGCTGCTGCTCGGGCTGCCCGGTTCGCAGAACGGCGGCTACGGAACCATGACCGGGCAGGGCAACGGCCAGGGCGGCAGGGAGCACGGGCAGAAGTGCGACCAGCTGCCCGGGTACAGGTCGATCGCCGACCCGGATGCCCGCCGCCACGTCGCCTCCGTGTGGGGCGTCGACGAGGCGAGCATCCCAGGCCCCGGCATCCCCGCCGTGCAGCTGCTCGCGTCGATCGGCAGGCCGGGCGGCATCCGCTCCCTGCTCGTGCACGGGTCGAACGTCGTCGTCTCCGCGCCGGACGCCGCCTCTGTGCGGGCGGCGCTGCAGCGGCTGGACCTGCTCGTGGTCTGCGACTTCTTCCTCTCCGAGACCGCCAGGCTCGCCGACGTCGTGCTGCCCGTGACGCAGTGGGCCGAGGAAGAGGGGACGATGACGAATCTCGAGGGACGCGTCCTGCGCCGCCGCAAGTCGATCGAGCCGCCGCAGGGAGCCAGAAGCGAACTGTGGATCTTCGCCGAGCTCGCCGCCCGGCTGAATGCGCCCGGCGTCTACCAGGTCGAGCCGGCGGCCGTCTTCGACGAGCTGGCGCGCGCGTCGGAGGGCGGCATCGCCGACTACTCGGGGCTCAGCCACGCGCTCCTGGATACCGGCCGCGCAGCCTACTGGCCGTATCCGGCGGGAACCGAGGGAACGCCCAGGCTCTTCGCCGACCGCTTCGGCACACCCGACGGACTCGCCAGAATCGTGCCGGTGCGCGTGCGTCCGCCGGCCGAACCGACCGCGGAGGGCGACGAGCTCGTGCTCATCACGGGCAGGCTGCTCGAGCACTACCAGTCGGGGAGCCAGACCAGGCGGGTTCTCGAGCTGAACGAGGCCCAGCCGGCCCTGCGCGCCCAGGTGCACCCCGCCACGGCGGCCGACCGCGGACTCGCCGACGGTGACCGGATCGAGCTGCACAACCGGCGGGGCAGTGTCTTCGCCGTCGTCCAGACCACGCGCGACGTGCGGCCGGACACCGTCTTTCTGCCGTTCCACTACCCCGAGCTCGAGAGCGCGAACATCCTGGTATCGGATGCCACTGACCCGGTCTCCGCGATGCCGGAGTTCAAGCGAACAGTCGTCTCGATCCGGGCCGCAGCATAGTCCTGACCGCGTGGCCTACCGGGCGGCCTGGGCGCCGTCCTCGTCGGTGGCGCCGGTGCCGGCGTCGTCCGACCTGTCCTCAGCAGCGTCCGCCGAGCCGCCCTTGTCAGCGCTGGGCTCGTCGACGCTGGGCTCGTCGGAGCTGCGCTCTTCGGCGCTGGCCTCGTCGGCACTGGGCTGGTCGGCACTGGGCTGGTCGGTGTCCGGCTCGTCGTCCACCTCTTCGAAGAGCCCGAGCGGAGGTGTGACGGTGACGGTGCCGGCCTTCACGTCGACCTCGGGCACGATGGCCGACACGAACGGCACGAGCACCTCACCGTTGGACGTGCGAACGGCGAGCAGGTCCTGCGCCGGCAGGTGATCGACCCTGGCGACCGTGCCGATCTCGGCTCCGTCGCGCAGCACCGTCAGTCCGACGAGCTGGTGGTCGTACCAGGCATCCTCCTCGACGGAGTCGTCCTGATCCACCCATAGGATCGCCTTGACGAGGGTCTCGGCCTCCGTGCGATCGGCGACGCCCTCGAAGAACCCGACGGCGTGCCCGTTGTACCAGCGCAGCTCGGACAGTGTGATGGTCTTGCCGTGCCACTTGGATCCGGTGGGCACCTGAAGCGAGAACTCCGCTCCCGGCACGAACCGGTGCTCGGGGTCGTCGGTGAAGAGCTCGAGCTTGATGGCCCCCTTGAGACCGTGGGCCTTGGTCAGTCTGCCGACGCGAAGCTGCTGCCTCGGCTGTTTCGGCTCCGTTCTCTTCTCGCTCACCGTTTCGTCAGTCGATGAGATCGACCCGAACGCGACGGCCGTCCGCCAGCGCGCTCACGACGGTGCGGAGGGCCTTGGCGGTGCGGCCTGACCGGCCGATCACCCGGCCGAGGTCCTCGGGGTTCACACGAACCTCGAGGACCTCGCCGCGCGACGACTCCTTCGCGACGACGTGCACATCGTCGGGATGGTCGACGATGCCCTCGACCAGGTGCTGCAGAGCGGGAGCGAGCAAGGTCTTACGCCTCGGCCGTCTCGTCGGCCGGTGCTGCGGCCTCCGGCTCGGCCTTCGGGGCCGGCTTCTCGGACTTCGGCTTGAGCACCGGCTTCTTCTTCTCGTCGGCGACGAACGCCGCCTTGGCCTCGGGCGACTTGACCGTGCTCGCGGCGTTCTTGTCACCCTTGAACTTGCCCCAGTCGCCCGTGAGCTTGAGGATCGCGAGCACCTGCTCGGTCGGCTGAGCGCCGACGCCGAGCCAGTACTGGGCGCGGTCGGAGTCGACCTCGATGAGCGAGGGCTCCTCCGTGGGGTGGTACTTGCCGATCTCCTCGATCACACGACCATCGCGCTTGGTGCGCGAGTCGGCGACGACGATGCGGTAGTAGGGGGCGCGGATCTTTCCGAGCCGCTTGAGGCGGATCTTGACAGCCACAATTCTCCGTAGTGTTGATGGGTTTCGCGCGAACTGACTGCCGAGGGCGTGGGGCACACGCGGCAGGAGGTCTGATGGAGAGTTTTCCCACGGGCTGATAGAGGGTCGTTCCGTGAGAACTCGACTGATCATTCTTGCAGATTCTGCGCCGTGACCGATAATCGCCACCCGCCGGCATCGCCACGAGGGGGCCGACGCCTCGCTCGGCGCGCCCTGATGGGGTCAGGCTGCGATCCTGCGGGCCGCGGCCAGTCCCTCCGAGGTGGCTCGCACGGCATCCACGCCGCTGGCGTCGCGGGCACCCCCCACCAGCTCGAACCGGATGCCCGCCGCCGTCAACTCCGCCGCGAGCGGGGCGTGCGGCTCCTGGCCCGCGCACACCACGACCGTCGTCGCAGGGATGAGCGTGGCAGAGCCGTCCTCCCGCTCGACGACCACGCCGTCATCCGTGATCTCCCGATAGCGCACGCCGGAGATCATGCTCACGCCGGCATCCCTCAGGGCGCCGACCACCACCCAGCGGGCCGTGATGCCGATGCCGGCGCCGAACTTGCCGCTGCGTCGCAGCACGGTCACGTCCGACCCCGGTCTGGCCGAGCGTCCCACTCGGCGGTTGGCCCACGGCCCTCGCTCCGACTCCAGCAGATCGGCAGGCCACGGCAGACCGAACCGGGGGGCGAAGCGTCTGGCGCGCTCCAGAGCGTCGTGCGGCTCGACGAGCATGGTCGCCACGTCGACGCCGATGCCACCGCCGCCGATGATCGCCACCTTGCCGTCGCCGACACCCTCGCGGATGGCGGTCTCGTAGTCGATCACGTGAGGCAGCTCCGCCCCGGGCACGTCGATCGTGCGGGGCCGGACCCCTGAGGCGAGCACGACGCCGTCGAACGCGGCAAGCCGGTCTGCCGTCGCCGTGGTCTGCAGCAGGATGCTCGCCCCGAGGCGGTCGAGCTCGATCGCGGCCGCTCTCGGCGTGGCCGCGTAGTCCTCCTTGCCGGGGATGCGCGCAGCCAGCCCGAACTGGCCGCCGAGGCTCTGCGCCGACTCGAACAGCGTCACGCCGTGACCACGACGCACGAGGTCGAGCGCCGCCGCCAGCCCGGCCGGCCCGCCGCCCACGACGGCGACGTGCGAGCGCGAGCGGGTGAGCGTGAGCGGATGCGCGGCCTCGCGTCCCGCGCGCGGGTTCACCAGGCATGAGACCGGCTCGGACACCAGGGAACGGTCGATGCAGGCCTGGTCGCATCCGATGCACGTGTTCACGGCGGCGAAGCGGCCGAGCCGCGAACGCTCGACGATGCGGGGGTCCGCCAGGAAAGGCCTGGCGAGGGCGACGGCATCCACCGTGCCCCTGGCGAGCACCGCCTCGACATCGCGCAGGTCGGTGAACCGGTTGCTGGCCAGGACAGCAGCCGATGTGTCCGCCTCGTGCAGCGCCGCGGCGATGCGCTCGGCCGCCGCCAGCCACGCGCCGTGCGGAACCGGCGCCTGCACCGTGGGCACGCGCGACTCGTGCCATCCGATGCCGACGCTGATCCCGTCGGCGCCCTCACGCGCCAGCGTCACGGCCAGCCTCGCGTACTCGTCCGGGTGCGGAACGCCCTGCATCAGATCGTCGCCGGAGAGCCTGACGACGACGGGCAGCGCATCCACCGCCACACGCACGGCGCGCACCACCTCGACGGCGAAGCGCACCCTCCGGTCCGCGTCGCCGCCCCATTCGTCGTCGCGCAGATTCGTGACGGGCGAGCAGAACTGGTTGATCAGGTAGCCCTCCGACGCCATCACCTCGACGGCGTCGAATCCCAGCTCCCGCGCGACGCTCGCCGACCGCGCGAACGCGGCGATCGTCTCCTCGATCTCCGCGCCGCTCAGCTCGCGCGGAACGGCTCCCCTCGCCGCCGACCAGGGGATGGCGGACGGCGCGACGGCGTGCAGTTGCCGGCCGTCGGCATCCGTCAGGCCGTTCAGGAGTGCGTAGCGCCCCGCGTGGAACAGCTGCGCGCAGATCCGGCCACCCGCGTCGTGCACCTCGTCGACGGCCGTCCGCAGCCTCTCCTGGGCTTCGGGATCGTCGAGCACCGCGTAATCCGGACCGCCTCTGCCCTCAGGGGCGACCGCGAGCCCGCCCGTGATGATGAGGGATGCGCCGCCCTCGACGCGCTCCCGATAGAACGCCGCCAGCGCCGCACCGCCGTCGTCGCGCACCTCGAGGCCGGTGTGCATGCTGCCGACGACGATCCGGTGCGGCAGGCGCAGCCCGCCGAGGGACCAGGGCGAGAACGCGCGCTCGAGGGCGGGAGCAGACATCCGGTCGTGCTCAGTCGTCGTAGACGGCGGCCCGAAGCTCGCCGCTCGTGTCCGCCCAGAACGGCGGCGCCACGACAGTGAGTCCGCCGTCGACCGTGATCGTCTGTCCGGTGATGTAGCCTGCGCCGGATCCGAGCAGGAACTCGACGGCCGAGGCCATGTCGTCCGCGGTCCCGGGATGCCCGAGCGGGACCTTCTCGATCACGCTGTTCATGGGCGCCATGCCGGGAACGCGCTCGTAGAAGTACTCGAGCGAGTCGGTGTCGATCAGGCCGCCGTTGACGGCGTTCACCGTGATGTTGCGCGGGCCGAACTCGGCGGCCATGAACTTCACGTACGCCTCGACACCGGCCTTGGCCGCGCCGAGCGACGCGTAGGTGGGGAACGCGCGCAGCGACCCGTAGCTCGTCACGGCCACGATGCGTCCGCCGTTCTCGTCCATCAGGTCGACGGCGCGCTGGGCTCCGAGCACGAAGGAGCGCACGTTCATGGCCCAGCTGCGGTCGAGGTGGTGCAGCTTCAGACCGGAAACCGGCTTGAAGGCCGCAGCGGCCGCGTTGGCCACGAACGCGTCGAGCCTGCCGTACTCGGTACGGATGGCCTCGAACAGCGCATCGATGTCGTCGGGCTCCTCGATGTCGGCCTGGACGGCGATGCCGCCGCCGCCGGCCTCGCGCACCTGGCGCACGACGTCTTCGGCCAGCTCGGCGTTCTTCTTGTAGTTGACCACCACGTGCTCGCCCTTGGCGGCGAGCTTGAGGGCCAGCACGCTGCCGATGCCGCGGGAACTGCCGGTGATGAGGGTGACGCGGGGTGAATCGGAGGTCATGGGGAAGGTTGCTCCTGTCGTTCTCTGGTGCTCGTCGATCGGGCCGGCCGGGTGCGCGTCCGGCCCGGGAGGTGTTCTGCTCGGATGCGTCGCGTGCGGATGCGGTCGCGCGTCAGACGCGACCGGTGAGCACGGCGCGGCTCACGACGAGCTTCTGGATCTCGTTCGTGCCCTCCTCGAAGCGCTGCGCCCTGGCATCCCGGTAGACGCGCTCGATCGGGTTGCGCTTCCAGTAGCCCTGACCGCCGTGCACCTGCAGCGCCTTGTCGGTCACCCTGGTCAGCATGTCGACGGCCACCATCTTGGATGCGCTGGACAACACGTCGGCGTTCGGCTCGCCGTTCTCGTAGGCGCGGGCCGCCTCGAGCACGAGTGCCCTGGCCGCCTGGATGTCGGCGTAGTTCTCGGCGAGCAGGAACTGGATGGCCTGCCGCTCCGCGATCTTCTTGCCGAAGGTCTCCCTGCGCTGCGCGTACTGCACGGCCAGCTCCTGTGCGCGCTCGGCCAGGCCGACGCAGCTCATCGCCACGGAGACGCGGCTGGGCAGGAGGAACCCGCCGAGCAGCACGTCGAGCCCCTGGCCCTCCTCGCCGACCCGGTTGGCGACCGGCACAGGTGTGTCGTGGAACCTGAGGATCGCGTGGTCCGTTCCGTGCACGCCCATGGTCTGCGAGTCGTCGATCACCTCGGCGCCGGGCAGGCCGGTGTTCGGCACCATGAGCGCCACGGTGCCGTCCTTCCCGCTCGTGCCCTCCAGGCGCGCGCCGAGCAGCCACCAGTCGCACTTCACGCCGAACGTGATGAGGTGCTTCTCGCCGTTCAGGTAGTACGTGTCGCCCTCGCGGCGCACGCTGGTGCGCAGGTCGGCGCCCGTGCCTCCCGTCGCCTCGGTCAGCGTGAACGCGACGAGCTTCTCGCCCTTCACCGACGGCACCACGAACGTCTCGCGCTGCTCGTCGGTCATGAAGGGATCCATCGCCCGCCAGGTGCCGTTGATCACGTGCACGAGCATGCGGATCGACGCGTGCGACCGCGAGACGATCTCCATCAGCTCGAGGTACTGCGGGAACGGGATGCCGCCGCCGCCGAGCCGCTCGGGGGCGGCGAGGCTGAGGAATCCGAGGTCGCGAAGCTCGCCGAAGAGCTCGTCGGGAAGGGTTCCCGTCGCCTCGATGCGCTCCGCGTACTCTTCACCCGGTCCGGTGACCCAGTCGGTCACCCGGGACTTCAGGGCTTCGAACTCCTCGTCGACGACCTGCGTCATGCCTTCTCCTTCTTGTCTGCAGGATGCTTCTCGGCGCGCCGGCCTGCACCGTCCTGTTCGGCCGACTCGGCCGCCACCAGTGCGGTCACGCGTTCGCGCAGGATGTTCTTCTGGATCTTGCCCACGACGTTGCGGGGCAACGCGTCGACGAGCTCGATCCGCTCCGGCCAGTAGTACTTGGATGTGCCGTGGCGGCCGAGATAATCCTGCACCTCCTTGAGGGTCAGGGCCGAATCGGCGAGAGCCGGCACGACGAACGCACACGCCCGCTCGCCGAGTCGCGCATCGGGCATGGCCACGATCGCCACGTCGGTGACCTTCGGGTGCTGGTAGAGCAGGTTCTCGATCTCGACGACCGGGATCTTCTCCCCACCGCGGTTGATGACGTCCTTGACGCGACCGGTGATGTGCAGGAAGCCGGCGGCATCCAGCGTGGCGAGGTCGCCGGTGCGGTACCAGCCGTCGTCGGTGAAGACATCCGCCGTGAGGTCGGGGCGCTCCAGGTAGCCGCCGAACACCGTCGGCGAGCGCAGCTCGTAGTTGCCCTCCACGCCTGCCGCCACCTCGAAGCCCTCGTCGTCGACGATGCGGATGTCGACGCCGGGCAGGGCGCGACCGTCGCTGCCCCAGGCGTCCTCCGGCCGGTCCTGCGGCGAGGCGAGCGTGCCGAGGCACGTCTCCGTCGTGCCGAATGCGCCGAGCACCGACGTGCCGAGCACACGCGTCGCGCGCTCGGCGAGCGCCCGCGGCACGGCCGCGCCCGTCGCCACGAAGATGCGCAGGCTCTCCGGCACGGCGGAGCCCGCCTCGACGCGCGAGACGAGGTCGGACAGGAACGGCGTCGCCGCCTGCACGAACGTCGCCCGCGCTTCGGCGAAGGCGCGCTTCAAGGCCACGTCGGCATCCCAGACCGGCTGGATCACCACGGCCACGCCCAGGCGCCAGGCCAGCAGCATGCCGTAGAGGAAGCCGGTCTGATGCGCCAGCGGCGACGGCACGTAGATGCGGTCGGAAGCGTCCAGCGCGAGGTGGCGCACCTCCATCGCCGTCGCGAGCCCGAGGCTGCGGTACGTGTGCTGCACGCCCTTGGGCTCGCCCGTCGTGCCCGACGTGAACAGCAGCTGGCAGTAGTCGTCGGCCGTCGGGGCGGCCGCGGCGATCGCATCCTGGTCGACCTGCACGGCCGCGAGCGCCGTGTCGTAGTAGCGCCACGTCCATTCGGTCGCCCTCGCGTTCTCGACGGCGTCGCCGGGGATCGGCGGGATCTGCACCGAGGCATCCGATCCGTGCCTGTGGTCGCTGCGGATGACCACGACGTGCTCGACGGCGAGGCGCCTGCCCTGCGCGTCCGCCTCGTCGATCGCCGACAGCAGCTCGACGACTGGCTGCCTGCCCCTGAAGTAGTTAGGCAGGAACATCACCCTCGCCCGCGACCTCGCGAGCGTCATGGCGGTCTCACGAGGACCGAAGACGGGCATGATCGGTGTCACCACGGCACCGACGCGCATGATGCCGAGTGCGATCGCCACGAACTCGCTCCAGTTCGGCAGCTGCACGGCGACGGGCTCGCCGCGCCGAACGCCGAGGTCGAGGAGCAGGGCGGAGACGCGGTCGGCCTCCTCCCCCAGCTCACGCCAGGTCAGCGTGCTGAGCGCGTGGCCTTCGACCTCCATCACGGCGGGCTCGTCCGGTGCATGCTGCACCCGCTCGGCCACCGCTTCTGTGAGCACGAGCGGGGTCGCCGCATCCGCGAGCGACGCCTCCACCTCGGCGGCCGTGGAACCGCGCACCTCGATCTCCTCCTCGGCGACGGGGGCGCCGACGTTCATCTTCAGGCCGACGCCATTCATCTCGTCGAGGAACATCGGATACGAGATGCGATACGCCCGCGGATACGTGAGCGTGGAGACGCCGGATGCCGTCGAGGCGGCGATCGCGAGCGACATGAGCACGCGGTGGTCGTTGAACGACGACATCGACGCACCGGTGAGCGACTTCACGCCCGTAATGCGCAGCTCGTCCGGGTCCTGCTCGAGGCGTCCGCCCATCCGGTTGAGCTGCAGCATGGCCGCCACCCGGTCGGACTCCTTGAGGCGGATGTGCCGCACGTTGTGCAGGCGCGAGGTGCCTTCGGCGAACGTCGCGAGCGTGGCGAGAGCGGGCAGCAGATCGGGGATCGGACCGCAGTCCACGTCGATCGGCCTCAGCTGCAGACCGTCGTGCGCGATGCGCACGAATCCGGTCTTCTCGTCGCGCGTCATAGGCACGCCCATGCCGGTGGCGAGGTCGAGGAAGTCCGCCTCCGGATGGTCGGTCTCGGCCGCGCTCGTCGCCGACATCCCCCTGAAGAGCACGTCGCCGGGGTGGATCGCCGCCGCCACGATCCCGAACGCGGCTGCTCCGATGTCCGGCGGGATGCGGTAGTCGGCCGCACGGGCGGTCTGCGAGGCGGGGATGCGATACGTCAGCCAGTCGTCGGAGACCTCCACCTGCAGCCCGAACATGCGCATCATGCGCACCGTCAGGTCGACGTACGGCTGCTCGTTGAGCGCGCCGCCTGTGACGTGGACGGTGGTGTCGGTCTCCGCGAACGGCGCGAGCAGCAGCAGTCCGCTCAGCCACTGCGAGAGCGTTCCGGCGATGGACACGTCGCCGCCACGCGGACGGCGCGGCTGCACGGTGATCGGCGGGCAGTCGTTCGTGCTCTCCAGCTGCACGCCCATCTGCTCGAGGGAGTCGAGCAGGGCCTTGATCGGACGACGCCGGAAGTACTTCATGCCGGTGAGCGTGATCGGCTTGTCGGCGAGCGAGGCGAGCCCGGTCATGAAGTACAGCGTCGTACCGCTCGACCCGACATTCAGGAGCCCCTCCGGGCCGCTGGATCCGCGTTCCACGACATCCGACGTCCGGTAGCCACGGCTGCCGACGCCCTGGATGACGTATCCGTCGGTCGTCTCGTCGATCCTGGCGCCCAGCGCGCGGAGCACACTGACCGTCCATTCGATCTGCCTCGTCGCCGAGAGCCCCGTGATGACGCTCGTGCCCTCGGCCAGCGACGCCAGCACGAGTGCGCGATGAGCGTGGTATTTCGAAACCGGGATGTCCAGTTCGTCGTGCAGCCGGTTACGGGTTCCTTGAACGATCAGTCGCATAATCACCTTCGCTATCTCCGCCCGGCGGCCCTTGGTGGCGACACGCATGTGCGACACGGACAGGAACTGCCGAGGCGCCTGTGCCTTGCCGGAGGAGACGGGGACGACGGGCCTCGACGCTGCTGCGACGCGCCGTCATCGTGACTCCACGGCGAACGCTAGGCTAGCGGTCGAGTCCCCCTGAAGGGGACTTTCCGCGGAATTCCGTGATCGCCGGGCCTGCCACGCTCGGAGAGGGGCGGCGCAATGCCGATCGAGTTCTCGCCCTCTGAACGCTCAACCGTGGGCATCGAGTGGGAGATCGCGCTCGTCGACCGCGACACAGGCGATCTGGTGCAGGCCGCGCCGGAGGTGCTGCCGAAACTGGGTCCTGGCGACGGCAGCGAGCATCCGCAGATCACGCACGAGCTTCTTCTCAACACGCTCGAGCTCGTCAGCGGTGTGCACCACAGGGTTCCGGATGCCGTGGCCGACCTCCAGCGCCTCACGGAGCGGGTGCGCACCGTGACCGACTCGATGGATGTCGAGCTGATGTGCGCGGGCACGCATCCGTTCGCGCAATGGTTCGACCAGAAGCCCACGCCGTCGGAGCGCTACGAGCATCTGCTGGAGCGCACGCAGTGGTGGGGCAGGCAGATGCTCATCTGGGGTGTGCACGTGCACGTGGGCATCGAGAGCCGCGACAAGGTCCTGCCCATCCTGAACGGCCTGCTGACGTTCTATCCGCACCTGCAGGCGCTCAGCGCGTCCAGCCCGTTCTGGGGCGGCGTCGCGACCGGCTATGCGTCGAATCGCGCGCTCATGTTCCAGCAGCTGCCCACCGCGGGTCTCCCGTGGCAGATGAGCAGGTGGAGCGACTACGAGGGCTACGTCGACGACCTGGTGACGACGGACATCATCCGCGACTACACCGAGGTGCGCTGGGACATCCGGCCGTCGCCGCACTGGGGCACCGTGGAGATGCGGGCGTGCGACGGCGTGTCGACGGCGAGCGAACTGGGCGCGCTGGCCGCCGTCATCCACTGCCTCGTGGAGAGGATGTCGACACAGCTCGACGAGGGCGAGGTGCCGCTCGCACTGCAGCCGTGGTTCGTGCGCGAGAACAAGTGGCGAGCGGCGAGGTACGGCATCGACGCCGACATCATCCTCGACCCGGGCGGCGCGCAGGGAAGGGTCGCCGACGGCATCCGCGCCCTCGTGACGGAGCTGGCGCCGATCGCGGAGCGGCTCGGATGCGAGAACGAGCTGGCCGACGTGGAGCGCATCCTGGATCGCGGCGTGAGCTATCAGAGACAGCTCGCCGTCGCTCAGGCGAACGGCGGGAGCCTGCCCGCCGTGGTCTCCTCGCTCACCCGGGAGCTGCGCAACGGCCTCGAATAGGCACAGGCCGAACAGGCACGAGCCGAATAGGCGCGAGTGGACGCGCCCGGCCGTGCGGCAGCGACCCCGAAAGGTCAGCCGCGGCCGAACAGCCTCTGCACGGCGGCCAGCTCCTCGCCCGTCGGCGGCTTCTGGCCGCCCGCGTTCTGGCCGGCCGGGTTCTGACCGCCGAGGCCGAATCCGGATCCGCCGGCGGACGATCCGGCCGGCTTGACGCCAGAGGCCAGTGCGGCGTTCTCCGCCGCCCGCCGCGCCGGATTGCCAGAGCGCGAGGACTTGCCTTTCTTCTTCTGCTGCTGCTTGCGGCCCGCGAATCCGGCACCGGGGATGGGACCCATGCCGGGAACGTTCGGCACGCCGCCCTTGGCGACCGTCTTCATCATCTTGGAGGCCTGCTCGAACCGCGTGACGAGCTGGTTCACGTCCGTCACGGTCATGCCGGAGCCCTTGGCGATGCGCAGGCGACGGGATCCGTTCAGCAGCTTGGGGTTCGTGCGCTCAGCGGGCGTCATGGACTGGATGATCGCCTCGGTGCGGACCACTTCCGACTCGTCGAACTGGTCGAGCTGCTGACGCATCGCTCCGGCGCCGGGCAGCATGCCGATCATCTTCTTGATCGAGCCCATGTTGCGCAGCTGCTGCATCTGCTTCAAGAAGTCGTCGAGTGTGAAGCTGTCGGTCGCGAACTTCTCCGCGACCTTGCGGGCCTCCTCCTCGTCGAACGCCTGCTGCGCCTGCTCGATGAGCGTGAGCACGTCGCCCAGGTCGAGGATGCGGCTCGCCATGCGGTCGGGGTGGAACGGCTCGAAGTCGTCGAGCGTCTCACCCGTCGATGCGAAGATGATCGGCCGGCCGGTGACCGACGCGATCGAGAGCGCGGCACCGCCTCGCGCGTCGCCGTCGAGCTTGGTCAGCACGACACCCGTGAAGTCGACGCCCTCCTGGAACGCCTTCGCGGTGTTCACGGCGTCCTGTCCGATCATCGCGTCGATGACGAACAGCACCTCGTCGGGATTCGTCGCCTTGCGGATGTCCGACGCCTGCTTCATGAGCTGTGCATCGATGCCGAGGCGCCCGGCCGTGTCGATCACGACAACGTCGTACTGCTGGCGCTCCGCCTGCTTGACGGCGTCCTTGGCGACGCGCACCGGATCGCCGACGCCGTTGCCGGGCTCGGGCGCGAACACCGGCACGCCGGCCTGCTCGCCCACCACCTGCAACTGGGTCACGGCGTTCGGCCGCTGCAGGTCGGCTGCGACCAGCATGGGCGTGTGGCCGTCCTTCTTGAGCCACTTCGCGAGCTTTCCGGCCAGGGTCGTCTTTCCAGCGCCCTGCAAGCCGGCCAGCATGATGACCGTCGGCGGCTTCTTCGCGAACTCCAGGCGGCGCTGCTGACCGCCGAGGATGCCGATCAGCTCCTCGTTGACGATCTGCACCACCTGCTGGGCGGGGTTCAGCGCCTTGTTGACCTCGTCTCCGAGCGCGCGCTCGCGAACGGTCGCCGTGAACTGCTTGACGACGTCGAGAGAGACGTCCGCGTCGAGCAGCGCGCGGCGGATCTCGCGCACCGTGCCGTCGACATCCGAAGCGGACAGCTTGCCCTTGGTGCGAAGGTTCTTGAAGGTCTCGGTGAGCCGGTCGGAGAGGGTGCCGAAGGTAGCCATGGTGGGGTCCATGGTAACGGAGCACTCTGATCGCGTGGCGTACGCCACCGCCGGTTGACGATTCGCCGTCCGCACCCCCACACCGCAGGTTGAGCCTGTCGAAACCGACGCCGCGAGTTCGGCTGGTTTCGACAAGCTCAACCAGCGGTAGCGGTGACCTATTCGCCGTCGTCGACGCCGACGACGTCGCCGCGATCGTCGAAGCTCACCTGCAGAACAGCATCCGTCTCGTCGGGGTCGATCGAGTACGTGAACACCGCGAACGCTGCATCGTCCTCCGTGGCCTCCGGGTGCAGCACGACGCTGAGCAGCTGCAGCGACCGCAGCACGTCCATGGCGATGTCGCCCGAGTTGTGCACGAGCAGATCGAGCAGCGACTCCCCCATGTCGTCGACCTGGTGGTCGATGTACTGCGTCGTGACGGAACCGCGTTCGCTCAGTTCGGCGACGAGCGCGTCGCGAGCACGTGCATCCAGCCCCTCGAGCGACCGGATGACGGCGGCAGCGGCATCCAGACCACTCTCAGCCACGTCGTCGGCGTTCGGGGCCGTCAGCTCGACCTGCACCGGCTGCTCGGCCACGTCGACGGTCTCGCTCCAGTGCAGACCACCGGTGGAGTCCTCGTCGACGATGCCGAAGAAGTCGTGTTCGATCGCCATCCCAGCCTCCGTCAGCCGACCAGCTGCTGTGCGAAGACGTGCGGGGTGAAGCCCGTGAGGTCGCCGATGCCCTCGCCCTGCCCGACGAGCTTGATGGGCAGTCCGGTGCGTTCCTGCACGGAGAGCACGAAGCCGCCCTTCGCCGACCCGTCGAGCTTGGTGAGCACGAGCCCCGTCACGCCGGCGTGCTCGATGAAGGCCTGCGCCTGCGCGAGACCGTTCTGACCGGTTGTCGCATCGAGCACGAGCAGCACCTCGGCGATGGGCGCCTGCTTCTCCACGACGCGCTTGATCTTGGACAGCTCGTCCATCAGACCGCCCTTGGTGTGCAGCCTGCCCGCGGTGTCGATGATGACGATCTCGGTGCCGGTGTTCTTGGCGTACTCGACCGTCTGGAAGGCGACGGATGCCGGATCCTGCCGCTCCTGCTGCGGCCGCACGATCTGCGCACCGGCGCGCCCCGCCCACGTGGCGAGCTGTTCGACGGCGGCCGCACGGAACGTGTCGGCCGCGCCGACCACGACGGAACGATCGAAGTTGCGGAGGAACTTGGCGAACTTGCCGATCGTCGTCGTCTTTCCGACTCCGTTGACCCCGACGACGAGCACCACGGCCGGGCGCTCGGTGAGGTTCAGCGTGGGGTCGAATCGCACAAGGCGCTCCTCGATGGTCTCGCGGAGCATGCGCTGCAGGTCGGCCGGATCGGTCGTGCGGTACCTGTCGACCTTCTGATGCAGCTCGTCGACGATGGCCTCGGTGACCGAGGGGCCGAAGTCGGCCGTGATGAGCGCGGCCTCCAGGTCGTCCCAGGTCTCCTCGTCGATCGTGCGTTTCGCGAACATGCCGCGGAGCGCGCCAGCAAGCGACCAGGAGCGTTCAGCCATGCCCTCCAGCGTAGAGGCGATTGAGGGTCGGGCGTGCGAGCTCGCTCGCATGCCCGACCCGATTGAGTCTTTGAGCGGCGCAGCCGCAATAGAGGCGATTGAGGGTGGCATGTGCGAGCTCGCTTGCACATGCCACCCGATTGAGTCCCCTGAGCGGCGCAGCCGCGATAGGGGTGATTGAGGGTGGCATGTGCGAGTGCACCCTCGCGGCTGTCGGCGGTGGCGGATAGCGTCGGGCCATGCAGACGGAATCCGAACTCGACGCGCTCCGCTCCCGCCTCTCAGGCAGCCTGTTCCTTCCCGCCGACGCAGGATACGACGAGGCCAGGCGCGCCTGGAATCTCGGCGTCGATCAGCGACCCGCAGCGGTCGCCATTCCGGCGGATGTCCCTGACGTTCAGGCGATCGTGCGGGCGGCCGCGGCATCCGGCCTCGGCGTTCTGACGCAGCCGAACGGGCACTCCGCAGGACGCGACCTCGCCGATGTGATCCTGGTGCGCCCGCGTGCCTTCGACGAGATCACGATCGACGTGGAGCGCCGAACGGCCCGGGTCGGCGCCGGTGTCAACTGGCGCACCGTGCTGCCGCGGCTGGATGCGACGGGGCTCATCGCGCTCGCGGGCAGCAACCCCGCCGTCAACGTCGTGGCCTACTCGCTCGGCGGCGGTCACTCGCTGTTCGGACGCACGTACGGCTTGCAGGCCCCTGCCATCACGGCGGTCGACCTGGTCGACGCCTCCGGTGCGGCCCTGCGGGTGACCGAGGAGCGCGACCCGGAGCTCATGTGGGCGCTTCGGGGCGCCGGAGGCCTGTTCGGCGTCGTCACGGCGATCGAGTTCTCGCTCTTCGACGGCGACGAGCTTTACGGCGGCAAGCTCACGTTCACCCCCGACCGCGCCGCCGACCTGCTCACCGCCGTGTTCGACGTCGCGCGCGAGCAGCCGACCCTCGGTCTCGCGTTCGGCATGCTCAACTTTCCCGACGTGCCGCAGCTGCCAGACGCCCTGCGCGGCAAGACGCTGGCGTCCGTGGACGTGCTACATATCGGCGGCGCCGACTCGGGTGCGCCGCTCGTCGAGCCGCTGCACGCCGTCGGGCAGCCGGTAGCCGACACGATCGGCGTGTTCGGCATCGGCTCTCTGGCGGCCGTGGCGGCCGAGCCGGTCGACCCCATGACGTATGCGGACTGGAGCAGTGCCTCCAGCGGCTACGACGCCACGTCGGCCGCGGGCCTGGTCGAGGCGTTCCGCGAGGGGTCCGCGCGCGGGCTGAGTCGCATGGAGGTGCGACCGCTCGGTGGCGCGCTGCGTGCAGGCGACCACGAACGAACGGTCTCCGCCCCTGTCGCCGCCCCTGCCTACGTCGGCGCCGGAATGACCGTGAGCGATGCGGCGCAACTGGGCGGCGCCACGGCGGCATTCGCCCCGCTGGATACCGCCGTGCGAACGACACCGGCGACCGGCAACGTCGGCACGCTGCTGGACGACCGCGCGACGCTGGCCGACGCCTACAACGAGAGCTCCATTGCCCGGCTTCGACGGCTCAAGGCGGAACGCGACCCTCAGGGCACCATCCGAGCGGCGCGCGAACTCGACCGTTGATCCCGCCCGGCCGTGCCGGCCAGCCGACCTCGGCTCCGCGAGTCCGCCCGCGCCGTGACACGCCGAACACGACGAAGAACACGACGACGGGACCTGAAGGACGACGCGGACCGGAAGGACGACGAGGACGGGCGACGAGGACGGGAAGGAAGAGCCGGCTCAGGCCGTCTTGCGGGCGTCGTCGCTGACCGCGCGCCCGGCTTCCCGCTCGGCGACGCGCTGCCCGACGACAGCCGAGACGCCGTCCTGACGCATCGAGACGCCGTAGAGCGCGTCCGCGATCTCCATGGTGCGCTTCTGGTGCGTGATGACGATGAGCTGGCTGTCTTCCCGCAGGTCTTCGAACGTGGTGAGCAGGCGTCCCAGGTTGGCGTCGTCGAGGGCCGCCTCCACCTCGTCCATGATGTAGAACGGGCTCGGCCTGGCCTTGAAGATGGCGAGCAGGAAGGCGACGGCCGCCAGCGACCGCTCACCGCCGGAGAGCAGCGAGAGACGCTCTATCTTCTTCCCGGCGGGGCGAACGGAGACCTCGATGCCGGTGGTGAGCAGGTCGTCAGGATCGGTCAGCCTGATGCTGCCGCTTCCGCCGGGGAACAGCACGGGGAACACCTCGGAGAACGTGCGCCTGGTGTCTTCGAACGCCTCGGCGAAGATGCCCTGCATGCGCTCGTCGATCTCGGCGATGATCGTGAGCAGGTCCTTGCGCGTGTTCGTCAGATCGGTGAGCTGCTCGGTGAGGAACTTGTGGCGTTGCTCCAGCGCCGCGAACTCCTCGAGGGCGAGCGGGTTGACGCGTCCGAGACGGGCGAACTTGCGTTCGGCATCCTGCAGTCGTCTCTCCTGCTCCTCGCGCACGAACGGACGCCCTTCGCCGCCTTCCGTCTCCGAAGGAATGAGCGTCTCCGGCCCGTACTCCGCGATGAGCACCTCCTCGACGAGGCCCAGCTCGCTGCCCGCCCGCTCGAGCAGCGACGAGAGGTGCAGCTTCTTCTCGTAGATCTGCAGTTCGAGACCGTGCACGCTTTCGCTGACAGCCTGGAGCCGGTCGCGAAGGGATGCCTCGTCGCGGCGGAGGGCGAGCAACTCCTCGTTCTGCCCGGCCCGCGCCGCCTCGGCAGCGGCGAGCTCCGTTCTCGCCTGGCTCACTGACCGGTCGACCGAGTCGAGCACGGGAGGAAGCGCCGCGATGACGCGTTCCGCCGCCTGCACCTGATGGCGTCGCACCACCTCGCGTCGTGCCGCCTCTGCGGCGGCCGCACGCTCGGCCTCGAGGCGCTTGACCAGGGACGCGGCTCTCGTCTCCTCGGCACGCACGCGCTCGCGCGCCGTCTCACCGGCGAGCCGCGCCTGCACCTCGGCCTCGCGGCACGCCTCGAGCTCGGCCGCGATGGCGTCGCGCTCTCCCACATCGAGGATCGGGCGAGGCTTGGATGCATGCGCCTCGTGCGCACGAGAAGCGGCTTCGGCAGCGCGCTCGGCCTCGTCGACCTTGGCCTCCGACTCCGCGATGCCGCGCGCCATCCGCTCCGCTTCCGCGTTGGCGGCCTCCAGCTGCGCCGCCAGGCGGCTCGTCTTCTCGGTCTGCTCGGCGAGCTGGGCGTCGTAGGCCCGCAGCTGCGTGAGGGCGGCGGCAGACGACTGCTTCGCCGCTTGAAGCGCCTCGCGTTGGCCGTCGTGTTCGGACTTCGCCGTCGCGATCGCCCTGTCCAGCTCCTCCAGACGCGCCGCGGCGGTATCCCGTTCCGCCAGCAGTTCGATGCGGCCGGCGCCGGCACCGTAGCCGCCTCTGAGTGTGTAGGCGGAGAGCACTTCGCCGCCGCGAGTCACGAGCACGGTATCGGTGTCGGCCACCTGCGGCCACGCCTGGTGTGCGGCATCCAGATCGGGCACGACCACGACGTGCCGCAGCAGCGCGCGGATGCCTTCGCTCGCCACGACGAGCAGCTGGTCGGCCGTGCGAGCACTCTGCGCAAGCGTGAGGCCGGCCGGGAGCGCGTTCCCGTTCCGGTCACCGCTTCCGCCCTCGACGACGAGTTCGATCGAGCCGAGGTCTTCGGCGGACGCGAACCGGGCGGCCGACACGGCGGTGTCCCTGTCGCTCACGAGGACGGCGTCGGCCAGCGACCCGAGTGCGGCCGCGATGGCCGTCTCGTACCCGGGTTCGACTTTGATGGCATCCGCCACCCGGCCCTCCACGCCGGGGCGGCCCGCTGCGATGAGCGCAGCCGAGCCGTCCCTCGCCTCGAGCGCGCGGCCCAGCGCGTTCACCTGTCCGGACAGCGCATCCCGCTCGCGCTCCAGAGTGCGCAGCTCGTCTCGAAGCCTCTCGATCTCGGCCTCGGCGTCGAACACGGATGCCTGCGCCACCTCGTACGCCTCCGCGAGCTCGGACTGCGCATCGGGGCCGAGCGGTGAGGCCCCCTGGCTGTCGGCAAGCGCCTCTTCCGCCGCCGTCCGCCGCTGCTCGGCCGCCTCGAGCTGGTTCCGCTGACGCAGCACCTCGCCCCGGAGGGCGGCAAGGCGCTGAGCGGCGGCATCCGCTTGCCCGGCGAGCTTGGAGAGCTCGAGATCGTGCCGGGACACGAGTGCGCTCTGCGCCGCGATCTGCTCGTCGAGCGCGTCGAGCCGTGACCGTGCCGCCCGAGTGGCCGCCTGCGCCGCCGTCACGGCGGCATCGGCCTCGGCGACACCGTCGCGAAGCAGCGCCGCCTCCGCCCTGGACTCCTCGATCATCGCGGGCGTGACCGTGCGCGCGGATTCCGACAGGTCTCCCTGAGAGCCGAGCAGGGCCAGACGCTGATTGGCGAGCGTGAACAGGGAGCGAAGCCGCTCCTGCGCGGACTCGAGTGCGAAAGCCGTGCGTCGTGCCGCGTCGACGGCATCGCTCACCTGCTCCTGTTCGATGCGGGCGATCCGCAGCTGCTTCTGCTCGAGCTGCTCCTGCAGCACGATGCGCTCGCTGTGCCGCTGGGACTCGTCGCGAGAGTAGTCGTCGAGCGCGGTGCGCAGCGAGACGACCTCATCCGCCAGCAACCGCGCCCTGGCGTCGCGCACGATGGCCGCGATGGTCTGCGCTTCTCTCGCCACCTCGGCCTGAGCGCCGAGCGGCTTCAACTGCCTGCGGATCTCTCCGGCCAGATCGCTCAGCCGCGTGAGATTGGTCTGCATCGCCTCGAGCTTGCGCAGGGTCTTCTCCTTGCGCCTGCGATGCTTGAGGATGCCGGCTGCTTCCTCGATGAAGCCCCGCCGGTCGTCGGGGCTCGCGTGCAGCACGGCATCCAGCTGGCCCTGCCCGACGATGACGTGCATCTCGCGCCCGAGCCCCGAGTCGCTGAGCAGCTCCTGCACGTCGAGCAGCCTGCACTGCTTGCCGTTGATCGCGTACTCGCTGCCGCCGTTGCGGAACAGCGTGCGGCTGATCGTCACCTCGGAGTATTCGATCGGCAGCGCCCCGTCGGCGTTGTCGATCGTGAGCGTGACCTCGGCGCGTCCGAGCGGTCCTCGCGTGGATGTGCCGGCGAAGATGACGTCCTCCATCTTGCCGCCGCGGAGCGTCTTGACGCCCTGCTCCCCCATCACCCAGGCGAGGGCGTCGACCACGTTCGACTTGCCGGAGCCGTTGGGACCGACGATGCAGGTGACACCCGGCTCGAACGCGAAGGTCGTCGGCTGAGCGAAGGACTTGAAGCCCTTGAGCGTCAAGCTCTTCAGATGCAACCGGCGCCCCCTCTCCTGCCCGCCGCGGGCCGCGTGTCTAAGGTACCCGACCACGGGCGGGCTTCCCGGCAGGAGAAGAGGCCGGTCTGCCGATTGACGCAGCCGTGGGGCGGACCAGGTTCGCACGTGCCGACCTCATCGAGGTGAGGGTGCGCGCGACGCCGTTCCTCGCGAGGATGGGACCGAGGGTCTCGCTCGTTGCGGGCGAGGAGAGGGGGCGCGCACCGGTGCAGGTGAGGATCGAACGGGTGACGGTGCCCGAGAGCATGGATGCCGACACCGACGGCGCGTTCGCCGGATTCGTCGACGTGGGCAACGACTGCGCCCTGCACCTGTGGCACAACGACGACTTCGTGTACGACCCCGCCGATCAGCTCGCCTGGTATCGACCGAGCCCGTTCCGCGTTCGGATGCTGTATCTCGCGCGCCTCGACGACGTTCCGACGGGACGGCTCATCGTCACCGTGCCGCTCGAAGAGGACGCCACAACGGCCGAGGTAGAGGTGCATGTGATCCCGGCCGCCCGGCGGCACGGCATCGGCACGGCGCTCCTGCGCCAGGGCGAGGAGCTCGTGGCCGACGCCGGCCGCGTCGACATCTCGACGTTCACCGAGCATGTGATCGCCGACATCCCGCCTGGTGCACAGACGGTGGCGCCGGAGGCCGGCCCCACCGGCCTTCCCGCCGACGATGTGACACGCTTCGCGCTCGCCTCCGGCTATCGACTCGGACAGGTCGA
This sequence comes from Humibacter sp., assembly GCF_035547335.1. Lineage (GTDB taxonomy): Bacteria > Actinomycetota > Actinomycetes > Actinomycetales > Microbacteriaceae > Humibacter. The sequence goes on along the minus strand of NZ_DASZVF010000045.1, from coordinate 124,982 downwards.
GCTCGTGAGCCGTCTGAGCCTGCCGCTAACGGATGCCGTGCGCGAGCGGCTGCAGAGCGAAGCCGACTCCCGCTCAGGCGGCTACCGCATCGTGACGTGGTGGATGCGCTGCCCAGACGAACTCGTCGACGGATACGCCGCCGCGCGAGCTCGCATGGTCGAGGACGTTCCGCACGACGGCATCGTGCTCGACCCGGAGCACTGGGACGCGGAGCGCGTTCGCGAAGAGGAACAGCGCTGGATCGAGGCGGGCGAACCGGCGCTCGTGGCCGCCGCCGTGCACGAGGCGACAGGGGACGTCGTCGCCTACACGATCCTGCTCGTCGCCCAGGGCTCGAAGAAGGTCGAGCAGTGGGACACGCTCGTGGTGGGCGCTCATCGCGGTCATCGGCTCGGCCTCGCCGTCAAGCTGGCCAATCTGCGTGCGCTGACGTCCGTGGCTCCGGGCGTCGAGCGCATCCTCACGTGGAACGCCGCCGAGAACGGTCCGATGCTGGCGATCAACGACGCTCTCGGTTTCGTGCCTTCAGCACTCAACGGCAACTGGCAGAAGCACCGCGACTGAACACTCAGGCACCCGTGGTCGGAGTGGGAGCCGGTGCGCTTGTGGATGGGGCGCTCGTGTGCGGCGCAGTCGGCGCCGGTGCACTGATTCCCGGCGCACTGGTTCCCGGCGCACCGGGTGTACCTGTTCCCGAGGGCGTCGAGCCCTTCGCATGCGCCTCGCACCTCGCGAGCCGGTCACCCACTTTGGCAGCGACGTCTTTCACTCGCTCGCCGTATCCACCTGACGCCGCCTTCGAGACGATCGCCTTGATGTCGGCGGTCCTCGCGTCGCCGTTCGCCGATCTGGCCTTCTTCACGTCGTCGCGGAGCGCTGACGGAAGCCTGTCCCATGCCGCTTTCACACCCGCGAGCGTCTTCTTGTTGTGTGCTGCGGACTCGACTGCGGCACCGTAGTCGCCGGAGTAAGCCTTCTTCAGCACACTCTGCAGCGCTGCGTGTCGTGCCGACGTCGAGGACTGATGGGCCGCGGAGGCGACGTCCTTGCGCAGTGCGTCGGGGAGTCGGTCGTAGTCGTGCTTCAGCACCAGCAGAACCCCGCCGCACGATCCGCTGCCGGATCCGGAGCTCGCCATCGCAGCCAAAGCGTCGGGTGCGACGACGCTGCGAACGGCGACCGTCGGTGCAGCGGTAGCCGGCAATGTCGCACACGCCACGCCACCCAGAACGAGAGCCGCTGCGGCCAGGCCCGTCGCGGCGAAGACGACCCGCCGCCCTCTCCTTCGCGGCGGGAGCCCCGTGCCCGCCTCTCGTTCCGGATGGCTCGATGTGTTCGCCGGGGACGCGACGTGGCCCAGCCCTGCGTTCTCGGTCTGTGGTTGCGATCTCGTCATGGCTGTTCCCTTCGATTCCTGCTCGGTTCGAAGACAGCATTCCAAGCGCGTGTGCGCGTCGAGTGGGGCGTGTGTTCGGGCAACGTAAGCGTTCTCTGTGAGGCCCATCGGGTTCGTCCAACGCCATCCCCGAGCGGCTTGAATGGGGTGCATGGATGCCGCTTCCGGACTGGTCCTCGTCGTGGAGGACGAGCGCGCCATCGCCGACCTCGAGCGGCTGTACCTCTCACGAGCGGGGTTCGGCGTCGAAGTGGTCGCCGGCGGAGACGCCGCCATGGCCGTCATCCGCGCCCGTCGCCCCGTCGCGGTCGTGCTGGACGTGGGCATCCCCGGCGTTGACGGGATCGAACTGTGCCGGCGGCTTCGGGCGGAGGACGACTGGACGCCCGTCATCTTCGTCACGGCTCGAGACGACGAGATCGAACGCCTCGTGGCACTCGAGCTCGGTGGTGACGACTATCTGACCAAGCCGTTCTCGCCGCGCGAGCTCGTGACCAGGCTCAAGGTGGTGCTCAGGCGCGCGCACGGAGTCCCGACTCGGCACGAAGTCCGCCTCGGGACCCTCGTGCTGGATCAGGACACGAGGATGGCAGCACTCGACGGTCGGGAGCTGGCGCTCACGGCCACCGAGTTCGACCTGCTTCTGCACCTGATCCGTTCCCCGGGCAGGGTGTTCACGCGCGAGCAGCTGTTGTCCTCGGTCTGGGGTCATGCCGACTACGCCTCGGGGAGGACGGTCGACGTGCACATCGCTCAACTGCGGTCGAAGCTCGGCCCGCTGTCCGGCATCCGCACCGTCCGCGGCGTCGGCTACGCGATCGACCCGCCTTCTCCGCAACGGTCCGACGCGGAGACGCGAGCGGGCGCATCCCGGTAGGTCGACGGCATGCGCCTCCTCCCCCGCACACTCGCGGGTCGCATCGTGTTCACCACCGTGGCCGTCGCGCTGGTGGCAGCCGTCGTGGCCGGTGCCGTCTCGCTCGGGCTCGTGCGCGCGGCCTCACTCAGCGACGCCCGAACGGAGGCGTCCACCCTTGCCGAGGAGCTCGCCGCGCTTCCGGAGGCGCAGCTCGAGCAGCGTGTCGAGGGCCAGTCGGCCGGTGGAAACTCGCCGAAGATCGCGCTCATCGCCAGTGACGGATCCGTGACGGGGACGATCGGCGTCGTGCTTCGCCCCAGGGTGCGGCAGCGACTGGCACAGAACTCGCCGTTGTCGACCACGGTCGTGCTGGACGGCAGGAGATTCATCGTCGAGGCGCGCCCGACAGTGAGCGGGGGAACGGTCGTCGTCGCCAGAACGCAGACCTCGGTCGACTCCGCAGCGTCGAGGGTGACGGGGCAGCTGCTCATCGCGCTGGCCATCGGGCTTGCTGTGGCGATCGTCGCGGGCATCCTGCTGGCCGGAGCCGTGTCACGCCCGCTGTCCAGGACAGCCGCCGCTGCACGACGGTTGGCCAGGGGCGACCGCAACGTGGAACTGCCGAGGACGGGAACTGCCGAGGTGTCCGATGTCGTCGGCGCTCTCGACGAGCTCGACGAGGCGCTGAGCGTGAGCGAGGCGCGGCAGCGGGAGTTCCTGCTCTCCATCTCGCACGACCTGCGCACCCCGCTCACCGCTCTGCGCGGGTACGCGGAAGCTCTCGCCGACGGCGTCGTCGATGCACAGAACTCGCGCGAGGTGGGTGCCACGATGCTCACCGAGACGCGTCGCCTTGACCGGTTCGTCGCCGACCTTCTTGAGCTGGCTCGCCTGGAGGCTCACGATTTCACGGCCGAACTCGGTCCCGTCGACATCGCCATCGTTCTCCGCGAGGCCGTCGCAGCGTGGAGTGCCGTTGCCGCGGCCGGCGGGGTGGAACTCAGGTGCGACGCGGCCCCCGAGATCGTCGCGAACACGGATGCGCACCGGCTGCGTCAGATCATCGACGGTCTGCTGGAGAACGCGCTGCGAGTGACTCCGGCCGATGGTGTCGTGGAGATCGGGGCGCACGTGCAGGGAGCGGTCGACGCCGACCGGTGGCGGCCGGCAGGCGGCTCGAACCGCATTGCCATCACCGTCAGCGACACGGGCGCCGGCCTGACGCCGGAGGACCGGCAGGATGCCTTCGTCCGCGGTGCGCTCCACGACAGATATCGCCAGACGCGTGCGGTCGGCACCGGACTCGGACTGTCCATCGCCCAACGTCTGATCACACGTCTCGGCGGCACGCTCCAGGCGCTCGACACCGCGAACACGCCATGGGGAGCGTCGTTCCAGGTAGAACTGCCGTGCTGGACCTCGCCGTCGGCTTCTTCGACCACGCCGTAGGTTGGTCCCATGCGCGGTGGGACCATGCGGGCGGCCGTCATCCACTCGACCGGGCCGGCCGACGGCATCCGGGTGGAAGACCTGCCGATTCCGGAGACGAGGCCAGGCGAGGTGCTCGTGCGGGTGACCGCCACGACCGTGAACCATGTCGACACGTTCGTGCGCAGCGGCGCCTACCGCACCCCGCTGCCTTTCCCGTTCGTCGTCGGACGAGACCTCGTCGGCAGCGTGGAGCACACGGCATCCGACGTCACCGACCTGCTCCCGGGAGACGCGGTGTGGTGCAACAGCCTCGGCCACGGCGGCCGTCAGGGGGCTGCAGCGCAGTTCGCCGCCGTGCCGAGAGAGCGGCTGTACCGCATCCCCGACGGCGTCGACCCGATCGACCTGGTCGCACTCGCGCACCCGGCGGCGACGGCCTGGCTCGGCCTCGTCGAGCACGGCCGGCTCCGGCCGGGCGGCACCGCCTTCGTCGGCGGCGGTGGCGGCAACGTGGGCTCGTGCGCCGTCGCGTTCGCCTTGTCCATGGGTGCCGGTGTCGTCACCACGGCAGGCGCCCGCGGACTCGAGCGGTTGGCGGCGATGGGTGCCGTCGCCTACGACTATCACGATCCCGACGTGGTGGCCCGTCTGGAGCACGCGCTCACGCGAGTGGCTTCAGGCGACGACGCGCCGGCTGCGACGGGAGCTGATGTCTGGCTCGACACGTCAGGCTCGCTCGACCTGTCCCAGGCCGTCGGCCTGCTCGCCGACCGTGGACGCATCGTGCTGATCGCCGGCATGCGCCGGCACGACGGGTTCGGGTTCGGCGACCTGTACACGCACGACCGCTCGATCGTCGGTTTCGCGATCAGCAACGCCACCGTCGCGGAGCTAGGCAGGGCCGCGGACGCCATCGGCGCCGCCATGGCATCGGGTTCCTTGCCCGTACCCGCCATCGAGCGGCGCCGCCTTGAGGACACGGCAGCAGCGCACGCGGACGTGGAAGCGGGCCTGGTTCGGGGGCGCCGCATCGTGTTGCTGCCCTAGGCGACGGAGCGCCGGGGAGCCCGGATCCGCTGACAGCGCGGGCAGTAGTGCGACGACCGATTCATGAACGAGGCCCGAACCATGGGCGTGCCGCACCGCGGGCATGGCAGGCCGTCTCGGCCGTACGCGTTGAGGCTGTGGGCGAAGTAGCCGGATGCCCCGTTCACGTTCACGTACTGGGCATCGAAGCTCGTGCCGCCCTCGGCCAGAGCCTTCGCGAGCACGGCCCGCACCTCGGCGAGGAGCTCCCGCGCCTTGCGTCTCGACAGGGTCGCCGTCGGCTGGTCGAAGTGCACCCTGGCCGCCCAGAGCGCCTCATCCGCATAGATGTTGCCGACGCCGCTGATCAGCGTCTGGTCGAGCAGCGCTCGTTTGACCGTCGTGCGCCGTGACGCCAGAGCGCGCAGGAATCGCTCGTCGTTGAAGGCGGGATCCAGCGGGTCCCTCGCGATGTGTGCCACCTGACTCGGCACCATCGTCTGGTCGACGCCGAACCCGCCCGGCGCGCCGTCCGGAGTCCCCAGCATCCTGTCGAGGGCGAGTGAGCCGAAGGTGCGCTGATCGACGAAGTGCACGGCCAGCTCGCCTTGCTCGGGATGATCGACCACGAGTCGCACGCGGCCGTGCCGCTCCAGCGGCGCGCCCGCCTCGCGCAGCAGCACCTGGCCGCTCATGCCGAGGTGCAGAAGCAGTGCGTCGGCGTCGATGGCGGAGCCCGCGGCCGGACTCGTGCCGGGACGCGGGCCGAGCGGCAGCCAGAGGAACTTGCCTCTGCGGGCGGCGCCGAGCATCCGACGGCCGGTCAGGAGCGCGGACAGGTCTCCGCGGGAACGGTCGTGCCTGGTGATGGCTCGCTCGTCGATGACCTCGACGGATGCGACGGTTGCTCCGGTGACGGCGGGCTCGAGACCGGCCCGCACCACCTCAACCTCGGGAAGCTCTGGCATGGCCGTCGCGCGCGCTGGCCAGGGTCCACGCCTGAAGGGCGGCGGCCATCTCGGCGTTCTTCTTGCTCGTGCCCTCGCCTGTCGCTGTGACGACGCCGTCGACCGTGACCGTCGCGTGGAACGTCTTGTTGTGGTCGGGGCCGGTGTCGGTCACCACGTACTGCGGCGGCGGAGCGGCGTGGCGCGCCGCCAGCTCCTGCAGGCTGGTCTTCGGATCCATCGCCGCACCGAACCGGTCGGGGTTCTCCAGCAACGGCTCGATGAGGCGGAGCACGAGGTCGGTCGCGACGTCGCCTCCGGCGTCGAGGTACACGGCGCCGATGATGGCCTCGACGGTGTCGGCCAGAATGGACGACTTGTCCGCTCCGCCGCTCGAGCCCTCACCGCGGCCGAGCAGGATGAACTCCCCCAGCCCGATCCCCCTCGCCACCTCGGCGAGGGCCACGCTACTCACCAGCGACGCCCGGCGCTTCGCGAGTCCGCCCTCGTCGAGGCGTGGGTTCTCGCGGAACAGCTTCACCGTGACGGCCTGCCCGAGGATCGAGTCCCCGAGGAACTCGAGGCGCTCGTTGTTCGGGATGCCGCCGTGTTCGTACGCGTACGAGCGGTGCGTCAGCGCAAGCGTCAACAGCTCGGGGTCGATCCGCACGCCCAGCCGGGCCTGCAGCTCGCTCACATCGGCGGATTCGCCGGGCATGCGACTCAGGCGCGCACCCGTGACGGTGCGCGCCTGAGATTCCGCACGTTCTCTCACGTGCGATCCGCGACTAGACGTCGGCGACCTTGCGGCCCTTGTACTCCAGGAAGAGCGGGGTACCGGCCGAGTCCTCGACCACCTTCGCGTGATGCGGAAGGCTGTACGTCACCTTGCCGTTCTCGACGGTCTTGACGAGGTTGGGAACCTCCGCCTTCCACTGCGAACGGCGCGCGTGGGTGTTGCTGCGCGACTTCTTCCGCTTGGGAACAGCCATGTCTCTACTCTTCTCTGTCTGGGGAGCCGGCTCGTTCGGACGAACTGCCCCGGCCGGCGGCGTCATCGGAAGCGGGGAACTCAGCGAGCGCAGCCCATCGAGGATCGATGTTCTGCGGGGTTTCGCGATCCGGCAGATCGGCCAACCGCTCGCCGGTCTCGGGGTCGAGACCAGGGCAGTCCGGTCGGCACACCGGCTGGAACGGCAGTGACAGCACCACCGCATCCCTGACCAGAGGTTCAAGATCCACGTGGTCGTCGTGAACCTCGAAGTCGAAAGCTTCCCCAGAAGAATACGCGAAAAGCTCCTGGAAGTCGACTTGGACGGGCTCCGCGATGTCGATCAGACAGCGGCCGCAGACGCCGGTCGCCACCGTCGTGACATCGCCAGAGACGAGGATGCCCTCGTGCACCGATTCGAGCCGAACGTCGAGTTCGAGGCGCGAACCGGCATCCACGCTGAGCAGCCCCTCCCCGAGCTTCTCGGGCACATCGAGGCTTATCGACTCCTCGCGCATCTCACCAGGGCGGTGGATGAGGTCGCGTACGCCGATGGAGTACGGATTGCGAACGGCGGAAGACACGAACGTCGATTGTACGCGTCGTGCCGCACTGTCACGCCTGCACTGTCAGGCCTGCGCTGTCAGGTCCGCGCTGTCAGGCCCGCGCTGTCACGCCCGCGCGCCGGCGCCCGCCCGGTCGGCGGCGCGCAGGCGTCCCTCCAGCAGCGACACCGGGACGAGCACCGCGCGCACCCGTCGCGCAAGGCCCGCCGTGGCGGCGAGCGCCGACACCACGGTGACGACATCGTCGGCGAGCGCGGGATCCGCCCACGCGCCGCCCGGTGGTCCGAACCTCTCCTGCTCGACGGCGTCGACCAGTTCGGCGACGGCAACGGACGCGGCTTCGCGCGCCTCGGCATCCGGTGAGCTTCCCGCGGCGTCCTGCCACGTCGCCCGCAGCCGCTCGGCGAAGGCGCGCGGCGTCTCCGTCGGCGGTGCCGCCAGTCCCAGATCGAGCACCGATCCGCGCAGCTCAGCCCACGCCATGGATGCCGTGCCGCCGCCCTGACGCAGCGTCGCCAGCCGCTTCGTGCGCATCCGTCTGCGCAGCACGGCGGGAGCCATGAGGAGTGCAACGATGATGAGCGCCACCGCCGCGATGCTGCTGCTGGAGGAGAACGCAGCGGTCGGCGAGCCGGCCGCGCTGTCGTCTCCCAGGGGCTGATCGGTGGGCAGCACCCGCCGTGCCCCCGCCGCGGCGCCCGCGGACGACGTGTCGGTCGGCACGGGCGTCGACGCCGTGCTCGCACTGTAGTCCGGGATGCTGCCCCTGCCCACCGTGGGCTCGAACGGGATCCACCCGACGCCGGGGAAGTACAACTCCGGCCATGCGTGCAGGTCGTCCGACGTCACCTGGTACTGGGTCGTGGATCCGGACGACGCCGTCACGTTGCCGGGAAGGTATCCGACCGCGATCCTCGCCGGGATGCCGAGCTCGCGCGCCATGAACGTCATGGCGGCGGCGAAGTGCACGCAGTAGCCTGCCTTCTTCTGGAGGAAGGTGGCGATCGTGCCCGCCGTGTCGTTGTCGTAGCCGCCGTCCTTCGGGGCATCCAGCGAATAGCGGAAGTCCCCGTCGTGGAAGTACGACTGCAACGCCACCGCCATGTCGTACGGCGTGGTGGCGCCGGCCGTCACCGACAACGCCGTCGCCCTGATGATCCCCGGCGCATCGCGGGGTACCGCGAGGTCGTCCTGCACCGACTTCGGATAGTCGGTGCCGGCGGAGCGGAGTTGCTTCGCCGTCGGCTTCACGGCGCGCGAGGTCACCGTGTACTGCTGGTCGACGGTGGTGGCGGTGAGCCCCGAGATGGTGAGGTCGTTGCGCTCCCACGCCCAGCTGCCGTCAAGACCCTGCACGTTGGCCACCGGGTACGGGGCGGGAAGCCACCGGCTCGTCATGTTGTGCACCTGCACGTCGGTGACGACCTTCGACGTCTTCACGTCTTTGCCGAGGCCAGGCACCTCGTCGATCGAGGTCGACGAGCTGAAGAACGTGGACTGCGACCTGGTGTGCCGCCACACCTCTCCGGAGAAGGCGTCGAGCGTCGTCATCTGCAGGTAGCCGGGAGACGAGGCGGAGGTCGTGTAGTCGATGACCGCGACGGGCACGGGCCGTCGCAGATCGGATCCGAGGTCGACGAGCGTGCTCACGCCCTGTCCGAACAGCACGCCGGATGCCGGGATCGCCTGCCTGCCCACCTGCTGGAATCCCGGAGCCGTCGTGCCGATCACGAGCGCGACGACAATCGCTCCCGCGGCGATGGACAGCGAGGCCGCGAGCTCTCCTCCCGTTCCGCGTCTCGCTCTGACGTCGACGCGGAGCAGCAGCAGGTAGGCGGCGAGGCACAGGATGATGGCCAGCGGCGAGATGCCGCCGTCGAGCAGCGAGGCCGGAGCGAGCAGCGCCGCGACCACGACGACGCCGACGAGCGCCGGCCTGCGCAGCACGACGGCCACGAGATCGGACACCCACGCGATCACCCCGCCGACCGACACGATGAGAAACAGGAACTCGGGCAGCGGATCGGCCGGCACGCCCTGGTTGTAGAACGACACGCGGGCTCGCGCGATGAGCTCGGCGAAGTCGGACACCGTCGCAGGTGTCGGTATGACGCCGAGGAGCGCCGTCTGCGGTGCGAAGAGCGCGGTGACCAGGAAGAGGAGCGCGACGATCGACAGCACGGGCGCGAGCGCGCGCGGCAGTCGCAGCGCGCGCGACCCTGCCGCCACTCCGAGCACGACGACGTAGGCGAGCATCAGCTGCCACCACCATGCAGCGCCGGAGATCAGTCCGACCAGGGCGACGGACAACGCCACCATCACGGCGAGCAGGGCGGCGGTCAGCCGCAGGTCGGCGCTCGGTGAGGAGACGTCGGCCGGCGTCTCGTCGAACCGGGCGCGCCAGGACGGCGACCGGAGGCGGGGCGGTGTCGCTCGGTCCTGCTCGGCGGAAGGTCCTCGCGCCGGCCGGGTCTGGGTCGTCTCAACCACGGCGCACCGCCGCAGACGCCGTTCCCGCACGGATGCCGGCACGCTGCCAGGCGACGCTCGGCGCCTCCCCGGGCGCTACGTCGACGCACGTCCATCCGCGCCGCTCGAAATGCTCGCGCACCTCGGGTCGTTCGGCGACGAAGAACACCACTGCCGGATCGCACAGCATGCGCAGCGACGCCACGGCGGCGAGCTCGTCCCGGTCGCCGTCGACCACCACGACGAAGGTCGGCACGGCCTGAGGATTGCGGCGTAGCGCCGCGCCAAGCACACCCGCAGCATCCGTGTTGTCCCGCCGGCGCTGCTCGACGGCGGCGAGACCGATCAGCAGGGCGTTGCCGCCGCCCGGCGGGTCGTAGGCCGAGACGGCGAGACCCGCGAGACCGGCGCGCCCCGTTCCGGCGCGGCCCAGCAGCTGCAGCGGCGCCGACTCCGCGACTCCGAGCACGTAGCCCTGCTCGATGAGGTGCGATCCGACCGAGGCCGCGAGGTCGACCGCGGTCTCGAACCTCTCGTCTGCGCCGTCGTGACGCAGGTGCCGGTGCTCGAGACGCGCACCGCCATCCGTGTCGAGAAGCATCCACGTCTCGGGATTGCTGCGAGGCTCCTCCTGCCGCACCATCAGCTTGTCGTGCCTGGCCGTTGCACGCCAGTGCACCCTCCTCAGCGGGTCGCCCGGCCGGTAGTCGCGGGCGATCAGCTCATCGGCGTTCGGGATGCTGTGCTTGACCAGCTCGTGCTCGTAACCCTCGCTTCGCGAAACGTCGAACTCGCCATCCCCGAGGTCGTCGATACGCGGCACCACGATGAGCGGCTTGGCGGCACCGACGGCGTAGACGCAGCGCACCAACCCGAACGGGTCCGTCCGCTCCAGCAGCAGCGGACCGACCGGGAAGACGCCGCGCATCCTGGTGCCCAGCGTGTAGCGAACGGTGGCCGTGTCCGAGCGGTCGCGGCTGGCGATCGCGTGCTCCCCGAGCGACGGGAGCGGGGCGAGCGCGGATGCCGTGAGCGCGGGCGGACACGCATCCCGCCAGCGCAGGCTGGGCGCTCGGCGATTCGCCTCGTTGCGCACGGTCACGACGACGCGCGCCTGCTCCCCCGCCGTCACGACATCCGACTCGAAAACGCGGGTGACGCTGATCCACGGCCGGTCGACGGTGACGGCGATCGCCGCCGCCAGCGGGAGCAGCAGTAGCACCAGACCGACCACGAGCAGGTCGACGCGGCCGAACAGCGCGGCGCCCACCATCGCGAGCGCGCCTGCCGTCGCCAGCCCGGCACCTCGCCAGGTGGGACGTGGCCGCTGCGCTGCCGGCCTGGCGCGTGTGGCGCTCATGGCGCACAGGCTACTTCGGTTGTCCCGTCGGCACCGGGGTGGCGGCGACGATGCGCGAGACCACGTCGGCGAGGACCGCTGCGCGCTCGTGGTGCTGCCCCATGGCGCGGCTGGTCGGCAGCAACCGGTGTGCGAGAACGGGAACCGCGAGGGCGTCGACGTCGTCGGGCAGCACGAAATCCCGGCCTTCGAGCGCAGCGCGGGCCTTCGCCGCGCGCACCAGCTGCAGAGTGGCGCGCGGGCTCGCGCCGAGGCGCAGATCCGCGTCGTCGCGGGTGCCGTGCGCGATGGCCACGGCGTACTGCTTGAGGGCGTCGGAGGCGAACACGCGTCGGGCGAGGGCCATCATCTCCCGCAGCCGGTCGTTGGTGACCACGGCGCCGATCCGCGACAAGGGACTGGACGTGTCGCGGCCCGTGAGCATCTCGATCTCGGCCTGCTCGTCGGGATACCCCATGGCGATACGCGCCATGAAGCGGTCGCGCTGCGCCTCAGGGAGCTCGTACGTGCCCTCCATCTCCACGGGGTTCTGCGTGGCGATGACGATGAACGGCTCGGGCAGCGGATACGTCGAACCGTCCACGGTGACGTGCCGCTCCTCCATGCACTCCAGCAGGGCGGACTGCGTCTTCGGGCTCGCCCGGTTGATCTCATCGCCGATGACGATGTTGGCGAAGACGGCACCCGGCTTGAACTCGAAGCGACGCTCCGGCTGGTTGTACACCGAGACGCCGGTCACATCGGAGGGCAGCAGGTCGGGGGTGAACTGGATGCGGCTCACGCTGCAGTCCACCGACTTCGCCAGCGCCTTGGCCAGCATGGTCTTGCCGACGCCCGGCACGTCCTCGATGAGCAGGTGGCCTTCGGCCAGCAGCACCGTCAGCGCGACCCGCACCGCGTCGTGCTTGCCGTCGATCACCGCCTCGACGTTCGCGGAGATCTGGTCGGCGGCTTGCCGCAATTGCTCTGGGGTGATGCCGGGCTCGGCCTCGATGGCCTCTGCCGCGGCATCCGTGGGCTGTTTCGTCGGGAGCGTGTTCATGATTCCTGCAGGTAGTCGTATACCGCACGGGGCACGTACGGACTCACGTCGCCGCCCAGCGCGGCGACCTGACGCACCAGCGAGCTCGACACGTGAGCGTTCGCCGGGTTGGGCAGCATGAAGACGGTCTCGACGCCTGCCAGATCGCGGTTCACGATGGCCATCGGCGTCTCGTACGCCACGTCCACCTGCGAGCGGATGCCCTTGACCAGCGCGTTCGCGCCGACATCCGTGCAGTAGTCGACGAGCAGGCCCATGCTCCAGGCGGCGACGATGATGTTGCCCGGCAGGCGTTCGTCGGCGATGGACCGCTCGAGCAGTGAGACGCGCTGCGCGATGGGCAGCATGGCGCTCTTGTCGGGGTTGTGCACCACGAGAACGTGGATCTCGTCGAACAGGCGGGCCGAGCGCGCGATCACGTCGAGGTGCCCCAGCGTGACGGGGTCGAACGAACCAGGGACAACGGCGATCCTGCTCATAGGGCTCCAGGATAGCCGGGCGCGGTTACCCGATCGTTACCGTTCGAGGGCTACTCGCAGCGGATGCACGGCGGATGCTCGCCATGCGCGCACCGTTCCCGCCCGGCTGCGTCGGGTGCCCCGCTCCGCTCAGGCGCGTGCCAGGAAGTCGCGGGAACGATCGGTGAGCCGGTCGGCGATAGCGGATGCCAGCGCCCGATGCCGCTGCAGTCCGCCGTCGTTCTCCAGCACGCTCGCGGCGTCCGCGCGCGCCGTCTCGATGAGGTCGCCGTCGCGCGCCACGCGCAGCAGCCTCAGCGACGAGCGTCCTCCCGACTGATTGCTGCCCAGCACGTCGCCTTCCCTGCGCAGGTCGAGGTCCGCCTCGGCCAGCGCGAACCCGTCGAGTGTGGCGGCGACCGCTTCGACGCGTTCCCTTGCGAGCGTTCCCGCTTCGGCCGTGGTGACGAAGAGGCACAGCCCTGCGACGCTTCCTCGGCCGACTCGGCCGCGCAGCTGGTGCAGCTGTGAGACGCCGAACCGGTCGGCGTCGAGCACGATCATGGCCGACGCGTTTGGCACGTCGACGCCAACCTCGATCACGGTCGTAGCGACGACGAGGTCGATGGCGCCCGCGGCGAACGCGCGCATGACGGAGTCCTTCTCGTCTGCCGGCATCCGCCCGTGCAGCGCGGCCACCCGGGCGCCGGCGAGCAGGGGGTTCGCGCGCACGGCGGCGATGGTCTGCTCGACGGTGACGACGGGCTTCGCCTGGCGGTCGGCATCCGTGTCGTCGGGCGGCTCGCCGAGGTCGTCCTCTTCTACCTCCTTCGGGCTGATGGCAGGGCACACGACGAAGACCTGGTGGCCGGCCGCGATCTCCTCGGATGCGCGTTCCCAGATGCGCTGCTCCCACCGCGGATGCTCCGCCAGCGGCACTACGAAGCTCTCGATCCTCTGCCGCCCGGCGGGCAGCTGCGCGATGGTCGACACGTCGAGGTCGCCGAACACGGTCATGGCCACGGTGCGCGGGATCGGCGTCGCCGTGAGCACGAGCTGGTGCGGCGGAGAGGAGGCCTTTCCGCGCAGCACGTCCCGCTGCTCGACGCCGAAGCGGTGCTGCTCGTCGACCACCACGAGGCCCAGATCGAAGAACGACACGTTCTCGCCGAGCAGCGCGTGCGTACCGACCACGATCTGCGCCTGCCCGCTGACGGAGCGCAGCAACGCCTTCTTGCGCTCGGCCGCCGTGAGTCGTCCGGTGATGAGCGTCGGCATGAGCTCGGCGGAGAGGTCCGGGCCGAGCGCGGCGACGATGGAGCGCAGGTGCTGCGACGCCAGCACCTCGGTCGGGGCGAGGAACGCGGACTGGCCGCCATTGTCCGCCACCTGCAGCATGGCCCGCAGCGCCACGACCGTCTTGCCGCTGCCCACCTCGCCCTGCACCAGGCGGTTCATCGGCACCGGCTGCGCGAGGTCGTGCGCGATCTGCTCCCCGACCGCGCGCTGGTCGTCGGTGAGCTCGAACGTCAGTTGGGAGTCGAAGCGGGCGGCGTATCCGCCCGGCACGGGCATCCTCGCCGTAGCCGCCGTCTCCCGCAGTCGCTCCCGTTCCTGCAGGAGCGCGGCCTGCAGCACGAAGGCCTCCTGGTAGCGAAGGGTGTCGCGCGCACGGCGCCAGTCGGTGTCGCTCGTCGGCACATGGATGCCGCGCAGCGCGTCGGCGAACGTCTCCAGCCCCCGCTCCTTCGCGACGTGCTGCGGAACCGGATCGTCGACCGTGCCGAGCCGGGGCACGACCTCGCGCACTACACGGGCGATCTTCCAGCTGGGCAGCGTGCTCGTGGCCGGATAGATGGGAATGGGATGGCTCTGCCAGGCTTCGACGTCGGTGCCGGGCGCTCCCATCCCGTCGTCGTCGAACAGCTCGTAGTCCGGATGCGTCAGCTGCAGCGATCCCTTGTAGCGGTTGACCTTGCCCGCGAAGATGCCCCGACGACCCGGTATCAGCTCGTTCGCACGCCAGGCCTGGTTGAAGAACGTCAGGGACAGCACGCCAGTGCCGTCCGAGATGGTCACCTCCAGGATCGAGCCGCGACGCTGCCGCATGGGGCGCGACTCGCAGCGCTTCACCTCGGCGACGATCGTCACGTCTTCGCCCGCCGGCAGATCGGCGAGCGCGGTCAGCTCGCCTCGGTGGGCGTATCGCCGCGGATAGTGCGAGAGCAGGTCGCCTGCGCTCTGATATCCGAACGCCCTGGCGAACGCCGCGGCCTGCCGCTCGCCGATGGCCGCGGTGAGGGGCGTGTGCAGAGAGACCCTCCCCTGCGGCAACGACGGGGACGCGCTTGCCGCCGTCGGGTCGGACCGCGCGGTCGAGGGCGCGACGGACCCGGACCGGGGTGCTCTGGGCTGCGCCATGCCTCCAGGCTAGGGCGCAGCGCCGACGTTCCGGCCGCACGTCGTCGGCGTTCGTCCCGCGTGCCGCCCCGCGCTGGATACGCTCGATCCATGACGCGCATCGTCTCCGGCTTCGCCGGCTCCTTGAGCCTGACCGTGCCCCGGTCGGGCACCCGCCCAACGAGCGACAGGGTGCGCGAAGCGGTCTTCTCCTCGCTGGAGGCGATGGATGCCGTCAGCGGCATGAACGTTCTCGACCTGTATGCCGGCTCCGGGGCACTGGGCCTCGAGGCGGTGAGCCGGGGCGCGGCATCCGCTGTGCTCGTCGAGCGGAGCGCCCAAGCCGCGGGCGTCTGCCGGGCGAATGCGAGAGCTGTGCTGGCCGCCGCCGAGCGGAGCCCGGGTCGTCGTCCCGCGATCTCGGTTCGTCAGAGCTCGGTGAACGCCTACGTGCGCCAGCCCTCCGGGGCCCGGTTCGACCTGGTGTTCCTCGATCCTCCGTACGACGTGGCGGATGACGAGCTCGGCACCGTGCTGACGGACCTGGTCGCGTCGCTGAGCCAGGACGCCGTCGTGGTCGTCGAGCGAAGCTCCCGCTCTCCCGAGCCACGCTGGCCCGACGGTCTCGAGGCGCTGCGGTCGAAGTCGTACGGCGAGACCACCGTCTGGTTCGCTCAGCCGCCTGCGCCGTCCCAGCCGGAGTAGGGATCCCATCCTGTCCTGCCGTCGTACGGCCGGCCGTCGACGCTCAACCGTCGACGCTCGTCCCCGTCACGCGGCAGCACTGCGCCGATCACCCGGAACGGCCGCGGAACGGATGCTTCGGACGGGAAGCACGCGAGCAGGGCGTGGTCCTCGCCGCCGCTGAGCGCCGTGGCCGGGTCCGGCCCGAGCGCGTCCGAGCGCAGGTCGATGCGCACACCCGATGCCTCGGCGACGCGACCGGCGTCCAGTGCGAGGCCGTCGCTCACGTCGAGCATCGCGGTCGCGCCGGCGAGAGCAGCGGCCACGCCGGCCTCGATGGGCGGCCTCGGGCGACGCTGCACCGACACCTCGGGGACGCGGGCCGCCACGTCTGCCGCACGCACGGCATCCGGCACGCCGTTCTCGTCCACGGCGTCGGCGAACAGGGCGCGCAGCCCGCGGGCCGCCTGGCCCAGCGTTCCCGCGACGGCGACCACGTCGCCTGGCCGCGCCCGCGAGCGCAGCACCGGCTCGCGGCCCTGCAGGTCGCCGAACGCGGTCACGGCGACGGTGAACGCGTCGGAGACCGACAGGTCGCCGCCGACCACGCCGCATCCCGGCGCCAGTGCGGCGCACGCTTCGCGGAAGCCGTCGGCGACGGACTCGAGCGCCGATACCGGCATGTCGAACGGGGCGGCGATCGCCACGACCAGCGCTGTCGGGACCGCCCCCATGGCGGCCACGTCCGCGAGATTGGTGGCCGCGGCCTTCCAGCCCACGTCCTCCGGTGTGGACCACGCCCATCGGAAGTCGGGGCCGGCGATCATCATGTCGGTCGTGACGACGTATCGGCCGTCGGGCGCGGCGAGCACTGCCGCGTCGTCGCCCGGGCCGACGATGGTGGACGCCGACTGCGGCAGCCGCGGGAAGATGCGACGCAGCGTCGCGATCTCGCCGACGGACGCCACCGTGTCGGCATCCGCCGGTTCTGCCTCGCCGTCGGTGTGCTGCCCACGCCAGGAATCCGCCATGACTCTCACGCTAGGTCATGCCCGGCACGACTCAGCGACGGTCGAGCGAGATGGCCTAGCCTGAACGGGATGCTCGTCCGTCCCCGCCGTCTCGTCTCCGCCGCCCTCGCACTGTGCGCGTCCGCCCTGCTGCTGACCGCGTGCGCCCCCGCCGTCGCGCTCAAGCCGGCGGCGGACGCGAACGACCCGCGGTGCGCCGATGTGATCGTGCATCTGCCCGACTCGATCGCCGGCAAGGCCAAGCGCGAGACGAACGCGCAGGCGACGGGCGCGTGGGGCGACCCCGCCGTCGTGCTGCTGCGATGCGGAGTGCCACCCATCGGCCCCACGACCAAGCCGTGCATCACCGTGAACGACATCGACTGGGTGCTCGAGAACGATCCGGCGTCGCCGTCGCTGCGCTACATCACGTTCGGGCGCACGCCGGCCACGGAAGTCGTCATCGCGCACGGGAAGAACGGCGTCGCCGACGCCTCGGTGCTCCCCGCGCTCGCGGACGCGATCGGCGCCATCCCGCAGCAGAAGAACGAGAAATGCCGCGGAACCTCCGACATCACCTCGCCCACCGGGGTGCCGACGCCGGTGCCCACGCCGACCACCACGCAGTCCGGCTGAGGTACGACCTCGGCGAGCGCGGCCTCAGCGCTCGAGTGCCAGGTCGATGAGCTCGTCGATCAGTGCCGGATAGCTGAATCCGGATGCCTGCCACACCTTCGGGAACATCGAGATGGGCGTGAACCCCGGCATGGTGTTCACCTCGTTGATCACCCAGCCTTCGTCGGTGAGGAAGAAGTCCACCCGCGCGAGTCCCGCGCAGTCGATGGCCTGGAACGCGCGCACGGCCAGCGACTGCATCTCCTTCAGCTGCTCGTCCGTGAGGTCGGCCGGGCATACGAGGTCGATGCCTGGAGCGTCCAGGTACTTGGCGTCGAAGTCGTAGAACCCGCGGCCCGAGACGACGATCTCTCCTGCGACGGATGCCCGTGGCCGAGCTCCTGCGCGACCGCCCAGCACCCCGATCTCCACCTCTCGACCCACCACGGCCGACTCGATGAGAGCCTTGTCGTCTTCGGCGAACGCCACGTCGAGCGCCGCACCCAGCCCTTCTGCCGACGTGATCTTCGTGACGCCCACGCTGGAACCCGCCCTGGCGGGCTTCACGAACAGGGGCGAGCCGAGCGCGCGCACCCGGTCGGCGACGACATCCTGCGACCGCTCCCATTCGTCGCGCGTCACCGTCACCCACGGAGCGACCGCGATGCCCTCGGCCTGCAGCACGACCTTCGTGAAGTGCTTGTCCATGCCCAGCGCGCTCCCGAGCACGCCGGATCCGACATACGGGATGCCGGTGAGCTCGAGCAGCCCCTGGATCGTGCCGTCCTCACCCCACAGGCCGTGCAGGATCGGCAGCACGACGTCCACCTCGCCCAGCGACGTCACGACGCCCTCGCGCTCCACGGTGAGCTCGCGCGAGAGCGTCGACTCCGGCCAGCGCACCCGGCTGCCGTCGTCGCGCACCTCGGGGAGGGCATCCGGATCGAGTCCGAACGCGGAAGGATCGTCGCGCTCGAGCACGAACGCGCCTTCGCGGGTGATGCCGACGGGGATGACGTCGTAGCGGTCGCGGTCAAGCGCCCCGAGAACTCCGCCCGCCGTAGCGCAGCTGATCGAATGCTCGCTCGAACGCCCGCCGAAAAGAAGCACGAGGACGCGCTTGTGAGTCATCCGTAGTCCTTTCACCCCGCGGGGTGTCGTCCGTGGTCAGGTGGGGCGCCAGATCCTTGGGTTCGAGCGTACCGGCAAGCACCTGACCGACCTGCTCGACGATGGGCATCTGCACGCCCTTGGCCGCCGCCAGCGCGAGGATCGGACCGACGGATGCCAGCCCTTCTGCTGTCTGGTTCATCTGCTTCACGACCTCGGCGAACGCGTATCCCTGGCCGAGCAGCCTTCCCGCCGTGTTGTTGCGCGACAGCGGCGACTGACATGTGGCGATCAGGTCGCCGAGACCGGCGAGGCCCGCGAGCGTCTCCCGCTCCGCGCCGTGGGCGACGGCGAAGTCCGTCATCTCCACGAGGCCGCGCGTGATGATCGACGCCTTCGTGTTCTCGCCGTATCCGACCCCGTCGACGATGCCGATGGCGACCGCGATGAGGTTCTTCAGCACTCCCCCGAACTCGGTGCCGATCACGTCGGTGTTCACGAACGAACGGAAATAGGGGTTGCGTGCCGCCAGCGCGACCTCGTGCGCCGTCTCCATGCTCGTGCTGGAGACCACAGCCGCCGTCGGCTGCTTCTTCGCGATCTCGAGCGCCAGGTTGGGGCCGGATGCCACGGCGATGCGCTCCGGATCGATAGCCAGCACGTCGGCGATCACCTCGCTCATGCGCAGGCCGGTGCCCTTCTCGACGCCCTTCATGAGGCTGACGACGGGGATGCCCTCCGGCAGCAGACCGTTCAGGGCGATGAGGTTCTCGCGCAGGGTCTGGCTGGGAACCGAGACGAACAGCTGGTCGGCGCCGGCGAGCGCCGCCTCGAGATCGGACGTGGCCGTGAGGTTCCTCGGCAGGTTGATACCGGGCAGGTACTGGCTGTTGCGCCTGGCCTCCCTGATCTCGCGGGCCGCCTCCGGCCGCCGGGCCCACAACGTCACATCGGATCCGCCGTCTGCGAGCACCTTCGCGAACGTGGTGCCCCAGCTGCCTGCGCCGAGCATCGTGACGCGCCTCGCCGGCGCCGGTCTAGCCCTCAAAGCGGCCCGTTTCGCTCTGCGCGTGAGCCGAAGGATCCCACCGCGTCTGCGGCGCCTTCTCGCCGCGCAGCTTCTCGAGCTCGTGTGTGATGGCCTGCATGATGGCATCCGTGGCGCCGGTCAGCACGGTCCTCGTCAGCGGCTTTCCCCGGTACTCGTCCAGATCGACGGGAGCGCCGATCGAGAACGTGATCGTCTTGCGCGGAAAGACACTGACCTTCTTCGAGTACCTGCCCATGATCTGCTGCGTGCCCCAGTGCGCGACAGGGATGACGGGGATGCCGTACTCGAGCGCGAGCCTGGCAGCGCCCGTCTTGCCGCGCATCGGCCACAGCTCGGGGTCCCTGGTGAGCGTGCCTTCCGGATACACGATGACGACGCTGCCGTCGTCGACGATGTGCTGGGCCTGCGCGATCGGCGCGCCGCGGCCGCCGTGACTGCGGCTGACGGGCACCTGGCCGGAGCGCTTGAGGAACCAGCCGACGACCGGCACCGAGAACAGGCTCTCCTTGGCGAGGAAGCGCGGCATCCTGCCGCGTCGCCAGATCATCGATCCAACGACGAGCGGGTCGATCTCGCTGTAGTGGTTCGGCGCGATGATGTATGCACCGGTCAGCGGCAGGTTCTCGCGACCGTGCACCTTGAACCGGGCGATCGAGCCGACAAGCGGAACCACGACCCCTGCCATCGCCCAGAAGACGCTCGGACGAGTGGTCTCTTTGCGCGTTCTGCGAGGCTTGGCGACCGCGTCCGTCACGTCGTCGCGGGACCGGGGTGCGGCATCCGGAACTTCGGGTGATTTCGGCACCCGCCCATTATCCGCCATGCCGTATGCCCGGACCGGAGCGACTCCGGCCCGTCGACTCGGCGGCGGCAGGCCAGGACCCGTGGCGTTCGGTACGGCTCAGTTCTCGAGCACGAAGTCGGCGCCGAGCTGCTCCAGCTTGCCGATGAAGTTCTCGTAGCCGCGGCTGATGATGCCCACGTTGCTGACCGTCGACTTGCCGTTGGCGGTCAGCGCGGCGATCAGGTGGCTGAAACCGCCGCGCAGGTCGGGAACCTCGATGTCGGCGCCGTGCAGCACGGTCGGCCCGGAGATGACCGCGGAGTGGTTGAAGTTGCGCTGACCGAAGCGGCACGGGTGCCCGCCGAGGCACTCCTTGTGGATCTCAATCGTCGCTCCCATGTCGACGAGCGCGTCCACGAAGCCGAACCGCTGCTCGTACACGGTCTCGTGCACGATGGAGACGCCCTTCGCCTTGGTCAGGGCGATCACGAGCGGCTGCTGCCAGTCCGTCATGAAGCCGGGGTGCACATCCGTCTCGATGATCACGGGCTTGAGGTCGCCGCCCGGGTGGTAGAAGCGGATGCCGTCGTCGTGGATGTCGAAGGCTCCGCCCACCTTGCGGAACACGTTGAGGAACGTGAGCATCTCGGCCTGACGGGCGCCGCCGACGAAGATGTCGCCCTCGGTGGCGAGAGCAGCTGCTGCCCAGCTGGCTGCCTCGTTGCGGTCGAACAGCGCCGTGTGGCTGTACCCGGTGAGGCGGTCGACGCCCTCGATGCGGATCACCCGGTCGGTGTCGACCGTGATGATGGAGCCCATCTTCTGCAGGATGTTGATGAGATCCATGATCTCCGGCTCGATGGCCGCACCGCGCAACTCCGTGATGCCGTCGGCCTTGGTCGCCGTGAGCAGCACCTGCTCCGTCGCCCCGACGCTCGGGTATGGCAGCTCGACCTTGGCGCCGTGCAGGCCGTTCGGCGCGGTCATGCGGATGCCGCTGGGCAGCTTCTCCACGACCGCACCGAACCGGCGCAGCACTTCGAGGTGGTAGTCGATGGGCCGGTCGCCGATGCGGCATCCGCCCAGGTCGGGGATGAACGCTTCGCCGAGCGCGTGCAGCAGCGGCCCGCAGAACAGGATCGGGATGCGGCTCGACCCGGCATGCGCGTCGATGTCGGCCATGTGGGCGCTCTCGACGCCGGTCGGGTCGAGGAGCAGCACTCCATCGTCGGGACCGTTCGTGACCTTCACGCCGTGGATCTCGAGCAGACCGCGAACGACCCGCACATCGCTGATGTCTGGCACGTCGCGCAGCTCGCTCGGACCGTCGGCGAGGAGGGCGGCCACCATCGCCTTCGTGACGAGGTTCTTCGCCCCCTTCAACTGGATGCGCCCTTGGAGGGGACGTCCACCGTTGATGGTGATCTTGTCTGCAGTCAGGCCCACTCGGGCACCCGCCGCCTGCGCATCCTGAAGAAGTGAGTTCACTAGATTTTCACCGGCAATGTCTTGGGCCGCCACGATTCGCGGCGTGCTTCGAATTCTGTGATCTGCGCCTCATCACGCAAGGTGAGGCCGATGTCATCCAGCCCCTCGAGCAATCGCCACCTAGTGTAATCGTCGATATCGAAATCAACGGTGAGGTCGGCGATCGTCGCTTTACGCTCAACCAGGTCGACGGAGATCTCTATTCCCGGGTTCGCGTCGATGGCGGCCCAGATCTTCTCCATGTCGTCCTCGGCGATCGTTCCGGTCAGCAGTCCCTGTTTGCCGGAGTTGCCTCGGAAGATGTCGCCGAAGCGCGGGCTGAGCACGGCCGTGAAGCCGAAGTCGCGAAGCGCCCACACCGCGTGCTCGCGCGAGGATCCCGTTCCGAAATCCGGGCCTGCGATGAGGATTCCGCCGTTCTTGTACGGCTCCTGGTTGATGACGAAGTCGGGGTCCTGCCGCCAGGCGTGGAACAGCGCATCGTCGAAGCCGGTCTTGGTGACCCGCTTGAGGAACACGGCGGGGATGATCTGGTCGGTGTCGACGTTGGACCGCTTCAGCGGAACAGCGGCACCGGTCAGGGTCGAGATCTTCTCCATCTCAAGCACCCACCTTCTCGTCGGCGCGGGCATCCTCGTCGGCATGGTCGAGGTCCCACGGGCTGGACAGCGTTCCACGGATGGCCGTCGCCGCGGCGACGACGGGCGACACCAGGTGGGTGCGTCCGCCCTTGCCCTGCCTGCCTTCGAAGTTGCGGTTGCTGGTGGATGCGCAACGCTCGCCCGGCGCGAGCTGGTCGGGGTTCATGCCCAGGCACATGGAGCATCCGGCGAAGCGCCACTCCGCCCCGAACTCCTCGACGATCTTGTCGATGCCCTCGGCTTCCGCCTCCAGTCGCACGCGCGCGGAGCCGGGCACGACCATGACGCGAACGCCGTCGGCCTTCTTCTTGCCCTTGATGATCGAGGCGAAGGCCCTCAGGTCTTCGATACGCGAGTTGGTGCAGGAGCCCATGAACACGGCATCCACGTGGACGTCTTTGAGCGGAGTGCCCGCCTCGAGGTCCATGTACTCCAGGGCGCGTTCCGCCGCCGCTCGCGCGTTGGGGTCGGCGAAGCTCTCCGGCGAGGGCACGACGTCGCTCAGCGACACGCCCTGGCCGGGGTTGGTTCCCCAGGTGACGAACGGCTCGAGCGCATCGGCGTCGATGAACACCTCGGCGTCGAACACCGCGTCGTCGTCGGTGGCCAGAGTCTTCCAGTACTCGACGGCCGCATCCCAGTCCTCGCCCTGCGGTGCGTGCGGGCGGCCCTTCAGGTAGGCGAACGTCGTCTCGTCCGGCGCGACCATCCCGGCGCGGGCGCCCGCCTCGATCGACATGTTGCAGATGGTCATGCGGCCTTCCATCGACAGCGACCGGATGGCGCTGCCGCGGTACTCCAGCACGTAGCCCTGTCCCCCGCCGGTGCCGATCTTCGCAATCACGGCCAGGATGATGTCCTTCGCCGTGACGCCGGGCCGCAGGGCGCCCTCCACCGTGATCGCCATCGTCTTGAACGGCTTCAGCGGCAGCGTCTGGGTGGCGAGCACGTGCTCCACCTCGCTCGTGCCGATGCCGAACGCCATGGCGCCGAACGCTCCGTGCGTCGACGTGTGCGAGTCGCCGCAGACGACCGTGATGCCGGGCATCGTCAGCCCCAGCTGAGGCCCGACGACGTGCACGATGCCCTGCTCGAGGTCGCCGAGCGAGTGCAGGCGGATGCCGAACTCCTGCGCGTTCTTGCGCAGGGTCTCGATCTGGGTGCGGCTCGTGAGGTCGGCGATCGGCTTGTCGATGCCGATCGTGGGCGTGTTGTGATCCTCCGTCGCGATCGTCAGATCGGGACGCCGCACCGGCCGGCCGGCCATGCGGAGTCCGTCGAACGCCTGCGGGCTCGTGACCTCGTGCACCAGGTGCAGGTCGATGTAGATGAGGTCCGGGCTGCCGTTCTCGCCCTTGACCACGAGGTGGTCGTCCCACACCTTCTCGGCCAGTGTGCGAGGACGCGCCTCGGCGGTCGCGCTCTCGGCGCGCACCGGATCGGATGCTGTGCTCATGCTGTCGATTCTCCTTGCGTTTCGACCGGACGCTGCGCCCGGGAATTCAGCCACGAAGGTCTCCGCGACGAGAGAGGCCTGAGGAACTAGGACTCGTCGCGGCGGCGAAGAAGAAGGGAGACGACCAGCACCGCATCAGGTTAGCATCCGGGAACGCGCGGTTCCTGCAGGGCACCCGCACGTACCGAGGGTCGAGCCTGTCGAAACCCGACACTTATGAGCCGGTTTCGACAGACTCAACCGACCGTAGGTGAGATTTCGACACGCTCAACCGACGGTGGGTCAGGCGGTGACGAGCTGGAGGCGGTAGCTGCCCAGCCGCACGGTGGCGCCCGCTGTCGCGGCCGTCGCCACGCCAGGCGCGAGCGGCGTTGCCGCACCCGCGGCATCCATGACGCTCACGCCGTTCGTCGAGTGCAGGTCGGTGATGCGAACTCCGTCCGCGGACGCTTCCAGCACGGCATGGGTCTTCGAGACGCTTCGTGCCGGATCGTCGACAGGCAGCAGGCCGGCGCTGGTCCAGGGCTCGAACCGCACCGGGTTGCGGCCGACGAGGAGGGCGCCGTCGATGGGCACGCGCGCGCCGGTGGGAAGCACGACGAGCCACGTCGGCGGCTGTTTGGCCTGCGACTCCTGCTGCGGTGCAGGGGGCGGGTTGAAGACCGGAAGCGCGGGGCCGGTGCGTGGCATCCGTTCCGTGCGGGTGTCGGTGTCATGCCTGGGCGGGACAAGGCCCGGCGGCGGCGTGATGAAACCCGACGAGTCCACGCGCGACACTATACCGGCGGCGAGCATCCACGCCCGGGGCCGGGGTCAGTCCGACGTCGCGGAGCGGCGCTTCACGAAGCGGTATGCCGCGATGCGTCGCCGCAGCCACCCTGCCGAGTTCGACACGGACTCCAGGCTCTGCTCGACGCGATGCCAGAGCTGCGAGCTGCGCTCCTCGGTCACGTCGGTTTCGTCGAAAACGGCAGCATCGGTGTCCGCGGCGAGCTCGGTGAGCGTGCCTGCCTGCATCGGGATGCCTTGCTCGACCGACTGCGCCTCGAGCGTCGCAGCCGTGACCCGTCGTGTCGCGACCTTCGGGAGGCTGTAGCCCAGCTCGCCGAACCCGTCGACGAGCTCGTCCCACGCGCCCGCGGCCCGCCGGTCGCCCGGCCCACGGGCACGACGAAGCCGACGCCGCCTCTTTCGAATCGCCACGATCGCCATCGGAAGGAACAGCGCGAGCGCGACGAGCACGAGGATGCCGCCGACGTAGTAGACCCAGACGGGCAGCACGAACGCATGGTGGTCCTTCGGCGCCTTGTTGTCCTTCGTCTTCACCGGCGTCAGCAGATCGTCGGCCTTCGGCGGCGTGTCAGGCGGCTGTCGGACCTGCGGCTGCGGCTGCAGCTTGGGCTTGACCGTCTGGTCCTTCGGGGCATCCGTCTTGGTCGGGGTCGGGAAGAACGGGATCCAGCCGACACCCTGGAACGCGACCTCATCCCACGCCGTGATGTCGTTGCCCGTGAACGTCACGGTGCCCTTGCCGGAGGTGTGCGCCTTGAAGCCCATGACGATGCGCACGGGGTAGCCGAGGTGCCTGGCCATCAGCGCGAACGCCGAAGTGTACTGCTCCTGATCGCCGACCATGGGCGTCTTCTGCAACAGGTCGTTCATGCGGTCGGCACCCTCGCCTGCCCGCGATGGAACGGGATCGGAGGCGCGGCCGTGGCTGAGGTATCCCAGCTTCTTCAGCGACCGCTCCAGGTTGCGGAGCTTCTGGATGGCGCTGGCCGAGCCGCCAGCGTATTGCTCGGCCTTGGTTGCGATCACGTCGGGCACGTCGGTGACGCTGGGCATGGCGACCTTCGCGACCGGCACGTTCTTCAGCGCCTTGTCGTTGGGGATCTTCTGCGCCGTGGCATCCACCGTGTAGGTCATGCCCCGCGAGACGCCGCTTGTGACCGCTGTGGTGCCGGTCGCCGTGTTCACGCGCACCGTGTCGCGCGGATCGCTGTCCCCTGGATGCGCGCCGAAGCGCAGCGCATCCATGTAGCCAAGGCTTGGCAGCCACACGTTGTCGTAGCCGAGCACGCTGAACTTCGACTCCGTCTTCGCGCCCGGCGTGAACAGCGACGGACTGGGAATCGTGCTGCCCAGGAGTTCGAAGCTTCCGGAACCGTCCGTCTGCTCGCCCGGTCCCGTCACGCTCCACACGATGCCGTTGTAGCTGTCCATCGTGGCGAGCCGGATGAGGCTTCCACTCGGCAGGTTCGTCGCGGAGAACAGCTTCGTCTTGCGCAGATCGTTGGTGTACTTGCGGAAGCCCGCGAGCGGTGCCGGGTAGTCCAGCGGGTTGAACGGCGGCTGCACCGCGTCGCGCACGACGAGGCGCGACGACGACGAAGGCGAGACGAGCGTGCCGAGCACGCCGCCGGCGACCACGGCGACGAGCACGATGACGGCCGAGCCGGCGATCGCGCGACGCGTGAGGCCCGGGTCGGGCGCGATGGATCGCTTCGACGAGCGGATGCGCCATCCCAGCCAGCCGAGCGCGATGGCGGCGAACGCCACACCGCGAATGCCCGCGAAGTAGGCGTCCCTGGTGCCGAGCAGAATGGCGGCCAGGAACAGGACCGTTGGACCGGCGACGAGGAGCGCGGCGCGCAGCGTGGCGCGTTGGCCGGTGGAGGGCATCCGCATGGCCAGCGACACGGCGGCCAGCGACACCACGAGAGTGGCCGCGAACGGCACGACCGCCAGGTAGGACGGCGCCTCCAGGGGAGCGCGCAGGGTCACGGCATCCGACCAGCCGAAGACGGCGCCCGTGGCGAGGTCGCCCAGCGACGTCAGGCCGGGGATGACGCCGACGATGCCTTCACCCGGCAGGGCGAACGCCGTACCGAACACGAAGTAGGCAGCAATGCCGATGAGCACGGTCGCGACCAGGGGCAGTCGCAGCAGCACGCCCGCCATCGCGACGGCAGTCCCGACGACGAGTCCCCCGATGCCTGCGACGAGGTAGCCGAGCTGTCCGAACGCCGGGCCGAACCCGAGCAGGGCGATGACCGTGAGGACGGCCACGACGACCACGTCGGCCCAGACGGATGCCGCGACCGCAGGCATCCGCGACAGTCGCGTCTTCGCGGGCCTCTCTCGCACCGACGGGGGCACCGATGGGGGCGCCGATGGAGCCGCCGCGGTCATCGGCCCGCCCTCTGCAGCAGGCCGGCGAGTTCCGGGAGTTTGGTGATGGTCGCCACCATCGCGTTGCCCACCTTGCGCAGCCCGGCGTCACCGTCCACGGCGGCGCGCACGATGATGACCGGTGTGTCTGACGGGTAGAGCGTGGAGAGCCCGTGCAGCTCCTTGTGGGTCACGTCGCTGCCCACGACCGCGATCATGAGGCTCGGCTCGGCGAGCCGGGCGCCGACGGTGCGGGCGAACTCCCGGAGGCTGGCGTATCGGCTGTCCACCTGCTGAATGCGGCAGGTGTCATCCAGAAGCGTCATCGGGGTGCGCTCGCGCAGTCGCGCGTTCTCCCAGAGCACGTCGACCTCCGACTCCTCCGAGATCACCTCGACCGCCACCGAGGCCAGCGCGGAGACGGCCAGCTCGAACTCGTCATCCGACGCGTAGAACCTGCTGTCGGCGCTCATCAGGAGCAGCAGCTGCGAGCGCCGTGTCTCCTGGTACTGCCGCACCATGAGCTGTCCCGTTCGCGCGGAGCTGCGCCAGTGCACGTTGCGGATGTCGTCGCCTGGCTCGTAGGAGCGCAAGGCGTGGAACGCGAGGTCGCTGTCGGTGATCGCCTTCGTGGTCTGGCCCTCGAGGTCTTTCACCAGGCCGCGTGCCGTTGCCGCGATGCGGGTGACCTTGGGATGCACGAACAGCTCGACCTGGTCCGTCCACCGCGTGGTGCGGCGCAGCAGCCCCAGCTGGTCGCCGCGCACGCTGATCGCCGGGCCTGCGACGATGAGCGCGCGACGCTCTGTGGGGATGGCGAACAGGCTCTCGTCGTCGGCACCCGGTGTGAGCCTGGGCACGACGAATTCGGCGAGGCCTTCTCCGACGGGCAGCTCCATGCGGGTGGGCAGCACGGAACGCGTGCCCGTGTTGACGATCTGCATGCGGCCCATCGCGCGATCGCCTGCCGTGACGCGTCGCGGGTTCAGCTCGATGTCCACCCGGTAGGTGGCGCGGCCGAACAGGCATGCGCAGGCGGCGAGCATCCCGCCGGCCAACGCGAATCCGATGAAGGCGAACTCGGCCCAGCCGAGCAGGAACGCGAGCAGCAGGGACACGATCGCGGCACAGCCGACGATCCAGCCGAGCGGCGTCACGGTCTTCGCCGCCGCGGCCAGCACCGACAGCGGCGTGTCGAGCGCACGCAGCACGGCACGCCAGAGCCGCAGGGAGCCGCCTGCGAGGGCGCGCAGAAGCTCTCGCAGCGCGAAGGATGCCTGCGAGCGCGGTTGCCGCTCGGCCGTCGTCATCTGAGCTCTGTCGTCCTCGTCGGTCAGGCCGCTCGGTACACGGGCGGGTTCACGGTGGCGATGGCCCGGTCGACGATGTCTTCGGCCTTGACGCCGGCGAACTCCGCCTCGGGGTCGACGATCACGCGGTGCGCGAGCACCGGCACGGCCAGCTCCCGCACGTCGTCCGGCGTCACATACGTACGACCGGCGGCGATGGCCCAGGTCTTGGCCGCGCGGGCGAGCGCAAGGGCACCGCGGATGCTGACGCCGAGCGCGGCATCCTTGTCGGTGCGCGTCGCGCTGACCAGCTCGCTGAGGTAGCCCATCACCGCGCCGTCGGTGTGCACATCGGCGGCCAGCTGCGACATGGTTGTGACCGAGTCCGAGGCGATGATCGCGGAGACGGATGCGGCACGCGCGCGGTTCGACGACTCCATGAGCAGGCGCACCGTCGTGTCGTGGTCCGGGTAGCCGAGCGACGTCTTGATGAGGAATCGGTCGAGCTGCGCCTCGGGGAGCGTGTACGTTCCGGCCTGCTCGATCGGGTTCTGGGTAGCGATCACCATGAACGGCGTCCCGACCGGATGACTCACGCCGTCGACCGTGACGATGCCCTCCTCCATCACTTCCAGCAGGGCGGACTGGGTCTTCGGCGACGCACGGTTGATCTCGTCGGCGAGCACGACGGAGGCGAAGATCGGACCCGAGTGGAACTCGAACCGCCCGGTCGACTGGTCGTAGATCGTGACGCCCGTCACATCCGACGGCAGGAGGTCGGGCGTGAACTGGATGCGCGACTGCGTGCCCTGGATGGTGTTGGCCAGCGCCTTCGCCAGCACGGTCTTGCCCGTGCCCGGCACATCCTCGAGCAGCACGTGGCCGCCGGAGAGCATGGCGCACACGACGAGCCTGATGGCCTGCTCCTTGCCCAGGATCGCCTTGTCGACGTTCGCGACCAGCTGCCCGAAGGCGCCCGCGAACCAGGTGGCCTGTTCCTGCGTTACTGCCATTTCTTTTCCTCGTTAAGTCGGTGCCTTGAATCAGGCGCTGTTCGGTCCCTCGATCAGTTGTTGAGGCCCGGCTGCCAGTTGTTCCCGCTGATGGCGTCCCAGTTGTTGGTACTCGCTGTTCCGCTCCATGGACCGCTGAACTGCACGGCGATCGTGTCCGAATTCCGGATGCCGAGATACGACGTGAAGCAGTAGTGACCGCTTCCACTCAGGCTCACGGTGCGCACGTTGTAGCCGGCCCAATCAGTTCGGCCGTTCAACAGACCAGACAATGTGTAGGAACCGCTCGGCAGATTGCTGAATGTTGCGCACAAGTACCTGTTGGCGCCGCCGCCCTGCGGCGCACCCTTTGCTACTGCCGCGGATGCCGGCGGGTCCGGCTTCTTCTGTATAGCTCCATTTGCCGAAGCCGATCCACCGGATTTTCCACTGTGATCATTTGTCGCGTAGACACTGAACGAATAGTTTCCTGCTCCCACTGACTTCGTAGTCGCCGACGTGCCGGACGTCGTCCCGGACCCACCGCCGCTGAAGGACCAGTGATATGTGACGGTGCCGCCGCCAGTGTCGGCGACCTTGTTCCAACTCAGCGTGAACGTATTCGGCGCGTAGCCGTTATCTTTCATGGTTGCCTTGGTGACGGCACTGGGGGTTCCGTACGGTGTCACCGCCGGGGACGACGAGTCTGACCATGCACCCCAGCCGTCGTCGTTCTGCGCGCGGGCCTGGAACGTGTATGACGTCCCGTTGGTCAGCCCTTTGACTGTGTTGGACCCTACCTGCGCGGACACAGGCGCTCCACCATTCGCCCGGATCTGGTACGCCGTCACCACTTTGCCGTTCGCTGTCGCGGCAGAAAGGGTCATCGTGGCTTGCGCATCGCTTGCGCTTACCTTGCTTGGAGGATCCATCTTCGATGGCACGTCATGAATCACGACCTGGTACTGGCCAATGGTGGCCTTTGTCCTGGCCGGGTCCTTGGTGGCGTCCTCCACCGTGTATTGAACGCTCACCGTACCGATAGTCGAGCCTGTGGGCACGCTGACGGTGATGGACGTATCGGTGAACGTCACGGTCGGCTGCGTCGGCCCGCTTACGATCTTCGCGTTCGTCACACGTAGCGGATGCCCTGGAAACGGATTCACCCAGGTGGAATCGCTGGCCGCTTCGGTCCACGTTGCGCTCTGACCACGCTGCTTCTCGACCTTGTACGGCGCATCCTTCTGCTGCGCGAGCGGCCGCGTCGAGCTCACGACCTTCACGTTGACGGAACCGTCGATCGAGGTCGTCGGCGAGTTCACCTTGAAGCGGATGGTGGCCGTGGTGCCCGGCTGCACGCCGAACGGCGCGGAGACCGACAGCGTCGATCCGCTCGGGGTCGCGACGATGCCGCCCGAGGCGCCGGAGAAGTCGGTGTACGTCAGCTTGTTCAGGATGTCGGGGTTGGGGTGGTAGCTCGACGCGCGCAGGTCGACCGTGGTCGGGCTCTCCCCCGCCTCGATCGTGACGTTGGGCGGTGTGAAGGTGGGCGGGACATCCGACTGGTCCGGGTTCCCCACGGTGATCGGGAGCACCAGCGAGGTGACGCGGTCATCCGATGCCCCTGGTTCCCGGCCGTCGTTCACTTTGAACGTGATCGACGCGGGCCCGCGGTAGTCCTTCTGCGCCGTGAACGTCAGCGTCTGGTCATCCACATACCCGGACGAGCTCGAGTGTGTCGCGGTCACTCCCCCACGGCCGGTGATCTTCGCCGGACGACCGGAGGGCACGTCGATGATCTCGGACAGCTTCCATGTCTTCGTGCCGTTCATCGACACGATCTGCTGCGGCACCTTGACTTTGGGCGGCGGAGTGCCGTCGGATGCCGGCGGCACCACGATGAACGCCTCTCCGGCCAGCCCTGTCGCCGGGTCGGTGAGCGTGTACGCGACCGCCATGCGCTCGTGCTGCGGCTTGACCTGCACGTTCCCGTCGGTGCCGACCGTGCCGTACTTGGCGTTCGGGCCCGTGAGCCCGACCTTGAGCTTGTTCACCAGGTCGGAGGGGTTCACCGCGCCCTCCAGCACGTTCACCTTGACCGAGCTCTTACCGGCCGCCTGGTCCGCCTGCACGACCTGGTCGATCGCGGTCGGGTAGACGGGCTTCGCGTCGTTGGTGACGATCACCTGCACGTACGCGCTGTCCTGGCCGCCCTGCCCGTTCGTGATGGTGTACCTCGCGACGTACACGCCCTCTTTGTCGGGCGCCTGCACGAGCACGATCTGGCCGTGGACGGATGCCGTGAGCGCGGAATCCACGTCGGCCAGCTTCTTCTGCACCGAGATGGTGTACCCGTTCGGGTCCGAGTCGTTCACGAGCACCGGAACGGATGCCGTTCTGCCCGGCTTGACCTCCACCGTGTCGTTCACGGCGACGGGGGGCTGCAGACTGCTCGAGCGCGGGACCACGCCGACCCGCACGGTCCCGGTCGCGCTCTTGCCGTACGTGTCGGTCACCTTGTACGTGAACGTGTCGGTTCCGCCGGAGCCGGGGTACGCCTCATACGTGAACGAGTCGGACTTCGTGCTCGCGATGCGGCCGAGGTTCGGCTGGCTCGCGATGCCGTCGAGCGTCACGGAGTCGCCATCCGGGTCGATGCCGTCCAGCGGCACCGTGACGGGGATGCTCGACCCGGCGAACGCGCGCACGGTGAGCGGCGACGGCTTGGGCGCCTGATCCTTGCCGTCCTTGCCCGTCACGACGAACGTCACGGTCGCGACTGCCGACTGCTGCCACTTGTCACTGATCGAGTACGACACGGAGTACTGCCCGGGCGTCGTCGGAGCCTGATACCGCACGGACTTGCCGCTGACGAAGGCCGTGGCGCCCGTGCCCTCGTTTGAGGTGTCCTTCAACTTGGGATCGAGGTTGAACGGCTCGTTGTCGGGCGAGTAGTCGTTCTCGAGCACGTTCACCGTCGTGACGTCGCCCACGCGCACGGTGGCGGCGTCGTCGACGGCCACGGGCGGCTGATGCACCACGATCGGCGGTATCGGCACTACCGTGATCGTCGACGTCGCCTCCTTGACGCCGTCGGAGACCACGTAGTTCAGCTGCACCTGCTGAGGCAGGACGGACGGTGAGGTGATCTTCACCACCTGGTTGTCGAGCAGCTCGACATTGAGGTCTGCCGACGCATCCGTCTTCTGCACAGTGCGTACGGCCAGCACCCGCCCTGAGGGAGAGGTGTCGTTGGCGAGCGGGTCGACCGTTGTCGTCTCGCCTGGCCTCACGTACGCATCGTCGGCGACCGCGATCGGCCCGGTGTCGCCGCCGCCGTCCGCCACATCCAGACGGATGAGCCCCGTCGTGGTCTTCGCCCCTGCGCCCAGCGTGTACTTCAGGTAGAACTCGCCGGCGGTCGTGGCCGTGACCGTGACGGTGCCCTTCTGAGGATCCGCGACCACGGTCGGCTCGGACGGGCCGGAGTCGTTGTTCGCGCCCACGAGCGTCAGCTCGTCGCCGGACGGCGCGAGGTCGTTCTCGAGCGGGTCGATGGTCACGCTCTGCCCGATCACGCCAGAGGCGAAGTCGGGAGTGGCCACCGGGTCGAGCGAGCCCTGCGGTTTCACCGTGACCATCAGGGATCCGGTCGCGCTCGCGTGGCCGTCCGTCACGCTGTACCGCACCTCTTTGACGCCGGTCTGGCCGTTCTTGCTCAGGAACGTGATCTTGCCGTCCGGCTGGAACTGCACCTGGTCGTCCGTCGTGGACTGCGCGGACGACAGCGAGATGTCGTCGCCGTCGGGGTCGATCCAGTCGTTCAGCACGTCGTACGTGACGGACTGGCCGACCTCGACCGAGGCGTCGCTCTCGCGCTTCGACACCGGGGCGGAGTTCTGGGTCGCGGGATGCACGGTGGCGTTGACCTGCGCGGTCGCCGTTCCGCCTCGTCCGTCGTCGATCGTGTATCGGAACGACACGCTGCCGGTGACGTCGTCGGGCACCGTCAGCTGTACGGCGCGGCCGCCCTGGATGACGTCGAGGTGGCCCTCGGCAGAGGGGACGGGCGTGACCTGGGTGACGGTGAGCACGTCGCCGTCTTGATCGGTGTCGTTGTCGAGCACGGGCAGCACCGTCGAGCGGCCGGCCCGTACGCCGAAGTTGTCGTCCACCGCGGTCGGCGGATGGTTCAGCGAGGTGCGATGCGCGAGCGTGTCCTGGAACGACTGCAACACGGGCTTCTCCTGGCCGGTGTCGCCGTTCACCTGCGAGTCGTTGGGCTTCAGCGTCGCCCAGTTCTGCACCAGCCGCATGTGGCTTGAGACGACCCACGCGTCGCCGTTGCGCAGATTGTTCAGCGCGATGACGTTGCCGTTCACCCGGAAGCGCAGGTCGTCGCCACTCACCTGCTGTGCGATGTCGACACCCACGGATGCCTTGCCGTCGCACGCGTAGAGGTACCGGTCGGCGCCCGCCCACGCGCCGTACGAGCATCCGTTCAGCCAGACGGGCGCCGAGACCTGGTCAGGCTTCGTCACGTCGTGCTTGATGCCTGCTCCGACGATCGACACGTGCCCGCCGTCCAGAGGCGCCTTCATCAGAGCGCTGCCCGTTGCGAGCAAAGCGTACGAATTCGCCGCGCCCGGCTGCTGCAGCTGCACCGCCTTCGACGGCAGGTTCACGGTCTTGTCCGTGCCGATCAGCAGGCGATTGAGCTTGGTGTCGAGCACGACCGGCTGGTCGCCGACCGCTGACAGCTGAAACGAGTTCGAGACCGAGAGGCCCGACGACGTGCCCTGGGATCCTGGATGCTCGAACCGCACGAGGGAATGCTTCGTCGGCGAGACGCTGTATGCGGCACCGGAGCTGGCGACGACGGTCTGCGTTCCCGGTCCGAGCTTCGCGGACGGCTTCGTCTTGGAGGCGTCGAACGAGAGTCGCGACGATGCGTCGAGCACCCACACCTTGCCGTCCGGTGCGGTGATCGCGAGTGTGCTCGCCGCGTACGACACCTTCGAGCCTGCCGGCATGCTCACCCGGTCGACGAGCGACACGAACGCCGGATCGATGCGTTCGAGCGTTCCGTTCTTGGAATCGGTGAGGAAGTAGGCGGAGCCGTTCTGCAGCACGTCCAGGTCGCTGGAGGCGCCCGTGACCGCGGCATCCAGTTCGTCGATCTGGTGGTTGAGGCGCCCGCCCATGAGCTTCTCGCCGTTCGTCACCCACACGTCGCGCGCGTCGAGATTGACGTCGTCGGTCGGGAATCCCTTGTGCAGAACGGCGAACGTCAGCGGAACGGATGCGACGAGCGCGATGGCGATGGCGGAGGCGATGGCCTTATGGGAGCGGATCCATGCGGCAAGGGGCCTGAGCACGATGACGTCGTTCTCCCGGTTCCATCCTTGCGTTCACGAAAGCAGAGGTGTCGAGGCGCCCTCAAACCCGTTCACGCTAGCACACGGGATTAACGCGAAGGAAACCGGTTGCACGTGCTGCATAGAACGGTCGGTCCTCCCCGACCGAGAGACGTCGGCCGAGGAGCGGCATACCCGACGGCGCCGCTATTCCGCGTCGTGGTCGCGGTCGAGAAGAGCCAGATCCTCCTGGCCGACGAGGTGCGTCGCCACGGCGTACTCGACGAGCCGGGCGCGCCTGCTCGTGGCGAGCTTGCCCGCACCGCCGCGCAGCCCCGCCACACCAAGCTTGTCGAGCTTGTCGCACACGTTGTCGAGCTTGCGGTTGAACGTGGTGATCGACCAGCGGAGCCGTGCGGCGGCATCCGCCGACGTGGGCACGGTGCCGCGACCGGGAACCTGCTGGCGAAGCACGCCCTCGGCGAGCGCGACGATGAGCTGACGCTGGCTGGTCGTGAGCGTGACGGGCAGGATCGTCGTCGATCCGCCGGTCTCCTGCAGGATGCGCGACGTCGAGTAGAGATCTTCGGCGTTCTGGATGGTGAAGTCGTACGTCGTCGGACCGGCGCTGAACATCACATGCATGGTCTCGAACACGATCGGAAGACGCGCGCCGGGCGCCAGCCACGCCTGGACTCCCCCCGTGCCGTCGGTCACGGTTGCGGTGAGCAGCGTTCCGACGTTGGCGAGCCACCACATGCCGTGTTCGTCGAACACGCGCAGGAACCGACGGTGCAGATACGGGTTGTCGTCGAGCGTGAGGTCGGACTCGCGACCGATCGAGAAGTCGCCGGGGCTGTCCACCCGGTACTCCTCACCGCAGAACTCGATGGTCACGGACTTCACGGGGAGCATGCC
Organism: Humibacter sp.; assembly: GCF_035547335.1. GTDB lineage: Bacteria > Actinomycetota > Actinomycetes > Actinomycetales > Microbacteriaceae > Humibacter. The sequence continues at coordinate 89,470 of NZ_DASZVF010000045.1, read as the reverse complement.
TTCAACGGATTGGGCGAGGTGCGGCCGTCCCGCACGATGGCGACGTCGATGCACACGCTCGAGCCGGGCGCGAGGCCCGTCACCGTCGCCTGCGGCTTCGACGTGGAGGTGGGACCGTGCGTCGTGCCCTCCTGCTGCCAGCGGTACGAGTCGTCGGCCTTCGGCTTCGGGTTCTTCCAGGTGAACGTCACGCTCGTGCCGTCGGCGCTGCGCACGGCGGCAGGCGAAACCGGATCCGGCACGGACGAGACGGCGATCTGGCCGTCGTCGCCTCCCGGCGCATCAGACGGCTGAGCGGATGGCGAGCCGTGCGGCAGGAGGAGCGCGGCAACCGTGATGCCTCCGCCGACCACCATGAGGCAGGCGAGAACGAGCGCGACGACGAGCGGGGGGCGCCTGCGCTGGGAACCCGCTTCACGTTCGGCTTCCTCGTGCGCTGCCGGCGAGAGCGGCTCCGCGTGCGGCGACGCCTCTGCTTGCGCTGAAGGCTGCGCGGGTGCACGTCGGATGACGGTGTTGTCCGCCCCGCGCAGCACGGTGCTGCCGTGCACTGCGGATGCCTGCGGCCGCACCCTCTGCACGTCGCGCAGCCTCGTGGCATCCGCGTCCGGTGCCGCGTTCTGCTGCTGCGCGGACATCGACGGCCTCTGCCTGTCTGGGGCAGGCGCGGGCGGGGCGACAGCGGGCGGGGCGACAGCGGGCGCCGGACGGGGCGCCGGCGGCTGGGCCACGACGGTCGCAACCTGGCGCACGCGCGTCTCGTCCGCGGCGTCGGTGCCGTCGGCGGACTGCGTACGGGAGGAGGCGACGGAGAGGTTCGGCACCTCGATGCCGGTCGGCGCGTACCCGAGCTCCAGCTCGACGCGTTGCAGCGCCCTGGCGAAATCGACGGCCGACGCGAAGCGGTCCTCGCGACGCGACGCCATGCCCTTGGCGAGCACCGCGACCAGCGTGCGCGGGGCATCCGGCCGGTTCAGCGGGGTGATGGCGCCTCGTTCGATGCGGCCGATGAGGTCGAGTGTGCCGTTGGAGCGGCCGGGGATCTCGAACGGCGTGTGCCCGGCCAGCAGTGTGTAGATGGTCGCCGCGAGGGAGAAGACGTCGCTGCGCACGTCGGGCTTCGGGTCGTCCTCGAACATCTCGGGCGGTGACCACGGCACCGACAGTCCGACGGACTGCCTCGTGGTGGTGTCGGCGCCGGCCTGCGGCAGCCGCGACAGCGTCGTGGTCGTGTGCATCGGGAGCTCGTCCTCGAGCGTGGATGAGATGCCGAAGTCGGTGAGTGCCGGCCATCCGAAGTCGTTCGTCAGCACGTTCGCGGGCTTGATGTCTCGGTGCAGGATGCCGGCAGCATGCGCCGTGGCGACGGCACTCGCGACCCGCACGCCGATGCGCAGCGCGTCTTCCACCTCGAACCGCTCGCGCTTGTAGCGTTCGGCCAGCGACGGACCCGAGCAGTACTCCATGACGAAGTACGGACGGTCATCCGCAGACACGTCGGCGTGATAGATGGTCACGATGTACGGATGCGCCGACAGCTGCGCCATCACGTTCGCCTCGGCCACGAAATGCGTTCTGGACTGCTGATCGAGCTCGTCGGTGAGCAGCACCTTCACGGCGACCTTGCGCCGCGGCAGCTTCTGCTCGTAGAGGAAGACGTCGGAGAACCCGCCGGAGCCCAGCAGGCGCTCGTAACTGTAGCCCGGCAGGTCGGGCGCTTCGGATGCGACCCGCCTGGTCATGCCTGCACGACGTCCAACGTGACCCCGCTGCCGAGGTCGATCACGGTGCCCGCGATGACGGACGTGGGCTCTCCCGCCCGCAGCTTCTGCGGCGCCTTGCCCGGCAGTGCGATCAGCGTGCCGTTCCGGGAGTGCAGGTCGGTCACGACGACCGTCCCGCCCTCCACCGTGAGCTGCACGTGGTTGCGCGAGATGTCGTGCTCGACGCTGTCGACCGTCACGAGCCGCGGAACCCGGCCGCCGCCCATCTTGCTGACGCTCGGCGCTCGTCCCACCACGACCATGCCGTCGATGGGCTCGGTGTGCCCGTCGGGCAGCTTCAGGGTGAAGCCGCGGTCCTCCTGCTTTCCGAACGAGGAGGATGCCGCGATCGACCCCGCGCCCGGCTCCCGTTCCCCGTTCGCCGCCTGCTGGTCGCCCGCCGTCTCGCGCAGGGCCCGCAGGTCGCCGCTCAGCACGGTGAGCCCGTCGTGATCGCCAAGCTGCTGCGACGCCGGTGCGCCAGGCGGTGCGGGAGCGAACGCGGGTGCGGAGGCGACAGGCGGCACCGGCGACTCCGGTGTGGCCGACGCAGCCGACGCAGCAGGCCGCGCGGGCGCAGCGGATGGTGTCGCCGGTCCGTTCGACGCCGACGACTGGTCGCCCGTGTCGTCCGCCTGCGGGCGTGCCGCGGCATCCTCGACGCTGCGCATCATCGTCGCGCCGAACAGGTGGTCGTACGCCGTGGTCTCGTGGGGCACGTCGCCGACGGCGGGCGCGACCGGGCTCGCCACGTCATATCCGGCGAGCGCATCCGGCGGCTCGGGCGCATCCTCTCCCGCCACCGTCTCTTCGAGATCGGCGATGGTGCGATCCAGGTCGTCGACCGGATGCGGCGCGGCAGCTTGCGACCCACCGGATGCCTGCTGAGACGCGAGAGCAGCAGCATCGGTCGCACTGCCGGCGGACCCATCCTTCGCGTCCGCGAGCGAGCCGGCCTTCTCGGCGGGGACCCACTGCGTGCTGCGGATGTCGTCGGGTGCGGCAGCCGGCCCACCTGCGGCCGGCCGGAACGAGATGGCGCTCACCCACACGGCGCCCACTGCTATCGGCAGTGCCGGAGCGGCAACGGGCTCTGCCGGCACGCACTCGACGCGGAACCCGCGCACGCCGCTGACCGGCCGTTCCACCCACGTGGAGACTCCGCTGGCGGTGATGTCCTCGGTACCGGTCTCGGTCTCCATCGCCACGCCCGCCTCGCCGCGCACGATGAACCGTCCGTCGACGGCGTCGCCCTCACCGGTCCACTCGGCCAGCACGAAGCGCGGAGTCGCCGCGAGTCCATTTCTGGTGAGCTCGTCGAGAACGCGGCGCATGCCGTCGTCGTCGGAAAGCGCAGCCCAGAGCCGCGCGATGGAGTCGGCATCCGGGTCGGGAAGATGCACCACCGCGAGTCGTCCGGGAATCACGGCGGCGAGCCAGCCCCCTGGGGCCGTGAGTTCGGCTGTGAGCACGTTGGTCATCCTTCGATCGTCGTTGTCGGCCGAGGTCGGCGCTGCGAGGTCGGCACCGCCAGGTCAGACACGCGGCCGGGTGTCTTCCAGATACCGGCGATGCTCGAGTCGCTCCACGGTATCCTGCTCGGCCTCCCCCGAGGTCGGCCACGACGAGACGACGAGCGCCGTCACGTTGTCCCTGCCTCCCGCGGCGATGGCCGCGTCGGTCAGTACGTCGGCCAGCCGCTCGTCGTGCGGGTTCTCCCTGAGCAGCGCGGCGATGTCGTCGTCCGAGAGCTCCTTGCTGAGGCCGTCCGAGCAGATGAGGAACGTCTGCTCTCCGCCGGCCGGCAGCATCCAGACGTCCACGTCCACATCGTCGGCGGCGCCGAGCGCGCGCGTGATGACGTTGCGCTCGGGATGCCCGCCCGCCTCCGCCGCGCTGATGAGGCCGGCGTCGAGCAGCTCCTGCACGGCAGAGTGGTCGACGCTGAGCTGGGTGAGCCGCGCGCCGTCCCAGCTGTAGACGCGGGAATCTCCGATGTTCACGATCATCCAGTAGCGGGATCCGTTGTCGCTGCCGTTCACCGCCACGACTCCGGCCAGCGTCGTTCCGGCCACCGCCACGCCCGAGTCGCCCTCCGTCGACAGCGCTCGCACGGCGTCGTTGGCGGCGGCGATCGCATCCAGCACGTCGTTCGCCGTCACCTCGGAGTCGGCGGGGATGCGCTCCCCCATGACCTGAACGGCGGAACTGCTGGCGAGATCCCCCCTCGCGTGGCCGCCCATGCCATCGGCCACGACGAACAACGGATCGCGCGCCAGCACGGCGTCTTCGTTGACCGCGCGTACCGCACCGACGTCAGTGCGCGCGCTCACCGCCAGCGTCAGCTTCACCGAACGCGTTCTCCTGCCTTGTCTCCTGATTGCCGGACGACGCCTGCGTCGCAGCGCCCGCCTGGTGGTCGGATGCCGCGTCGCGATCCTCGGCGTCCCCCTCGTTCGGAAGCGCTGTGAGGTTCTCCTCGGGAAGCACTCCGGCGCGGCGGTCCAGCCACATCTTGATCAGACTTGCCATGGTAGCGACAAGCATGGCGACGGCGATGAATCCGAGCGACGCCCACGTGCCGATCTCCGGCGCCCATTCGATCGGGTGGCCGCCGTTGATGAACGGAACCTCGTTCTGGTGCAGCGCATGCAGGACCAGCTTGACGCCGATGAACACCAGGATGGCGGCGATGCCGTACTTCAGGTAGTCCAGCCGTTCGACGAGGTGTCCGAGCAGGAAGTAGAGCTGCCGCAGCCCCATCAGCGCGAAGATGTTGGCCGCGAACACCAGGAACGGGCTGGTCGTGATGCCGAAGATGGCCGGGATGGAGTCCAGCGCGAAGAGCAGGTCCGTGGTGCCGAGGGCGAGGAAGACGAGGATCATCGGCGTGAAGAAGCGTCGGCCGCCGACCGTGACGCGGAGCTTGCCGCCGTCGAACTCGTCGTGCACCCTGAGGTGCCTGCGCGCGAAGCGCACGAAGCGCGAATCGTTGCCGCCTTCCTCCGCCTGGTGCCCGAATGCCTGCGTGTACGCGGTGTAGAGCAGGAACGCGCCGAAGAGGTAGAAGATCCAGCTGAAGTTGTCGATGAGCCCAGCACCGATCACGATGAACACGCCCCGCAGCACGAGCGCGATCAGGATGCCGACCATCAGCGCTTCCTGCTGGTACCGCACCGGAACGGCGAACCTGGCCATGATCACGATGAACACGAAGAGGTTGTCGATGCTCAGGCTGTACTCGGTGAGCCAGCCGGCCAGGAACTGCCCGGCGTGCTCGGAGTCGCCCATCCAGAACAGCAGCAGCGCGAACAGCACGGCCAACGCCGAGTAGAAGGCGATCCACCCTGCCGCCTCCGCGGGTTTGGGCACGTGCGGACGTTTTACTGCGACAAGCAGGTCGGCGGCAAGGATGAGGCAGAGCACCACGATCGACGTGATCTCGAACCAGAGCGGGAGGGCGGGCATCGAGCGAGCTTTCTGAGGTCTCGTCGCGAAACGGATACGCCTCGCGACGAGAGTCTCTCCCGCGCTTGACGCGCTGCACGACCGGGGCGCGATGCCCGTGATGACGACCGTGCTGCCGACCGACGATGCGGCCGGTGGGATACTCCCCCTCGCGAGCACAAGTCTATCGGCCACAAGCCGGTCGCCGCGACCGGATGCCGGCCGGCCGACTGCGGCTTAGCCTTGGCGCATCATGGGCTGGTTCGACGCGACCGAGTACGAGTTCGCGCGGCAGGTGCTCGAACGGGGCGTCGCCGCGGTGTACCTCATCGCGTTCCTTTCGACGATGGCGCAGTTCAGGGTGCTGCTGGGCGAGCGCGGACTCCAGCCGGCCCCGACGTTCCTGCGCCGCATGGGCGATCGCGTCTCGCCGACGTTGTTCCGCTGGCGCTACTCGGACCGCCTGCTTCTGACGGTCGCAGGGGTGGGCGCGCTGATCGCGGCATCCCTGGTCGCCGGGCTTCCACAGCTCGCACCGTCGTGGGCCACGATGGCCGCGTTCCTGCTGATCTGGCTCGGCTATCTCTCCATCGTCGACATCGGGCAGACGTTCTACGCGTTCGGCTGGGAGAGCCTGCTGCTCGAGGCGGGTTTCGCCGCCGCATTCCTCGGATCCAACGACCAGGCGCCGCCCATCGTGATGATCGTGTTCTTCCGCTGGCTCGTGTTCCGGCTCGAGTTCGGCGCCGGAATGATAAAGGTGCGCGGCGACCGGTCGTGGCGGGATCTGACCGCGCTGTACTACCACCACGAGACGCAGCCGATGCCTGGTCCGCTCAGCTGGTTCTTCCACCATCTGCCGCGCTGGTTCCACCGGCTCGAGGTGCTCGGCAATCACTTCGCACAGCTGGTCGTGCCGTTCTTCCTGTTCGCGCCGCAGCCGGTGGCGAGCATCGCGGCGGGGGTCGTGATCCTCACGCAGCTGTGGCTCGTCGCATCCGGCAACTTCGCCTGGCTCAACGTGATCACGATCATCCTGGCGTTCTGCGCGGTCTCCGACCCCGTGGCGCATGCGGTGATCCCTGCCGTGCCCGCGCACACCGACCACGAGGTGACGCCCATCTGGTTCTTCGTGGTCATCTGCGTGGTCGGTCTGCTGCTGCTGGCCCTGAGCTGGCCCGCTCTGAAGAACCTGTTCGCGCGGCGACAGCTGATGAACGCCAGCTTCAACAGGTGGCACCTCGTGAACGCGTACGGTGCGTTCGGGTCGGTGACGAAGGAGCGCTACGAGGTGATCGTCGAGGCGACGGATGCCACGGACGCCGCGACCGCCGTATGGCGGGAGTACGAGTTCAAGGGCAAGCCGGGCGATCCGCACCGCTGGCCCCGCCAGTTCGCGCCGTACCATCTGCGACTGGATTGGCTGATGTGGTTCCTCGCGCTCGGTTCCCGGGGCGAGAGCTGGTTCTACCCCCTGCTGCAGAAGCTCCTGGAGGCCGACCCGGCGACACTGCGGATGCTGCGCAGCGCCCCGTTCGGCTCCGAGCGACCGGCGATGGTGCGAGCGTCGCTGTACCTGTACCGCTTCTCCAGCTGGCGCGAGCTGCGCAGGGACCATGTGTGGTGGGTGCGCGAACGCGTGGCGGAACTGCTTCCGCCGGTGACGCTGAGCAGCTCGCGACGCTGACCGATTCGGGACGCTGATGCGTTCGGCGCTGACGGCCAGACGCCGACTGGTTCGGCACCGGCGGGGCCGGGCGCTGACGGGTCATGGAGCGGTGTCGGTGGCCCGCGGACCCCAAGACGGGGACGCTTCAGCCGGTGAGGAACCAGTCCCGTCCGTTGGGGACGCGGCATTCCGTCAGCATCGCCCCGGTTCTTTCGGAACGCTGTGCTCGCCGCACACGCCCGGGCTTCTCAGGAGCGCTCCTCGCCCTCGTCGAGCGCGTCGGGCGGCTCGGTGACCTCGCTCTCGTGATGCGGAGCCCCTTCTGTCTCGCCATGTTCGTCGACCACCGCAGGGCGATCGTGCGAATGAAGCATCGCCGTGATCATGGCGTTAGCGACAGCGAGGAACGGCACGGCGAAGAGAGCGCCTGGCACACCGGCCAGCCCCGTCCCCGCCGCCACTCCGACCACGACGGCCAGCGGATGCACCTTCACGGCTCCCCCGACCAGCAGCGGCTGCATCACGTGCGCCTCCAGCAGGTGCACGCCGAGCACGCCGGCGAGCATGATGATCGCCTGGAGCGGCCCGCCGAAGATCAGGGCGATCGCCACCGCGATGATGCCCGAGACGATGGCTCCGATGACGGGGATGAACGATGCGAGCAGCACGATCACCGCGATGGGCACCGCGAGCGGCAGTCCGAGGAAGAACGCCACGAGGCCGATGCCGACCGCGTTTACGAATGCGACGACGATCTGCACGCGCACGAAGCTGCTGAGCGTGCGCCATCCGGCCGTTCCCGCCGCGGTCAGGCCCGGCTTCGCGCTCTTCGGAAAGAGGCGCACGATCCAGCGCCAGATTCCTTCCCCGTCGATGAGCATGAAGATGGTGGCGAACAGGGCGATGAGCGACCCCGTCAGCACATGACCTGTCGCGGTCCCGACCTTCAGCGCTCCACCCAGGATGGTGGACGAATCCTTCTGCACGAACGCCGGGGCATCCTTCAGGTAGCCGGCGAGATCGCGGTCGCTGATGCTGAACGGCGGCTGTCGCAGCGCCTCGCGCACCCTGTCGTATGCGGCGGTCCACTCCCTCTGAAGCTGTGGGATGCCCATCCGCACCTGCCAGACGACGAGCAGCACGAGTCCGCCGACGATCACGGCCAGCGCCACCAGGCACACGACGATCGCGAGCCACTTCGGCCAGCCATGACGGCGGAGCCTCGCGACGGTGGGAGCGACGAGCGCGCACACAAGGAGGGCGACCAGCAGCGGCACCACGATGTCCTGGAACAGGATCACGAGGTACACCACCACGCCGGCCAGCGCCACGATGAGGAGCAGCCGCCACGCCCACTCGGATGCCACCCGGACTCCGCGGGGCAGCCCGCCGCTCACGGGTGGCGTGGCCTGGGCTTTCTCGAGATCGTCCATCACGCGCTTCCTTCCGGCGTCTCCCCGAGCCGATCGCTCGCGGTGGCCGCATCGTGCAGGATATGCGGACTCACCGCATCGAGCCCGAATCGCGCTGCACCGGTTGACGTCGGAGCCTCCGACTCGGTCTTACACGGGGAGCTGGCGGCACTTTCCGTGCGCTCAGCTCAGCTCTTCGATCAGACGGCCGCTCCAGTTCTCGATAGCCGCCTTCTCACGGCCCTTCAGCCCGTCCAGCGCCACCCTTCGGATCGTCTGCCCATGGGTCCGGATGGCGGAGTCGGCGAGGTCCGCTCCCGCTCGGCTCAGTGCGATGCCGGTTCGACGGCCCGACTCGGATGATCCGGCACGGTCGACGAGCCCGCGCTTCTCCATCCGGGTGAGCATGTGGGCCACTCGGCTCTTGTCCCAGTCCAGGGAGTCGGCGAGCTCGACGACGCGCATCACCCCGCCCTGCGCGGAACGCAGTTGCACGAGGATCGAGAACTCGGGCTTCGAGAGGCCGAACTCGGTCTGCAGCACGCGATCGACCTCTCGCACCAAGAGCCGTTGAGCGCGCATCCAGCGGTCCCAGAACGCCCACTCCTCCGCCGTCAGGCTCGCCTCGTCACTCACCTGACGATGGTACCGCAAAGTTGACACATCAACTATTATCTAGAGTTGTCGTGTCAACTTCTGGCAAGCATGAGAGGAAAACAGATGAAGAGCGATGTGCTCGTGGTCGGTGGCGGGTATGCCGGCACGCTGGTAGCGAAGGAACTGGATGACCGCGCCTCGGTGACGCTGGTCGACTCACGAGACTCCTTCGTCAACTACTCGGCCTCGCTGAGGGCGATGGTTCGCGAGGACTGGGCGGAGGCTCCGTTCTTCTCCTACGGAGCGCTCCTGAAGCACGGCGCCGTCGTGCGCGGCACCGTGGTGTCGGTCGACGGCCGGGGCGTCCGCCTGTCGGGCGGTCGAAGGCTGGATGCCGGCTATCTCGTCCTCGCGACGGGATCCAGTTACGCCTACCCCGCTCATCCGCGACCGGACACGACCGTCGCACAGGATGCCGCCGCTCAGCTTCGCGCGACGGGTCGCGAGCTCGCGCAAGCGAAGCGGGTCCTCATCCTCGGCTCGGGTCCGGTCGGACTGGAGCTCGCCGGCGAGATCCGCGAGGCGTGGTCGAACATGGAAATCACCGTCGTCAGCCCGAGCACGGCGCTGCTCCCTGGTTACCTTCCCGAAGTACGCGACGAGCTCAGCGCCCAGCTCGATCGACTCGGCATCGACCTGCAGCTCGGCACGCGGCTCTCCGACGAGCCATCCGTTCCGCCCGCCGTCGCGCAGCCGTTCGCCGTGACCACCACCGATGGCAGGACGATCACGGCCGACATCTGGTTCCGCACCTTCGGGTCTCGCGTCAACACGGACTACCTTGCCGACGCCCGGCTCGTCGAACTCACTGCGCAGCGCCTGGTCCCTGTCGATGAACACCTCGCCGTCGTCGGCCATCCGAATGTGTACGCGCTGGGAGACATCGCCGACCTACCCGACGCCAAGATGGCCACCCACGCCCAGACGCAGGCGGCCGTCGTCATCGACAACCTCGCGGCTCAGCTCGAAGGCCGGCACCCAAGCGTCACCTACCAGCCGGCCGCGATGCCGCGGATCTTCCTCCCGCTCGGATCCCGTAGCGGCGTCGGACAACTTCCCACGCCCGACGGCCCGATCCCCGCCCCACTCGACGCCGTCATCGAACGCAAGGGCCGGGATCTGTTCGCGAGCAGGTTCGCCGAGAGGTTCGGGCTCCAGGGAACCGAGTGAAAGCGGCGGCGACGAGAGACGGCGTCCAGGCGACGCGCCGCAACCGTCGTCCGGTTCGCCTCGAATGATCGGTTAGCCCAGGATCAGCGCTAGCGGGTGGTCACGGAATCTGCTGCAACTCTTGCCAATACGAATAGAGGACGCACTCCTGCTCACGCACTGCGGGCAGGGCTCCGCCTACAGCAGCTCTTGAGGGGTCCAGCTCGGCCACCTCGCTTCGCCGACCTGGCTTCCGTGCTCGTAGACGGCGATCCTTCTGAAGGGAGCGGCGGCCGTGCTGTTGTCATAGAACACCGCCCGATGCGCAACGGTATGCGCCCGGGCCACGAGCGCCCACAAACGCCGGTATCGCGCGCGTATCTTGTCCTCCGGAACGGCGTGTCCCCCGTGGTCGACCCGGTAACCGACGCGACTAACCGCCACACTCTCGGGGACGAGGATCACGTGAAGTGTGACAAGGTAGCCGTAATCGACAGCCTGCTGAACAAGATCGACCTTGCTGGCATGGCTGAAAACCGTCTCCGTGATGAAGGAGCGCTGATTCAGCAGTGCAGTCTGGCGTTCGATTGCGGCGAGGCTGGACGCCTCATAGGCGTGCCCTTCCTCTTCGCCAGGCCACGTCTTTGCCGCCAGCAGATCAGCGTTGATGAACCGCAGACGCGTCGAAGGGGCGAGAATCTTGTCGACGAAGGTGGACTTTCCTGCGCCATTCGGCCCGGCGAGCACGTGCAGGACCGGAGTGCTCACGGCCTGGTCGAACGCGGCCGCCTCACGACCATCTCACCAGCGGCATCCCCCTCGACCCACGGATCACCGACCGCCGTCAGTTCAGCCGTGAGATTGAGACGGTCGAGTTGCTCGGCGATCCGCTCCTCCCATGTCGCTCGCACCACAGCTTGCGACTCCTCGGAGAGAGTGTCATACGACGCCTGCCCTGCAAGCACGAGCCGAACGGCCTCGTTGGTCACTCGCGGCGAAGCCTCGAGCTCGCGGCCAATACGTGCCCAGTGATCGATCTGTTGCGCTGCGCTGCGGCTCTGCGTCTGAGCGACTGCCTGGGCGGCCAGGAAGAGATCGCCGTCGATCCGAGTAGGAGAGGATCCCATAGGGCCCACTGTAGCAGCCTGCTACAGCAACGGGCCTCAGTGGTTGACCGTCGTCCATCGGCACGACGAGGGCCACTCACTTAAGACCCGCACGGTGAAAATGCACGTAAGGGCACCTCAACCGCAACACCATTTCACATCGGCGAAGTAGGGCCCGGGCCCAATAGCGACGCTTCTTCGAAACGAAGACAACCACTCAACTCACGAAGGACGTTGCCAAAATGTTGCACCGGCCGAAGGGGCGGCCAGCGGTGACTCACGGCAACGCAGGCACGCGAAGCAAAAAGCCCGCTTCCCGAGACGAATCTAGGGAAGCGGGCTGATTGTGACCCCAGCGGGATTTGAACCCGCGTTACCGCCGTGAGAGGGCGACGTCCTAGGCCGCTAAACGATGGGGCCGGTCTGTGCCGTAAAAGGCAACTCATCGAGTATGCCATACCGCTCGATGCCCGCCCAAATCCTGACGACCCGTCCGGCGGTGTCCGCTGCGCAGCCAGCGAGCGCCGACGGGTCAGACGGCGGCAGCAAGAGCTCACGCGTAGAGCAGCAGCGCCGCCGGTGCGACGGACACCTCGACGGGCAGGGGGCCGACGCGCTCGCCGTCCGCGTAGGCGACGATCCCCTCGGCGTCGAGGGTGACCGTACGCACTCGCGTGATGTGCACCTCGGGCAAGGAGAGATGCTCGCCGCGGAAGACCCGCGGGAAGACGCGGAGCAGGCGATGCCGCGGCATCCGGTCGACCACGAAGAGGTCGAGGAGCCCATCGTCCACCTCCGCCTGCGGCACGATCTTCATGCCGCCGCCGATCGAACGCCCGTTGGCGACGGAGACCAGCATCGCCTCGGTCGTCTGGGGCACACCGTCGATCTTGAGCCGGTAGGTGACGGGTCGGAACGACAGCAGCTCGCGCACCATGGCGATCGTGTAGCGGTGCGAGCCGCGCGGGCGAGTCATCCGGTTGGCCCGCTCGTTGACCACTGCATCGAACCCGGCCGAGAGAACGCAGGCGAACCAGGTGGTCAGCTCGCCGTGCCGTACGCGGCCGAGATCGATGCGGCGTGGGTCAGCGGCGAGTGCGGCCTGGAGGGCGGCGATGGACGCATCCGCGTCGTCGATCGGAAGCCCGAGCGTTCTCGCCATGTCGTTGCCCGTGCCGGTGGCGACGATGCCGAGCCCGACCGACGTCTCTGCGACAATGCCCACACCGAGGCTGATCATGCCGTCGCCGCCGACCACCACGAGCGCGTCGACGCCGCCCTCCTCGACGACCCGAGCCGTCTCGCGACGCAGCAGCTCGTAGTTCGGCTGCGCCAGCACGATGACGTCGTGACCGGATGCCTGCAACGCGCTCACGACGGCGGGACCGACCGCGCGCCGCTTGCCGAACGACGCCTGAGGGTTGATCGCGACCGCGAGGCGCATGCTGCGCTGCACCCCGCCCGGGGAGGCCGTTCCCGGCGCCGTGCTCATAGCTCCCGATTATGGCCGACGTGGCGGCGCTCACCGCTCGTCGACGCAGGCCGCGCGCGCCGCCGTACGGACCACGACGAGAGCCGGGCGCCTGGCCTTGCCGATCACGACGAGACGATCGACGAGGTCAGCGAGCCGCGATCAGCTCAGCCGGGCCCTGCGGAGCAGCTGCGCGTTGACCGCGACGACGATGGTCGAGACGCTCATCAGTACGGCGCCGAGCGCGGGCGAGACGACGACACCGAACGGCTCGAGAACCCCCGCGGCGAGCGGGATCGCCACGATGTTGTAGCCGGCGGCCCACCAGAGGTTCTGCGTCATCTTGCGGTACGTGCGCGAGGAGAGCCGCACGGTCATCGGCACTCCGCGCGGGTCGCTGGACGCCAGCACGATTCCCGCCGACTCGATGGCGACGTCGGTGCCTGCGCCGATGGCGACGCCCACGTCGGCCTGCGCGAGCGCGGGCGCGTCGTTGACGCCGTCGCCGACCATCATCACGCGCGAGCCGTCACGCTGCAGCGAGGAGACGGCACCGGCCTTCTGATCCGGAAGCACCTCGGCGATCACCTCGTCGATGCCGAGCTGCGCGGCGACGGCGTCTGCCACGGCCCGGGCATCGCCGGTGAGCATCGCCACACGCACACCCATGGAGCGAAGCGCTGCGACGGCATCCTTCGACTCTGCGCGCACCACGTCGGCGACGACGATCATCCCGTCCACCTGGACACGGCCATCGCGGTCGGCGACGACGAAGACGACGGTGTTGCCCGAGGCCTGAGCACGGGCGGCGGCGTCCGCCATCGCGGGCGGCACCTCCGTGCCGCGCTCCCCCACGACCCGTGGCGACCCTACCGTCACGCGGTCGCCCGACACGATGCCGGTCGCCCCGCGCCCGGCGAGCGCCTCGAAGCGATCGGCGCGGCCCACGTGCAACCCTCGCTCGCGGGCCGCAGCCACGATCGCGGCGCCGATCGGATGCTCCGCGTCGGCTTCGACGGCCGCCGCGCGCGACAGCACCGACGCCTCGTCCACGCCGTCCGCTGTCACCACCTGAACGACGCCCTGCCGGCCTTCGGTGAGCGTTCCCGTCTTGTCGAAGAGCACGACATCCGTCAGCCTCGCGTCTTCGAGCGCGGCGCGGTCGCGCACGAGGATGCCGGCGCGCGCGCCCAGCGACGTGGCGATCTGCGCAACGAGCGGGATCGCCAGCCCTAGCGCGTGCGGGCACGCGATGATGAGCACCGTCACGACGCGCTCCAGCACGAAGTTCGGGTCGTCCGGGCGCAGCAGCACCCAGGCCACGAGCGTGACCGCCGCGGACGCGAGCGCCGCGTAGAACAGCCATCCGGCCGCGCGATCGGCGAGCAGCTGGGCACCCGACTTGCTCGCCTGAGCCTGCGCGACGAGCCGCATGATGCCCGCCAGCGCCGACGCATCCTGCTCCTTCGTCATCTCGACGGTGAGCGACCCGCTGCCGTTCACGCTGCCGGCGACCACGGACGCCCCCGCCTGCTTGACGACCGCTGCCGACTCACCAGTGAGCAGCGCCTCGTTCACGTCCGACCATCCGTCGACGACGACGCCATCGACCGGGATGCTTGCGCCCGGCCGAACGAGAACTCGGTCGCCGACCCGCAGCTCGGAGGTCGGCACCGACCGCGAACGGCGGCCGTCGTCGGCGCCCTGCTGCCCGTCCAGCAGCTCGGCCGTGTCGGGGAGCAGGGTGGCGAGCTCGCCGAGCGCGTTCTGAGCACCCATCACCGAGGCCATCTCGATCCAGTGACCGAGCAGCATGATCGTGATCAGGGTCGCGAGCTCCCACCAGAAGTCCATGCCGCTGAGGCCGACTGTGACCGCGAGGCTGTAGCCGAGCGCGACGAGTATAGCGAGGGCGATGAGCGTCATCATGCCAGGACGGCGCGATCGCAGCTCGGCGACGGCGCCTCGCACGAAGACGAGTCCGCCGTAGAGGAACACGGCGATGCCGAACACGGCGGGAATGTACTGGCTGCCGGGGAACCGCGGCCCGCTCAGGCCCAGGATGTCCTGAAGCCCGGTCGAGAACACCATCGTCGGGATGGTGAGTACAAGACTCCACCAGAACTTGCGACGGAACTGGGCAGGGTCGTGAGCGCTGTGGTCGTGAGCGCTGTGGTCGTGGCCGCCGTGGTCGTGAGCCCCGTGCTCATGCGAACCGTGCTCGCCCGCGTCCATTCCGTGCCCGGCGTGGTCTTCCTGGCTGTGACCGCGATCTGACCGATGCCCGGCGTGGTCGAGTGCGGTGTGCTCGCTGAGGTCGTCCGTGTGCTGGTGCATGCGATTCATGATACCCCCTAGGGGTATCAACGATCCATCGACGGCGGTATTCCCGGCTCGCCTCGGCTCGTGCCGGCCGACCAGAATGGTGACATGAAACTGACCAAGCTCGAACACGCCGCTCTCGTCCTCGAAAACGACGGGTCCCGGCTCTTCATCGATCCCGGCTCGTTCACCACCCCGATCACGGAGGCCGCGGGCACCGTCGCCGTCGTGATCACCCACGAGCACGCGGATCACTGGACGCCCGAGCAGCTGCGCCGCATCCTCGACCAGAGCCCCGACGCCGTCATCCTCGGTCCTGAGGGTGTCGCGAAGGCCGCGGCCGATTTCTCGGTGCGCGTCGTGCACGCGGGCGACACGGTCGAGGCCGGCCCGTTCACCCTGCGCTTCTTCGGCGGGCAGCATGCGGTCATCCACTCGTCGATCCCGGTCGTCGACAACGTCGGCGTCATCGTCGACGACACGCTCGTCTACCCGGGAGACTCCTTCGCCAAGCCCGACCTGCCCGAGGTCGACGTGCTGGCCGTGCCGTCATCCGCCCCGTGGCTGAAGGCGTCGGAGTTCATCGACTACGTGCTCGACGTCAAGCCGAAGCACTCGTTCTCCACGCACGAGATGGTCAGCTCCGTCGTCGGCAAGCAGATGGCCGACGGCCGCATCGAGTGGGCGACGGAACAGGGCGGAGGCGAGTTCCTCGACCTGCAGCCTGGGGACTCGTACCAGATCTGATCGGTGGGTGGGCGCCGATATTCGGCGCCCACCAATTGGCCCCTTACCACGCATCCTCATCTTGCGCAGGTGATTGCGATCACCACGAAATGGCGTTCAATGTCGAACATCCGACGAAGTGCAATCCGATGAGTAGTGCAACGGGGAAGCGATCAGATGCAACTCGAGAACAAGACCGCCATCGTCACGGGCGGCAACAGCGGAATCGGCGAGGCGATCGTGCGGCGCCTCGCCAGCGAGGGCGCCAACGTGGTCATCGACTATGTGGCGAAACCGGATGACGCGGCAGACCTCGTGAAAGACATCACCACCGCAGGCGGCAAGGCCATGGGCGTCGAAGCCGATGTCTCCCGACCCACCGAGATCCAGAAGCTCATCGACTCCGCCGTGCACGAATACGGACGGCTCGACGTGATGGTCAACAACGCGGGCATCGAGAAACGCCACAGCCTTCTGGATGCCGACGAGGAGAGCTTCGACCTCGTGGTCGCCGTCGACCTGAAGAGCGCGTTCTTCGGCACACAGCTCGCCGCGAAGCAGTTCGTCTCCCAGGGCGGCGGAGGCGTCGTCGTCAACGTGTCGTCCGTGCACGAGGACTGGCCGATGCCGGGCAACATCTCGTACTGCGTGGCCAAGGGCGGTATGCGGATGCTCACCCGCACGGCGGGCGTGGAGCTCGGGCCGCAAGGCATCCGCGTCATCAACATCGCGCCGGGCGCCGTGGCGACACCGATCAACACGAAGACGCTGAACGATCCGGAGCAGAAGCAGAAGCTCGAGGATGCGATCCCGCTGGGCAAGGTGGCAGAGCCGTCCGAGATCGGGGATGCCGTGCTGTTCGCCGCCTCCGACGCCGCCCGCTACATCACCGCCACCACCATCTTCGTCGACGGCGGCATCATGCAGTCCAGCGTGGGCCTCTGACCGTGGCGGGCATCGAGGACTACGCGATCATCGGCGATCTGCACACCGCCGCGTTGGTGAGCACCGAGGGATCCATCGACTGGTTGTGCCTTCCGCGGTTCGACTCGCCCGCGTGCTTCGCCGCGCTCGTCGGCGACGAGGACAACGGCAGGTGGCGTGTCGCGCCCGCCGGTGCCACACGGTGCACGCGACGACGATACAGGCCGGACACCCTCATCCTCGAGACCGAGTGGGAAACCGACTCCGGCAGCGTGCGGGTCACGGATTTCATGCCCGTGCGCGATCAAGCCGCCGACCTGGTGCGGGTGGTCGAAGGACTCAGCGGAACGGTGCGCATGGAGTCGGACCTGGTGCTGCGCTTCGACTACGGCCACGTCGTGCCCTGGGTCACGCGCGACGAGCGGGGCATCCGCGCCGTCGCCGGCCCCGACGCCGTTGTGGTCACAACTCCCGCACCGCTGCAAGGTCGCGACATGCACACCGTGAGCGAGTTCACGGTCGACGAAGGCGAGCGCATCCCGTTCGTGATGACGTGGTATCCGAGCCATCTGCGGCCCCCGTCGTCCGTCGATGCGCTCAACGCCCTGGAGTCGACCGACGGCTTCTGGGACACCTGGTCTCGCGCCTCCAAGGCGAACGGGCCGCATCGCGAAGCGGTCCAGAGGTCGCTGATCACGCTCAAGGCTCTCACCTACGTTCCCACCGGTGGCATCGTCGCCGCCGCGACCACCTCGCTGCCCGAGCAGCTCGGCGGACCTCGCAATTGGGACTACCGCTACTGCTGGCTGCGTGATGCGACGCTGGCGCTGCAATCGCTCCTCACGGCCGGCTACACGAGCGAGGCCAAAGCCTGGCGTGACTGGCTGCTGCGTGCCGTCGCCGGCGACCCGGCCACGCTGCAGATCATGTACGGCCTCGACGGCACCCGCAGGCTGCCAGAGGCGGCGCTCGACTGGCTCTCCGGCTACGCCGACTCGACGCCGGTGCGGGTGGGCAACGCTGCCGCCGACCAGCTGCAGCTGGATGTCTGGGGCGAGGTGCTGGACGGCCTCGCCCTGACACGCGCCAGCGTGAAGAACGGCGACGACGAATCCTGGGACCTGCAGTGCGCGCTCATCGAGCACGTGCGCAAGATCTGGCATGAGCCGGACAACGGACTGTGGGAGATGCGCGGACCGCGGCGCCACTTCACGCATTCCAAGGTCATGGTCTGGGTCGCCGCCGACCGCATGGTACGCGCGGTGGAGCGCTACGGACTGCCTGGCCCCGTCGACGAGTGGAAGAAGCTGCGCACGGCCGTGCGGCGCGACATCCTGAAGAACGGATACAACGCCGACCGCAACACGTTCGTGCAGTCGTACGGAAGCACAGAGCTGGATGCCGCGCTGCTGCAGATCCCGCGCGTCGGCTTCCTGCCAGGCGACGACCGCCGCGTGATCGGCACGATCGAGGCCATCCAGCGCGACCTCACCGAGGACGGCTTCGTCCTCCGCTACCGACCACAGGCGGCGGACGACGGCCTGCCGGGAGGCGAAGGCGTGTTCCTGGCCTGCTCGTTCTGGCTGGTGGACGCGCTCATCGGTGCCGGACGACGGGACGAGGCGACAAAGCTCTTCGAACGCCTTCTCACCTTGCGCAACGACGTGGGCATCCTCAGCGAGGAATGGGATCCGAAGAGCCACCGCCAGCTGGGCAACACCCCGCAGGCCTTCAGCCACTTCGCCCTCGTGCGCAGCGGCTTCCATCTGCTCGCCGGCGATTCCGCGACGAGCGACACCCCCATGTTCATCGCCCCGGAAGGAGGCAAGAACCGATGACCAACACAGCACACGTTCTCGTGCTCGGCGGCGGTTACGCCGGATTCCATGTCGCCCATCAGCTCAAGCACGGCATCAGAACCGGACGCGTGCGCGTCACGGTGGTGGAACCCGAGCCGTATCTCACCTACAAACCCCTGCTGCCCGAGGTGGCGGGAGGAGAGACTCAGCCGCGCGACGCTACGGTGACGCTGCAGCGAGCGCTCAAGCCCGCCAAGGTGGTCGCCGGACAGGTGATGTCCCTCGATGCCGACGCGCGCACCGCCATCGTGCAGGCGGAAGGCGGAGTCGAACGGGCGCTGTCGTACGACCACGTCGTCTTCGCGCTCGGTTCCATCACCAAGGCTCTGCCGATACCCGGGCTCGAGGACAACGCCGTCGGATTCGGCACGCTCGAAGAGGCGGTGTTCCTGCGCAACCACGTGCTGGACCGCATCCGCTACGCCGCAACCACGAACAGCCAGGCGGAGCGCGACAGGGCGCTCACGTTCGTCTTCGTGGGCGGCGGGTACACCGGCGTGGAAGCCATCGCCGAGCTGCACGAGCTGGCGCGGCACCAGATCGCCACCTACCCCACGCTGCACGGCAAGCGGATGACGTGGCTCCTGGTCGAGGCCGCCGACCGCATCGCCGCCGAGGTGGGCCCCGAGCTGTCGCAGTGGACGCTGAAGACGTTGCGGCGCCGCGGCATCTCCGTGCTGCTGAAGACCGAGATGAAGACCTGCGAAGACGGCATCGTTCAGCTGAGCAACGGGGAGACGCATCCCGCCGACACGATCGTGTGGTCGGCGGGTGTGGCGCCGAACCCGCTCCTCGAGCGGCTGGGCGTTCCGCTGGGCGCCAAGGGCCACGTTCAGGTGAACGAGTGCCTTCAGGTGGTGGATGACGACGGCAAGGTCGTGAAGGGCGCGTGGGCGCTGGGTGACGACGCCCAGGTGCCGAAGCCCGATTCCGGCGACAAGCCCGAGTACTACGCGCCGAACGCGCAGAACGCCCTGCGTCAGGCGAAGGTGCTGGCGAAGAACATCCTCGGTGCGCAGCTCGGCGAGCCACCCCTGCCCTACCGGCACAAGTCTCTCGGCACCCTGGCCAGCTATGGAGCCCATCAGGGCGCCGCGGTCGTGATGGGCATCAAGCTCAAGGGCTTGCCGGCGTGGGCCGTCGACAAGGTGTACCACGCGCTCGCGATGCCGAGCATGAGCCGCAGGGTACGGCTGGCCACAGGATGGATCGCCAACACCCTCGCGCGGCGGGATCTCACGTCCACGTCAGCGGTGCGCAGCCCGCGCAAGCCGTTCCAGGAGGCGCTGGCCGCTGCCAAGGCGCACCAGGCTCACCACTGACGCAGGGCACCGTCAGCCTCGTCGGTGGCGCACACCGGCGAGGCCGACGCGGCGAGTCGGCGTAAGGCCGCGTCAGCTGAAGTCGGTGCGCGGATCCGGCGGGCAGTTCCAGCGCAGCACGGCCTGCCGCTCGTGCTCGTAGCCCAGTTCGCACACGCTTCCGGTGTCGAGCCGGATCACCGCGCCCGCCGTGATCGGCAGGTTCGCCCAGGTGACGGCGAGCATCCGCAGAAAGTGCCCGTGGGAGACCAGCAGCACGTCCTCGCCGTTCATCAGCGAGTCGGTGCACTTGTCGATGACCCGCTGCGCACGCTCCTGCACCTGCTCTGCGGTCTCGCCCGGCGTCTCCCCCGGGATCACTCCGTCGTGCCAGAGGTCCCACGGCGTGCCGCCCCGGGAGGCGACGATCTGCGGCGTCGTGATGCCCTCGTATCCGCCGTAGTCCCATTCGACGAGATCGCTGTCGATCGCGGGATGCGCGTACCCGGCGAGCGCCGACGTGCGCCGCGCCCGCATCCGTGGGCTGCACAGCACCATGGCGAACCGGTGGCCGCGCAGCATCGAGCCCTGGTCGCGCGCCTGCTGTTCGCCTCGCTCGGTGAGCGTCAGATCCGTCACGCCCGTGTGACGGCCGACGCGGCTCCATGGCGTCTCGCCGTGCCTGATCAGCACCAGTCGTCCGTTCCGATCGGTATCGCCGTCAGACATCAGCCCTCCCCGTTCGCGGTTCTGCCTCCACCTTGTCAGATGCGCCGCGCACGGACCACGGGCTCCGACCACGGAACCGACGCCGCAGCGCGGCGATGACGGACGGGAACAGGAGCCGGGCCGATATTCTCGTTGTCGTCCGGTTGGACCGGCGCCTCGCGCGGACCGGCCGGTGCTCGAAAAAGGGGCACGCAGCCGCCGCTTGCGCGGTGGGCGAGACACATACGGAAACCTCATCCGTCCGTCTCGAAAGGCACACTCATGCCCTCCGTCTCCGCTCACGTCGCCATCACGCTCGCCTCGCACCTCGACAACGTGTTCGGTGTGATGGGCAACGGCAACGCCTACTTCCTCGACGCGCTGGAACGCCAGACGACCGTGCGGTACACGGCCGTGCGACACGAGGCTGGCGCGGTCGTGGCCGCCGACGCGCACTTCCGCGCCTCGGGGCGCATCGCGGCGGGGACCACGACGTACGGCGCGGGCTTCACGAACACGCTCACGGCCCTCGCCGAGGCGGTGCAGGCGCACGTGCCGCTCATCCTCGTGGTCGGCGACGAGCCGACCTCCGGTCCGCGGCCGTGGGATGTGGACCAGATCGCGCTGGCCTCCGCCGTCGGAGCCCGCACATACACGGTGGGACGAGCGGATGCCGCGGCCACCACCGCGATCGCCGTCGAGCACGCCCTCGCCTACAAGGTGCCGACCGTGCTCGCCATCCCGTACGACGTGGCACGGATCGACGCCGGCCCGGTGCCGGAGGCGCCACAACCGCAGCTGCCCGACCCGCTCGCCCCGCACGACGAATTCACGAGGTCGCGGATCGCACGGCTGGCGCAGGCGCTGGCGGCGGCGGAGCGCCCGTTCCTGCTGGCCGGCCGAGGGGCATGGCTGTCCGGAGCCGGCGAGGCGCTCGGGGAGCTCGCCGCCGCGGCGGGCGCGGTGACGGCATCTACGGCGCTCGGCCGGGGCGTCTTCCCGGACGCGCGGTTCGACCTCGGCGTGACCGGCGGCTTCGGAGCGGATGCCGCGATGGCGCTCGTGCGGGAGGCCGACGTCGCCGTCGTGTTCGGGGCATCCCTCAACCAGTTCACCATGCGGTTCGGGCACCTGTTCGCGCCGCAGACCCAGGTGGTCCAGGTGGACATCGCGCCGGCGGCGACGCATCCGAACGTCGGTGGCTTCATCCGAGGCGACGCCAGGCTGGTCGCCCGCGAACTCGTCACCACGCTGCGTGACATCGAGGCGAAGCCGAGCGGATGGCGCGAGTCGCTCGACTTCGCGGCACTCACGCGTCATCCGGATGGCGACGGCGTCGCCCGCGACGGACGCCTCGACCCGCGCACTGTCGCCAAGCGCATCGGCGAGCTGCTGCCGCACGAGCGAGTGGTGGTCTCCGACGGCGGCCACTTCATCGGCTGGGCGAACATGTACTGGCCCGTCGCCTCCCCCGACCGCATGATCATGGTCGGAACGGCGTTCCAGTCGATCGGCCTCGGCATGCCGTCCGTCGTCGGCGCAGCCCTCGCCCGGCCGGAGGCGACCGTCGTGCTCACCACGGGAGACGGAGGCGGTCTGATGGCGCTCGCCGACCTCGAGTCCGCCGTGCGCGTCGCCGGCGGCCGCGGCATGGCCGTGGTGTGGAACGATGCGGCCTACGGCGCGGAGGTGAACCTGTACGGCCTCAAGGGCCTCGCACGATCGCCCATGCTCATTCCCGAGGTCGATTTCGCCGCGCTCGCCAGTGCCGTCGGCGCGGAGGGTGTGGTGGTACGCGCGCTCGACGACCTGGAACGCCTGCACTCCTGGGCGTCGGCGCCCGTCGACGAACGCCCGTTCCTGTTGCTGGACTGCCGCATCACGCACGAGGTGATCTCGCCGTATCAGCACGAGGTCATCCGCGTGAACTCGTAGCGGAGCCCGCGGCCGCGCCGCTCGCGCACCGGCTTCAAGCCGGCCGTCGCCACCCGTTACCCACAAACCCGAGCGATCGGACACCCGTTGTCACGCGCGACCCCCGGGGTGTAGACCGTCGCATGGTGCCGGCCGTCGCGTCACTCGGACCGCGTGAGTCGCAGCACCTGAAGGGGAGGAAACGATCGCGATCCTCGATCGCACCATGGCGGTGGCCGGTCTGGCAGCCGATACGACGTCCAACGCGGCGCAGCAACCGTGGACAGGGCACGACACTCAGGTGATCGTCGTCGCGGCGATCGGAATCGCGATCGTCGTCGTGCTGATCGTGTGGGCGAAGTTCCACGCCTTTCTCGCGCTGACGATCGCGGCGCTGTTCGTGGGCCTGGCATCCGGCATCGCGATCGACAAAGTGACCGCCTCGTACGAGACGGGCGTCGGCGGTGTACTCGGCTACGTCGGGGTGCTGATCGCGCTCGGTGCGATGCTCGGCAAGCTGCTGGCCGACTCGGGAGGCGCCGACCGGGTGGTCGACACCCTGCTGCGCGGCCGCCCGGCCACGCTGCCATGGAAGATGGCGCTCATCGCCGGCATCATCGGCATCCCGATGTTCTTCGAGATCGGCCTCGTGCTGCTCATCCCGGTGGTCATGCTCGCCGTGCGACGCGCGAAGACGAAGGCGATGCTGCTGGGCATCCCGGCGCTGGCCGGTCTCTCCGTGCTGCACGGATTCATCCCGCCGCACCCGGGACCGCTCGCCGCGATCGGCCTGCTGCACGCGAACGTGGGTGTCACTCTCGCGTTCGGGCTGCTGATCGCCATCCCGGTCGTCGTGATCGCCGGACCGCTGTTCGGCCGACTCGCCGCACGTTGGGTTCCGGTCGAGGCGGCAGGTGCAGCCCTGGCCGTCACGGTCGGCTCGGCCGGTGAGAGCATCATCGACAGCGTCGGACGCCGCGAAGGCACCGAGAACGCCGGCGCACGGAGGCGGCTTTCCGGCGGGGCGGGTTCCGACGTCGACGCCGACCAGGCCGGTTCCGACCATCGCGCGCAAGACCCGGATGCCACGCGCACGCCGAGCTTCACGTGGACGCTGATCACCATCCTGTCGCCCGTCGTGCTCATGCTCGCCAAGGCGGCATCCGACATCTGGCTGCCGTCCGGATCCGCGACACGCAACGTGCTCGACTTCATCGGCGACCCGGTCACCGCCTTGCTGATCGCGGTTCTGCTGGCCATGGTCACGTTCGGCACGACGGTCGGATTCTCGCTGCCCTCCCTGACCAAGAAGATCGGCGCCAGCCTGCTGCCCATCGTGGGCGTGATGCTCATCGTGGGCGCAGGCGGCGGGTTCAAGCAGGTGCTGGTCGACGGCGGAACGGGCACTGCGATCGCCAAGATCGCGGTCGCCACGGGTCTCTCCATCGTCGTGCTGGCCTGGATGGTCGCGGTGCTGATCCGCCTCGCCACCGGTTCCGCGACGGTCGCCACGGTCACTGCGGCCGGCATCGTCGCCCCGCTCGCGTCGCACCTCTCCCCCGCCCAGCTCGCGCTGCTCGTGCTCGCGATCGGCGCCGGATCCCTGTTCTTCTCGCACGTGAACGACGCGGGATTCTGGCTCGTGAAGGAGTACTTCGGCCTGACGGTCGGGCAGACCATCAAGACCTGGTCGGTGATGGAGACCCTCATCTCCGTTCTCGGCCTCATCTTCGTGCTGCTGCTCTGGCTGGTGGTGTGACAGGGCCCCTGTCGCGGCTGGTGGTGTGACAGGGCCCGCACACCGACGGGGCCCATGAGAGGCGAAAGACGAGGCCACGAGATGGGATCGATGATCTACGAGGTCGCACCCGCGCTGACCATTCGGGACAGAGCACTGCGGCACCTGCAAGCCGTGATCATCGGGCGCTTGCGGCGCCACGAGTCGTGCTGTTTCGCGTGGGACGATGAGCCGGACGTCGGCGGCGACGACAGCACGGAAGCGGAGGGACGAGGTCTGCACGGTGCGGTGTGGATCTCGCCCAGCTCGTCGCTCTACTTCAGCTACGAGTCCTCCATGACCGAGCCGTTGAGAAGGGACTGGCTCGAGCTTCTCGGCAGCTCTGCGGCATCCGGAACCCTGAGGATGCTCCCCGAACCGGAAACCGAAGCGTGACCGGCGGCCCGCTCTGAGCACCACGTCGGCGCGGGCCGTCTCGGTCTGGGTGTCAAGCCCTAGGCCTCTGCGCCGTCCAGGAGTGGACTACGGCACACCGGAGAGGAGATTTCCATGCCAGGACGCGAAGTCATGCCGTCGACCATCCAGCGCTCCGACAAGCACGCTCAGGACCTGTGGTCGAAGACTCACGATTCGGCCGTCAAGGAATACGGCGAGGGTCAGCGGTCGCACCGCACGGCGTTCGCCGCGCTGAAGAACGAATACGAGAAGGTCGGCGATCACTGGGAGCGCAAGGGCAAGCGCGGCCCGTCGGACAAGCAGGCCGAAGGCGGTCGTGGCACCAACCGGCGCACGGCAGGCGGTGTCGATGCGAACGCTTCGAAGCAGCACCTGATGGATGTCGCCCGCAAGCTGGACATCTCGGGACGCAGCTCGATGAACAAGGACGAACTCGTCAAGGCGATCGAGAAGGCCAACAACCGGGCGACGGCGAAGAGCCGGTCCTGAGGGCGCGGCGAGGGCTCTGCGGATGGAGTGACGGAGCCGTGCAAAGCAAAAGACCCCGGAGAACCGAGGTCTGCAAAGCTGGGGTACCTGGACTCGAACCAAGAACAACTGAACCAGAATCAGCCGTGTTGCCAATTACACCATACCCCACCGGTCTACCCCGGAGGGCGGAACCGAAGGCCCGGGAGGCGAGTCCCGGATCGCGCCGCACGAAAGCGGCACGAGTGATTACTTTACCGGACGCGAGGCGAAGCGGCCAAAACGCCTGAGTCGCGTCGGCGTGGTGCCGCGGCGTGGCCGAGTCGACGACCGAGGTGGGTCACGCTGCGGCGTTGACGTGCTGCAGCAGGCGCTCCACACGGGCGAGCGTCTCGGGCTTGCCGAGGATCTCCATCGACTCGAACAGCGGCGGCGAGACGCGGCGACCGCTCACGGCCACTCGCAGCGGTCCGAACGCGACGCGCGGCTTGAGCCCGAGCACCTCGATGAGCGCGGCGCGCAGCGTGACTTCGATGCCGTCGTGCGTCCAGAGGTGCTCGCCGAGCCGCTCCAGGGCGGCCAGTGAGTCGCGCAACACCTCCGCGGCGTTGTCCGGAAGCGTGCCCAGCGCATCCTCGTCGTAGTGCAGGGAGGCGGCATCCCGGAAGAGGAACCCGAGCATGCCCGGCGTCTCCCCCAGCACCTGTACGCGCTCCTGCACGAGCGGCGCCGCGGCATCCAGAATCGTGCGTTGCCGGTCGGTGAGGGGCTCGGTCAGGATGCCCGCCTCGACCAGGTACGGAATCGTGCGTTGCGTGAAGTCGGCCACGTCAAGCCTGCGGATGTGGTCCGCATTGATCGCCTCGGCCTTCTTCAAGTCGAAACGCGCCGGATTCGGATTCACGTCGGCGACATCGAACTTCTGCACCATCTCATCGAGGGAGAACACGTCGCGGTCGTGCGAGTATCCCCAGCCGAGCAGGGCCAGATAGTTGTCCAGACCCTCGGGAATGAAGCCACGCTCCCTGTGGTGGAACAGGTTCGACTCCGGGTCACGCTTCGACAGCTTCTTGTTGCCCTCGCCGAGCACCGAAGGCAGGTGCCCGAACTGCGGGATGAAGTCGGCGACACCGATATCGATGAGCGCGCGGTACAGCGCGATCTGACGCGGCGTCGAAGGCAGGAGATCCTCGCCGCGCAGCACGTGCGTCACGCGCATCAACGCGTCGTCCACGGGGTTCACGAACGTGTAGAGCGGCTGGCCGTTGGGTCGCACGACGACGAAGTCGCTGAACGAGCCGGCCGGGAACGTGATGGGCCCGCGCACAAGATCATCGAAGTCGAGCTCCGTGTCGGGCACACGCAGTCGCAGCGCCGGCTGGCGCCCCTCGGCGCGGAACGCCTCGCGCTGCTCCTCGGTGTGATCCCGGTCGCCGTTGTCGTAGCCGTGCTGCTTGGGCCGGCCCGCAGCGAGGTTTCTCGCCTCGATCTCCTCAGGCGTCGAGTAGCTCTCGTACACGTGGCCCGAGTCGATCAGCCGGTCCAGCACCGCAGCGTAGATCTCGCTGCGCTGCGACTGCCGGTACGGGCCGTCCGGGCCGCCCTTCACGACGCCCTCGTCCCAGTCGATCTTGAGCCAGGTCAGCGCGTCGAGGAGCTGCTCGTAGCTCTCCTCCGAGTCGCGCGCGGCGTCGGTGTCTTCGATGCGAAAGATGAGCTTGCCGCCGGTGTGCCTGGCGTACGCCCAGTTGAAGAGCGCCGTGCGGATGAGCCCTACGTGCGGCGTTCCGGTGGGCGATGGGCAGAAGCGCACGCGCACGTCGCTTCCGGTGGCAGTGCTGAACGGATACGCGGCCGCTGAAGAGGTCTCGGACATCGTCGCCCAGTCTACGGTCCGGGCTGTCCACACCCTGGCGCGGTCGGGCGCCCTCAGGCGTCGGCCGGCGTGAGGGACCACGCCTCGGCATCCACGTGCAGGATGGCCGAGGCAGCCGCCGCGATCGCCGGCACCTGATCGCTTCCGGGCGCCGCGACGAGGTGGATGGTGCGGTGGTCGTGGTTAGCGGTCGGCCGGATGACGACATCCGGCGGCAGCGTCGACACCGCGAGCGCGAGCGACGGGATCAGCGCGACGCCGAGCCCCGCCGACACCATGCCGAGCACCGCCGTGAAATTGTCCGTCTCATAGCCGATGCGCGGGACGAAGCCGGATGCCTCGGCGAGCTGCAACAGATGGCCTCGGCACCGCGGGCATCCGGCGCTCCAGTTCTCATTGTTCAACGCCCTCAGGTCCACGGTCTCCGACGCCGCCGCGGGATGATCGGCGGGCAGGGCCAGCATCATCTCGTCGCGCCACAGCGGGATGACGACGAGCCCGCGTGCACCGTCGGCGTGCGGGTCGACGCGGTCGCCGGGGTATCCGAACGTGATGGCGAGGTCGGCCTGCTGCGACCGCACAGCCTCGACGGCCTCCGGCGGCTCGGCCTCGAGGTAGCCGATCGAGATGCCGGCGTGTTTCGACTGGAGCATGCGGAGCACCTGGGGCACGAGCGTCGACGACGCGGTCGGGAACGCCGCGAGCCGCACCCGGCCCGCACGCAGGCCGGACAGCTCGGCGAGCTCGCCCGCCGCGGCATCCAGTGCCATCGTGATCGTGCGGGCGTGTCTGGCCAGCACCCGGCCTGCCTCGGTGAGACGCACGCCGCGCCCCGACCTCGCGATGAGCGGCATGCCGATGCGTGCCTCCGCCCGGCGCAGATGCTGGCTCACGGCCGGCTGGCTGAATCCGAGCGCACCGGCGGCAGCGGTGATGGATCCGTGCTCGACGAGCGCGCGCACGATGCGCAACGTGTGCGCGTCCAGTTCGAGCGGCGTCGCAGCATCCTGTTGCAGGGTCATGGCGGAAGCATAACCGCACGTTATGCGTCCGATCGAACACCTGCGATTGTGCAATGCACGGGGGCAGCGCAGGCTCGGAATGTGCTTGAACAGTTCCGCCCCGAGTTCGAGGGAACAGGCGCCGGCTACCTGGCGGCGTGCACGGGTGGCCTGCCGCCTGCCGTCGCGGCCGACGCGATGCGCCAGGACCTCGAGCGGTGGCGCGCCGGTGCCGCCGGCCCTGCGTACTACGACACGTCGGTGGCACGGGCGCGGGACGCGTTCGCACGCATCGCCGGCGTCGGCATAGACCGCGTCTCGATCGGATCGCAGAGCTCGGTGTTCGCGGGCATGATCGCCGCCTCCATTCCTGACGGCACCGAGGTGCTGTGCGTCGACGGCGATTTCAGCTCCGTCGTCTTCCCGTTCCTGCAGCACGAGCGTCGGGGCGTTCGGGTGCGGCACGTGCCGCTCGACTTCCTGGCCGACTCCATTGGCGACGACACCTGGCTCGTCGTGTACTCGCTCGTGCAGTCGGCGACGGGCGAGCGCGCGGATGCCCGGGCCATCCGCTCGGCAGCCGATCGGGTGGGAGCGCGCGTGCTCTGCGACACCACGCAGGCCGCGGGGTGGCTGCCGCTGGAGGCGGACACGGCGGATGCCACGATCTGCCACGCCTACAAGTGGCTGTGCTCGCCCCGCGGCGTCTGCTTCCTCACCGTCACGCCGGCGTTCGCGGAGGAGCTCACGCCGATCAACGTCGGGTGGTATGCCGGTGAGGATCCCTGGGTGTCGTGCTACGGCCCGTCCGCACCTTTGGCGTCGTCGGCGCGCCGGTTCGACGTGTCCCCCGCGTGGCAGGCCATGGCCGCAGCAGCGCCGGCGCTCGAGCTGTTCGCCGGCGCGGACATCCAGGCCGTGCACGACCACGACGTGGTGCTCGCGGACGCGCTGGCGGAGCGACTGGGCCTCGAGGCGCGAGGCAGCGCCATCCTCACCTGGCCGGATGCCGACGGGCACGACCTCGCCGCGCTGACCGACGCCGGGCTGGTGGCGTCCGGCCGAGCCGGCCGCGCCCGGGTGGCGTTCCACGTGTGGAACGACGAGAACGACGTCGATCGAGCGGCCGCCGCAGTCGGCCACTGACAAACAGCCAAGGGGCACTGATCGTCGCGCGCCGGAACAGGCCAGTCAGGCCACCGCCGGACACTCCACGCCGGCGATGGTCAGCGCTGCACCTCCACCAGCAGCACCCATGCGTTGAGCATCGACGTCACGAACACGATCGCGATGGTCGCGGCGACGAGCACCAGACCGGCGGATGACCCGGCGACGACGAGAACGCCGCCGACCAGCGACAACGCCACCGGGAGAATGCCGGCGAAGACGCGGAACCAGCGGGTCGAGCTCGCCGTTGGCAACTCCGTGTCGGTCAGCACTCGCTGCGACATGACGAGCACGGGGATCATTCCGACGGCGCTGGCCACGATGATCTCGATGCCGAACAGCACATCCGTCTGGTGCGGGATGAGACCGAAGATGGCGAGCAGCAGGATGAGCGCCATCGAGCTGATCGTCGCCGCCGCGCGGGAGGGCAGACTCTTCGACGCCAGGATCTCCTTGATCGTGACGCTCATGGCCACGATGATGAGCCCGGCCAGGGCCGCTGCCGCGCCGGCGACGGCGACGTAGAACTCGTTCCACCCCTCGGTCATGCCGGAAGTCTAGGGCCCGACGGGTCGGTCAGCCTTTCGCCCGCACGGGGTTCGACAACGTGCCGATGCCGCTCACCGTCACGTCCACGCGATCGCCCGCGACGAGCGGTCCGACGCCCGCCGGTGTGCCCGTCATGATGACGTCGCCGGGCAGCAGCGTCCAGACGCTCGCGGCATACGCGACGAGCTCAGGGATGCCGTGGATGAGATCGGCGATCCGTCCGGACTGCCGCACCTCGCCGTTCACGCTCGTCTCGATCGTGGCGGATTCGGCGTCGAACTCGGTCTCGATGACCGGCCCCAGCGGGCAGAACGTGTCGAACCCTTTGCCGCGCGCCCACTGGCCGTCAGAGCGCTGCAGGTCGCGCGCGGTGACGTCGTTGCCGACGGTGTACCCGAACACGGAACCGAGAGCATCCTCGACCGCGACGTCCTTGGTGATGCGGCCGATCACGACCACAAGCTCACCCTCGTGCTCGACCCTGGAAGACTGGGGCGGCAGCACGATGGCGTCATCCGGGCCGATCACCGACGTGTTCGGCTTCAGGAACATGAGCGGTTCCGCCGGCGCCTCCGACCCCATCTCCGCCGCATGGTCGCGGTAGTTGCGGCCGATGCCGATCACCTTGGAGCGGGGAAGCACGGGCGCGAGCAGCGTCGCATCCGTGAGCTTCACCCGCTCCCCCGTCGTCTCGTATCCCGCGTACATGGGGTCGCCGGAGAGCACGACCCACTCGCGCTCTTCCTCGTCGAGGATGCCGAAGGCGAGCGCGCCGCCGTGGCTGAAGCGTGCGATCTTCACGGGCTCAGGCGTCCATGCGGGTCAGCCAGCCGTGCCGGTCCTCCGCACGCCCATACTGGATGTCGGTCAGCTCCTGCCGCAGCGACATCGTCAGCTCCCCTGCCGGCGCATCCGCCGAACCGATGCTGAAGTCACGCGACTTCAGCTGCGCGATCGGCGTGACGACGGCGGCCGTTCCGCACGCGAACGCTTCCACGATGTCGCCGGATGCCTCGCCGGCACGCCACTCGTCGATCGACACGGGGCGCTGCTCGACGCGGTGACCACGGTCGCGGGCCAGTTGCAGGATCGAGTCCAGCGTGACGCCCTCGAGGATGGAGTCCGACGCGGGCGTCACCAGCGTGCCGTCGCGGTAGACGAGCACGACGTTCATGCCGCCCAGCTCTTCGATGAACTTGCCCTCCACGGAGTCGAGGAACAGCACCTGCGCGCATCCGTGCTCGTAGGCCTCGGCCTGCGGCAGAAGGCTCGCCGCGTAGTTGCCTCCAGTCTTCGCAGCACCGGTTCCGCCGACCCCGGCGCGCGAGTACTCCTCAGACAGCCAGATCGACACGGGCGCGATGCCGCCCTTGAAGTACGCGCCCGCCGGGCTGGCGATGACGTAGAACGCCACCTTGGCCGCCGGCCGGACGCCCAGAAACGCCTCCTTGGCGAACATGAACGGCCTCAGGTACAGGCTCGTCTCCGGCGCCGAGGGCACCCAGTCTCCGTCGACCGCGAGCAGGCGCCTGATGGCCTCGACGAAGTAGTCGACGGGCAGTTTCGGCAGAGCAAGCCGGTGGGCGGAGCGCTGCATCCGGCGCGCGTTGGCCTCGGGGCGGAACGTCCAGATCGAACCGTCGGAGTGGCGGTACGCCTTCAGACCCTCGAAGACCTCCTGTGCGTAGTGCAGCACGGCCGCCGACGGCTCCAACTGGATGGGACCGTACGGGCTGACCCGGGGCCGGTGCCATCCGCCCTTCTCCGACCAGCAGATGTCGACCATGTGGTCGGTGAAGTACTGCCCGAAGCCCGGGTCGGCCAGAATCTCCTCGCGCTCCGCCGAGCTGCGCGGCGCCGGGTTGGGCGTCACCTGCCACAGGAGCGGCGTGATGTCAGTAAGCGGAATGGTCATCGAAAGATCCCCTTCGAGGTCGGTCGACGCGCCTCAGGCTGCGCCGCGTCGAGAACAGGTTACGTCAGCCGACTGACCGCCCGAAGGGGCGTCTCAGCCGGCGAGCCGAGCGGCGATCGCGTCGCCGATCTCGGACGTGCTCCGCTGGCCGGCACGGTCGGCGAGGTCGGAGGTGACGGCCGCGCGAACGCGGTCGGCGGCATCCGTCTCGCCGAGGTGGTCGAGCAGCAGGGCGACGGAGAGGATGGCGGCGGTGGGGTCAGCCTTGCCCTCTCCTGCGACGTCAGGCGCCGAGCCGTGCACCGGCTCGAACATGCTCGGGAACGCCCCGTCCGGGTTGATGTTGCCGGATGCCGCGAGACCGATGCCGCCGCTGATCGCGGCCGCGAGATCGGTCAGAATGTCGCCGAAGAGGTTGTCCGTGACGATGACATCGAATCTAGCAGGATCGGTCACCATGAAGATCGTCGCCGCGTCGACGTGCAGGTAGTCGACCGTGACCTCCGGATGCTCGGCCGCCACCTGGTCGACGATGCGCTTCCAGAGTCCCCCGGCGTTCACGAGCACATTGGTCTTGTGCACGAGCGTGAGCTTCTTGCGTCGCTTCTCGGCCTGGTCGAACGCGTAGCGCACGACCCGCTCCACGCCGAACGCCGTGTTCACGGACACCTCGTTCGCGATCTCCTGCGGCGTGCCGACGCGGATGGACCCGCCGTTTCCGACGTACGGCCCTTCCGTGCCCTCTCGCACGACGACGAAGTCCACCTCGCCCGGGTCGCTCAGGGGACTGACGACGCCGGGCAGGATGACCGTGGGCCGCAGGTTCACGTAATGGTCGAGCGCGAACCGCAGCTTCAAGAGCAGTCCGCGTTCGATGTTGGCGCCGGCGAGTCTGGGGTCGCCCGGCTTGCCTCCGACGGCTCCGAGCAGGATGGCGTCGTGTGCCGCGATGGCCTCGAGATCCGCATCTGTCAGCACGTCGCCCGTGGCGAGGTAACGCGCAGCGCCCAACTCGAAGTAGGTCTTCTCGAAGCGGATCCGGTCAGGATCGGCGACGGCATCCAGCACCTTGACGCCTTCGGCGACGACCTCGGGACCGATGCCGTCACCTGGGATGACGGCGAGCCTGACCAGACGTGACATGGGACTCCTTCGCGCGGGTCGGCATCCGTGCTCACTGCGCAACGGCACACCGACGTGGGATACCACCTAGCGTATCGGCGGGCGGAGGCGGCCTACACCACTCGGCGCCCGTGGTCGAGCCCCTGCCCGCCGCCACCGGATGCGCCTAACCTGGCGCCGACTGCATCGATCGGTGCACGTCGTGACGTCGCTCGGTCGCACAGGCCACTGGTCGCACAGGCCACTGTCGCGGTCGAGGACGAGGAGAGGAGGAGCACGTGAGTCTTGGAGGCGGAATCTTCCTGATCGTGGTCGGCGCCATCCTGGCCTTCGCGCTGAACGTGAACGTCGGATGGATCGATCTGCACATGGTGGGTTACATCTGCCTGATCGCCGGCATCATCATCACGATCCTCGGCATCATCCTGTTGACGCGCAAGCGCACGTCGCGGGTGACGAGGAGCACCACCATCGACCCGAACACGGGTCAGCAAGTGGACACCACTCGCCGCGACGACCCGAACGTGTACTAGAACGACGCGAGGGTGGGGCGGATGCCGGACGGCATCCGCCCCATCATCATGTCCGCGCTGATTGCGGGCGGCGCGCGCCCGTGTCTCGGCCGGTCGGCGTCTCAGCGGACCGGCTCAGAGCCGCACGAGGCCGTCGATGAGGGTTCTGGTCGCGCCGCCGATCCAGTGGCGGCCCGCCACCTTCTCCACGTGCACGCGGCCGGCACGGCCGAGCGCCGTGCCCTGCGCAGCGACGTAGCGCTCAGGCGCCCGTCCCGAGCCGATCAGCCAGACGGCGAGACCGGCGCCCAGGCTCCCGGTCACCGGGTCCTCCGGAATGCCGAGCGACGGCACGAAAGCGCGCACCTCGAAGTCGGTCTCGGCATCCTCCGGCTGCGGCGCGACAACGCCGACTTTCAGGTCGTCCATCACCGCGAAGTCGGGGGTGAGAGCGAGAACGTCCTCGGCGTCGGTCAGGAGCACGCCCAGCCATCCCGGCCCGTTGTCGACCCATTCGATGGCGACGATCTCGTCGCGGCGGATGCGCAGCGCGCCGGCGACCTGCGCGATCGTGTCGTCGTCCACGGCGCCGGAGCGAAGGAGCGGCGGGGCTTCGAAGGCGAGGCGTTCCCCGTCTCTGTGCAGCTCCACGAGCCCGACACCGCACTCCTGCACCACGCTTCCGGCGTTCTTCGGCACTCCGCCCGCCTCGAGCCAGGCGTGCGCGCTCCCCAGCGTCGGGTGTCCCGCGAACGGCAGCTCACCGCCCGGCGTGAAGATGCGCAGCCGGTAGTCGGCCGCCGTATCGACCGGCGGCAGCAGGAACGTGGTCTCGGAGAGGTTCGTCCAGCGGGCGAACGCTGCCAGGTCGTCGTCGCCGAGCCCGTCGGCATCCACGACCACGGCGACCGGATTGCCTTTCAGCGACTCGGCGCCGAAGACATCGACCTGCGCGAACCGCCGTGCGTCGGACATCACGGGCGACCGTTCAGGACTCGGCGATGTCGATCGCCTGCATGACGTCGGCATCGATCGCGGCTCGCACGGACTCGAGGATGCCGTCGGGCACCGGCGAGTCGACCGTGAGCACGCTCAGGGCCTTGCCGCCCGCCGTGGTGCGCGCGATCTGCATGCCGGCGATGTTGATGCCGGCGTCGCCGAACTCGCGGCCGTACACCGCGACGATGCCCGGCCGGTCGTCGTACACCATGACGATGAGGTGCTGGGCGAGCGGCACCTCGACGTCGTATCCGTCGATCGCCACGATCTTCTCGATCTGCTTGGGGCCGGTGAGGGTTCCCGATACGGAGATCTGCGAGCCGTCGGCCAGCGCGCCGCGCAGGGTCAACACGTTGCGGTAGTCCTCGCTCTCGGCATCCGTGAGCAGGCGTACCTCGATGCCGCGTTGCTCGGCGAGGAGCGGCGCGTTCACGTAGGAGACGTTCTCGCTGACGATGTTCGTGAAGATGCCCTTGAGCGCGGCCAGCTTGAGCACGCTCACGTCGTAGTCGACGAGCTCGCCCCTGATCTCCACGTCGACGCTCGTGATGGGGCTGTTCTTCGCCAGTCCGCTGAAGACCTGACCGAGCTTCTCCAGCAGTGGGATGCCGGGGCGCACGTACGGGTCGATGACGCCGCCCGCGACGTTGACGGCATCCGGAACGAGCTCTCCCGACAGCGCCAGGCGAACGGACCGGGCGACGGAGACGCCGGCCTTCTCCTGCGCCTCGGCGGTCGAGGCGCCCAGGTGCGGCGTGACCACGACGTTCTCCAGCTGCAGCAGCGGGGACGACAGCGGCGGTTCCGTGCTGAACACGTCGAGCCCCGCGCCCGCGATGGTTCCGCTCGTCAGTGCGCGGTACAGCGCTTCCTCATCGATGAGGCCGCCGCGAGCCACGTTGACGATGTACGCCGTCTTCTTCATGAGCGCGAGCTGGTCGTCGCCGATCATGCCGATCGTCTCGGGCGTCTTCGGCATGTGAATGGTGATGAAGTCGGCCCGCTGCAGCAGCTCGTCCAGGCTCACGAGCTGCACGCCGAGCTGCTGCGCCCTGGCCGAGGTGACGTACGGGTCGTACGCGATGATCGTCGTTCCGAAGGCCTGCAGGCGCGCGGTGATGAGCGCGCCGATCCTACCGAGTCCGATGATGCCGATGGTCTTCTCGTACAGCTCGGTTCCGGTGTACTTGGAGCGCTTCCACTCCCCCGCCGTCAGCGAGGCGTTGCCCGCCGGGATGTGACGGGCCAGCGACAGGATGTGCCCGATGGTGAGCTCGGCCGCCGAGATGATGTTCGACGTGGGCGCGTTGACCACCATGACGCCGGCTTCGGTCGCCGCCTTGATGTCGACGTTGTCGAGTCCGACCCCGGCTCGCGCCACGACCTTGAGCTTCGGGGCTGCGGCGATGGCCTCGGCGTCGATCTTCGTCGCCGAGCGGATGAGCACAGCGTCGGCGTCGGACAACGCCTCCAGCAGCTGCGAGCGGTCCGTGCCGTCCACCGAGCGGACGTCGAAGTCGGGCCCGAGAGCTTCGACGGTGGCGGGCGAGAGTTCTTCGGCGATCAGAACGACCGGTTTCGACACGAAAGGGACCCTTCGACGAGAGTGAGCGGTGGGAGGCGTGGGCGCGTGAGCCCGCACGCCACGGCCATCGGGGCGCGGTCACCTCAACCCTAGTGCGAGCCCGGGGGTGCTCTGCGCACGTGAGCAGAGCACCGAGCGCACGCCGGAGTGCGGTGCGGGAGTGGCATGCACGCGTCCGCGACCGGAACGGCCCGTTCGATCTGTCGCGGATTGGACCGGCGGGCCCGATCGGAGGATTCGTACGCTGGCGGTCAACGTGACGATTTGTGAAGGAGACGGGATGCGCATCCTCGTGGCAGGCGGTGCAGGCGCTATCGGACGAGAGCTCACGCCCATGCTGGTGGCGGCAGGACACGAGGTGTGGGCGACCAGCAGGTCGGCAGTGAAGGCGGCGGACATCGAGGGCGAGGGCGCGCATCCGCTCGTCATGGATGTCTACCTGCCGCAGACCGTGGAGGAGGCGTTCGTGGCGTCCAGGCCGGATGCCGTCATCCACCAGCTCACCGACCTCGCTGACTACGACGTCGCCGCGAACGCCCGGATCAGGATCGAGGGAACGCAGGCGCTCGTCGACGCCGCCCGGCGGCACGGCGTGCAGCGCATGGTGGCGCAGAGCATCAGCTGGGTCGTTCCCGACGGCGACTCACTTGGCACCGAGCAGGAACCGTTCCGCGATGGCGTCACACCTGGCGTTCCCGAGCTGGAGGCCGCCGTGCTCGAGCTGCCGCACGGCGTCGTGCTGCGGTACGGCCAGCTCTACGGACCTGGCACGTGGCATAGCGCCCGGTCGGCGGAATCGGATGCCGCGCTTCGGCGAGCGCTCACCGCGACCACCGAGATCGGCAGCTTCGTGCACGTGGCGGATGCCGCGGCCGCAGCGGTGCTCGCACTCCACTGGCCGCGCGGTGTGGTGCAGATCGTGGACGACGAGCCGGCGAGGGCCGAGGAGTGGCTCCCCGTGCTCGCCGACGCGCTCGGCGCGCCCGCCCCGGCCGTCCCCACCGGCCTTCCGCACGGGCGACCGGCGTCGAATGCCCTCGCGCGCAGCCTGGGCTGGAGGCCGCGTTTCGCGTCCTGGCGTCAGGGATTCACGGCACCGGACGGCGGGGTTGCGGTACCGGCCGGCACAGCAGCGTCTCCCGATACAACGACCGGTGCGGCGGAATCGAGGGTGTCGTGACCGAGTGGATCGTCCGGCCGGTGGCAGAGGAAGACCGCCCGTCGTGGGCCGCGCTGTTCGCCGCCTATCGCGATTTCTATGAACTCGACGAGGGCGACGCCGTCGTCGACACGGTGTGGGACTGGTTGATGGATGACGGCCACGAGGTGCGCGCGCTGGTCGCCGCGCATCCCGCGAACGGCGACCTCGTCGGCATCGCGCACTACCGCACGTTCGCGCGGCCCAGCACCGGAGCATCCGGCATCTTCCTCGACGACCTGTTCACGGCTCCGGCGGCACGGTTGCAGGGCGTGGGCCGGGCGCTGATCGACGGGGTCTCCGCCGTCGCTGCGCGGGAGGGTGCAACCAAGGTCCGCTGGCTCACCGCGCCGGGCAACGCGACGGCGCGACGGCTGTACGACAGCGTCGCATCCGTGCGCTGGGTGGTCTACGACCTCGAGCCGGCAGAGGGTTGATGCGCCCGCCGTGCCGCGATCATCGCGCGCACGGCGCCCGCATCCGTCGTCTCGTACTCGGGATGCCCGCCGCCCGGTCCGCTCGCCTGCCCGGTCACGGTCATCCGCGCCGACAGATGCACGGCGTCGACGCCCGTCGCCGCGAGCTCCCCGTAGTGCTCCGCCTTGATGCCGCCGCCGGCCATCACCTGGATGCCACCGGCCGCACGGCGCACGAGCTCTCGCAACGTCGGCATGCCGTCGATCGCGCGCCGCGCCGTTCCCGACGTGAGGATGCGCCGCACGCCGATCCTCGCCAGCGCCGGGACCGCCGCCACCGGGTCACGCACCACATCGATGGCACGGTGATACGTGACGGCGAGCGGCCCTGCGGCATCCACCAGCGCTGCGGTGGACTCGAGGTCCACGCGCCCGCGCTCGTCCACGAGCCCGACCACGACGCCGCCCGCACCGAGCTCCCTGGCCTGCCGGATGTCGCGGAGCATCACCTCGAGCTCGTCGTCGGAGTAGAAGAACCCACCCATGCGTGGACGAATCAGCACGTGGACGAACCCCGGTCTGTCGGCCTGCCTGCCGAGCTCGATCGCCCGCTCGATGAGCCCGGCGCTCGGGGTGAGCCCTCCCACCCGGAGCGCCGAGCACAGTTCGACCCGGTCCGCGCCCTCCGCGAGCGCGATGCGAACTCCCGCAAGATCCTGCACTGCGAGTTCGATCTCGGGCGCGAGAGTGCCGGTCTGCATGC
The DNA here is from genome assembly GCF_035547335.1 of Humibacter sp. Lineage (GTDB taxonomy): Bacteria > Actinomycetota > Actinomycetes > Actinomycetales > Microbacteriaceae > Humibacter. The sequence continues at coordinate 51,277 of NZ_DASZVF010000045.1, read as the reverse complement.
GATGGTCCTCCCCGGCTCAACGGCGTCGCACGGGACGTCTCGGCGCCCTGCGTGCTCGCAACGCTACCGGCGGGCAGCCTCCGCCGCCGACTGTCTGCCGACCTCCGCTCAGAACACCGGTGTAGCGCCGCGCACGAGCCGCCAGTTCTCCACGTGGAACTCGGCGGGGTCGATCGTGCCCTGCGCCGTCGCGTAGGCGACGATGGCCTCACGGATGGCCACCTGAGCGTTGTAGACCACCGGTGCCTCGGCGATGTGCGGGAAGCCGCCTCCGCCGGACTGACGGTAGTTGTTCACCGCCACGACGAACTGCTGGTCGTCGGTCACAGGCGTGCCCGAGTAGCTCAGCCCGGTGATCCGCGACCCCTCCGGCCGGGTGAGGTCGATGTCGTACACCACGCCCGAGAACTGATCGTAGTTGTAGTCCGGCAGGTCGTGGTTGTTCGTCCACGATGCGGGGTCTACCGGCGCGTCCGCCGCCACCTGCTTGTAGTAGCGGGCCGAGTACTCCAGGTAGTCCTTGATCTGGGCACCGGTGAGCACGGATCCGAGCAGCGTGTTGTCGTAGATGTAGAGCCCGGCGACGTCCTTGATCGTGACGGAGCCGGCAGGGAAGGTCGCTGCGCGGTTGAAGGGCGCGGCGATCGAGACCACCGGCAGCGATGCGTACGATGTTCCCGCTATCGCCTCCGTCACCTTGGCCGTCTGCACCACGTTGATGTAGTCGAGGATGGCGGTGTCCTGCCAGCAGGCATCCGCGGCCGACATGGTCTCGGTGGATGTCGCCACCGGCTTGTTCACGTACGCGACCACCGCGTCGTGCTCGGACTTCACGATCGCGACGAGCTTCGGGTCGTCGGCCACGGTGTTGGTGTTGACCGTGATCGCCGACTTGGAGGTCACCTTCCACGTGCCGCGCTCGAACGACAGCGACAGGTCGAACACGCTTAGCCGCTCGCCCCAGCACTTCGGCTCGCTCATCACGACCTGCTCGCCGGTTGCCGAGTTCGTCACGAACCGCTGCGGAACGTCGATGTGCGCGTGTCCGAACAGGATGGCGTCGATGCCCGGCACCTGCTCCCCCAGCATCGCCGCCGCGTTCTCCACGGGGATGTCGCCGCTGTACGAGGAGAGCCCGCTGTCGCCGGCGTGCACGCTCACGACCACGATGTCGGCGCCGTCCCTGTGCATCCTCGGCACCCAGCTCGCTGCCGTCTCGATCACATCCAGCACGTCGAGCTTGCCGCTGACGTTCGCCTTGTCCCAGATCACGACGCCCGGATTGGTGAGGCCCAGCACGCCGACACGCAGCGGCGGCATGCCCTTGAGCTTCATCGTCTTGATGACGTACGGCTTGTACTTCGGGATCTTGGTGCCCGGGTGCACGGCGTTCGCGGCCAGCACGGGTGCCTGCATCTGCGAGACCCAGTGGTCGAGGAACTCCAGTCCGTAGTTGAACTCGTGGTTTCCCAGCACGACCGCGTCGTATCCGATCGCGTTCATCTGCAGCGCCATCGGATGCACGGCACCCGTCTTCGTCGTCGGCTCCACCGTCGCGTAGTAGAAGCCCAGCGGCGTGCCCTGGATGATGTCCCCGGCGTCGAAGAGCAGCGTGTGGTCGCGGCCGCGATCGGCCCGGATCTGGTTGACGAGGCTCGACACCCGCGCGAGCCCGACGACGTCACCGGTCGCGTCGCTGAACGGGCCGTCCTTGTAGTAGTCCCAGTTGATCGCGTTGCTGTGGATGTCGGACGTGCCCATGATCGTGATCGTCACGTCTTTGCCCGGGCCGCCGTGCGCGGGCTGGGCCGCCTGCGCCGCGCCCGGCCAGCCGGCAGCGGCGAGCACGCCGGCCGCCGAGGCTCCCGTGATCAGGCCGCGACGGCTGATCCCGCGGCGCGCGCCTCCGCTCTGCTCGGCCGTCGTGTCATCCGGTACTGCGCACGAGCACCAGCGCGGTGAGGGTTCGTTGTAGTGGGAGTGGCCATGGGTGCCTGTAGGTACGTTCATGGCTCCCCATGCGACCACAGCACGTGGCCCCCGAACAAGGGACGATCGGGTGAACTTCCGGTACTCGCTCCTCTGCGCGCCGCCGCGGTCGCAGCCGCACACCGCGGGTTGAGCCTGTCGAAACCCGCCGCGGCCGCACACCGCGGGTTGAGCCCGTCGAAACCCGCCACCGAAACCGGCGACACCGCCGGCTGAGCTTGTCGAAACCGGGCTAGGTACAACCCAGGCGGTTTAGACAAGCTCAACCCGCGATAGAACGGTCAGCCCCGGCGGTTTCGACACGCTCAACCGTCGGTTGAGTCGGCTTGGGTCAGCGCGCGACTTCGCCGTCCACGTAGTCGTCGTCATCCGACGAGTTCCACGCGAACAGCTTGCGCAGCTCGCGACCGGTCGACTCGATGGGGTGGTCTTCGCCTGCCTTGCGAGCGGCGAGGAACTCCGGCGCACCGGCATCCTGGTCGGCGATGAAGCGCTCGGCGAAGGCGCCGGAGCGGATGTCGTCGAGGATGCCCTGCATCGCCTGCTTCGTGTGGTCGTCGATCACGCGCGGGCCGGAGACGTAGTCGCCGTACTCGGCCGTGTCCGAGACGCTCCAGCGCATCTTCGAGATGCCGCCCTCCCAGATGAGGTCCACGATGAGCTTCATCTCGTGGAGCACCTCGAAGTAGGCGATCTCCGGCTGGTATCCGGCCTTCGTGAGCGTCTCGAAGCCCGCCTGGATGAGGTGCGAGACACCGCCGCACAGCACGGCCTGCTCGCCGAACAGGTCCGTCTCTGTCTCCTCCGTGAACGTGGTCTTGATGCCACCCGCGCGCAGACCGCCGATGCCCTTCGCGTAGCTGAGCGCGAGCGGCCACGCGTTGCCGGTCGCGTCGTTCTCGACGGCGACGATCACCGGAACGCCGCGGCCGGCGACGTACTCGCGGCGCACGGTGTGACCGGGTCCCTTGGGGGCGACCATGATGACGTCCACGCCCTCGGGAGCCTGGATGTAGCCGAAGCGGATGTTGAAGCCGTGGCCGAAGACGAGGGCCTTGCCGTCGCCGAGGTTCGGAGCGATGTCGTCCGCGTACAGGTGGCGCTGCACCTGGTCAGGTGCGAGGATGACGATCACGTCGGCCCACGAGGTTCCCTCGGCCGGTGTGACGACCTGGAAGCCCGCCTCCTGGGCGCGCTGGGTGGACTTCGATCCCTCCTGCAGGCCGATGCGCACCTCGACGCCCGAGTCGCGCAGGTTCTGGGCGTGTGCGTGGCCCTGCGAGCCGTAGCCGACGACGAGCACCTTCTTGTCCTGGATGATCGTCAGGTCGGCGTCGTTGTCGTAGTAGATCTCAGCCATGGGGTGTTGTTTCTCCTTGTGATTCGTGCCCTGAGCGTGTCGAAGGGCCCGGATGGGATGTGTGCGCCTTTCGACAGGCTCAAGACGCGGTGAGCACGGTTTTCAGTTCTTGAAGACGCGGTCGGTGATCGACTTGGAGCCGCGTCCGATCGCCAGCAGGCCGGACTGCGCCATCTCCTTGATGCCGTACGGCTCGAGCACGCGAAGCAGCGCCTCGGTCTTGCCGGTGTCGCCGGTCACCTCGATCACGAGCGCGTCGGTGGCCACGTCCACCACCCTGGCGCGGAACAGGTTGACCGCCTCCAGCACTTGCGATCTTGTCGTGTGGTCGACGCGCACCTTGATGAGCAGGTGCTCGCGCTGCACCGACTGATCGGTGTCGAGCTCCACGATCTTGATCACGTTGATGAGCTTGTTCAGCTGCTTGGTGACCTGCTCGAGCGGGGCATCCTCCACGTCCACCACCACGGTGATTCGCGAGAGCCCGGGCACCTCGCTGACGCCCACGGCGAGCGACGAGATGTTGAACCCGCGGCGGGCGAAGAGGCCGGCCACGCGCGTGAGCAGACCCGCTTTGTCTTCGACGAGAAGGGACAGCACGTGTGTCGACATGGTCTACTCCTCTCCCCAGGTCGGTGCATGGTCTTTCGCGTACTGCACGTTCGAGTTGCTCACGCCCTGCGGAACCATCGGCCACACCATCGCGTCGCGGCTCACGATGAAGTCGATGACGACCGGCCGGTCGTTCGTCTCCAGCGCCAGCTTGATCGCGTCGTCGATCTCCTCTTCCTTCGTGACGCGGATGCCGAGCGCGCCGTACGCCTCGGCCAGCTTCACGAAGTCGGGGATCATGCGTGTCTCGTGGCCCGTGTCCAGGTCGGTGAACGAGTGACGTCCGTCGTAGAAGAGCGTCTGCCACTGCCGCACCATGCCGAGCGACGAGTTGTTGATGATCGCGACCTTGATGGGGATGTCGTTGATCGTGCAGGTGGCGAGCTCCTGATTGGTCATCTGGAAGCATCCGTCGCCGTCGATCGCCCACACCACGCGGTCGGGCTGCGACACCTTCGCCCCCATCGCAGCCGGCACCGCGTAGCCCATGGTGCCCGCACCGCCGGAGTTGAGGAACGCGTTCGGCCGCTCGTACTTGATGAACTGCGCGGCCCACATCTGGTGCTGGCCCACTCCCGCTACGTAGACCCCCTCGGGTCCGGTGAGCTCCCCGATGCGCTGGATGACCGCCTGCGGCGACAGCAGACCGTCGCTCGTGGGCGTGTATCCGAGCGGGAACTGGGTGCGCAGACCGTCGAGCTTGGCCCACCACCCGCTCAGGTCGGGCTTGCCGACGGCGGCCACCTCGTGCTCGTAGGCGGAAGTCAGGTCGGCGATGACGTCTTTGGCATCGCCGACGATCGGGACGTCGGCGTGCCGGATCTTCGAGATCTCGGCGGGGTCGACGTCGACATGCACGATCTTGGCGTGCGGAGCGAACTCCGACACCTTGCCCGTGACGCGGTCGTCGAAACGCGCGCCGAGGGAGACGATGAGGTCGGCATCCTGCAGTGCCAGCACCGCCGCGACCGTTCCGTGCATGCCGGGCATGCCCAGGTGCTGCTTGTTCGAGTCCGGGAACGCGCCGCGGGCCGTGAGCGTGGTCACGACCGGCGCACCCGTCGCCTCGGCGAGAGCGAACAGCTCGTCGGATGCCTCGGACCGCACGACACCGCCGCCGACGTACAGCACGGGCTTGCTCGCCTCGGCGAGAAGCCGTGCCGCAGCGTGCACCTGCTTGCCGTGCGCCTTTGTCACGGGACGGTAGCCGGGCAGGTCGACGACGGGCGGCCAGGAGAACTCGGTGAGGTTCTGCTGCGCATCCTTCGTGACGTCGACGAGCACCGGGCCCGGGCGTCCGGTCGAGGCGATGTGGTACGCCGCGGCGATGGTCGACGGGATGTCGTCGGCGTCGCTGACCAGGAACGAGTGCTTGGTGATCGGCATGGTGATGCCGACGATGTCGGCCTCCTGGAAGGCATCCGTCCCCATCAGGGTGGAGAACACCTGCCCCGTGATGAAGAGCGTCGGCACCGAGTCCATGTGGGCGTCGGCGATCGCGGTGACCAGATTGGTGGCTCCGGGCCCGGAGGTCGCGATCGCCACGCCGACCCGGCGTCCTGCCGTGGCGTATCCCTCTGCGGCGTGGCCCGCGCCCTGCTCGTGGCGCACGAGGATGTGCCGGATGGCGTCCTGCGCCATGAGCTCGTCGTAGAACGGGATGATGGCGCCGCCGGGAAGCCCGAACACGTCCTTGACGCCGAGGTGAGCGAGCGACCGCAGGATCGCGGCCGACCCGGTGATGAGATCGGGCTTGTCCGGGCTGCCGCCCGCCCTGGCAGCGCGCGCTGCCGAGGTGGGCACGGCTCGAGGTTCCGTAGTCATAGGGGCGATGTTCCTTCGATGCGTCGAAAAGACCTAACGGACGCGAGAGCTATCCCGTGACCGCGCCCTCGGCAGCCGAGTGCACGAGCTTGGAATACTTCGCGAGAACGCCACGGGTATAGCGCGGGGGCAAGGGCTCCCAGCCTTCCCGGCGGGAGGCCAGCTCGGACTCGTCGACAAGTAGGTCGAGGGTGCGAGCAGCGATATCGACCCGTATCAGATCACCATCGCGCACGAAGGCAATGGGACCACCGTCCACTGCTTCGGGTGCTATGTGGCCGATGCACAGGCCGGTTGTGCCGCCTGAGAATCGTCCGTCTGTCAAGAGTAGTACATCCTTGCCGAGGCCCGCGCCTTTGATGGCCGCCGTGATGGCGAGCATCTCGCGCATGCCGGGGCCGCCCTTCGGGCCCTCGTAGCGGATGACGACGACGTCGCCATGGTCGATGGCTCCGTTGGTCAGCGCATCCATGGCCTCGCGCTCCCGCTCGAACACGCGAGCGGGGCCCTCGAACACGGCGGCGTCGAAGCCTGCCGTCTTCACGACGGCGCCGTCTGGCGCGAACGTCCCCTTCAGAATGGTCAGGCCGCCCGTGGGGTGCAGCGGGTTGTCGAGCGTGTGCAACACCTCGCCGTCGAGCGGCTGCGGGTCGATCTCGGCGAGGTTCTCGGCGATCGTCTTGCCCGTCACCGTGATGCAGTCCCCGTGCAGCAGTCCGGCGTCGAGCAGCGCCTTCATGAGAACCGGGATGCCGCCGTGCCGGTCGACGTCGTTCATCACGTACTTGCCGAACGGCTTCATGTCGGCGATGTGCGGCACCTTGTCGCCGATGCGGTTGAAGTCGTCGAGCGTCAGCTCCACCTCGGCCTCGCGGGCGATGGCCAGCAGATGCAGCACCACGTTGGTCGAGCCGCCCAGGGCCATGGCCACGGTGATCGCGTTCTCGAACGCCTTCTTCGTGAGGATGTCGCGCGAGGTCAGGCCGAGGCGCAGCATGTTCACGACGGCCTCGCCCGAGCGGTGCGCGTAGTAGTCGCGACGACGGTCGGCCGACGGCGGCGCGGCCGAGCCGGGGTAGCTCATCCCGAGCGCCTCCGCCACGGACGCCATCGTGTTGGCGGTGTACATGCCGCCGCAGGCGCCCTCACCCGGCGCGATGGCGCACTCGATGCGCTTGAGGTCCTCCATGCTCATGGTTCCGGCCTTGCACGCGCCGACCGCCTCGAACGAGTCGATGATGGTGACGTCCTTCTCGGTGCCGTCGCTGAGCTTGACCCAGCCGGGGGCGATCGAGCCGGCGTACAGGAACACGGAGGCGAGATCGAGTCGCGCGGCGGCCATGAGCATGCCGGGGATGGACTTGTCGCATCCGGCCAGCAGGACGGAACCGTCGAGGCGCTCAGCCATCATGACGGTCTCCACGGAGTCGCAGATGACCTCGCGCGAGACGAGCGAGAAGTGCATACCCTCATGGCCCATCGAGATGCCGTCGGAGACCGAGACCGTGCCGAACTGGAGCGGGTAGCCGCCCCCGCCATGCACGCCTTCCTTGGCGGCCTGTGCGAGCCGGTCGAGCGAGAGGTTGCACGGCGTGATCTCGTTCCACGAGCTGGCGATGCCGATCTGCGGCTTGTCCCAGTCCTCGTCGCCCATGCCGACCGCACGCAGCATTCCGCGGCTGGTCGTGGCTTCGATCCCGTCGGTGACGACGCGGCTGCGCGGCTTGATGTCGATCTCAGGCATGCAGTCGAGTCTAGGGCTGTGCTAGAGCCGGCCTTGACGCGTGCCTGGTGGCCTCGCTACCAGTGCGCGCCTGCTCTCGCGCCGCCGGCATCCGTACTGCGGAGCGGCCCGACGGGAGCGACGACGTGACACGGAGATGCGAGGTGGAGCGACTCCGTAGACCCGCGAAGTCGCGACCGAAGAGGGGCGGCGGAGCAAGCCTGAACGCCGAGGAGCCGGCTGGATGCGCGGCACCCGCCGGTCGGATTCCGTCAGCGCGAAGCGCGGGCCGTGGCGAGCCGGCCGAGCAGCTCGGACACGGCGTCCGGGTCCGCCACCCGGAACTCCGCCTTCGTCTCCCCCGGCCCGACCTTGACGCCCACGTCGCCCTCGTGCATGACGGCGAAGCCGTCCTCGTCGGTCACGTCGTCGCCGGCATACAGCACGCCCGTCGCACCGACGTGCTCGCGCAGACGTTCGACGCCGTCGCCCTTCGTGGCGTCCCGCACGGCGAACTCGAGGATGTCCTTGCCGTCGCGCTCCAGAAATCCACCGCCGAGCGCCGCCACCTCTGCGCGGGCGGCGTCGTTGGCAGCACGGGCTTGCTCGGCGGGGATGCCCCGCGTGTGCAGCCCGAGTCCGACCGGCTTGTGCTCGAGGTGCGATCCCGGTGTGGCATCGACGATCCGCTGCAGAGCGGAGGCCAGGGCATCCAGCCGGGAACGTTCGTCGTCGCTGAGTCCGACATCAACGGAGCCGCCCGTGAGACGCACCTCGGCACCGTGCGAGGCGATGAGCAGCGCGGAATCGTCGGCCTCGGTCACTCTGACCAGGCCGGAGAGCGGGCGTCCGGAGACGAAGGCGACCCAGGTGCCCGGCGTCCGTTCGAGCGTCGTCAGTGCCGTGCGCGCCGCGGGGAGCACACGGGAGTCGGCAGGGTTGTCGACCAGCGGGCTGACGGTGCCGTCGAAGTCGAGGGCGACGAGGAGGCGAGGGGTGGCGGCGAGCGCGTCGACGGCATCCAGCAGTCGCTGATCGATCATCGGTCGCCACGCTCGTGGATCTGACCGTGGGTGTCGGTCGCCATCTTGGGACGCTGGGCGATCTCGTGGTCGCCGAAGTCGTCTTCGGCCGTGACGTGGGTGAGCGCGTCGAAGAACGTCGCCGACCAGCGCTGCACGTCGTAGGCCAGCACGCGCTTGCGGAGCGCTCGCATGCGGCGCGCCCGCTCGCGTTTGGGCATCTCGATGGCGCGGACCATGGCATCCTTCAGGCCCTCGATGTCGTGCGGATTCACCAGCAGCGCCTGCTTCAGCTCGTCCGAGGCGCCGGTGAACTCGCTCAGCACGAGCACGCCGTCGTTGTCGATGCGGCTGGCGACATACTCCTTCGCCACGAGGTTCATGCCGTCCCGCAGCGCCGTGACCAGCATGACGTCGGCCGCCAGGTAGAGGGCGACCATCTCCTCGCGCGGATAGCCCTGGTGCAGATAGCTGATGGCCGTGTGGCTGATGGTCGAGTAGTCGCCGTTGATGCGGCTGACCGTCAGTTCGACCTCGTCACGCAGTTGCTTGTACGTCTCGACGCGTTCCCGGGACGGGCTCGCGACCTGCACGAGCGTGATGTCGTCGGTGTCGACGGCGTGATCGCGCAGCAGCTCGCCATAAGCCTTCAGGCGGTGACCGATCCCCTTGGTGTAGTCGAGCCGGTCGACGCCGAGCATGATCGTCTTCGGGTTGCCCAGCTCCTCGCGGATCTGCTGCGCCCTGGCCTGGATCTCCGGTTGCGACGCGAGCTCCTCGTAGCGGGCGGCGTCGATGGAGATCGGGAACTGCTTGGCGAGAACCGTGCGCACGCGCGTTCCTCGCCTGTTCGTCTTCACGTGCCGGTGCCCGACGCCCTCGTCCTCGCCGAGCGGCACCTCGATCACCGATCCCCTGGTCTCGTGGCCGAGCAGCCTGCGCACGGCGCGTGCGAAGTTGCCGGCATCCGCGAGTCTCTGGAAGCCGATGACGTCGGCGCCGAGCAGTCCCTCGACCACCTGCTTACGCCACGGCAGCTGCGAGTAGATGCCGTATGCCGGGAACGGGATGTGGTCGAAGAACCCGATCACGAGGTCGGGCCTGGCGTCGCGCAGCATCTTCGGCACCAGCTGCAGCTGGTAGTCGTGCACCCAGACCACGGCTCCGGGCGCTGCCGCCTCGAGTGCGGCATCCGCGAACCGGCGGTTCACCTGCACGTACGCGTCCCACCACTCGCGGTGGAAGCTCGGCGGCGCGATGACGTCGTGGTAGAGCGGCCACAGGGTGTCGTTGGAGAAGCCCTCGTAGTAGTACTCGACGTCCTGCGCGCTCAGCGACACCGGCCTGATGTCGATGCCGTCCGCCTCGAAGGGCTCGAACTCGGCATCCGGGATGCCCACCCATCCGATCCAGACGCCGTCTTCGCGCTTCATGATCGGCTCGAGCGCGGCGACCAGGCCACCGGGCGACGGACGCCACACGGCATCGTCGCCGTCGCCTGACACGTGGTCGACGGGGAGCCGGTTCGACACGATCACCAGATCGTAGGTGCGGTGCTTGGTCGTGGATCGTCCATCGCGACCGGCTGCGGGCGCCTTCTTCCCCCCGCCGCCGGATTCGGACTCGTCGTGAGCGGACTTCGGAAGAATGAGTGCCTCCTCGCCTGAACGCCTGGTCGGCGTGAAGAACGTTACCAGCAGGCCATGCCGGGCATCGAAGGCGGGCGGACGGTTGACATCCGGGTCGTTCTTCCCATCCCGCATCGCCGCGAAAGCCGCAACCCCCTCCCTGCGCGCCGGTCGCTGTGTACCGTGAGAACACGCCATCCGTGCAGACAGCGGGATGCCCCGCGATCGACGGTCTGCGGGATGGCACCGCGCGTGCACCGACGGCACGGGCAGCGAGCGAAGGGGATGCGATGCGCAAGTACCTGTTGAACTGGGGCGTCGTGAGCACGGCGCTCGGAGTCGTCTCGGTCATCCAGACCACGCGCACCGGCCCGCGCGACTGGCGTCTCCTGCTCGCGTGGGCCAGCTGGATGCTGTCGCTCGCCGTCGTCATCACGACCGTGCACGACCACTCCAAGCAGGTCGAGACCAAGCGCTGAGCCGGCCCGGCCGCGGTCCGCCTGTAGGAACAGGCACCTCGCGACCCGCCCGCGCTGAAAACAGGCACTCGCGCCGCCGCGGCGCGCTCGAAAACAGGCACTCGCGCCGCCGCGGCACGCTTGAAAACAGGCACTTCGCGTGAAAACAGGCCAGATCTGCCGGTTTTCGGGAGGCAGGCGCTTTCCTGCCTGTTTTCGTGGGCTGCGGGGGTCGCGGGCGGGTGAGTCCACCGGATGCGCGCGCAGACTTCGGCCCTCCCGTGAGGCGGCGTGTCCTGGGGGGCCTGGGGCGGGCATCCGTCAGACTGTGAGCGCGGTTCGCCGCACGTCACAGGTTCGCTCCACGTCACAGGGAGAAGCGCGTCATGTTCGGTCGCCGGAGGCATGCTGCACCAGCAGCGGCCCCCATCGTCACGGTCGCGGAGACCGTGACGGTTCGCCCTCGCCTTGCCGAAGAGCAGATCTTCGAGCTGGTGCACACTCGCATCGCCGCGGCGATCGGAGAGGGCGGCGAATGGGTCGTGCGACGGCGCACGCCCGAGGACACTGACGACCTCTTCCGCACCGTGCTCGCCCACCAGGTCGCGCTGGATGTGACGGCCGCCCTGCACAGCGCGCAGCTGCAGCTGGAGGCCGGAGAGCCGCTGACGGTGGCAACGCGCGAAGGCGCGATGGTGCTGCGTTCGACAACCGGAACGGGTGCCGCGTCCGACGCCACCGCTTCCCCGACAGACGCGACGGCCTCGGATGACGCCACCGGCGTTTTCGCCCCTGCAGGCCTCGACGACCGCTCGGAGACGGCAGGGTCCGATGAGTCCGGCGACACCTTTCTCTTGCGCAACGACGACGGCCCCGCTCATCGCCACGACGAGCCAGAGGCCGACGAAGAGGCGGAGCTCGACGAGGATGCCATCGCACTGCAGTGGGAGCCGGCCCCGATCACGGTCTGGACGGATCTCAAGCGGCCGGTCACGGGACCGATCGCCATGCAGCTGTCGTCGTCCGACCTGGTGACGCCCAGTCGCTGACGCTGGCCCGCTGACTCCCGGCCGTTCATGCTCGCCCCGTAACGCTCGCAGAGTCATGCCCAAGCGCTGAGCGGTCCGTCTCTCCGCTCCCCTGCCCGACCTCGATCATGTCTCACGCCGCGTTCGAGCGAGCGGCGCGAAGTGCTCAGCCCCTGTTCCATACGGAGCAGATTCCGACTCCGGTCCGGGCCGTCACTCCGTCAGGAACGCAGCAACGCGCGTAGCGTCTGAATGGTGTCCGCCTCGGCGGGCAGCTTGTCGTCCCGATAGCGCTTGACGCGCGCGAACCGCAGGGCGATGCCGCCCGGGTATCGCGGGGAGGCCTGAACCCCATCGATGGCGATCTCCACCACGGTGATCGGTTCCACCCACACGGTTCCCGCCGTGTGGCGCACCTCGATCTGCTGGAAGCGTTCGGTCTGCCAGCGCAACAGTTCGTCGGTGAGGCCTTTGAACGTCTTGCCGACCATGACGAACCCGCCGGGCTCGCCGAACTCGCCTTCGGGGTCGTAGGCGCCGAGGTGCAGGTTGGACAGCCATCCGCGCCTGCGTCCCGACCCCCACTCGCAAGCGAGCACCACGAGGTCGTACGTGTGAACCGGCTTCACCTTGACCCAGCTCGACCCACGACGCCCCGCGGTGTACGGGGATCCGATCGCCTTCACCACGACGCCCTCGTGGCCCTTGGCGAGCGCTTCCACCGAGAGCGCCTCCGCGACCTCGCGGTCGTCGGTGACGACGCCGGGTATCACGTACTCGGAAGCCACGCGGCGCAGAATCTCACGCCGCGTCGAAAGAGGCTCGTCGATGAGGTCGCGGCCGTCGAGATGCAGAACGTCGAAGAACCACGGACTCAGCAGAGCCTCTCTCGACGCATCGGCCCCGAACCGCGACATGGTCTGCTGGAACGGGCGCGGCGCCCCCTCTTCGTCGAGTGTCAGCGTCTCGCCGTCGAAGATGGCGTCACGCAACGGGAGCCGTCTGACCGCCTCCACGACCTCGGGCAGCCGATGCGTCACCTCCGCCAGGCTGCGCGTGAAGATCCTCACGTCGTCGCCGCGGCGATGCACCTGGATGCGCGCGCCGTCCAGTTTGTACTCCACGGACGCCTCACCTGTAACGCCGAGCGCCTGGCCGACCGTGGGCTCCGACGACGCGAGCATGGGCCGCACCGGTCGGCCGACCGTGAGGGAGACCCGAGCGAGCGCGTCAGCACCGTCGAACAGCGCGAGCGCCGCGGTCTCGCCCAGGCTGCCCGAGAGCATGACAGCTCGCCGCACCCCTTCGCCCGACACCTCGGCGGCGCGGGCGATCGCATCGACGAGCACGCCTTCGAGCGCACCCGTGCGCATCTCGCCGAGCAGTACACGAACCAGGAACGCCTGCTCGGACGCCGTCGCCGCCGACAGGAGCTCGACGAGCACGGCTGTGCGGGCCGCCGCCGATCCGGTGCCCTCCGTCGCGGCGAGCCGGCTCAGCAGTTCGTCGACCCGGGTGACCGTGAGGGTCGGCGTCTCCGCCGCCGGAACGGTCACGCCGGTCAGGGATCGCCAGCCGACGCCGAGTCTGCCCTGAACAGGTGCGCCCATCAGCAGTCCGAGCGCCGGCGCCACCTCGTCGCGGTCCAATCGGCCGAGCAGCTGCGAGATCGCATCGACCTTGGCCAGGCGCGACCTGGTGGCCGACACGACCCCGTCGGTGGCGGCCAGCTCGCTCAGCAGCATGGGTCAAGCATCCCAGCGACCGCCGACATCCCTGCCTCACGCGCCCGACCATACGACGAGCTCACGTCGGCCCTGTCACGGGATGACGGGCCAGTCGGCCGGCCCCTCCGACCCCGCCTCGTAGTCGTCCAGAGGCACCTCGCCGTCGGCCCACGCCTTCAGCACCGGCGCGACGATGCGCCAGCATTCCTCCGCGGTGTCGCCGCGCACCGACAGCGACGGATCGCCGTCGAAGAGATCGGCGAGCACCTCGCCGTAGGCGAGCAGGCTGCCAGGACCGAACTCGGCCTCCAGCGTCGCCCTGCTCAGGTAGCGCGGGTCGCCCGGGCCGTTCGTGTTGAGCTCGAGGATCATCTCGTCCGGCCCGAGGCGGATGCGCAGCCTGGTCGGATGCGCCGCCCCGCGCAGCCCCTTGGGCACTCGTTGCGCGTCGCGGAAGGTGATCACGATCTCGTGCCGCTGGCGCCCGATCGCCTTGCCTGAGCGCAGCGTGAACGGCACGCCCGCCCAGCGCCACGTGTCGATGCCGAACGTCGCCTGCGCCAGCGTCTCGGTTCCGAGCGCGGGATCGACGCCCTTCTCGTCCACATAGGACGGGAGCTCGCGTCCGTCGACGCGGCCCTTCGTGTACCGGCCGCGATGGCTGTTCGCCACCGGGTCGTCTTCCCAGACGTGCGTCGCGCGAAGCACGATGCCCTTCGCATCCCGGATGTCTTCGGCACTCATCGTGGACGGCGGTTCCATGGCCGTCACGGCGAGCACCTGAAGCAGGTGGCTCTGGAGCATGTCGACCAACGCGCCCGAGTGGTCGTAGTAGCCGGCCCTGCCCTCCAAGCCGAGGGTCTCGTCGAAGACGATGTCCACCCGCGCGATCTGGTCGCTGTTCCACAGTGGCTCGAAGATGCGGTTGGCGAAACGAAGCCCGAACAGGTTCTGCACGGTCGAGTTGCCCAGGAAGTGGTCGATGCGGTGCACCTGGTCTTCCGGAACCAGCTGCGTGAGCCTGCGGTTCAGCGCTGCCGCGCTGCGCTTGTCGGTGCCGAACGGCTTCTCCAGCGCGAGCCGCAGGCCCTCGGGCAGGTCGATGCCGGCCAGAGTCGCGCAGACCTCCTTCGTGATCGCGGGAGGCAGCGCGAAGTACAGGGCGGGCGTTCCGTCGGCGCGCGCGAGCAGCTCCTTGAGGTGTTCGGAATCCGTCACGTCTCCCGGGATGAAGTCGGTGCCCTTCAGCAACGCGTCGACCGCAGGGCCCTTCGCATCCACGGTCCCGAACGACTCCTCGACCACGCCGCGCCAGTGCTTGCGATCCCAGTCGTGCATGCCAGCACCGAGCAGCGTGACCGTGCGCTTGTCGTCTCGCGTGAGCAGCTGACCGAGCGCCGGAAGCAGGAGTCTCGATGTGAGATCCCCGTCCGCCCCGAGGATGATAAGAGTCCGCACCGCCTCAACCATGAACCTCACGCTACCTGGGAGGATGGCGAAATGGCGTTGGCGATCGAAGACTATGCACTCATCAGCGACTGCTACACCGGCGCCTTGGTCGGCAAGGACGGGAGCATCGACTGGCTGTGTCTGCCTCGCTACGACTCGGCATCCATCTTCGGAGCGCTGCTCGGAACGCGGGACCACGGCAGGTGGCTGCTGGCTCCCACCGACCCGAACGCGGTCAGCGAGCGCCACTATCGCGGGGAGTCGTTCGTGCTCGTGACCACCTGGACCACGTCGACCGGCGTGGTCGAGGTGGTGGACGCCATGCCCAGAACCGAGCACAGCGCGAACCTGGTTCGGCGTGTGCGCGGCGTGTCGGGCGAAGTCGAGATGTGCGTCGACCTTCGCATGCGATTCGGATACGCGTCGACCGTGCCGTGGGTGCGGCAGTCGCACGACGAGTCGAACACGCTGCTCGCGGTCGCCGGGCCCGACGCCCTCGTCATCCGAGGCGTCAAGCTCGACGCCGCCGACCATTCGCACGAGGGCACGTTCACGGTGCACGAAGGCGAGGTCTTCGACCACAGCCTCGTCTGGTACGCATCCCACAAGCCGCAGCCGCCCGCGATCGATGTCGACAAAGGCATTCTCGAGACGGCGAAGTGGTGGGATGCCTGGGCCGCCACGTTCACGCACCGCGGCGCCTACGCCGACGAGGTGCTGCGCTCGCTGCTCGTGCTGCGGGCGCTGACACACGCCGACACAGGTGGCGTCGCGGCGGCAGCGACCACGTCGCTTCCCGAGGAGTTCGGCGGCACCCGCAACTGGGACTACCGCTACGTGTGGCTGCGGGATGCGTCGCAGACGCTGAGCGCACTGCTCGCGCACGGCTACAAGGACGAGGTGGATCACTGGCGGTGGTGGCTGCTGCGCTCGCTCGCCGGCGACCCGGGTGACGTGCAGATCATGTACGGCCTGGGTGGTGAGCGCTTCCTGCCCGAATACGAGATCACGTCGCTGCCCGGATACCACGGCGCCTCCCCCGTGCGGATCGGCAACGCGGCGGCGAAGCAGTTCCAGGCCGACGTGATCGGCGAGGTGATGATCGCCCTGCACGATGCCCGGCTTGCAGGCATCCAGGAGACCGACTTCTCGTGGTCGCTGCAGCGCGCCTTGATCGGACGACTTGACGAGGTGGCGCACAAGCCCGACCAGGGGATTTGGGAGATCCGGGGCCCCGCCCGCAACTTCACGCATTCGCGGGTGATGGTCTGGGCCGCGTACGACAGGGCCATCCGCGGCGCGGAGGAGTTCGGTCTCGAGGGGCCCGTGCAGAAGTGGCGCGAATGCCGGGCGCGGCTGCGGAACGAGATCGAGCGCAAGGGCTACGACCGGCGGCGCAACACGTTCACACAGCACTTCGACACGGCCGAAGTGGATGCCTCGCTTCTGCAGCTCTCGCAGGTCGGCTTCATCGCGCCCGACGACCCGCGGATGCTCGGCACCGTCGAGGCCATCGAGAACGACCTGATGCACAGTGGATTCCTGCTGCGCTACCGGTCGACACCGGAACTGGACGGCCTTCCGCAGGGCGAATACCCGTTCGTGGCGTGCTCGTTCTGGCTGGTCGAGCAGTACGCGCGCTCCGGTCGCATCGATCGGGCGCACGAACTGATGCAACGGGTGTGCGGCGTGGCGAACGACGTCGGGCTCTTGAGCGAGGAGTACTCGACGGCGTCCGGGCGGCAGGCCGGCAACACGCCGCAGGCGCTGTCGCATCTGGCGCTGGTCCGGGCGGCGGATGCGATCGCCAGGGCGGAGGGCCACGGCCAGGCGATGGTCGGAGGAGGCAGCCCCTCGCGGCGGCTCGACGCGGTCGAGGACTAGCCAGTGCCACCGGCGCGCGCGTCCCTCGCCTGCCCGTGTGCTCGCCCGCCCGTGCGCTCGCCCGACGGCCTAGGCTGTTTCGGTGCCTGATCCGCTCGTCCCTGCCTTCGCCAACCCCCACGACTACGACCATCGCCACTCGGACGTCTCCGGCGGATGGCTGCGAGCCGCGGTCTTCGGCGCCATGGACGGTCTTGTCACCAACATCGCCCTGATCGCCGGAATCGGCGCTGCTGAGGCGTCGCGCGGCACGATCATCCTGACCGGCATGGCGGGCCTCGTCGCCGGCGCGTTCTCGATGGCGCTCGGCGAGTACACGTCGGTGACCACGCAGAACGAGCAGGTGGAGAAGGAAGCAGCGATCGAGCGCAAGGCGCTGGACCGCAATCCCGAAGGCGAGATGTACGAGCTCTCCGGCATGTTCCAGGAGATGGGGATGTCCGTCGAGACGGCGAGCAAGGCCGCAGCCGAAGTACACGACAACCCGGATCGTGCTCTTCGCGTGCACGTCACGCAGGAGCTCGGCGTCGACCCGGATGCAAAGCCCTCACCGTGGATCGCCGCCGTCTCGTCATTCGTGATGTTCTCGGTCGGTGCGGTGATTCCGCTGCTGTCGTTCCTCTTAGGCTCAGCCGAGCTGTGGCTCGGTCTCTCCATTGGAGGCATCGGCCTGTTGGTCGCCGGCGCGTTCGCCGCCTACTTCACGGGCAAGGCGTGGTGGCGCGGAGCCGTCCGGCAGCTCGTGTTCGGCGCGATAGCGGTCGCCGCGACCTACCTCATCGGTCATCTTCTGGGCGTGCAGGCGAGCTGACCGTGCCAGCGCCTCGCCGTGCCAGAATCGCTCTCGAGCCGACCGAGGGAGAGCACATGTCTGCACGTCCGAGCGGTGCGTACGGTGTCGATGCCCCGGGCGTGCCGTGGACGTGGGGCGCCCTGGCCGTCGTGTGCGGCGTGCTCGCGATCGTGTTCGCACCGATCGGCGCCGGGTGGTCGATCGGGCTCTCCATCTATCTTGGCGTGCTGGCCGTGGTCTCGGCCATCGGCACGGTCCTCTATCTGCGCGCGACGTTCCTGGGAAAGTTCGAGATCTGGCAGAAGGTCATCGACGGGCTCGCGCTGAACGGCAGTGAGCAGGCGTTGGACCTCGGCTGCGGACACGGCTCTGTCGCCGTGATGCTGGCCAAGCAGCTGCCCAACGGCCACGTGACCGGTATCGACCTGTGGCGCAGCGTCGACCAGTCCGGCAACTCGGAGGAGGCGACGCGGCGCAACGCCGTCGCGAACGGTGTGGATGCCCGCATCACGCTCGACACCGGCGATATGACAGCGCTCCCCTACGCTGACGAGTCGTTCGACCTCGTGACGGCGAGCCTCGCCATCCACAACATACGCACGAAGGATGGGCGCCGACGCGCAGTGCTCGAAGCGCTGCGCGTGCTGCGCCCGGATGGGCGACTGGTGATCGTCGACATCGAACGGGTGCCGGAGTACCTCGCCGTCGTGCGCGAGGCGGGAATGGACGTCGAGCAGGCGCGCCCGCTCGGCTGGCGCATGTGGTGGACGGGCCCGTGGTTTCCGACCAGGCTTCTGGTCGCGAGCAGGCCGGCTCTGGTCGCGAGCAAGCCGGCAGGGGACGCGTCGGCGACATGAGCGCGCCGGCGTGATCGTCGCCTGACCCTCTCGCATCGCGGCCGCCGTCAGGTCCGCTTCGATTGGCACCCGACCCTCGCCGGATGCTATCGTTGTGCTTCGGTTCGGCTGATCTCGTGGAAGCTGCACCATGCACCTCTAGCTCAATCGGCAGAGCAACTGACTCTTAATCAGTGGGTTCAGGGTTCAAGTCCCTGGGGGTGCACCATGGTGGTGTCACCGTCGTCTTCGCCCCTCTACCGTTGGCTCAGTCTCGAGGAACGCTTCGCCGACCACTCCCCAAGGCGACGGGCGAGTGGGAGCACGTTGCCGTTGACCTAGGCGGATTCAATGGCAGTGCCCTCCTGGGCAGGATCCGGGGCGCCGACTACAGGATTCCTCGTTTGAGCAGACCCCGCGGACACGCAGAGTGAGCGTGTCGTGTCGCTTGGTTGTACACCAGTTTGGGGTGGCTTTTTCGAAGCGGAGGTTCGTTGAGTATGCACGGCTCCTTGCGCGCGTCCAGCCCTCGTGGCCGTGGTTTTGTTCGCTTAGTGTTGTGCCCATGTTGATACTGCTGGTCGTGTTGCTGGTGATCTGGTTGATCATCGCCGTGGTGGGATTCGCGTTCAAGGGTCTGCTCTGGCTGGCGATCATCGGCATCGTGCTTTTCATCGCGACGGCAATCATCGGGTTCATCCGGCGGGCTGCCTCGAAGAGGCGCTGAACGCGTTCAGCAGCACTGAATCGACGGGGAAGCGGGTCCGGTGAGCATCGTTGTGGTGTCGCTGACCCCGGCACAATCTCCGGGCATCCCCGTCGCGCTGGTGGGTTCGGTATTCCTCGCCGTCGGGGCCGAGCTCCAGCAGCACGGTGTCACTAAGGCAGGGGAGGCGGCGGCCAGCCACGGGCGATCCGACCCGCGCAGTTCCGGTCTGGGCTGGGGGCAGTTGACAGCGCTCGCCCGGCGGCCGTCCTGGCTGATCGGCACACTCATGCTCGGGCTGTCCACCGTCTTTCAGCTCTTCAGCCTGTACCTTGCGCCGCTGACCGTAGTGCAACCACTGGGCGCGATCGCTCTGGTTGTCACGGCCCTGATCACCGCGAGACTGACCAGAATCCGCCTCAAGCTGCCAGCGATCCGCGCGATCCTCTACTGCATAGGCGGCGTGGGCCTCTTCGTGGCGGTCGCCGCGCTGACCACCACGACCATCCCGATCGCGGCTGCTCAGCTGCTGATCGTGGCGATCATCCTGGCCGCAGTCCTGCTGCTGTTCGGTCTCGGCTTTGTGCTCTTCCGCGCCAGATTCACCCGCCTGTTCTATATCGCTGGTGCGGGCGTGCTCTTCGGCTTTGTCGCGACGCTCGCCAAGGTGCTCATCACCCGCGTGCAGACGATCATCGACAACGGGCTCCGTCTCAGCCCAGCCGATTGGCTGACCATCGTCTGCCTCGCCGGGTTCATCGCCGCGGCCGTACTCGGCTCCTACTTCGTACAAATCGCGTACGCGTCCGGCTCGCCGGAACTGGTCGTAGCGGGCCTGACCGTCATCGATCCTCTCGTCGGGGTCAGCATCGGGATCATCGTCCTCGGCGAAGCGGCGGGAGCACCCCTCTGGGCCGACATCGTCTTCTTCATTGCCGGCGCCCTCGCCGTCTACGGTGTCATCCAGCTCTCCCGGCACCAACCGCAAGCGGCATCTATGCCACGAGCCGGTTCAAGCGGCGGACTCGTCTGAAGCCCTACCAGCAATCCTCACCTGTGTGCTGTTACTCAGGGCCGGACGCCGGCGTCTGATGACATCGTGTCCGCGGTTGCGTCCTCGACCTCCCAGAATGCGAGATTCGGTGCGTCCTTCTCGAGGTCAGTGCGGATCGCCTGCTCGGCCACCTGCGAAGCGTACGCGACGACAGCCCATTTGCCGGGCGCCAGAATCTTTCCGGCATGCTTGCGCAGCCCTTTTGCGGAAAGGTCGCTCCTGGTGACCTTGCCGGCCACTGCTTCGGCCGTGCCGCCCACCGTCCCGCCCAGCAGCGGAGCCGCGAGCAGAGCGCCGAGGATCTGCCCGAAGGAAACAACATCCCTTTCGCGTTCCGGAGCGACCGGATCGTGCGGCGCCGTTACCACCTCCAGATGCCCATCCCGTGAGACGAAGATCAACGCGAGCCCGGTGAGGTTGAGCAGGGCGGCGCCGTGCAACCTCTGAAAACCGTCGAACGCCCGACGTGCCGTCTCTTCATCATCGAACGTGCCGCTGATCAGAACCGATACGGTCATCCGCTTCCCCTTCCCGGCGTGGACTATTGCGACCCGCCCTCGGCCGTCACTTCGAGCTTTCCCCTTGCACTGCATGCGTTCAAGGGGTTCCTGAGCATCGACGCGCTTGTCTGCGCTCTCCGGTCAGGAGGGTGGTTCCGGGACTCGGATGACACGCACTCGCTTCACGCGACACTCGCCCGCCCTCATCGGCTGAAGGTCTCGTGCCAGGTGGTCGTACCCCACCCGAGTTTCACCTCGTGACGGCTGACAGCGTCCTTCAGCGCATCCAAGTTGGTGGAGGACAACTTGACTGGATTGAACACAACGGCAGCCTGCGGCACGATCGCCGCTCCGCATCGTCGCCCGCCATAGTCGTCAGGCTACGCAGTCTGCGAAGAGTGTGAGTTCAGAACCGGTATCCGGGCGCGCAGCGTAGCTTGAGAGTTGGGCGTCTCCGGCGCCGACCACTAAGTGAATTGAGGGGGCGGTCCCTGTGGACGTCACCGATTCCGGACAACCGGTCATCAGCAACCGCGGCCGGATACGAAGCACATCATCACGAAGCACCGCAATTTCGGCTGGCAGTGCGAGCGAGTACACCGAGCTGGCCCGTCAGGTGCGCGAGGCCGGGTTGATGCGTCGACGTTATGGCTACTACTGGGCGAAACTCTGTGCCGTCCCTGTAGTCTGCGCGTGTGGTGTCGCCGCTTTCCTGATCGTGGGCGACTCGTGGTGGCAGTTGGTCATCGCTGCCGCTTTCGGCATCGTGTTCACTCAGATCGGCTTTCTGGGACACGATGCCGCGCACCGGCAGATGTTCCGATCTGGGAAGTGGAATGACTGGATTAGCCTCATTCTCGGTGGCCTGTTTATCGGGATGAGCTATAGCTGGTGGCAGCATAAGCACACCCGGCATCACGCGAACCCGAACAAGATCGGCTCAGATCCCGACGTTGACCTTCCGGTCATCTCTTTCACGCCTGAGCAGGCCGCTCGGCGACGCAGCCTTTTCGCCCGCAACGTCCTCGCCCGCTGGGTCATCGCGAATCAGGGCGTGTTCTTCTTCCCGATCCTCACTTTGGAAGGGCTTTCGCTGCATGCCTCCAGCGTCAGGCACATGTTCAGCCGCGGCCACATCGACCACCGCTGGGCGGAAATCACCTTCATCCTCGTCAGGATCGGCGGCTATCTGACCCTGGTGTTCTTAGTGCTCTCCCCGGGCATAGCGTGCGCCTTCCTCGGCGTACAGCTCGGCCTCTTCGGGTTCTACATGGGCATGTCCTTCGCGCCCAACCACAAGGGCATGCCTTTAGTGCCGCCACATCTGCGCCTGGACTTCCTGCGTCGCCAGGTGATGATGAGTCGCAACATCAGGGGGAACCCGCTCCTGGATACCGCCATGGGCGGTCTGAACTACCAGATCGAGCACCACCTGTTCCCCTCCATGGCGCGGCCGCACCTCCGCCGCGCCGCGCCCATCATTCGGGCTTACTGCTCCGCGCACGATGTCCCCTATACGCAAACGGGGCTTTTCGAGTCGTACGGAATCGTGCTGCATTACATCGACCGGGTCGGGCTCGGCGAGCGCTACCCTTTCGAGTGCCCGCTGCTCACCGCACGACAGCAGGGGACTATCGAGGTCGCAAAACCAACACAGCGGTGACCCGTGCCGGATGCGCCCGTTCAGTCCGTGGATGCAGGTGAGGAAGGCACCGAGAAATCCACCGACTCGGCGAGCCTGACGACTTCTGCCGCACGGTCCAACTCAAGTTCGGATGCGATTTTGGACTGGGCGGCGGCGATCACATGCTTCGTTTTGACCTGCGCACTGATGTCGGCCAGACGTACGGCGATGAGGCTGGCGAGCCCGTCGCGCAGTTCCTGCAGGTTCGTGTTCGCAATGCCCAGTCGCCGATCGGAGACGGTCAATTCGACGGTTGGATGACCATGCTCGCTCAGAAAGGACCGGGTGTCGTTGCCAAGGATCTCGGCCACTTCGTCCTGCTGAGGCCGACGCGTGAAGACTGCTTCCACTGTGTACCGATCCGGCGCCGCTGCGGTCAGAAGCGCCGGAGGTAACGAACCCACGAGCACCGTTCGCAGACCAAGAACGCCGACATCCCCATCATCCGCTGTTGTAGTCGTATTCATGGTCGGACGTTACGCCGGCCGGCTGTGCAAACCATGCGACCGCAGTGTTCGAACGTCCAAACATCCAGCCCGCACGGGGCAGCGATGGCCTCAACTGGATGATTGCCGACAAGGTGGGGGCGGTCGTTGCGCTGGCCGCAGCAGTCGCTGTCAGCGCACGGACCATCGGGACCGAAGAGCTGATGGTGGCATCCTCGCGGCAACCGCTTTCGCCGCGGTCACCCACATCGCCGTTCGCTGTAAAGGACGCGTGAAGGCATACGGCAGGCCCCGGTGGAGGTGCCTGTCTCAGGTACAAAGTCTCACAGCGACTGGGCGACACTTTTCGAGTGTCGATTTCAGTGTTCCAACGCCCGCTCGGAAGCCATCCATTCCAGCGCGTCGAGCACTATTCGAGCGGGTCGAGCGCGCCGAGAACGTAGTCCACGGCGTCCGGGTTGAGCCGGTGGATCGCCGCACGCATGTAGCTGACGACCTGCGCGTTGTCCGGCTCCGGCTCGTCGTGATCCGCGGTCTGCGCCATGACGGGAGCCGCGGAGTCCAGCACGAGATACGCCTCTACCCGATTGCCGGCCTCGGTAACCGCTCTAAGCTCTACGGTGTCGGCGCTGGCCGTCCGGGCCAGTACCGCCGTGTAATCCACCACCGCATCGGCCGCGGCATCCCCTATGAACAGCGAACGGCCGGCAAACACCAGCTCTTTCATCCAGCCAAGATACCGGGTTCGCCACGAGCGCCCTGACGGGTTGACATCCCTGCCGGAAGGCAGGGCGCCACGGCCGGAGCTCGACATCGATTGGCACGTGCGATGCGATGACCGAATCGGGATCGGCCGGCGCGGCTGCCTAGTTGTAGCTGCGTTGACAGGCTCCTGTCCAGAGTCGGCGACCACAGACCACAGTGGTCAGCAACGGCTCGCTGAGCGGCGAAGCTCACGAACTGTCCAACTTTCACCGATGCCCTGGTGCAGAACTGTCACCGATGTCTTGAGACAAGACAGCCACGGCGGGTCGTCCCCGGCCTCGGTTTGCCCACACTTGAACCAACTCGGCGGTCAGCGGAGGCGCTTACTGTGATCCCGGGTCCTCGGTTTCCCGTGGTTTTTCGTCCCACATGACAGACCTGCGATGCTGGATCAGGGTTCAAGTCCCTGGGGGTGCACCACCTCATGGCCGACGTGCGCAGGTCATCGCCTGAGGGCGCGCGCTCGGGCCGGATTTCCGGCCGTGGGAGAGTTAATAGCTCCGACCGACAATCGCCATCAGGTCATCATCTGCCGCCGACGCTGTGGGCACCGAACCATCGACTGTCTGGAGGCATCGCACACTCACCGCTCGACGGTTGAGCGTAGTCTCCCCCTCCTCGCCCAGGATCTCCCATGGGATCCGGGCGAAACCGCCCTGAGCTGCCTCCAGGGCTTCCTGAACGGAAGCGACGTCCGTCGTTCTGGCAGCAAGACGCCGGTGCCCGCTCTCGATCATCTCGGTATGCATCATTTCGAGCAGGAGCGGTACGCGGTGCGCGATCGAGCCGAGCGAGACCGCCGACCTGTCGCCGCCGTCGCGACGCACGACCGTTGCTTGCTCTGCGTCAAGGTCTCGGGGGCCGACCTCGATGCGCAACGGGACTCCCTTGAGCTCCCATTCGGTGGCGCGCCGGCCGAAGCCTTGCGTCGTCCGGGCATCGAGACGCGTGCGGACTCCTACGCCCGAGAGCGATTCGACGATCTGTGCGGCCGCCGCTGTCGTCCGAGTGTCGTCCTTCACCGCGATGACGACGGCCTGGACCGGTGCCACCCTCGGCGGAATCCGGATGCCCTGATCGTCACCGTGCGCCATGATCAAACCGCCCACCATCCGGGTGCTCGCTCCCCATGACGTCGTCCAGCACGTCTCGACCTGCCCGGCGGATCCGGTGTAGGTGATGTCGAATGCGGTGGCGAAGTTCTGGCCCAGCTCATGGCTGGTGGCCATCTGCAGCGCCTTACCGTCGCCCATCATCGCTTCGCAGGTCATGGTGTTGATCGCACCGGCGAAGCGCTCCCGCCGCGACTTCACCCCGACCAGGACCGGGATCGCCAAGATGTTCTGCAAGAAGTCCCGGTAAACGTCGAGATGGATGCGCAGGGCGTAAGCCGCTGCGTCCGCACGGCTGGTGTGTGCGGTGTGCCCTTCCTGCCAGAGGAATTCCGACGTGCGCAAGAACAGCCGCGGACGCATCTCCCAGCGCACCACGTTCGCCCACTGATTCAGCAGCATCGGGAGATCACGATGCGACTGGATCCACTTGGACATCAGCTCACCGAACATGGTCTCGCTTGTCGGTCGAACGACGACAGGCTCCGTCAGCTCTTTGCCGCCAGCGTGGGTGACGACGGCCAGTTCCGGGCTGAAGCCCTCGACATGCTCGGCCTCCCGTTCCAGATACGACTGCGGGATGAACAGCGGCAGGTAGACGTTCTCGGCTCCTGTTGCCTTGATGCGAGCGTCGACCTCGGCCTGCATCCGCTCCCACAACCCGTACGCATACGGCCGGATCACCATCGTGCCGCGGACGGGCCCGTTGTCAGCCAACTCGGCCTTCTCCAGGACGTCCTGGTACCACCGCGGGAAATCATCCTTCTGAGACGTGAGCACGCTCGACCGGTTCGCTGCCATCAGGCAACGCTAACGGACAGCTTCCGAGCACCACGCGGCCCGGCTCAGCCATCCGAGTCCGAACGCCCCTTGCCTTCACACTTCCATTTTGGAAGTGTGAGCCCCATGAACCTCTTCATCACTTGCCCGGTCGAGAGCGTCGAACGGGCGACCGCCTTCTATACAGCCCTCGGGTGGACTCTCAACGCCGAGATGTCCGACCACAACGTGTCCTGCTTCGCGATCGCGCCGGAGCAGTACGTCATGCTCGGCAGCCGCGAGATGTACGCCAGCGTCGGTGGCGTCGAGGAGCTGATCGGCGGACCGGACACCCCATCCAAGGTCACCGTCTCGTTCGATCTCGGCAGCCGGGAGGCGGTGGACGAGCTCATCGAGCGCGCCGGCGCCGCCGGCGGCCGGATCGGTGACACCGACGACTATCCCTTCATGTACCAGCGGCAGTTCGACGACCCCGACGGCTACCATTACTCGCCGTTCTGCATGAAGGTCGACGCCGAGCCCACCGCGTGAGCGATCTCGCCGCGGCCCTCGAGATCGTGGGGGCTCGGTGGGCGCTGCTCATCGTCGAGCGGCTGCTCGACGGGCCACAGCGGTACGGCGATCTGCAGCGCGACCTCGGCGTCGGAACGCACATGCTCGCCCTTCGTCTGCGCGAGCTCGAAGAGGCCGGGGTGCTCATCCGTCTGCCCCTGCGGCACAACACCAGGGCCTACGCCCTGACCGATCGTGGTCGCGCCTTGCGCGAAGCGATCGTCGCGCTGGCACGCTGGGGCCGCGACGGGGTGCCGTACGGCCCGGCGCGGGAGGCCGGGAGGACCGCGGACGACTAGTGGGCCACGATCGCCCGGATGACGACGTCGACCCCGAGAACGACGACCACACCGCCGACGATCAGGTCGGTCAAGGTGGCGAAAGTCTCCATCGGATTCTTAACTTTCTTGGCCAAGTGCATCGCACCCGCGGTGAGGAGGAACACGCCTCCCGCGACTCCCGCTGGCAGCTCCCATCCGGGCACGAGTGCGAGGAGCCCGGCGATTCCCATGCCGATGTTCGCCGAGCCGAGTTCGCGCGTCAATTGCTTCTCCTGAACGCTGGGCTGTGCCGCCCCGAGGATGGCCGACGTGGGCGCCCGCCCCGATATCTGCGCCACTCCCGCGACCAGCAGACGCGTGCCCACTCCCCAGAACACCCACCACTTGCCGAAGACCAGAACGGGGTCGTCGCCTCCGACCGTCGCAAGCTCGATGACGCTGCAGACGATGGGCAGAACGATCGTCTGCGCACTCACCAGTATGAAGTAGCCCATGGCGCCAGTCTCCTCGACGAACGCTCCCACGCCGAGCGGCGCAGACCGCGCCGCCGTCGAATCCGTGGTTACGCTCGTCGTCATGCCGAACCTGATCCTCATCAACGGGGCCCCGGGATCGGGCAAGTCTTCTCTGGCGAGCGCCGTCGCCAGAGAGAAGGCGCTGACGCTCGCACTCGACGTGGATGTGCTCAAGCACGCACTCGAGCGTTGGGACGAGGATGCGGTCCGCTCGGGGCTCCAGGCGCGACGCCTGGCCGTCGCGCTCACGCGAGAACAGCTGGCCTCCGGATTCGACGTCGTGATCGGGCAATACCTCCCGAGAACCGCCTTCATCGAGGAGCTGGAGCACGTCGCACACGACTGCGGCGCGCAGTTCCACGAGTTCGTGCTGGACGCGGATGCCGCCACGCTCGCGGCACGTCTCAGCGCACGTCGAATCAGAGCTGACCGGCCGGAGCACGACGTCAACAATCGCCTCGTCGGCCCTGCCGACGCCGTGCGCCTCGCGAAATCGCTGGAAGGCCTTCGGACATCTCGCCCGAAGGCCGTGTGGGTCGACGCCGGAGGGTCGCTTGCTGAGACCACGGGCCTCATCCTCGACCTCCTTGACGCGGACGGGTGAAGCGCACGGCGCCGACGCTTCGCGCGCATCGCGACTCCGGCCCTTGCGCCCGGCGCACCGGATGACGCGGCCCTTCCGCTCGATAGGCTTGCGCTCGTGCCCGAACTCGACGACGACCTGCAGTTCGCCCTCCGGCTCGCGGATGCCGCCGACGCCGTCTCCGCGGCCCGTTTCAGAGCGAACGACCTGCATGTGACGACCAAGCCGGACCGCACCCACGTGACCGATGCTGACCGGTCCGTCGAGCGCGCCATCCGCGAGCTGATCGGCACGGAACGTCCGGGCGATGCCGTGTTCGGTGAGGAGTACGGCGACGCGGGCGACGACCCGCGGGCGGCGCACCGCAGCTGGATCATCGACCCGATCGACGGGACCCACAGCTACGAGCGCGGCCTTCCCATGTGGGGCACGCTCATCGCGCTGGTCGTCGACGGCAGACCGGTTGTGGGCGTGGCCAGCTCCCCCGCTCTCGGCAAGCGCTGGTGGGCGGCGACCGGCAGTGGGGCGTGGGCGGCCGAAACGGGGGGCGAGCCGGTACGGCTGCGCGTGTCGGGCATCCGTGCGCTCGCGGAGGCGGCGATCAGCTTTCAGAGCATCCAGCAGTGGGATCGCTCCGGCCACCTCGACCACCTGATCGCGCTGAGCCGCATCGTGTGGCGCGACCGTGCGTACGGGGATGTCTGGGCCTACACCCTGCTGGCGGAAGGACTCATCGAGGTGGTCGCCGAGTTCGGCGTGCATCCGTACGACGTCGCCGCCCTCGTGCCCATCGTCGAGGAGGCGGGAGGGCGCTTCACGGCTGCCGAGGGCGGTGACGTGCTGTGGGACGGCAGTGCGGTCGCGACGAACGGAGCCGTGCACGACGAGGTGCTAGGGCTTCTGGCCGAGTAGACGGCAGCCGAGCGAAGGCTCAGCCGTCCTGCCGCACCTCGACGATCTCCAGGCCGAGGTCCGCGATGCGAGCAAGCAGCCCGTGCAGTTGGGTCTGGTCGCAGAGCGTGCCGACCAGGACGGTCGTCTTGGGCCCCAGCTGCACGGCCTCCATCTCAGGGAACGCCGCGGCGAGGCGGTCGCTTCGGGGATAGGGAAGACGGATCTCGTAGCGCTTCACTCCGCACCTCCCCGTGTGTTCAGGTTGACGCAGCGCGGGAACGCACGCGTCACCTAGCGCGGGTGATTCCCGCTGACCGGTCGGTGGCGCTCCCATCGAGGGGTAACGAGGCCGCGGTCTCCCCCACGGTGCCGGAATCTGCAGGTGCTCAGATGATCCCGAGGCTCTGCGCCACCGCGACCGCCTCACTGCGGTCGGATGCGCCCAGCTTCTGGTAGATGTTGCGCAGGTGCGTCTTGACGGTGTTCACACTCAACGAGTGACGCTGCGCGATCTCGGCGACCGACTGATGCACGGGGAGTTCGGCCAGCACCTCGCGTTCCTTCGCCGTGAGCGATTCGATCACGAGTGCGTCGGTCGGGTAGCCCAGGGTCTCCGGCGGAGCGCACGCCGCGATGCGTCTCGCTTCGTCCTCGAGATGCCCGAACCTGCCGAGGCGGGCGCGCACGAGTCCGATCCCGTCGACAGCGGGCGCAAGGAACGGCCGCTCGGTCCGGTAGCGTACGGCGAGCTCGATGGCACGCGTGGTCAGCGCATCCGCTTCGCCCGTGCGTCCGTTCTCTTCGGCAGAGCGCGCGAGCAGCAACGCGGCGGTGACGAACGAGGCGGGATGCCATGCGCGCGTGCTCGCCGCGGCATCCTCCAGTTGCCGTGCCGCCTGGTCCGTGGTGCGCGACGGCGCGGCGAGCACGTAACGAGCGATGGCGGCCTCCAGAGAGTCGGCGCCGAGAACCGAGTTGACGACCTCCGCTGCCTCCTTCGCACGTGCGCGGCCGTCGAGGCCCAGTCGCGTCGCGACGATGCGGGGCGCCGCGAGCGCGAGGATGCGCGGCACGTAGGGTCCCGTCTCGCGCATCAGACGCTCGATCTCGTCAAGAGGGCGTCGGGGGTTGCGGGTTCTGTCGAGCTGCGGAAGCAGCTCGAACATGCGCGCCGCCACGCTCAGCTCGGGGTCGAGGCCGAGGGGATCGGATGCCGCGACCTCGCCTAGCGCCAGCGAGTCGGTCTCGGCGCACCGCAGGTACCTCCGCTTGGCGGCCACCACCTCCACCCTGCGCCGCACCCGGTCGCGAGCGGGTGAGGTGAACCTGTCGGCGGCCTCCACCAGCCGGTCCTCGATCACGACGGCCTCGTCCCATCGGCCGAGCTCGCTGAGGATGCCGATGGAGAACTCGCTCGCGACGAGGAACAGCCAAGTGAGACCGGCTCGGTGCGCCGAGACCCGTACGTCGTGGAGAACGCCGTTGGCCCGCTCGGATTCTCCAATCGTGGCCAGCAGCCATCCCTCGGCCGTGGCGCACAGCAGGTCCAGGCCCAGGTTCGTCTGCCGTTCGCGCATCGCCGTCGCGTCGATCAGCCTCGACGCGCCGGCAAACGAGGGCCGTTCCCGCACGCCCATGAAGCACCGAACGGCGTCGAGCGCGACCACCCACGCGCCGCCACCCGGACCCAGCGGCCCGGCCGCCGCCTTCTCCGCCTGTGCCACCAGATGGTGCGCGCGCCGCGCATCCGCGAAGGTCGGAGCATCCAGAAGCAGCCGGAGCACGAGCGAGACCAAGGGCTCCTCGTCCTCCTGAGCGAGGCCGGCAAGCGCAGCGGCGATGAGCCTGCTGTGCCCGGCAAGAGCGAGCTCGAGCCCGACTCTGGACAGCATGTCGGTCAGCACCTCGAGGTCGCCGGAGTCGATCGCCTGCTGCAGCGCGTCGGCCGCGCGCTCGTGTGCGGCGTACCAGTAGGCGGCGATCGTGCGTGTGCGGACTGCAGCTGCAGGATCCGCTCTGCGCGCCTCGGCCTGGAGGAACGCCAGCAGAACGGGGTGGAAGTTCATGCCGTTGGCGCTGATGGTGATGAGCGCGTGGGATGCCGCAACGCGGCGAGCGACCTCCGCGACCTCGCCGCTGTTGCAGAGCCGCGAGGCGAGTTCGAACGGCACGTACCGATCGACGGCCACGGCCGTCAGCATGCTCCTGGTCGTCTCGTCGAGGCCGGCGAGCACCTCCGAGATGAGAAAGTCGGCGACCGCGCCGTCGTCTCCCGTGAACTCCTCGACCGCCGCGGAGGAGTCGGGAGTCCGGGCGAGCCACGGCATCGCGAGGCCGATCGCGGCGGCCCAGCCCGCTGTGCGGGTAGCGAGGGCGCTGGCGGCCGGCTCCTCCAAAGGAACGCCGCAGCGTGAAGCGAGCAGCGCGACCTCATCGCTGTCGAAGGCGAGGTCATCGGTACGAAGTTCGAGCAGGCGCCCGGATGCCTGCAGGTGCGCGAGACCCGGTACCGGAGCGTATCTTCCGCCGACGACGACGCGGATCCGTCCCGTCGAGTCGTCAAGGAGGGCGGTAAGAGCCGCCCTCGCCCTGGTGGACGTGATGCGATGCGCGTCGTCGATGAAGAGGAAGACGGGACTCGATGCCGTGTGCAGGCTGCCGGCCGCGTCGGGCAGACCGCCGCCGTGCATCCAGTGCACGAGCTCGCCGCGCGCGGCGAGAGCCCGGGCCCAGTGCGCCATCAGCACGGTCTTGCCTGCCCCCGCTGCCGCCCAGACGGCGAGGGTGTGTCGGTCGCCACGTGCCAGTTGCGCCATGGGCTCGTCCAGGCGCGGACGTTCGATCTCGAACAGCACCTCGGACGGAAGCCCGGAGAGGTCAGGAGCGACGCGAGTCGCGTCTGGTGACTGTGCTGATATGGCCGATCCGGCCGCGCGTTCTCTGCTCGTCGACATGCGACTCCCCCTGCCGGCATGAACACCGCCACACTATCCGCACGCCGGGGTGTGCAGGTAGAGCCGGATTCGCACGACCGCGCGCAGAGATCACCCGAACGAGGTGTACCTCGGCCGCTCTCCTGACGGTTTACTGAGTCGGGCCGCAGGCGCGGCGACTGTGTCAGTACCCCTCGGGTGTGGAGAAAGGACCTGTGCGTTGGACAACTTCTGGAACGTGATCTGGATCATCTTCTGGAGCTTCGCGTTCGTCGCGTATCTGTTCGCGCTGTTCGCGATCGTCGCCGACCTGTTCCGCGATCACAAGCTCAACGGATGGTGGAAGGCGCTGTGGATCCTGTTCCTGATCTTCGTCCCGTTCCTCACGGTGCTCGTCTACCTGATTGCGCGAGGGCGCGGCATGGCCGAGCGCAGCGCGAGAGAGCAGCGGCAGGTGCAGCGGGCGACGGATGACTACATCAAGCAGGTCGCCGGTGCGTCACCTGCCGACGAGATCGCCAAGGCGAAGCAGCTGCTCGACAACGGCACCATCACCCAAGACGAGTACGCCTCGTTGAAGGCCAAGATCCTCGCCTGACGGGAGCAGCGACATGACGTTCTGGACCCTGTTCTGGATGTCGCTCGACATCCTGTTCTTCGCCGCGTACCTCATCGCGGTCTTCTACATCCTGTTCGATCTGTTCTCCGACCACACGCTCAACGGCTGGTGGAAGGCGCTCTGGATCATCTTCCTCGTCTTCGTGCCGTTCCTCACCGCGCTGGTGTACATCGTGGTCAGGGGCCGCGGCATGGCGGAGCGCGCACGCCGCCGTCGGGGCGTCGTACCCGAGGATGACTCGTATCGGCCACGGCCGTCGGCGAACCCGGCGAGCGACATCGCGCAGGCGCAAGCGCTCCTCGATCAGGGAGCCATCTCGCAGGGCGAGTTCGAGGCAATCAAGAACAAGGCGCTCACCGGCAGGTACTGAACCACCCAGCGTGCGCTCGAGGGGACCGGGACGTTTCGTCGCGGTCCCCTCGGACTTCGCCATGGCAGGCCGTCGGATCCGCCCGGGCCGCACCTGCTCCGGCAGCGCCGCTCGCGCATCCCAGCACCGGAGGCACCATCGGGTTCACGGTCGCACGGCCGCGTTCAGCCTGTTATACCTAAAGAGTTAGACCAATCTAACTTTCCACGTACCAGGTGAGGCCGGTGGCGATGACCCAGGAGTCCGTGCGACGCGTGGACGGCGCCACCCGTTCCTCGAAACCGGAGGAACGCCGGCTCCTGTGGCTCATCGGACCGGCGTTCGTCGCGGCCATCGCCTACGTCGACCCCGGGAACGTGGCGGCCAACCTCACCGCGGGCGCCGAGTTCCGCTACCTCCTCGTGTGGGTGCTCATCGCCGCCAACGTCATGGCCGTGATCGTGCAGTACCTCTCCGCCAAGCTCGGCATCGTCACGGGAAGCAGCCTCCCCGAGCTGCTGGGCAGGCGGATGCCGCGCACCGCGCGTCTCCTCTACTGGGCGCAGGCGGAGATCATCGCGGCGGCGACCGACATGGCCGAGGTGATCGGAGGCGCGATCGCGCTGCAGATCCTCTTCGGGCTGCCGCTTCTGGCGGGCGGCCTCGTCGTGGGGCTGGTGTCGATGGGCATCCTCGCCGTGCAGTCGCGACGAGGACAACGCACGTTCGAGTTCGTCATGATGGGGCTGCTGGCCGTGATCACCATCGGATTCGTGGCGTCGCTCGCCGTGAGTCCGGTGGACTGGGGCGCGGCCGCCGCCGGCATCGTGCCCAGGTTCGAAGGCTCGCAGTCGATACTGCTGGCCGCCAGCATGCTGGGCGCGACCGTCATGCCGCACGCGGTCTACCTGCATTCGGCTCTGGCGTTGGACAGGCACGGGGCCTCGGACGACCCGCGGCGAATCGGCCGCCTTCTGCGCGCGAACCGCTGGGACGTGATCTTCGCGCTCGTCGTCGCCGGTTCCGTGAACATCGCGATGCTGCTGCTCGCCGCCGCGAGCCTTCCCGGTGTCAGCGGCACCGGCAGCATCGAGGGCGCCCACCAGGCCATCACGCAGGCGCTGGGACCGGCCATCGGGGTGGTGTTCGGCATCGGCCTGCTGGCCTCGGGCCTCGCGTCCACCTCGGTGGGATGCTACGCGGGCGCATCCGTCATGTCCGGGCTGCTGCGCATGAGCATCCCGTTGCTCGCCCGCCGTGCCATCACGCTGGTGCCCGCGCTGATCGTTCTGGGGATCGGTGTGAACCCGACCTGGGCCCTCGTGGTCAGCCAGGTCGTGCTGAGCGTCGGCATCCCGTTCGCCGTCATCCCGCTGGTCTGGTTCACGTCTGGCACCGGAACGATGGGCACATTCGCGAACCGGATGCCACTCCGACTCGCAGCGATCGCGGCCGTCATCGCGATCGTCGCGTTGAACGGCGCGCTGATCGCACTCACCGCCACCGGCGCGGTCTAGGACTACGATCAGCGCGTGCCCTCCGTGCGACGAAGCCTGACGGCCGCTCAGCGACGCGAGTTCCACGACGCGCTCGATGCGCGGCGGCGAGAGGTGCTGGCCAGGCAGGGCAGGCTGGATGCCTCGCTCAGCGACGCGCGTGAAGCCCGCTCGGGCGGACAGGCCGACGACGAGCACGATCCGGAGGGCCCGACGATGGCCGCGACCTGGTCGCAGCTCACCGGGCTGCACGACGACCTCGAGGTGGAGCTCGCGGCCATCGACCACTCGCTCGCGCACCTGGAGGCCGGCACGTATGGCGTGTGCGTCAATTGCGGCAAGCCGATCGGCGTCGCGCGGCTGCGTGCTCGTCCCTACGCGGAGCTGTGCATCGACTGCGCCAAGGCCCTCGAGGCGCACTGACCGCTCGCGTGCGTCTCAGGACCCTAGCGAGAGGTCTGGTTCCTTCGAGATGCCGAACTCGCGCCGCAGCGCGCGCCGCGCCGCGTTCCATCCGGAGAGCCCGTGCACACCAGGCCCGGGCGAAGTCGACGCCGAGCACAGGTACACGCCGCGCAGCGGCGTCTGCCACGGATCCGGGCCGAACGTGGGACGCGCGATCAACTGCTGGAAGTTCACGGAGCCCGAGGAGATGTCTCCCGCCACATCGTTCGGGTTGTGCGCCTGCAGCTGCAGTGCGCTGCGGCCGGCGCTGGCGACGATCGTGTCTCTGAAACCAGGCGCGAACTCCTCGATGCGTGACACGATCGCCTCCGTCGGGTCGTCGACGGAGCCTGCTGGCACATGCGTGTACGCCCACAGCACGTGCCGTCCTGGCGCACGGTCGGGGTCGACCAGTGTCGGCTGTGCGGTGAGCAGGTACGGATGCCTGGCATGGCGACCGGCCGCCACCGCGCTTTCGGCCGCCGCGAGCTGTTCCCGCGAGCCGCCGACGTGCACGGTCACCGCCTCGCGCAGCTCGGCGTTGCGCCACGGCACCGGGTCCGACAGCACGAAGTCCGCCTTCGCCGCCGCGTTCCCGTAGCGGAACCTGCGGTACGGGCCCGGCCGTGCCATGCGATCGCCGGCCAACTGCAGGAACGCGCGCGGCGTGACATCCAGCAGCGTTGCCCGCGCGGGCGGCAGCTCCTCCAGACGCCGCACCCAGGTTCCGGTCTCGATGCGGCCACCGTGCCCGATGAGATCGTCTGCCAGCGCCGAAGCGATCGCCCCGCTGCCGCCGCGGGGAACGGGCCATCCTCCTGCGTGGCCGAACGCGGCGAGTGCGAGCCCTGGCGCGGCGGAGCCGAGCGACGGCATGCGCTGGATGGTGTGGGCGAACACGCCCGTGAGCAGTGCGGCGGCACCCTCGGTCTCGAACGCCCTGTTCCACAGTGCGCTGCCCTGCGAGAGGGCACGGATGCCCAGCCGCGCGAGCGCGAGCGGATGCCTCGGAACGCGCACGAGCGGCTCCGCGATGACATGAGCCAGGGCGGCTCCGCCGTCCGCGATCAGCGGCGCGAAGAGGCGGCGCCATGCGGCCCCGTCGGCGCCGAGCCCTTCCGCCGTGCGTTCGAGGTCCCGGTAGGCGATGGCGGACCGCCCGTCCTCGAGCGGATGGCCGTAGGAGATCTCCGGAACGATGAGCTCGACCCGACGTTCGAGCTCGAACCGGCGGAAGAACTCGCTCGCCAGGGCCATCGGATGAACAGCCGAGCACACGTCGTGCAGAACGCCGGGAACCGTGAGCTCGGCCGAGGTGCTCCCCCCGCCGATGCGATCGGCTCCCTCGATCACGGTCACGGACAGCCCGGCACGCGCCAGCGTCACCGCCGCGGCGAGACCATTCGGTCCCGAGCCCACGACCACGGCGTCTTCCACGGCTGTCCTTCCCGACGGCTGTCCTTCCCAATCGCGTTCGAGGCGCAGAGCGTCCCCGCCGGGATCCTCAGACCGCACCCCAAACCGCACGCACGGTGCGTCTCCTCCGTTCTAGCCGATCACGACCGCGCTGTCTGTCGGAATCGCGATGCGCGCCGGCCGGGCAAGTCTCAGTCCGCGTGGGTCGACTCGTCGTACCAGTCATCCTCGAACGGTCCCGAGAACTCCTCGCGTACGGCGCGCGCCCGCTCCTGCAGGTGCTGCACGGCATCCTCGGACCCTGCGACGCGACGGCCTGACGTGTTCGGCAACGCCAGGCAGCCATCGATCGCTCCCCTGCCGAGGATCAGCTCGCAGTACGTGTCGCCCTCGTTCATGAAGACCGGAATCACAACCCGGGCGGTACGGCGGTGCTCGAGGAGCACGCACTCGTAGTCGAGTACGGCATCCGCCACGGCGTCTTCTGCGCTGATGCGGGCTGTGGCGACGAGAAGCTGTTTCATGGTCTCCGTCCGTCTTCCGATCGACGACGAAGTGCACACTGCCGACCGCTCGACGGATATTCAACAGTGCGCACCTGCCGGGCATAAGGGCCTGGCGCGGGCTCACGCGACGTGGCATCCTTGAACACCCGACTGGTAGACGCTGCCCGACTGGTTGCCGCTGTCCAGACTCCCTGGCCTGCCCCGGCTGCTTGGCGGTGCACAGGATGCTTGACGCTGCACACGTGCGGCCGTACGCTCCGGGCCATGGTCGAGCCCATCACCTCCCGGCAGTTCCACGAGTTCCCTGGCGTCGCCGACTGGCGCGTGCTCTCGGATGGCGCGACCGCGTACTTCAGAACCGGCTCGTTCGCGAAGGGGCTCGAGTTCGTGAACCGGATCGGCGCCTTGGCGGATGCGGCCGACCACCATCCCGACATCGGTCTCCGCTACTCCGCGGTGCTCGTCAAGCTCATGACGCACGAGATGATGCCGAACGCGTGGCTGAGTGAACGCGACGCGAGCCTCGCGGCTCGCATCTCCGAGGTCGCTCAGGAGCTGGGGATCGCCAGCGACCCCGGTGAGGTGCTGACGCTCCAGATCGCGATCGATGCGCTGGACATCCCCAAGGTGCAGGCGTTCTGGGCCGCTGTGCTGGGGAGAACGGCGACCGAGGAAGACCTCTTCGACCAGAACGCCCTCGCACCGAACTTCTGGTTCCAGCAGATGGATGCCGCCCGTCCCCAGCGCAACCGCATCCACATCGACCTCTACGTGCCTGCCGATCAGGCGGAGGCCCGGATCGCCGCGGCACTCGCGGCCGGCGGCTCGGTCGTGCGGGACCACGGCCCGGAATGGTGGACACTGGCCGACCCGGAGGGCAATGAGGTGGACATCGCGCCGTGGCCCGACACCTGGTCGGGCTGGTGAGCATCACCGGAGAACACTCGAGCAGCGCGCAACAACGACCCAATGGTGGTGGAGGCGCCTCGCGCCTCACGCTCAGTCGTGTGGAGATGGGGGGAATTGAACCCCCGTCCATCGCTGTGGTCATACGCCTTCTACGGGCGTATCCAGTGAAGACGCTTTACTCGGTTCCGGAACTTGCCACTGGCAGCTGATCCGACGAACCCAGTCACGGTTGGAGTCCCTCTACGCCCCATGACGATACGTAGAAGCAATCTCTCTAGCTGACGCCAGGATCCGGGTAGAGAGCATTCCCGGGCTGACGGTCTCTTGAGTCGCTAAGTACGACTAGGCCGCGAGAGCGACCTGGGCCTTAGCGGAGACAGTGCTGTTGGAATTGGCACTTATTTTTTGCAGGGAGCGTTAGCGAGATAACCCTGCATCCTCGACCCGCTTCTCGTAATCTCGCAGACGATGTCGAAACCGATCATCCCCATGAGGCGGGCCGCTGTTGCGCGCTGTCGAATTGTGATGAGATGCATCCGCCGTGACGGCGGCTCTAAAGACTACAACAACGGCCGGGCGCATGTCATGCCCGGATGTGCGAATCTGGTTTCGTGGCTTCCTCAAACTCAGCGCCGGGAACTCTCGAGCGGACCGACGAGGAACTGGACCTGACGCCCCGCCACAGCCTGGACACGCCGTGGCGGACGATCGTCTGGAACGACCCCGTCAACCTCATGTCCTACGTCGTCTACGTCTTCCGCAGCTACTTCGGGTTCAGTCGCGAGAAGGCGACCCAGCTCATGCTGCAAGTGCATCACGAGGGGCGGGCGATCGTCGCCACGGGCACCCGCGAGGCGATGGAGGCGCACGTGCACGCCATGCACGGCTACGGGCTCTCGGCGACCGTCGACAGGGCCGAGAAGTGACGCGCATCCGCCGTTCCGATGGTGAGCTCACGGTCACGATCTCGGACAACGAGTTCATCACGCTCTCTCGGCTCGAGGCCGATCTGCTCGGGGCGCTCGCCGATCGGCTCACGGCCGTCGCGGACGGCGTCGCCGGCGTCGACCGGATGTTCCCGGATGCCTACCGCGACGACGCGGAGGCCGCTGCAGAATTCCACTCACTCACCGACGTCGATCTCGTCACGGCGAAGAGCGAGGCCGCCCGCAGCGTGATGACGGCGTTCGTCGGGGCAGAGGCGCAGCCATCCGGATCGCTCTGGCGACGGAGCGCATCCCGCACGATCACGGCCGACGCCGATCTGTCGCTCGCCCTCATGCGCAACCTGACCGACCTCAGGCTGATGATCGCCGACCGGCTGAGCATCGAAAGCGATGACGACGACGGCAGCAGCGGCGACACGGGCGACCGCATCGTGTACTGGTGGCTGGGCGAGACGCAAGAGCGGCTCGTGACCGCCCTGGCGGCCGACGCTTTCGGCGCCGAAGACCGGTGAACCGGCGCTTCCCAGGGCCATAACTCACGAACGGGCCCCACCACGGCAGAGGGCAGCGGCGCACTAGTTCGCCCGCTGCGCGCGGGCGTCGATCAGCCGCCTAGGGACTACTCGCCCAGGTGATTCCTGCTGGCCATGGCCCGGTCGGCCTCGCGCTTGTCCTGGCGTTCCCGCAGCGCCTGACGCTTGTCGTACTCCCGCTTTCCCTTGGCGACACCGATCTCGACCTTCGCCCGCCCATCCGAGAAGTAGAGCTGCAACGGGATGATCGTGTACCCGCCGTCTTTGATCTTGTTCGCGATCTTCACGATCTGCTGCTTGTGCAGGAGGAGCTTGCGCTTACGCCGCGGCGCGTGGTTGTTCCACGTCCCATCCAGGTATTCCGGGATGTAGACGGCGTCCAGCCACGCCTCTCCCCCGTCGACGAACGCGTATCCGTCGACCAGAGACGCGCGACCCTCGCGCAGCGACTTCACCTCGGTGCCCGTCAGCACGAGGCCCGCCTCGTAGGTGTCCTCGATCAGGTAGTCGTGGCGGGCGCGGCGGTTCGTCGCCACCACCTTCTGGCCACGTTCCCGGGGCATGGGTCACCTCTCGTCTGAACTGGAGCCGACGGACGCCGACCTCGGATGCCTCGCTCGACCGAGCGCGGCAGCCCACCAGCTTACCGCGACCGGCGGTCTGTCAGGACGCGCGTCCTCCGAGGTGCCGGGCCGCGGCCGGGCGGGTACGCCGCGTCAGACGCGGAGGTAACGCCTGATCGCGACGCTCGACGCGAGCGCGGCCAGTCCGATGCCCACCACCACGAGGATCGGGGCCACAATCCAGGCGCTGTCCAGTCCGACGAACGACGTCAGTTGCATCTTCTGCGACAGGTAGCCGCGCACGAAGAACTGGACGATCGCGAAGACGGCGCCCACCGAGAGCAACGAGCCGATCAGCGCCGCCAGAACTCCCTCGAGCACGAACGGGGTCTGGATGAATCCATTCGAGGCCCCCACCAGCCGCATGATGCCGAGCTCCCGTCTTCGGGAGAACGCGGACAACCTGATGGTGGTGGCGATGAGCAGCGCCGCCGCGACGAGCATGACGACGGCGATGGCGATGGCGGTCAGGCTCGCCGCGTTGAGGATGCGGAAGATCTGGTCCAGATAACTTCGTTGATCCGTCACGGATTGCACGCCCGCCACACCGCTCAGACTCTGGGCTATGACATCCGACTGCGTCTGGTTCTTCAGCTTGATCCAGAACGTCTGATTGAGGAGTTCGGGCGTGACGTAGTCCGCAACCGGGTTGCCCTTGAACTGCTTCTTGAAGTCGGCGTACGCCTGCTTGTGGTTCTCGAAGTAGAACTTCTCGATGAACGGCGCCAGGGCCGACGACGACAGCTTGGCCTTGACCGCCGCGATCTGGTCGCTGGTGGCATCCTGCCCCTGACAGGTCGTGCTCACGTCGGTCTCGGTGCACATGTACACCGCGACCTGGGCCCTGTCGTACCAGTACGTCTTCATCTGGCCGATCTGCATCTGCATGAGGATGGCCGTGCCCACGAAGGTGAGCGAGATGAACGTCACCAGCACGACGGAGATCACCATCGAGAGGTTGCGCTTGAGGCCGCTTCCTGCCTCGGACAAGACGAGTGCGAATCTCATGACACCGGCCCCACATCCTGGTTGGAGTCGTCTTCATGGTCGTGCTTGCCCGGCGCGCGCAGACCGAGACGCTCGGCGAGTGTCAGCTCGGCGACGTCGGAGGATTCCGACCGGCGAACGGGTGCCGTCGGCGGGTTCGCGAAATGGCCGTCGAGCACGGACTCGGGCCGGGCGGATGCGTCGCGCGGCACCGCTGCCGCTACCGGCTCCCGCTCCACGCGCGGCCGCTCGCCCTGTTGCGGAGGCGGCGGGGCGGCAGGGCGTCCCTGCGCCTCATCCGACTGCGCGGGTCGTGCCGCGACGAGCGGTGTCGTCTGCACGGGTTGAGCCACCTGATGCTGCTGCGCAGGCGGTTGGGCTGCCACAGCGGCCGGCTGCGTCGCTGCGGCGGGCTCGGGGACCGCTGCGGGAGGCACCTGGGCCTGGGAAGCACCGGTCGCCACCGTCGTGACCGTTGCGGCGTGCCGGTCGGAGCCGCGGCGAGACGCGTGCTTGGCCGCCCTCTTCTCCTCCTTGCGCTCGGCGCGGGTGGGCTTGGACGTGCTCCGCTCGACGGGCGGGGCATCCGCCAGCCTACGGCCGGCATCGATGCCGGATGCCGCGACCGCCTGCTCAGCCGGCGCCGCCACCGATGCCGCGCGAGCGGCCTCGTGGCTTTGCGCGTCCTCACGAGGGTCGAGCACGGGGATGGCAGCCGTGAACCCGTAGCCGCCGTGCCGCTCGTCGCGAACGAGCTTGCCGCCCACGATCTCGATGACGCGCTTCTGCATGCGGTCGACGAGCCCCGCCTCGTGCGTCGCCATGAGCACGGTGGTGCCCGCGGCGTTGATGCGTTCGAGCACGGCGGTGATGCCTGCGCTCGTTGCAGGGTCGAGGTTGCCCGTCGGCTCGTCCGCCAGCAGGATCTGCGGCTTGTTCACGACGGCCCTGGCGATCGCGACGCGCTGCTGTTCACCGCCGGAGAGCTCGTGGGGAAAACGGTGCGCCTTGCCTTCGAGGCCTACCATCGCCAGCACGTCGGGCACCGCCTCGTGGATGAATCCCTTCGACTTGCCGATCACCTGGAGAGTGAAGGCGACGTTGTCGAACACGGTCTTGTTGGTGAGCAGGCGGAAGTCCTGGAAGACCACGCCGACGTTGCGGCGGAAGTACGGCACCTTGCGGTTCGAGATGCTCCCGAGGTTCTGTCCGAGCACGTGCAGCTTGCCCCGCGTAGGACGCTCCTCTCGGAGGATCAGGCGCAGGAACGTGGACTTGCCGGAGCCGGATGCACCGACGACGAACACGAATTCGCCGCGGAGGATCTCGGTCGTGATGTCGTCGAGGGCTGGACGGGAGGTTCCCTTGTAGCTCTTGCTGACGTGGTCGAATCGGATCATGACCCGCTCAGCCTAAGCACTCGCCACCCGCATGCGACCCAGCGACTCACCTCACTTCGAGGGAGCCGAAAGCCGAATCCGCTCGCCGCTGCCGACACTCGCGCCTCCGTCGACATGCGGACGCGCCGCGGCGACCGATCAGTCGACCGGCTTCTGCTTGCGCCAGCGGATGCCTGCAGCGATGAACCCGTCGAGGTCGCCGTCGAACACGGCCTGCGGGTTGTTCACCTCGTGCTCCGTGCGCAGGTCTTTCACCATCTGGTACGGCGCGAGCACGTAGGAGCGCATCTGGTCGCCCCAGCTCGCGGTGATCGTGCCGGCGAGCTCCTTCTTCGCCGCAGCCTCGGCCTCGTGCTGCAACAGGAGCAGGCGGGACTGGAGCACCCGCATGGCGGCCGCACGGTTCTGGATCTGCGACTTCTCGTTCTGCATCGACACCACGATGCCGGTCGGCAGGTGCGTGATGCGCACGGCGGAGTCCGTCGTGTTCACCGACTGACCCCCAGGACCCGACGAACGGAACACGTCCACCCGGATGTCGCTCTCCGGGATGTCGATGGACTCGGTCTCCTCCATCAACGGGATCACCTCGACGGCCGCGAACGAGGTCTGCCGCTTGCCTGCCGAGTTGAAGGGGCTCATCCGCACCAGACGGTGCGTTCCGGCTTCCACGGAGAGCGTGCCGAACGCGTACGGGGCATCCACTTCGAACGTGGCGGACTTGATGCCCGCCTCCTCCGCGTAGCTCGTGTCCATGACGCGAGCAGAGTATCCGTGCTGCTCCGCCCACCTCAGGTACATGCGAAGGAGCATCTCGGCGAAGTCGGCGGCATCCACACCGCCCGCGCCCGCTCGGATGGTGACGACAGCGGGCCGCTCGTCGTATTCGCCGTCGAGAAGGGTTTGCACCTCCAGCTCGCCGATCGTCTTCTGAAGCTCCTGCAACTCGTTGCGGGCCTCGTCGGCGGACTCGTCGTCGCCCTCGGAGTTGGCGAGCTCCACGAGCACCTCGAGGTCGTCGAGGCGCTGCTGGATGTTGTTCAGTCGCGACAGCTCGGATTGGCGGTGACTGAGTGCGCTGGTGACCTTCTGCGCCTT
This sequence comes from Humibacter sp., assembly GCF_035547335.1. Classification (GTDB taxonomy): domain Bacteria; phylum Actinomycetota; class Actinomycetes; order Actinomycetales; family Microbacteriaceae; genus Humibacter. The sequence goes on along the minus strand of NZ_DASZVF010000045.1, from coordinate 8,812 downwards.
CTCGGGGTCGTCCCACAGGTCGGGCGCGCCGGCTTCCTCGCTCAGCCGTTCGATGTCGGCACGCAGCCGTTCCACGTCGACGACCGCGCGGATGTCGGCGAAAGTGGCGCGCGCGTCGGCGATCTGTGCGCTCAGGTCCAGTTCGATCATGACCGCCCAAGCCTAATGGCGATTGAGGTGAGTGCCTTGAATGCGAGCAGTCAAGGCCGAGCCGATTGAGCCGCCGAGCGCCGCAGCCGCGAACAACAGAGGTGCGAAGGGTGGGCGCCGCTCGCACCCAGCCGCCTGAGAGCGGGTTCAGAGCGGGTTCAGGGCGGGTTCAGGGCGGCACGAGTTGGTATACCAACGCCGTAGGCTGGGACGCGCCATGACCTCGAGCGACGCGCCCTTCAGCATCCGCGACATCGCCCTTGCCGCGTTCCTGCCCACGGCGCTGTTCTCGATCGGCGAGGGCGCCGTCATCCCGATCATCCCCGTGCTCGCGCACAACCTCGGGGCAGGGCTTGCTCTGGCGGGCTTCATCGGCGGCATGATCATGGTCGGTGAGATGATCGGCGACATCCCGAGCGGCTGGGTCGTGTCGCGGTTCGGCGAGCGCAGATCGATGATCGGATCGGCGCTCCTCTGCATCGTGGGGCTGGTCATCTGCCTACTCGCGCCCGGCGATCTGATGCTGACGATCGGCGTCTTCCTGATCGGCCTCGCCACGAGCGTCTTCGCGCTGGCCAGGCACGCCTTCATGACGGGATACGTGCCCCAGCGCTACCGCGCGCGGGCGCTGTCGACCCTGGGCGGTGTCTTCCGCGGAGGCTGGTTCGTCGGCCCGTTCATCAGCGCCGGCGTGATCGCCCTGTTCGGCAACCCTCACGCCGTGTTCTGGGTGCACATCGTGATGTGTCTCGCCGCGACCGTCGTGCTCATCGTGGTGCCGGATCCCACCGAGAAGATCGTCGCGACGACCACGGCAGGCGCGAACGGCGCCAGGTCCGAGACCATGGTGGCGACAGGAGCGACCGCGCTTCCGGATGTCGGCCGCGAGGAGGCGAGAGAGCGCACCGCTGGACTGTTCCGAACCATCTGGACGAACCGGGCCGTGCTGCTGCGCATGGGCACGTGCGCGTCGCTCATCTCGGCCCTGCGGTCGTCGAGAACCGTCATTCTGCCTCTCGCCGCCGTCGCCATCGGGCTCCCTGCGGCCAACACGGCGCTCATCATCGGCATCGCCGGCGCCGTCGACTTCGCGCTGTTCTACACCTCTGGTCAGATCATGGACCGCTTCGGACGACTCTGGTCGGCACTGCCGTCGATGCTGGGGCTGAGCATCACGCACATCGCGCTCGCCTTCGTGATGGACCAGACCTGGTTCACGGTGGTCGCGGTCGCCATGGCGGTGACGAACGGGGTGGGCAGCGGCATCCTCATGACCCTCGGTGCCGACCTGGCTCCGCGAACGGACCCCGCTCCGTTCCTCGGGGCGTGGCGCTTCACGAACGATGTCGGTCAGGCGGGCGCTCCGCTGCTTGTCTCCGGCGTCACCGCGCTGTTCTCGCTCGCGGCGGCATCCGTCACGATGGGGGTGCTCGGGCTGATCGGCGCCGGGATGCTCGTGCGCTACGTTCCGAAGTACGTGCCGCGCAAGCGCGTGCTCGCTGGCGGCTGAGGCTCAGCATCCTGCCGCTTGTCGCGTTGCGGCCGCAAGCGCATTCTGGAGGCGAGTCCTCTGGCAGGAGGTGGCGTGCCTGTGCAGACAAAGCCGTTCGCACTCGCTGTGGTCGTCGTGGCGCTGTGCTCTGCCCTCACGATCGCTCCGGAGCCCGGCGCGGCCGCGGATGCCGTTCCCCACGCGGCCACGAGCTTCGTCGTGCGTCCGGGCGACGACCTGAACGCCGTGGTCGCACAGGCCGGGGCGGGCGACACGATCGTGTTGAGCCCCGGACGCTACCGCGGTGACGTGCGGGTTGACAAGGCGCTCACCCTCACCGGGGACCGCGCGACGATCGACGCACCCAAGGGCACAACGGGCATCTCGATCACCGCCGACGGCGTCACCGTGGATTCGGTGGCGATCTCGTGCGCGGAAGGCGCCGGTTCGCAGGGCATCCGCGTGACCGCCGATCATGTGCGCATCGTGGACTCTCCCGTGCTGCAATGCCAGACCGGCATCGTCCTCGACCATGCGAAGGACGCCTACCTTCAAGGCGACGCGCTGCTCGGAGGCGATGCCGCGGGCCGCTCATCGACGGGTGTCGCGGCCAGTGGAGCCGACGGTCTCACCATGCTGAGTAACATGTTCGACAGCGTCGCCACCGGAGTCGCCATCGACGGCACGACGGCGCCGCTCGTGGATGCCAACACGTTCACCGGCGTCGGCACCGCCGTCTCGCTGACCTCGGTGACGAATGCCGTGGTGCACGGCACGATCGTGATCGGCGCGCGCGGGCCCGCCGTGTTCATCAGCGACAGCCGGGCTTCCGAGATCGCGCGGCTCAATCCTTCCGGCGAAGGAAGCGGCGATGCGGCAGCGATCCGGCTGTCGGCGGTGGCCGGGCCTTCGTGGATGGTCACGATCGAAGACACGGACTTCGCCCACTTCGCGACCGGTCTGCAGATCGATGCGGGTGCCATCAGCGCGGAGGTGATCGTAATCGGCAGCACGTTCTCCGGTGTGAGGGGTGCCGCGATCGACGCGTCGCCGTCTGCCGGCGGCACCGTGGATGCCAGCATCGGCGACTATTTCGGCGGCTGCGGACCCCGGGCTCCAGACCACGGCTACGACGGGGGCGGAGCGACCGTGACCGACCCGCAGCTCCTGGTCTCGTATCGGGCGGACAACTGCGGGAGCGGTTCCCCCTCGACACGGCAGTCGTTCTCCGGCTCGACGGCGCCGAGCAGCTCCGTAGCGGGCGGGCAGGCCCTCCCGACCACTCCCCCCGCGACCGCCCCGGCGAGCGCCGACCACGGCGAAGGCGGCGGTCCGTCCGGGATCGATCTGCCGTCGGCGCTGGGCTCCGTTCTCGTCACCGTCGGTGTGTCCCTTCTGCTCGTCGTCTGCGCGGGCGGCGTGCTGTACGCCATCCGACGCAGCCGCAACGTGCACTGATGGCAATGGGCACTGACCGCCACGTGCACCGATCAATGGGCACTGATCAATGAGCACTGATCGGCACATGCACTGATTGCGAAGTGCACTGATTGCCACGTGCACGGGTCCGAGAACCGACGGCGTGAGCGCACAGCCACACAGCGCACTCCGCACAGCGCACACCGCGGGCTTCGCCTCACCAGAACACGCTGCGCGCTGTGGAGGTCACGCCGATGCGCAGCCCGGCCGGAACCAGCATCGACACCACAGGTGGGCGCCACATCGCGGACAGGCGCACCGTCGCGCTGCGGCCGTCCGAGCTGATTGCCTGCTCGACCTCGAGCCCCTCGATTCCGCCCGCGACGGGGGTTGCGAGGAAGTCCGACACCGCCGACCGCACGGACGAACTCTCCAGTACGGGTCTCGGATGGCCCTCGACCACCTGCACGGCGGCGAGGTCGTACGCCTCGGCTCCTGCGAGCGCTGCGGCGTCGGCCACCGAGTACAGGCGCTCCCGATCCAGGTAGAGCGACGTCACGGCAGACACGAGAAACACGAGCACGAGGCAGAGGAACGCGTAGAAGGCCACGAGCGGAAGGATGGATCCGGTCTCCTCCCGGAGACGTGTGGAACTCGCCCGCCACCGGTCGGCGTGCGGGACGCCTGTCCGCTCTAACGCTTGCCATTGAGGAGAGCTGCCAGCGAGTCGTCCCGCTCGCACGCCACTCAGGGCGATCAACGGGCGCCCCACAGTCGTGAGACTCGATTCGTGCTCGCCGCCTGCACGGTGACGGACGCGTCGCGGCGCAGATCGAGCACGTCGGGCACGAGCGGAAGCGGCGCTCGCACCCGGACGGTGACGGAGACGATGCCCAGACGGGTGAGGCAGGCATCCGGCTTCGGCGAACAGTCGACGCGCACGTCGGCGGCGTCCTTCGGCAGTCCGAAGTCGGCGAGGGCGAAGGCGACCGCCGCCGACGCCTCCGCCGCGGCATCCGCCTCGTCGTCCGCTTGCACGTAGACCCTTGCTGCCTGACGCGCCGCCCCCGCTGCGGCGAGTTCGGCGCCCTGGATGCCGGCGAGCGCCACGATGAGATACACCGTCGGCACCAACAGGATCAGACCGGCCGTGACGAATTCCAACGCAGCCGTACCTCGCTCGGACGCCAGCCTCCGCGTCATCCCGCCATGATGGACGCCGGGAGCCGTTCCTCGCTTCGATCCCGCGACGCCGCTGTCGTCACCGGCCGAGCGTCTCCACGGGAGCATGGCCGCTCACCTCCAGCGCGTGGTCCGGACCGAGGAGACCTGCCACCGGCAACGGGGCGCGGACGGTGACCGTGACGGACGGCACTCCTCGGTACCTTCCATAGGCGGCAGACACGGTTCGGCCGTACCCGTCTCCCAGAGCAGAGCCGATGAGGTCCCTGGTGCGCTGCCTTCCGTCGGCGAGCGTGTTGTCAGCGAGCGCGGCGATGTGCGCGCCCTCGGCCGCCGCGTCGATGAGGGTGTTCCGCACGAGGAGCGCGAGTCCCAGTTGCAGCACGGCGACTGTGAGCACGGTGAGGAGCGCGCCGACCATGACGAACTCCGCCGGTGCCGAGCCCCGATCATCACGCCACCCGGTCACGGTCAGAATGACGTGACGCGATCGATCGCCTGCTGGAAGACGCCGCTCAGCGCCGGACCCGCCAAGCCCCAGATGATGATGACGAGATTAGTTGTACTTATTAGTGGGGAATTAGTTCAAACGACGGCAACGGCGGCGCGATGGATGGAGCGGTGGGCGCTCGTCTACGTGCTCAGGAAGCGCCTCGATGCGAGGTGAGCGGACGAATTGAATGGAGTGCGTGCGTAGCCGCGTGCGCGCGTATGCGTGTGCGTGCGAGGAACGCACACACAAGCGGGTTCGGCGGCGCTTGGGATTTTGTGTCCGAGTGTCGCCGGCGAGGGCCGATCGGCCCTCGCACAGGGGGCGGCGGTCCGCCGAATTCGGCCGATAGGGTGCGATGCGTGAATACCGGAACCGCGGCGCTGACAAGGCGTTCTATTGGTCCGGCAGCCTCGATTGTCGCGAGTGTCGTTGTCCCATGGATTCGCGACGTTCCGGACGCGAACGGCAGCGGTGGGCTGCGCTTGCCGGGCTTACAAGAGCCATCTTTGGTGCGTTGACCTCCAACGGCATCGCGCACCCGACCAAGCAGTCCAAGAACCTGCTGAAGCTCGCGGCAGACAGGGGCTGCATCATGATGGAACTGCAACTTGCCAGCGGAGACGCGGACGCCCCGCTTACGAATGCGGTGATGGTCGGATTCCCGCCAGCGATGAGCGATCTCGCTCTATCTGGGGACTTTGCGGGTTATGCGATAACGAGGAGTAGCGGCTATGGCGGATCTCGGTGAACGCGAACAGTATCGCCAGCGGCGTCGAAAGCCGCGTCCGGCAAGGGAGCCCACGGAGACTCAAATTCACAAGGACGTCTCCGACGCATACGATTTGGTGCCGGAACTCGGCAACGGCTATCGCTGGTACGACTGGCCCTATCGGTTCCTGTACTGGTTTGGTACGGGCTGGCGGCGAAGGCTCTATCCGCGAGCGTTCGGCACGCGCGTCTGGCGAGGGCTTAGCTGGCTCATCCCCTTCAATGAGCATGACCGTAACAAGGTATGGAGTCGGGAAAACTGGCTCAGGAACATCTTCGTTGCCGAAGACGAGCATGTGAATGTCGCGGGCATCTGGCTCGTGGAGTTGTTCCCGCCGACCGAGCTGCCCTCGCTGGAGGCCGCTCTCGATCGGAATGGTTGGAACAAGAAGCCCCTGACCATGCCGCTCGATGGAAACAATCGGGAGAAACTATCCAAGGCTCGGGCGGCATCGGGGCTGATGTGGTGGCGGCTCGCCGACCTCATGGACTGGGACTCGAACTGGCTGTCTGGTGGTGACAGTATTCGTACAAGGTTGCCCGATGAGTTCACGATGATCGAGCTTCGAGCGGTCCAGATCGGTCCCAGTTTGACTGCGGTCATTGCAGAGTTTCACCTCACAGACGAGGCGGCCACGGCTCTCGACGGCGAGTGGCACAAGACGCACGAGCCGATATTGATGCGGGGGAAGCCCCGCTGGAGGTCTCTCAATCGGAAGGAAGCCGCGTACTGGCGGGTTCAGTCGAAGCGAAGGCAGTTGCACTCAGCGGCCCGGGAGTGGCTCACCGACAAGCTGCCGGGATTCTTCACATCGAACGGAGAGCAACTTCCATTGCTTGACTTGATGCTATTCGACAAGATTGACCCGACGACCGCTCCGCCGGCGAACTTGTCTCGGGAAAAGGCGGTCGCCCGCGAAGATGCCTACCGTGCGCTAGGTATCTCCACTCACGAGTACTACCAGGCAACGTCGCCGGACCTGCCAAAGCTCGTGCTCTCACCGCTCGACGGTCGGATGCATGGGGCTCTGGGTGAGGCACCGACGTGGACTCTATGGGGCAGACGAGACGCCGTCGTGAAGGCTCTGGGCGAAGGAGGGCTTGCCGGTTACGGGGGTACAGATACGAATCGAGCAATCGCCTCTCGGCTCGTTGACAACATGTTCAATCTGTTCGTCATGCTGGCGGTGTCGGAGTTTCTTCATGTGACTGGCAAGAAGTACGCGGTGCTCAGAGATCGTGCCAGCACGAGGCACGGCAAGTTTCGTCCGAGGGCTCTCCGCGAGCTTCGCAAGAGCTTCCTCACGTTGAGCTTGAACCTGTCGAGCGTGCAGCCTGACGTGAGCGACTTCTGGAGCCGTAATTGGCGGTGGGACGGTGATGCCCAGTTCACGTACAACGTCGCTCCTCGATATAAGGCGATGGATCGCAAAGCCGGACGCAAAATTGACGATCCGATCGATTACAACGCTGATCTCAAGGAGCGACAGGAGAAAGAGTTTGCTCGGCTGATCGCGGCCGACCGTGACTACCGCGATATCCTCTCGACCGTTGCCTCGCTGGGGGCCTCAGCGGACAGCTTCAAGCTAGGTCGTATCGCCCTGTGGGTCGCCATAGTGTCCCTCGTCGTCGCCGTGGCAACGGTCCTTCTATCGGAGCTCAGCGGCAACAGTGTCCTTGGTTGGTTGTGGACTCTCCTCAGGAACTGGGCTGGCTGGGCATGAATAGCCCCCCAGTTTCCGACGGGACGGGTGCTTCGGGATCATCGCCCGACAAGCGGTCTGTCGCGGCTCAATCGACTCCGTCAATGAGCTGGGGTCGGGATCGCGCGTCAGTTCACGGCACTTCGGCTAGCTCACGGCCCGGACCAGCCCTCACTGGCAGCAAGCGTGAGCCTCGAACGGTTATTCACTCGCGTGAACCGCCATCGCACCGTAGCCCGTATTCATCGGCCCGATTCGGGGCTAAGGGCGTGGACGCCCGGTCAGTTATTCCGCGCGGCTAGTCCATGGAACACGTGGTCCGGTGAGCCATGCGCCCACCTGACGCCTCGGGGAGAATTGAGCGTTCATCTGCCGCCCAGAAGTCTTTCTATGCGGGCGAGGATGCGAGTTCAATGGAGCGCACGTGTGCATGGGGGTGCAAGGATCACTCGGAACAGCGGGCAGCGGCGCTCGGGGTCTGTAAGGCGAGTCCATCAAGAAGGCTTGTGACGCCTCGGTTTAGCGCTTACGGCTAGTCCCAATCGTGGCACGCATCACCGACTTGAGTTCTCCTCTGGCCGCAACAGCCTCCTCGACGGCCTTGCGACCCCTCATCGCTGAAGCCACCCGGTTCAGCGATCCCTCAACCGAGTCAGGCCCGAGCACGGTGAATTCGGCAGCGCATGCGTGAAACCCATCCGCCACCTTGCGGAGGCGGTTCTCGATACTGTCCAATTCTGCCTTGCGAGCCGCTGTCGGAAGTTCGATCGCTTCCTCTCGTACTCGACGGACATCGGCGTCGATGTCCTCCATCTGGTTGATCAGCGTAAGAACGGTCACGAACGCCGCGTAGCGTCGCTCGCGCAGCCATCTGCGATGCTCGCGCCGCCCCTGGATCCATGCTCCAATGAGGCCACCGGCGACGGTGAGAAGCGCACCCGCGAGTACGCCGAGCGCACCGATGACACCTACATTCATGCGCTCAATCTAGCGACGGCCGCAAAGCGTCCCTGAAGAACACCCAGCCAGTGCCGGTGGTTTGATACTGAGGATTCCTCTAGTATGACAACCAGAGGCTCCCAGCCATTGCGACCTATATCGGGGACGCGTGCCACTTCGCCGACTGCCCAACCGAACCGGATCGGCGTTGAGCTACATGACTGGAGATCCCGCAGCACACCCGACCGCCGTTCGAGCATGGCGCGTGGGTGGCACCTGTTGCGCGATTGAGTCTTTGAGCGTGACGACAAGGTTCTCGAACCTCTGCAGCCTGTCGCCTGCACCGTCGCGAACCCGGAGAATTGGACGCTTCTAACGAGTGCGCCACGTAAGGTTGACCCGCATTTTGGTCGCACAAGGTGGCTGCGGCATGTCGCTCGGTTCCCCTAGAGTCTCAACGAGTAGCGGAGGCGAGCGAGTGAACGTACGGGTACCCATTCAGGGGGACACGTTGCGCTGGGCGCGGGAACTCGCATGGTTTGACACCGTGGAGGTTGGGAAGGCCGCTGGCGTTTCCGCGGCCCAGGTCGAGGCATTCGAAGCCGGTGAAGTCGAGCCGACGTACCGGCAACTCACGTTGCTATCCAAGAAACTCGACCGTCCTCC
>NZ_DASZVF010000044.1:0-12121 GCF_035547335.1 Humibacter sp. | reverse complement strand
GTGACGGAGTTCATCGCGTCGCAGGGCGCCGTGCCCGGCATCCAGCTCGCGCACGCCGGCCGCAAGGGCTCGACCTGGTCGCCGTGGGGTGAGGACGGGCGCACGGGGACGATCCCCGCTGAGCTCGGCGGATGGGCGACGGTCGCGCCGTCCGCCGTCCCGTACCACGGTCTCGCCGCGCCGGACGCGCTGGACGAAGACGGCATCGATCGCATCGTCGACGCCTTCGCGGATGCGGCGCGCCGTGCCGTGCAGGCCGGCTTCGGCATGGTGGAGGTGCACGCGGCGCACGGATACCTGCTGCACGAGTTCCTCTCCCCCGCCAGCAATCTGCGCACCGACGACTACGGCGGGAGCCTCGAGAACCGGGCAAGGGCGTTGCTGCGTGTCGTCCGTGCCGTGCGCGACGCGATCGGCGAGCTGCCTTTGTTCGTGCGGTTCTCGGCCAGCGACTGGGCGCCGACCGGGTGGGACGTGGACGCGTGCGCGACCGCCGCGGAATGGTGCTCGGACGCCGGAGCCGACTTCTTCGACATCTCGTCGGGTGGAAACGTGCCTGCGAGCATCCCGGCCGGACCCGGATATCAGGTGCCGTTCGCGGCGCGGATCAAGCGGGCGACCGGTCTCCCGGTCTCCGCCGTCGGCATCATCACGGAATCGAGGCAGGCATCCGAGGTGATCACATCCGGCCAGGCGGATGCCGTGTCGCTGGCCCGCGAGCTGCTTCGCGACCCGCACTTCCCGCTGCGCGCCGCCCACGAGCTCGGCGTCGAGATCGACTACTGGCCCGGGCAGTACGACCGTGCCCGTTGGCGCTGAGGCATAGCCCGCTCAAGCGTCCGCCCCGCCGGGCCTAGCGTTCACGACCGCCGGGTCGCGTCCTGTACTTCGCCGACGAGCTCCTCGATGATGTCCTCCAGGAAGACGACGCCGAGAGTCTCGTCGTCGTCGCCAACGGTGCGTCCGACGTGGCCCCCGGAGCGTCGCATGACGGCGAGCGCGTCCTCGATGTCGGATTCCGGCTCGAGCGGGACAAGGCGGCGGAACCGCCACGCAGGGATGGGCTCGTCGTAGCCGTCACGCTCCAGGTCGAGCACATCCTTGAGGTGCACGTACCCGACAGGTTCGTCCGTGTCGTCGACGATCACGTAGCGGGAGAAACCGTGCTTGGCCACGGCGCGCTCCACGTCGGCGGGTGTCGCCGTCTGCGGCAGGCACACCAGCGTCTCGAGGCCGAGGGAGACATCCGCGACCTTCTTCGCGGAGAACTCGAACGCGTTGCTCAGGGTGCCCGTACGGTCGGTGAGCACGCCTTCTCTCGTCGACTGGTCGACGATGGTGGCCACCTCGTCGAGGGTGAACGTGCTGACCGCCTCGTTGACGGGCTTCACGCCGAACAGGCGCACGACGCCGTTCGACGTCGCGTTGAGCGCGACGACGATGGGCCGGAACACGCGCGCGATGCCGACGAGCGGCGGGGCCAGCAGCAGGGCGGCCCGGTCGGGCAGCGAGAACGACAGGTTCTTCGGCACCATCTCGCCGAACACGACGTGCAGGAACGTGACGAGCACGAGCGCGATGGCGAACGCGACGCCGGCGATCCAGTCATCCGACATGCCGGTCAGCGCGAGGGGCGCCTCCAGCACGTGGTGGATGGCGGGCTCCGAGACGTTGAGGATGAGCAGCGAGCACACGGTGATGCCCAGCTGCGTCGTGGCGAGCATGAGCGTCGCGTGCTCCATGGCCCATAGCGCCGTGCGGGCCGCTCGGCGGCCGTGCTCGGCCAGCGGCTCGATCTGCGAACGACGCGCCGACATGACCGCGAACTCCGCGCCGACGAAGAAGGCGTTGCCCGCCAGCAGCACGACGAGCAGCACGATGCCGATCCAATCAGGCACGACCGGCCTCCCGTCCTGCCTCCGAGCGGTCGGGCGACCCGGAGTTCTCGGAACGCTCCACGGTGTTCCTGCGCTCGGCGTAGTGCGCGGGATCCGTGTCGGCATCCGGTGTGAACCGCAGCCTGTCGACCCGCCGGCCGTCGAGTCGCTCCACCCGCAGGGTGCCGCCGTCGACGTGCACCTCGTCTCCCACCACGGCGAGCCTGTCGAGCTCGTTCATGACGAACCCCGCGACGGTCTCGTACGGCCCGTCGTCGGGGATCTCGATGCCGGTGCGGTCCTTGAGCTCATCGGGCCGCAGCATGCCCGAGATGGTGATCGAGCCCGCCCCGCGCACGATGTCCGCCCGTGCGCGGTCGTGCTCGTCGGCGACGTCGCCGACGAGTTCTTCCACAAGGTCTTCCAGCGTGGCGACGCCGGCCGTGCCGCCGTACTCGTCCACCACGACGGCCATCTGGTAACCCTTGCCGCGCAGCTCGCCGAGCAGGGTGTCGAGCGTCATGGTCTCCGGCACGCGCACGGCATCCGTCTGCAGAGCGGATGCCGGCACCTTTGCCCTGCGCTCGATGGGCACGGCCACCGCCTGCTTCACGTGCACGATGCCGACGATGTCGTCGATGTCGTCGTCGATGACCGGGAAGCGCGAGAAGCCCGTGCGCCTGGCGAGCGCGAGCACCTCCGTCGCCGGATCGGCCCTGTGCACGCTGGCGACGCGAGGGCGCGGCGTCATGACATCGGATGCCGTGTGCTCCGAGAACCGCAACGTGCGTCCCAGCAGGGTCGCCGTGTCCGACTCCAGCACGCCGGCACTGGCCGAGCGGCGCACCAGGGATGCCAGCTCCTCTGCGCTGCGCGCGCCCGAGAGCTCTTCCTTGGGCTCGATGCCCAGCATGCGCAGCACGCCGTTCGCGCTCACGTTCAGAACGGCGACCGCCGGCCGGAAGACCGTGGTGAACACCGTCTGAAACGGGATGACGATCTTCGCCGTCGCACGCGGCAGCGCGAGGGCGAACCCCTTCGGAACGAGCTCGCCGATGATCATCGACAGGAGCGTCGCGATCACGATCCCGACCACTGTGCCGATCGGTGAGACGGCGCCGGCCGGGACGCCGGCCGACGTCAAGGGTCCGGCGATGAGCGACGCGATGGATGGCTCCATCAGGTATCCGGTGAGCAGCGTCGTCAGGGTGATGCCGAGCTGCGCGCTCGACAGGTGCGTCGAGGTGATCTTCAGCGCGGCGATCGTCATCGCCAGACGCGTCTCGCCCCTGTCGCGTCGCGCCTCGAGATCGGCTCTGTCGAGATTGACCAGCGCGAACTCGCTGGCCACGAAGAAGCCGGTGCCGATGGTCAGCACGACGCCGGCGGCGAGCAGGATCCATTCGGTCACGGGCGTTGCCGCTTTCCGGCCGGCGAACCATGCCGACGCAGACCGGCCCGCTGTCGGCGGGAATCGCAGAGGGAACAGGCCGAAGGAGGGTCGTCCATTGTCCTGCCGAGTATACCGGCGGGGCCGGTCCGCACCGCCGGTGACGTGCCCCGGCCAATGGTCCGGCGGGCAATGTCACCGAAGCGCCGACGCGCGCCGTGAAACCATGAGGCCATGGACTCAGCGAATCTGACGCGCGCCGAAACGGCCGCGCGCTCCAGGGCGGTCGTCGTGCGATCGTGCGCCGTGGAGCTCGACCTGCGGAACGCGGCCGACGCATCCGTCACCGAGTTCCCGACGAACACGACAGTTCAGCTGATCACGAGCGCGGAGTCGATCTGGCTCGACTTCATCGGACCACAGGTGCGGTCGGTGACCGTGAACGGCAGGGCCGTGCCCGTGCGCTACGACGGCGCTCGCATCCTGATCGATCTGCCCCGCGCAACCGCGGAGGATGCGCCGGCATCCGTGACCGTCACGGTGACAGCGACCGCCGCATACAGCCGCACGGGCGAAGGGCTGCACAGGTTCATCGATCCCGTGGACGGCGAGACCTACCTCTACACGCACTTCGAGCCGGCGGATGCCCGCCGCGTCTTCGCGTGCTTCGAGCAGCCGGACCTGAAGGCTCCTCACACGTTCGTGGTGCACGCGCCGGCACGCTGGACGGTGCTGTCCAACAGCCAGGCGCGCACCCGGGAGCAGCTCGAGGGCGTGCAGAGAGTCGCGTTCGACCCCACTCCGCCGCTGCCGAGCTACCTCGCGGCCGTGGCGGCCGGCCCCTTCCACGGCGTTCGTTCGTCGTGGAGCACGGAAGGGCTCGAGGTGCCGCTGGGTGTCTACTGCCGGGCATCCCTCGCGCAGCATCTCGACGCCGACGAGATCCTCGAGGTCACGCGGCGCGGCCTCGACTTCTTCAGCGAGGCGTTCGACACGCCGTACCCCTGGGGGAAGTACGACCAGGTCTTCGTGCCCGAGTACAACATCGGCGCCATGGAGAACCCGGGCTGCGTCACCTTCACCGAGCGGTACATCTTCCGCGGGGCCGCGACCGAGGCGCAGCACGAGGCAAGGGTGACGACGATCCTGCACGAGATGGCGCACATGTGGTTCGGCGATCTCGTGACGATGAAATGGTGGGACGACCTGTGGCTGAAGGAGTCGTTCGCCGACTACATGGGCACGCTCGCCACCGCGGAGGCGACCACGTGGACGGATGCCTGGGTCGGCTTCGCGAACCGGCGCAAGGCATGGGCATACCTGCAGGATCAGTTGCCCACGACGCATCCGATCGTGGCCGACATCGCCGACCTGCAGGCGGCGAAGCTCAACTTCGACGGCATCACGTACGCGAAGGGCGCCGCCGTTCTGAAGCAGCTCGTCAGCTACATAGGCAGGGACGCCTTCTTCGCCGGCGCCAGGCGGTACTTCGGCGACCACGCCTTCGGCAACACCACGCTCGGCGACCTGCTGGCGGCGCTGGAGCAGGCGTCGGGGCGGGACCTGCTCGCATGGTCGAAGGCATGGCTCGAGTCCAGCGGCATGACCACGCTGGCCCTCGTGCAGGGACCGAACGGGCTCGCCGTCGTGCCGTCCGACGACCGGCCGCACCGGTTCGCGGTCGGCTGGTACGACGCCGATCCGGACGGCAGGATCGTCCGCCGAGCGAGGCGTGAATTCGAGGTGGCGGGCGAGCCGGTGCCGATCGGCGACCGCGATGGCGCCATCGTGCTGGTCAACGACGGCGATGACACCTATGCCAAGCTCCGCCTCGACGAGCGCACCCTCGACACCGTCGAATCCTCTCTCGGCTCCGTGGCCGATCCGCTTGCGCGCGGCCAGCTCTGGTCTGCGCTGTGGGACGCCACGCGTGACGGCGACTATCCGGTGAGCCGCTATCTCCGGGTGGTCAGGGAGCACGCTCCCGCGGAATCCGACTCCGGGCTCCTCGCCTCCGTGCTCGCGAACGCCAGGTTCGCGATCGAGCACTACGTGCCGCTGCGCGATCGCGACGAACAGCGCTCCCGGTGGCTGGATGCGTCGTGGGAGCGGCTCTTCGCCTCCCCCTCGGCGGGCGAGCGGCTGACCTGGGCACGTGCGGTTGCGGCGGCGGCGACGGTGGACGACGGTCGCGCCGCCGGCATCCGAGCCTTGCTCAACGGCACCGTGCCGCCGCCGGAGGGCCTGAGCGTCGATCCCGACCTGCGCTGGTCGTTGCTCACGGCGCTCGCGGCGACCGGTCACGCGGATGACGCGGCCTTGGAAGATGAGCTCGGGCACGATGACACCGCGACCGGCCGGACCTCTCTCATCCAGGCGCTCGCGGCGCGTCCCCTGGCGTCGGTGAAAGCACAGGCGTGGCGCAGCGCGCTCGCCGACACGTCGCTGACGAACGACCACCTGGCGGCCACGATCGCGGGTTTCACGGCGGGCGCGCGACGCGACCTCACGGCGTCGTACGACGGCGAGTACTTCGCATCGCTGCGCACCGTGTGGCAGAGCCGCAGCATCGAGATGGCCGAGCGGATCGTGCTCGGGCTCTTCCCGTCGGCGGACTCGACGGAGGCGGTCGACGCGTGGCTGTCCTCGAACCGGGACGCTCCCGTCTCGCTCGTCCGCCTGGTCACCGAGAGACGCGACCACCTCGCCCGCGACCTGCGCGTCCGCGCCGCGAACGAGGCAGACGCAGCGGACGCCACGCACTGAGCGGAGGCGTCACCAGCTGACCGGCAGCGCCTTCCCCTCCTCGTAGCCTGCCGCGGACTGGATGCCCACGAGCGCCCGGTCGTGGAACTGCTTGAGCGTGCGCGCTCCCGCGTACGTGAACGAGCTGCGCAACCCTGTCGTGATCATGTCCAGCAGGTCTTCGACCGAGGGCCGCAGCGGATCGAGGTAGATGCGGGAGCTGGAGATGCCCTCGGCGAAGAGGCGCTTGCGGGCGCGCTCGTAGGCATCCAGCCGTTCGAAGCGTTCCTGCACCGCCTTCGTGGATGCCATGCCCCAACTCTCCTTGTACAGGCGACCCTGCTCGTCGGTCTGCAGCCGGCCGGGAGCCTCGACCGTGCCGGCGAACCACGAGCCGATCATCACCGAGGCGCCGCCTGCCGCCAGCGCCAGTGCCACGTCGCGGGGATACCGCACACCGCCATCCGCCCAGACGTGCACTCCCAGCTCGCGCGCCGTCTCCGACGTCTCGAGCACCGCGGAGAACTGCGGTCGCCCGACGGCGGTCATCATGCGCGTCGTGCACATGGCGCCGGGACCGACACCGACCTTGACGATGTCCGCCCCGGCCGAGACGAGGTCGCGCACCGCCTGCTCGGTCACCACGTTGCCGGCCACGATGGGAACCCCGAGGCGCAGCTTCGCGACGGTGTGGATGGCGCGGCGCATCCCGTCCTGATCGCCGTGCGCCGTGTCGAGCACGAGCACGTCGACGCCGGAGGTGACAAGCGCCTTGGCGCGCCCCTCCACGTCGCCGTTGATGCCGATGGCGGCAGCGATCCGCAGGCGTCCGCTCGCGTCGAGCGCCGGCTGGTAGATGGTCGAGCGCAGGGCGCCGGTCCTGCTCATGGTGCCGATCACGCGACCGTGCTCGAGCACGGGTGCGAAGTCGAGGTCGGCCGCGTCCAGCAGGTCGAAGGCGGCGCGGGCGTCAGACACGTCCTCCGCGTCGATCGACGGCAGCGAACCGTGCAGCAGGTCGCCGAGGCGGGCTTCGGGGAGCGCGGCGGCGAGGTCGAGCGCGGCGAGGCATCCGACGTACTTGCCGGTGTCGTCATGCAGCACGATGCCGTGACCGGCGAGCGGCGGCACCATGGTGAGAGCCTCCTCGACGCTCTCGTCGGGGCTCATGACGAAGGGCGAGTCGAACACCCTCGGCTGCTGTTTGACCCAGTCGATCGCCGCTTCGAGGTCTTGCGGATGCATGTCCTGCGGAAGCACGCCCAGCCCCCCGCGCCTGGCGAGGGTGGCGGCCAGCCGAGGGCCCGTCACCGAGTTCATGTTGGACGAGACGACCGGGATGGTCGCGCCCGTTCCGTCTTCGGGAGCGAGCGAGACATCCATGCGACTCGTCACGTTCGAGCGGCTGGGCACCAGGAACACGTCGGAGTAGGTCAAGTCGTGGGTCGGCGCCGTTCCATAGAACTGCATGAGCCCAACGTTATGCGGTGGTCGTCGGGGCCGCACGCGCCACCTCGCAACACGGCTGTCCCGCGCCCTCGTCGCGTCAGGACGACTGCCCGTGCAGAGGCCACGGTCGCCCGGTTTTCTCAGGGCCGCGCCGCTGTCAACCACCACCATGTCGGCCGCGGCATTCAGACGATTCGATTAGGCTTGATCCCTGGCCGGAACGGCCGGTCATCAGGCCGAAGTGCCGGCAGAACGATCATCAACGAAGAGAGTGGGCGAACGGCTGTGTCGAGCCAGTTGACCGGTGTAGGAACGGACGAGGGAGCGTCAGGAGAATTCGGAGCGAACGAGTGGCTCGTCGACGAGCTGTACGAGCAGTACATCGCCGACAAGAACTCCGTGGACAAGTCCTGGTGGCCCATTCTCGAGACCTACACCCCGGGCAAGAGCGCTCCCGCCGGCTCCCCTGAGAACCCGCCAGCCACGCCGCAGGAGCAGGCGGCACAGCCCCAGGCTCCGGCCGCGACACCGGCCGAGACCCCGTCGACGACAGCGCCGACCGGCCAGTCCGGTGCGGCGACGTCGAGCGCTCCCGCGCCGCAGACGACCCCACCTCAGAAGACCGAGCCTCAGAAGACCGAGCCTCAGAAGACCGCCGCCGCGGCGGACTCCTCCGCTACGGCTGCTGCCGCGCCCGCGAGCACCGCCCCCGCCACCGCGACGGCCCTTGAGGGTCAGACGACCTCCTCGCAGCCGGTCGCCCGCACCACCTCCGTCGCCCCTCGGCCCGCGCCCGTGCCGGCGGACGCCCCCGTGACGGCTCCGCAGTCCGTCGTTCGCGAAGGCGACCAGCCGCAGGCGGAGCCTCAGCCGGTCGTCACCCCGCTGCGGGGCATGGCGAAGTCCCTGGCCACCAACATGGATGCCAGCCTCACCGTTCCGACGGCCACGAGCGTGCGCACCATCCCGGCCAAGCTCATGATCGACAACCGCATCGTGATCAACAACCACCTCGGTCGCACCCGGGGCGGCAAGGTGAGCTTCACGCATCTGATCGGATGGGCGCTCATCCAGGCTCTCAAGGAGTTCCCGAGCCAGAACGTCTACTACGACGTCATCGACGGCAAGCCCTCCGTCGTCGCGCCTGCGCACGTCGGCCTCGGCATCGCCATCGACCTCCCGAAGCCCGATGGATCGCGTGCGCTGCTCGTCCCGGCGATCAAGCGGGCCGAGTCGCTCACGTTCGGCGAGTACCTGGCGGCGTACGAAGACCTCGTGAGGCGCGCCAGGGCGAACAAGCTCAGCGCGGATGACTTCAGCGGAGCCAGCATCTCGCTCACCAACCCGGGCGGCATCGGCACCGTGCACTCCGTCCCGCGCCTCATGAAGGGGCAGGGCTGCATCATCGGCGCCGGCGCGCTGGAGTACCCGGCCGAGTTCCAGGGATCGTCACTCAAGACGCTGACCACGCTCGGTGTCGGCAAGACCATCACGCTCACCAGCACCTACGACCACCGGGTGATCCAGGGTGCAGGTTCCGGCGAGTTCCTGAAGATCGTGCACCAGCTCCTGATCGGCCAGCGCAACTTCTACGAGGACATCTTCGCCGCGCTGCGCATCCCCTACGACCCGATCCACTGGGCAGAGGACATCAACGTCGACGTGGCGAGCTCTGTCGACAAGACGGCGCGCGTGCAGGAACTCATCAACGCGTTCCGGGTGCGCGGGCACCTGATGGCCGACATCGACCCTCTGGAGTACAAGCAGCGCACGCACCCCGACCTCGACATCGCGACGCACGGTCTCACGTTCTGGGACCTCGACCGCGAGTTCGTGACGGGCCGGTTCGGCGGCGACAAGCGCACGATGCTGCTGCGCGACATCCTCGGCGTGCTGCGCGACTCGTACTGCCGCACCGTCGGCATCGAGTACATGCACATCCAGGATCCGGCGCAGCGCAAGTGGATCCAGGACCACGTCGAGGTTCCCTACGAGAAGCCGACGCACGACGAGCAGCTCCGCATCCTCGGCAAGCTCAACGAGGCCGAGGCGTTCGAGACGTTCCTGCAGACCAAGTACGTCGGCCAGAAGCGCTTCAGCCTCGAGGGCGGCGAGTCCACGATCGCGCTGCTGGATGCCGTGCTGCAGGAGGCCGCGCTGAACGGCCTCGACGAGGTCGCCATCGGCATGGCGCACCGCGGACGGCTCAACGTGCTCACGAACATCGCGGGCAAGACGTACGGACAGATCTTCCGGGAGTTCGAGGGCGCGCAGGACCCGCGCACGGTCGGCGGCTCGGGAGACGTGAAGTACCACCTCGGCACGGAGGGCACGTTCACCGGGGCCAACGGCGAGGAGATCGCCGTGTACCTGGCCGCGAACCCCTCGCACCTGGAGGTCGTGGACGGCGTGCTCGAGGGCATCACGCGTGCGAAGCAGGACAGGCGCCCCGCGGGCACGTATCTGACGCTGCCGGTGCTCATCCACGGCGACGCTGCGATGGCCGGTCAGGGCGTCGTCGTCGAGACGATGCAGATGTCGCAGCTGCGCGCGTACCGCACCGGCGGGACCATCCACATCAACATCAACAACCAGGTCGGGTTCACCACGCCGCCCAGCGAGGGCAGGTCGTCGGTGTACGCGACCGATGTGGCCAAGACGATCCAGGCGCCGATCTTCCACGTGAACGGCGACGATCCCGAAGCCGTCGTGCGGGTGGGGCAGTTGGCCTTCAAGTTCCGTCAGGAATTCAAGAAGGATGTCGTCATCGACCTCATCTGCTACCGCCGTCGCGGGCACAACGAGGGTGACGACCCGTCGATGACACAGCCGCTCATGTACAACCTCATCGAGGCGAAGCGTTCCGTTCGCCGGCTCTACACCGAGGCCCTCGTCGGCCGCGGTGACATCTCCGAGGAGGAGTACGAGCAGGCGCACCGGGACTTCCAGGACCGCCTGGAGCGCGCGTTCGCCGAGACGCACGCCGCCCAGACCGGTTCCATCCCGGTCGTCGCCGGCGACCCGGAGGCGATCAACGACCTGGAACGCCCCGACGCGCAGCAGGATGCCGCCCACGGCGAGCTCGCGACGACGGGCGTCTCCGAGGGAGTCATCCAGACCGTCGGGCAGGCGTTCGGAAACCCGCCTGCCGGATTCACCGTGCACCCGAAGCTCCAGCAGCTACTGGCAAAGCGGGTGGAGATGACCAAGAGCGGTGGCATCGACTGGGCGATGGGCGAGCTGCTCGCGCTGGGCTCGCTGCTGCTGGAGGGCACGCCCGTTCGCCTCGTCGGACAGGACTCCCGCCGCGGAACGTTCGTGCAGCGGCAGGCCGTGATGCACGATCGCATGAACGGGCAGGAGTGGCTGCCGCTGGCCAACCTCAGCGACAACCAGGCACAGCTCTGGATCTACGACTCGCTGCTCAGCGAGTTCGCGGCGATGGGCTTCGAGTACGGCTACTCGGTGGAGCGTCCTGACGCGCTCGTGCTGTGGGAGGCGCAGTTCGGCGACTTCGCCAACGGAGCGCAGACGGTCATCGACGAGTTCATCTCCTCGGCCGAGCAGAAGTGGGGCCAGCGATCCTCGCTCGTGCTGCTGCTGCCGCACGGCTACGAGGGTCAGGGGCCGGACCACTCCTCGGCACGCATCGAGCGGTATCTCCAGCTGTGCGCCGAGAACAACATGACGGTCGCGCGTCCCTCGACTCCCGCCTCGTACTTCCACCTGCTGCGCCGCCAGGCGTACGCGCGTCCGCGCAGGCCGCTCGTGGTGTTCACGCCGAAGGCCATGCTGCGGCTTCGCGGTGCGACGAGCGACGTCTCGGAGTTCACGTCCGGAGCATTCCGTCCCGTGATCGACGACCCGCGAGGCGTCGACAAAAAGGCCGTGAAGCGCGTGCTCGTGATGGCAGGCAAGGTCTACTACGACGCGAAGGCGGAGCTGGACAAGAACCCTGATGACCGCATCGCGCTGGTGCGCGTCGAGCAGTACTACCCGTTCCCGGGCGACGAGCTGAAGTCGGTGCTGGCCTCGTACCCGAATGCCGAGTTCTTCTGGCTGCAGGACGAGCCGGAGAACCAGGGTGCATGGATCTACATGGCCTTGTCGGCTGCGAAGGCCGGGCTTCCGCCGTTCGGGGTCTTCTCCCGTGCCGCGTCGGCCTCGCCGGCGACCGGTTCGGCGAAGCGTCACGCGCAGGAGCAGTCCGACCTGATCAAGCGCGCCGTCTCGCTCTAAACAGACGAGAAGGGGCCCGTGCCGTCAGGCGCGGGCCCCTTCTCGTCCTCCTTGCAGCACGCTGAGCGAGCCTCTCGGAACTCGCACGATCGGATAGAGCACGAACGGTTGATCGATCCCGCCCGCCTCACCGTCGCCGGCCAGGAACGTCACCATGGGATAGCCGGAAGAGGTGTACAAGCATCCGCTTCTAGGAGCCGGGACTCCAGCCCGACGGCAACACTCCAAGAGTGGCGGGCGTCCGATGCCTGGAAGCTGGCCATCGGGTCTGGCGCGGATGGCTACACAGTGCATCCGCTACTAGGAAGGGAGCATCGCGCCGGACCAAGAGTGGCGGGCATCCGCTTCTCGGAAGCTGGCATCGGGTCTGGCGGGAGCGACGCGAAGCGCCGCGGAGGCATGCTTCCGAGAAGCGGATGCC
>NZ_DASZVF010000043.1:0-1665 GCF_035547335.1 Humibacter sp. | reverse complement strand
GCTCCCGGCCGGGCGCCGGGCTGGGTCTCGCGCTCGTCGAGGCACTGGTGACACGGGCAGGGGGCGAGCTGCGGCTGTGCTTCGACGGCGAGCACGCCCGGCACGGAACCCAGGCCCAGATCGCCTGCACCCACGGTCCCGAGATGACCGTCACCGTGCTGCTGCCGTCTCGCTGACGCCGGTTAGCGTGACGCCATGGCTGACGGTCGTGACGTCATGGCGCAGTTCATCCCGAGCTCGCCGCTGGTAAAGCTGCTCGGAATCGAGATCGGATCGCTCGGCGACGGCGAGGCAACGCTGGTCCTGCCCTACCGCCCGGAGCTGACGACGATCGGCGAAACGGTGCACGGTGGCGCAATCGCCGCACTCGCCGACACCGCGGTGATGGCGGCATGCTGGTGCGGCGCCGAGCCGCCCGAGTCGCTGCGCGGCAGCACCGTCGACCTCACGGTGCACTACCTCGCACCGGCCAACGCCAGCGACCTCACCGCGCAGGCGCGGGTGCTGCGCCGCGGCCGCAAGATCTCCCACGCCGAGGCCGCGGTCACGGATGCGTCTGGTACCCGGGTGGCACACGCGGTCGGCACCTACCAGCTCGGCTAGAGGTCGCGAGAGGATGTCGTCATGAGCTGGTCGTGGACGCTGTTCGGCGGGAGTGCCGCCATCGGCGTGGTCGGCGTGCTCGGCAGCTACGTGATCGCCCGGCGGTCACGTCTCGAGACGAACCACTGGAGCGCCTATCCCGCCTTCATCGGGCTGTCGATCGCGGTCGCCGTCCTGGCCGCGGGCTTCGAGCTCTCGTGGTTGCTCATCACCTTCGCCGGCTACGTCCTGCTCGCGAACTTCGCGGCGCCGCTCGTCCTGCTGGCGCGGCTGCGGCGGGAGACGACGCATTCATGCGCCTCGAGCCGCTTGAGCAGCACGGGCAGCTCGTGCGACGCCACCGCCTGCGCCACCTGCCCGCTCGCCACTCAACGCGACGTGTCAGAACCTCACCCGGCTACCGCCCCCTGAGCACCTGACCCCTGGCACGTTCGTATGTGACATAGGTGTTGTGACGCTTCGCACCAATGTCACATACGTGTCGCGATTCACGACACGCATGTCACATACGGGTAGCAAATCGCGACACCAATGTCACATGCGGTCAGCATCGGCGGGATCAGCTACTGGCGGTGCGGTGCGGATGACGAGCATCTCGTTGCCGCCCTTCTGGAACTCATAGGGCGATGGCCTGATCGTCGTCGTGCAGCCGAGATCCTCGACTGCGCTGCGAACCGCGTCCAGCAGCGGTGCGGTGTCGGTCCCGGTGTCGCTGATCAGCGGGAAGATCCGCACCTCCCGACGAGCAACCCGTGCCATCTCGCAAGCTGCGGCGACGTGGAAGCCCTCGTCGAGCCGGTCGGCGTACAGGAAGAGCAGGTGCGAGCTGAGGACGAGGTCGAACGATCCGCTGCGGAACGGTAGCCGGGGCAGGCCGGCGGCGAGGTACGTCGAGGCGCTGCGTGCGAAGTCCTCACCGAAGACGCGCGCGGCGGCGGTCCGCTTGTCGAGGTGATCGGCGATGTCAGCGAAGAACCCCCATACAAAGGAGTCGATCGACGATCCGGTGTGGCGATTCCCCCGTATCGCCTCCTCGACCGCATGCGGCGCGAGCCAGTCCGC
>NZ_DASZVF010000042.1:0-19810 GCF_035547335.1 Humibacter sp. | reverse complement strand
CCCAGGCCGGTGAAGGTCGCCGGGACGAGGCCTCCCGGGAAGGCCTTGTAGAGGCTCGACCCGATGGCGCCGATCGTGGGAGCCACACGCAGGAACACCAACGAGACGACCGCGGGTGCCAAGAAGACGACGACCCAGAGCCACGGGGCCCGGGAGGGGCTGCGCCGACGCGTCGGCGCAGCCCGCTTCACCCGGTGAAGCGAAGTCGTCATGACTTGTACTTCGCCCACGCCGTCTTCAACTGCGACGACGCCTTGTCCAGTGCGGTTTTCGCGTCGGCGCCATTGCGGATGTCGGCGAATGCCTGGTTCAGGATCGACTCGAATTCGATGTACCCGATCGTGGAGACCCGGTTCACGGCCGTCTTCGACGTCTCGTAGTCGATGATCTTGGCCGCATCCTTGCCCGCAGGCGAAGCGAAGACGTCCTTGGCGAAGTAGACGCTCTTGCCGTCGACGTTGGCCGGCAGCTCCGGGTTGGACCTGTACTTGATGTATCCGCTTCCGTCGTCGATGGCCATCCACTTCAGGAAGACGGCGGCTGCGGCCTTCTCCTTGCTGAACGGGTTCACCGCCAGCGACCACGAGCCATCGGGGGTCGCGGGCTTGCCGTTCTCGAACGCCGGTTGCGGCGCGACACCCCAGTTCACCTTGGAGGACTGCAGCTCAGGGAGGAGCCACGGACCCTCCACCATGTACGCGATCTTCCCCGCCACGAACGCGGGGTCGGTCTGGTCGGGGGTCATGCCTCGCGGCGCGACCCCGGACGCGAAGATCGAGCCGTACCAGTCGAACGCTTTGACCCACGCGCTCGAGGTAATGTCGGGTGTCAGATTGCCCTTGCCGGTGGCCCCGACGGAGCCGCCGAGCTGCACAGGCAGCGGCTCGAGCTGGTAGTACCTGTCGAACTGACCGAACGCGAAACCGTACTGCGCGCCGGCAGCCTTGACCTTGGCGGCATCCGCGACGATCTGCTCCCAAGTGCTGCGCTGCTCAACCGATGCGGACGGCGGAGTGACGCCGGCTTTCGCCAGAAGGTCCTTGTTGTAGTAGAGGAGCTGAGTCGAGTTCGCGATGGGCAGCGCCCAGAGCTTGTCGTTGTAGAGGCCCGAGTCGTACGCCGTCTTGTCGAACGACGACTTGTACTTGGAGAACGCACCCGTCAGATCGGCGGCCTCGCCTCTGGCGGCCAGAGCCGAGATGCGCGGCTGGTCGGCCCAGTAGACGTCGGGGTCACCGCCCTTGTTGGCCACGCGGGAGTCGACGGTGCTGTTGAGGCTGTCGAACGGCACCGTCTGCCATTTGACCTTGATCGAGGGATGCGCCTTCTCGAAGGCGTCCACGACGGGCTGCATGTTGTCGGTCTTGAGATCGAGGATGCTCAGAACCTTGATGGTCGCCTTGGGATCGGTCTTCGGCACGGCGACCGAGTCACCGGATGTCGACGAGCCGGAACCGCCGGAGCATCCGGCGAGCGTCAGTGCGCTGGCAGCCGCTATCGCCAGTGCTGCTATCAGGCGCCGCGAACGGCGCTGGTGTGCGAGGTGCATGACATTCCCTTCATTGGGTGTCTGAGGAGGGTGGATGTGCCAGGAGGCGAATGTCGCTCAGAGCGAGGAGAGCGACCGGAGGAAGTACTCCGTGAAGCTGTCGGAATCGACAGCCGTGGCGATGGTGCAGTTGGGTTGAGGAGGTTGTGTGGAATAGAGAAGATCGGCGACCATCACGCCGCGAGCGACGCCGTCACCGGTGACGACGGACACCGCTGCGTCGTTCCAGGTGAGGAACTCGGGATGCGCGACCGCGGCGACGGCAAGCGGATCGTGCATGGCGCACGAGTCGGCGAGCAGAGGGTCACCCGGGTTTCGCTGCTGAAGGAAGTCGATCCAGGAGAGCGTCGACTCGCCTGCGAGTTGGGCGAAGTCCGCGGGGCTCTCCTTCAGCTGCCGGGCGTGGTCTCGGGTGAGCCGCACCTTCAGGGTGACGTCGAGTCCCACCCATCGCTGCTTGATGCCCGATCGGAGAACGGCCTCGGCTGCTTCGGGATCGACCCAGACATTGAACTCACCGGGCATCTCGCGGTTGCTCATGGTGCCGAGGAACACCCCGCCCATGATGACCAGCTCCTTCACCTTCGACGCGAAGGCGGGCTCGATGGCGATGGCGGCCGCCACGTTCGTCAATGGCCCGATCGCCACCACCGTGATCTCGCCTGGGTGTGCCAGGACATGACGCACCATCTCCACAGCTGCGTATCCGTCGTCGGCTTCGAGACCGACCCCGAAGTTCGCCACGACATGGTCCGGCGGCGTGCGTACGCGCTCGGGATGAGTCAGCGGGGCCGATGCTCCTCGGTAGATCGGCACATCGATGCCGAGTCGACGCCGCAAGTCGAGTGCGAGCACCGTGGCCGACTCGACGTCGGTGTTGCCGTTCACCGTGGTGACCATGTCGAGTTGGATCTCGTCGTCGGCGTGCGCCAGTGCGAGTGCAAATCCGTCGTCGACGTCCGACCCCGGCGCACCCATGGCGAGGTCCGTGTCCAGGATGATGCGCTGCATGGAACTCCCTTGTTCAACTCGTGTTGAATGGCAGTTAACACGAGTTGAACTCGGCACGCAATGCTTGTCCGCGAACTACCTCGCAGAACGAACTACCCGCGCAGAACCAGTGGCGTCCACATGGAGATACTGGGCCAGTCCGAGACCGGACAAAGGCGCGACCGGCAACAGTCGCGCGATCGGCACCGTCGCCGGCAACACAATCTCTCCGGTCGGCTGACCGCCGTACGCGACCACGATCTGGAGGCGCTCTCGGAGGAAGCCATCGAGACCGCCGATCGCATCAGCGTCGGACTGGGGCTCATCTCGGCCATTCCGGCCTGAGCCCGAGACATCCCCGTCCGTGGGCCACAGAGGATGCACCGCAAATGAAGCGATCCGCCGTACGGAAAGCGTGATTTCCGTACGGCGGATCATGAAAAGTGCGGCGCATCGGGAGGCGGAGGCCGCGCGTGCGGCGTCACCGCGAGGCGGCGTCACCGCTACGCAGTGCCACCGCTACGCAGTGCCACCGCTACCCGCTGGTACCGCTAGCGGTGCCGACTGCTACGCGGTCTGCGCCTCGCGGTGCGGCAGGCGCCAGTTGGGGCGCACCCAGTGGCAGGTGTATCCGGCCGGATACTTCTGCAGGTAGTCCTGGTGCTCCTCCTCGGCCTCCCAGAACTCGCCCGCCGGCTCCACCTCGGTGACGACCTTGCCCGGCCAGAGACCGGATGCGTCGACATCCGCGATCGTGTCGCGCGCGACGCGCTCCTGCTCGGGCGTCGTGTAGAAGATCGCCGACCGGTAGCTGCGACCGATGTCGTTGCCCTGGCGGTTCTTCGTCGACGGGTCGTGGATCTGGAAGAAGAACTCCAGCAGCTCACGGTAGGAGATGACGTCGGGGTCGAAGATGATCTCGACGGACTCCGCGTGATCGCCGTGGTGGCGGTAGGTGGCGTTCGGCGTGTTGGGGTCTCCCGAATAGCCGGTGCGTGTGGAGATCACACCGGGCTTCTTACGCAGAAGCTCCTGGGCTCCCCAGAAACATCCGCTGGCGAGAATGGCTCGCTCGGTCGTCATGACACGATCTCCTTCTTGTCGTTGGTCTCAT
Source organism: Humibacter sp. (assembly GCF_035547335.1). GTDB lineage: Bacteria > Actinomycetota > Actinomycetes > Actinomycetales > Microbacteriaceae > Humibacter. Next base: position 16,157 of record NZ_DASZVF010000042.1, on the reverse strand, counting down.
TCTCCGCCTGCTGCGGAGCATCCGTCTCGGCGACGTCGCCCTCGCCGAACAGGGCGAGGAACTCGCCGTAGCCGCGCTGCTCGAGCTCGGCCAGCGGCACGAATCTCAGCGCTGCCGAATTGATGCAGTAGCGCAGTCCTCCCTGGTCGATGGGCCCGTCGTCGAAGACGTGGCCGAGGTGGCTGTCTCCGTGCTTGGAACGCACCTCCGTGCGCACCATGCCGAACGTGCGGTCCTGCTTCAGCACCACGTTCTCGGGGTCGATCGGAACGGTGAAGCTCGGCCATCCCGAATGGCTGTCGTACTTGGTGGTCGACGCGAACAGCGGCTCGCCCGACACCACGTCGACGTAGATGCCGGGCTCGTGGTTGTTCCAGTACTCACCCGTGAACGCGCGCTCGGTAGCGCCGTTCTGCGTCACGTCGAACTGCTTGCGGCTCAGCCGCGAGATCGCGGCTTCGTCCTTGCGGTAGTTGCTCATCGTGCACTCCTTACATGAGAGGGAACACGGGTGTCATGACAGAAGTTCCCGGATGCCGCCGCCCACGCTGTGAGATCGCCGTGAGCCTCGACCGACGCTTCGGTGCGACGCCCGGCTGCGTCGGCGGTCGCACGATACCGACAGGCGATGGCGTCAACGACCGCGGCCCACCGACGCGAGGTCGCATGCGTCGGCGGCCGCACCACAGCGACACGAGACCGCACCCGTGGCCGGCCGCGTAGGCAAGCCCTTGTTCTGGGCGGTCGCGGGCGCGAAGCTCGGATTCTCGGCGCGGTGCGCGATCGCTCGCCGCGCTCTGCGACGACAACGATCCGCGCCCAGCATCCGGAGGCGACCATGGCAGCGACCCTGATCAGCAGCACATTCGATGACGAGGAGGCATCGCGCAGAGTATTCGAGCGGATCCGCGAACTGCACGGCGCCGCCCTGCTGAATCTCACGGGCCTGGTCTGGATCTTCGTGGCGAAAGACGGCCACCTCGACCTCACGACGGCGCCGCACGATCCGGTCGCGCCGGAGAGCGAGCGGGATGCCGCATCCTTCGCCCAGATCCTCGGCTCGCTGCTGACCACGCCCCTGGCGGGCGCGGCCGTCGGCGGGACGGTCGAAGCCATCGTCGATCGCATCGCGGAGGACGACGACACGCCTGAGCGGCGCCTGCGCAAGCAGGTGGCGGGCATCCTCTCTCCCGGCAAGTGCGCCGTCGTGGCGTACGCGTCGCAGGTGGCCGAGGCGGTCGTGCGGTCGGAGCTCGCCGACGATGCGCCCGAGCTGGTCGTGTGGCAGATCGACGATGCGGCAGCGAACGAGCTCGCCGCCGACGCCGGCGTGGAGTCCTGACTGCACCGGCGGCATCCGAAGCCACTGCCACCGCGCTCCACGCTGACGCATGCCGTGCCGGCGTCGCGGCGGCCAGCGCCGGCGTCGCGGCGGCTACTGCGAGGTGACGGCGCCCAGTTCGAAAAGAAGGCGCTCGGAGATGTCCCGCGCCAGATAGCCGACGGGCGCGACGGAATGCGCGAGCGATTCGCCGGCCCTCGCGTGCAGGTAGGTGCCCCACACAGCGGCCTGGGGCGGTGGGCATCCGCGGGCCGCGAGTCCGGCGATGGCGCCGGCGAGCACATCGCCGCTGCCCGACGTTCCGAGCCCGGGTCCGGCCTGCGGCACCTGGTACACCGCGCCGGCGGGTTCCGCGATCACGCCCATGCAGGTGACCACCGCTGAGTATCGCTCGGCGAGCTCGGCCGTGTCGTCCACGAGATCCTCGAGCTCCCGGCCGAGCAGCACGACCGCCTCGCTCTCGTTCGGCTTCAGCACGGCGTTCGGGAACACGTGACGTGGATGCCTGCCGCTCAGCGCGCCTAGGGCGTAGGCGTCCAGCACCACGGTGCACTGGTCGCCGGGCATTCCGGAGAGCGCCGACAGCATCCGCCTGGCCTCCCGGATGTCGTCGAGCCCCGGACCGACGAGAAGGGCATCCGCTCCCCGGATGTCGCTGGCGTACGCACGCACCGATCGGCCGCGAACGTGCCCATCGGAGGTCTCCTCCAGCGCGAGCACGCCGCCCTCCGGCACGGCCACCCCCATGGTCGGTGCGACCGACGACGCCACGGCCACGCTCAGCCGGCCCGCCCCCACCCGGAGCGCTGACAGGCCCGCGAGGAGCACGCCGCCGGGGCTCCGACGCGCGCCTCCGATGACGAGCACGTCTCCGCGCGACAGTTTCGACCCGTCGGGCTCCGGCAGCGGCCAGGTGGCGAGCAGCTGCCTGTCGACCTCGGTCACGTCAGGACGCATCGTGCTCCGTTCCGGCGTGCTCGGTCGCCGCGACTCCGGCCGCCTCGACGTGGCTCGCGTCGCCGAACGACTCGAGCCTCCATCCGCCTGCGGCATCCGAGACGAAGCTCGTGATGGATGCGTTGCCCACGACCCGTTCGGCCAGAAAGCTGTTGAGCCGCGTCTCATCCAGGCGCAGCAGCACGTAGGCGAACGCGCTCACCACGGCGTCATGCGTGAAGACGATGAGCGGCCTCGCGTCCGTGGGCTGCGAGCCGGCGAAATCGCTCTCCGCTGGCAGGGCGTCCCGCAGGAAAGACCGGATGCGCAGCGCGACATCCGTCCACGCCTCGCCTCCCGGCGGACGGTAGTAGAACTTGCCGAGCCAGCGTCGTCGCGCCGCCTCGGCGGGGAGCCTCGTCTCGACGCCGAGCGTCGTCAGCGTGTCGAGGATGCCGAGCTCGCGATCGCGCAGCCGCTCGTCGAGCAGGAAGCCGTCGTCATCACCGTGCGGCGCATCGACATCCACACCCGCACCGGTCGCGATCTTCGCCGTCTCGATGGCGCGACGGTACGGCGAGGACCACACGCGGGCATCCGACAGCGGGCGTCCCTCGAGCTGGGCGCGAAGGGCATCCGCCACCGTCGCCGCCTGACGCCTGCCGAGCTCGGTGAGCCGCACGTCGGCATCCCGGCCCTCCACCGCTATGGTCTCGAGCCCGGCGCGCTCGGCCCTGCCTGCTGCGACGTTCGCCGTGCTCTCGCCGTGACGGACGAGCAGGATGCGCCCCACCGCCCCGGCGCTCTGCCCTACCGGGTCCGCCATGGCGTCGCTCACCACGAACTCCCCTCCGTTCCGGCCGTCGCAAGCGGGGCATCCCACGCTCGGTAGCGCCCGCCACGATCGACGCTACGTCAGGCCAGGCGGGATGCGCGTGGGCTAGGCAGGGAACCCTCCACCCGCTAACCTTGCCGCCCGGACGATCGGTGGTGCGCCTTCAACCCAGCGCCTCGTCTCGAGTCACGCGTCCGTCTCGAATGTCGGCGCCGGCGCCCCTGTGCGGACTCGCAGACGACACGTGGAGCTCGCTGGCGTTCCGTGACCGGCGAGCGGCCAGAATGGCGGGATGTCCGCACATCGGCCGGCCGCGCCGCCACTCGTCGACATCCCGAGAGGCACGCTCGTCATCGCGCTCGTGCTCTGGGCCGCGACCTTCGCACTGGGCTTCGCCGCGAAGGCCGCGACCGGATGGCTCGCATCGCAGCTCGCGGTCGACCGCGCGCTGAACGCGATGCACAGCCCCGTCTTCGACGCCGTCGCCAAAGGGCTCGACCGACTCGATTCGGTCACCGTCATCGCGGTCTTGATCGCCCTGCTCGCCGTACTCACCGGGATATTCGTCTCCTGGTGGAGAGCCGTCGCCGCGGTGATCATCGCGGGCGCGGGCTGGGTGCTCTGCCTCATCCCGAAGGCCGTCGTGGGAGAGGTGCGGCCGCCACTGGAGGCGGTGAGCCACCGGCTCGACGTCACGCATGCGACGCTCAGCTATCCCAGCGGCCATACGGTGTTCGTCGTCACGCTCACGGCCGCCGTCATCATGGTGTGCCGCGGCACGGCATCCCGAGTCGTCGCGACCGTGCTCGGCATCCTGTTCGTCGCCGTCACCGGCTGGTCCCGGCTCTACGTGGGCGCGCACTACCCGAGCGACATCGTCGGCGGCGTGCTGGCCGGAGCGGCCGGAGCCCTCCTCATCGCATGGCTCTGGAACGTCAGCGCGCGGTCGCTCCTGCCACGGTTCAGGCGCGCGCGGCCGACGTGATGAGATGGTGCAACTGCTCCGTGACGCGGTGATGCCACGGTGAAAGCGCTGTGGGCCGAAGGCGCGGGAGGAGGGCCTGCGATGCGTGTGGCTATAGAGGGACAGACATGTCTATGTACGGTCCGCAAGGATGGGCAGGCCAGCTGCCTGGGCCCAACGGGCCCGGCGTCGAGCCGACCAGGGGACCTTTTGCCAACGCATCGTCGCACTACTCGCTTCCTATCCGTATTCCGATCCACCACCTACCGCGACACGCGCCGGCATCTCACCACTGCCACTGTCGCCGTGATGACAGGCGCGGCGCTGCTTGTGGGGGGCGCGCTTGCATCGGCGCCGGCACAGGCCGCGACGGATGCACCTTTCGATCCGTCGGTGCCTACCGTGTTCATTGCGCAAGGTACGCCGAGCACCCTTTCGCGTACGGTCGTCGGGTCAGACGGCAGTGCGAGCTTCCAGGGCATCGGCACCGCAGATCTCACGTACAACGCCGTCGGCTACAACCCCGCCGACAACTACCTGTACGCGATCACGCAGACCACGAATGGGACGATCCCGGCGAACGCGCTCATCAGAATCGGTTCCGACGGCACCATCACCCGGATCGGCAACCTGACCTACACCGGTGCGCTGATCGGAGCGTTCGGCCCGAACAACTATCTGTATGTGCTGAATGGCTCGCTCGGGCTGCAAGCGATCGACGTCAGCACCGGCGCTCCGGTGTCGACTGTGCACTCATCGACGCCCGCGGGCAAGGACTACGCGTACGCTGACGGCTACTTCTGGGCGATGGGGCTGAACAAGATCAGCCGCACGGACCCCGTAACAGGCACCCAGACGAGCTTCACGCTCCCGTTCGCTACGGACTTCAGCACCGACCCGACGGATCAGGGTGGTGCTGCCTGGACCTACGGGAACGGGAACCTCGGCTTCTCGTACAACGACTCCGGCACGATCTACCAGGTCGCTGTCGCGGATGCCGCTTCGGCTGCCCCGACGTTCACGCTCGTCTCGGCGAATCCGGGTCCGGCCAACACCACGAATGATGGGGCATCCACCCCTGGTGTGGACACGGATCTCGCGCTGACCAAGACCAACCCGACGGGACTGACCCCGGAGACGACCGGCGAGTACGACCTCACGGTCACGAACCACGGGCCCGGGCAATCCAGCGGCTACGTCGTCACCGATTCCGTTCCGGCGCCCTTGACCAACGTCACCACCGCCTCACCCGGTTGCACCGTCACCGGCACCACGGTCACCTGTCTCGGTGGTGTGCTCGATGCCGGCGATTCCGTCACCTACAAGGTCAACGTGGACGTTCCAGCGGGCCTGACCGGCGATCTGACGAATACTGCCTCCGTGATCGGGAACGAAGCGGACTCGGACACGACGAACAACACGTCGACCGTCACGACCCAGCCGCCGGCACCCTCGATCGCTGTTGTCAAGACGTCGGATGTCAACTCGGTCGACGCAGCCGGCCAGGTTGTGAAGTTCTCGTTCGACGTGACGAACACCGGCAACGTCCCTCTGAGCGGAGTCGGCGTCTCCGACGACGCCGCGACCGGATTCACCGGTACCGGAACGCTGCCGCCGGTGGACTGTCCTTCGACGACGCTTGCGATCGGGGGCGACGAGGTCTGCACCACGTCGTACACGGTGACGCAGGCTGACGTCGACGCCGGCTCGATCGACAACAGCGCGACCGTTGAGGGCACGGCACCCGCCGCAACAGTCCCGGTCACCGGCACCGCCACCCCGATCACGGTAACCGCGACGCAGAAGCCCTCGCTCAGTCTCACCGGATCTGCCGACGTCGACTCCATCGACACCGCAGGTATGGCCGTGAAATACACCTTCACCGTCACCAACACCGGCAACGTGACCATCACGGACCCGGCAGTAACGGCGAGCGACTTCAACGGTGGCGGCACTCTGTCGAACATCGTGTGCCCAAGCGGGACAGTCCTCGCCCCCGGAGAGTCGGTCAAGTGCACGGCCACTTACACCACCGTCGCGTCCGACCTGGGACGCAGGACACTCATCGTGAACGGCACCGCTACAGGCACCACGTCGACCGCGCAGACCGTCAGCTCCAACCGCACGGCCGTGGACGTACCCATCACACCGGCCCCGGCCACATCGGCAAGCAGCAAGCCGGGCACCGCAGCGCTGGCATCCACCGGATCAACGGTTGTGGGGCCGGCCCTCGGCGGCGGTCTGCTGCTCCTCCTTGCCGGAGGCGGTTTCCTGCTCCTGCGCCGCAGCCGCGGCAACGCCAAGGCGTAGCCACAGCACCAGCAGAACCGGAAGGGGGCCCAGCAACGCGCTGGGCTCCCCTTCCGCTGTCCGGTCGGCGCGCTAGCGGGGTCTGAGGGATGCCCGGCGGCGGGTGGGACCAGCCACGTTCTGCTTGGCGCATGCCCAGGGGAGAGGCCGCCTGAAACCCGGTGCTCCCGCTCTCACCTCGCGGCTCGGCCGCGCATCCCTCACCGGCAGCATCCGTTCCGTCGCTCTCACCACCTGGCGCGGAACCCGCAAGGGCGGGGGCGCTGCCCAGCCGCCATGGATGCTGCCTGAACCGTGACGACGACGAGTCAGGTCGCCGCCATCACGGCGTCTTCACGTCGCTGCAGTCGATGCGCCACCTCCGTCTTCGCCGCGGAACGCGTCGTGCCCCGATCCGACGATGATGCCGACGCCGTCCGATCGCGGGCGGCCGGCTCTGCCTGTCCGTCGATGGGATGCCCTGTACCCGAAGGCGACGATCTTCATGCGGTTCTCCCTCGGTCGTGTCGCGGTCGTCTCGCGCGGTGTCTCGGTCGCGCGTCGCTCGACCGTCGTGTCACGCGTGTGCCGGCGCTGAGCGGCCGACGAGAGCTATGACCGGCTACCGGTCTGGGTTGTGACACGCCCTTTCAGCCGGGCCGTCGAGCCGGCGGGAGCCGGTCGGAGGAAGACGGTCGGCGGAACGGAGCGTCACAGTTCGGAGCCGCACTCGGTCTGAGCAGGAGGCCGCGCGCCGTTCCCGGACCCGGGAGCCGCCGATGACGGCAGCACTCGCTCACGAGCGGTGCGGCCGTGACAGCGACACGACGATGAGGAGGATCCCATGGCGGATCAGGACACCGATGCGCATCCGACCCCGGCGGGCCGGCCGAACGGGGGCGCCGTCGCCGCCACCTCGACGCGCACCGAGGGTGCGGCCATGATGGGCCGGTCGGCGAAGCGAACCGTGCTGGCCGTCGCGATCCTGGCGTCGTTCATCGCGTTCCTCGACGGCAGCGTGGTGAACGTCGCGCTCCCTGCCATCGACCGTGAGCTCGGCGGCGGCCTCGCAGGACAGCAATGGGTCGTCGACGCGTATCTGCTCAGCCTGAGCTCGGTCATCCTGCTGGCCGGGTCGCTGTCCGATCTCTTCGGGCGCAAGCGGATCCTGCTCTGGGGGCTGCTCGGATTCGGCGCCGCGTCCATCGCGTGCGCCGTCGCCCCCGACATCGGCGCGCTGATCGCGGCCCGCGGCGTGCAGGGCGTTGCCGGCGCCCTTCTCGTTCCGAGCTCGCTCGCGCTCATCTTCGGCACGTTCGACGGCCCGGAGCAGACCAAGGCGATCGGCACCTGGACGGCGATCACGAGCGTCGCCAGCATCGCCGGCCCGATCCTGGGCGGCGTGCTCGTCGACACGCTCTCGTGGCGCTGGGTGTTCGGTGTCAACGTGCTGCCGATCGTGGCAACCCTCGTGCTGCTGAGCCGGCTGGATGCCGACCCACCCCGCCGCGCGCATGCCCGCGTCGACGTGATCGGAGCCGTGCTTGCGACCGTGGGGCTCGGCCTCCCGATCTTCGCGCTGATCGAGAGCCCCACCTACGGCTGGGGATCGCCCGTCATCCTGGCCGCGATGGTGGTCGGCACCGCAACGCTCGGGGTCTTCCTGCTCTGGGAACGTCGCTCGGCGCACCCGCTGCTACCGCTCGGCCTGTTCCGCATCCGCGACTTCGCCGCGGGCAACGTCTCCACCGCGTTCGTGTACGGCGGGCTCGGGATCGGCACGTTCGCTCTCGCTCTGTTCCTCCAGCAGGGCGCGGGCTACTCGGCCACGTTCGCGGGGTTCGCGACCGTGCCGTCGAGCATCCTGTTGATCGCCCTGTCGGCGTCGTTCGGCAGGCTGAGCGCCAGGGTTGGGCCTCGCATCCTGATGGCGATCGGCCCGCTCGTGGCGGGCGGCGGCTTCGCTCTCATGCTGCGGATCGGTCAGCACGCCGACTACTTCACCGAGGTGCTTCCCGCGGTCTGCGTCTTCGGCCTCGGCATGGCCATCACCGTCGCACCCCTGACCGCCACCGTGCTCGGCGCCGTCGAGAGCGCGCGGTCGGGCATCGCCTCCGCCGTGAACAACGCGGTCTCCCGTGTGGCCGGGCTGATCGCCGTCGCGCTCGCAGGCTCAGCGGGCGGCTCCGTGCTCGGGAACGTGGCCGACTTCCGCACGCTGGTGGCGGCCGCCGCCATCGCGACGGCGGTCGGCGGGCTGGTGGCTGCCGTCGGCATCCGCAACCCGCCCCGGACAGCGGCCGAACCCGGCGACGGCGCGGAGACCGCCACGCGGGCCAGGCACCTCTCGCATCACGCCAGCCTGCGGTGAACGGCTCGCACCACGTTGCTCCGGGTGGGTCGGGTCGGAAGCGTAGGACCGGTCGCGGAGCACCGGAACGGGCGGAGCTGTCACAGATCCGAACGCTCCTCGGTCGGAGTTGGTGACGGAACGGATCCCCCCGTTCCCTTGCGACTCGGAAGGACCACCATGAAGATCGTCGTCGTCGGAGGCACGGGCCTCATCGGCAGCAGGCTCGTCGAGATCCTGCGTGAGAAGGGCCACGACGTGGTCCCCGCCTCACCGTCGACGGGAGTCGACAGCGTCACGGGCGAAGGACTGGCCGCGGCGCTCAGCGGTGCCGACGTGCTGGTGGACATCCCTAACTCGCCGTCGTTCGAGGACGGCCCCGTGCTCGACTTCTTCCAGAAGTCGACGACCCACCTCGTCGAGAAAGCGGAGCGCGCGGGCGTCGCCCACCACATCGTTCTTTCGATCGTGGGCGCCGACCGCATGCCCGACATCGGCTACATGCGCGCCAAGGTCGTCCAGGAGAACATCGTGAAGTCGGGCCGGGTTCCGTACACGATCGTGCGCGCCACCCAGTTCTTCGAGTTCATCCCCGCTCTCATCGACGGGGCGACGGCCGGTGACACCGCGCGCCTCTCGCCCGTGCTCATGCAGCCGATCGCGGCGGCGGATGTCTCAGCGACGCTCGCGGACATCGCCGCGCGCGAGCCGGCGAACGAGGTGATCGAGCTGGCCGGTCCGGAGCCGCTGCGGCTTGCCGAGGCCGCCACTCGCATCCTGCAAGCGCGCGGCGACGCGCGCATGGTCGTCACGGATCCGGATGCCGGCTACTTCGGCGGCGTCGTCGACGACCGCTCCCTCACGCCGGGCAACGACCCCAGCGTGAACGAGCACCTCTATGGCACCACGCGCTTCGAGGACTGGCTGGACGCGCAATCCGCTCGCTGACCGCGTGGGCGAGGACGGACATGAGCCGTCCTCGCCCACCTGGATACCATCGAGGCATGTCCGCCGAGACCGAACGCGACGACCTCGCGTACGCGACCGAGACGTTCGCCGCCGTTCGGCGTCGTCTGTTCGGTATCGCCTACCGCATGCTGGGAACGGTCGCCGATGCCGAAGACATCGTGCAGGAGACCTGGATCCGCTGGCAGAACTACGACAAGTCCGAGTTGCGAGACCCGGCCGCCTTCCTCGCGACCACCACCACGCGACTGGCGATCAACGCCGCGACCTCCGCACGAGCCCGTCGCGAGACGTACGTAGGGCCGTGGCTCCCCGAGCCCGTCGACACGAGCCAGGACCCTCTGCTCGGGGCCGAGACGGGTGAGGCGCTCGAGATCGCGGTGCTCGTGCTGCTCGAGAAGCTGCCGCCGACCGAGCGGGCCGCCTATGTGCTGCGCGAGGCGTTCGACTACCCGTACTCCGAGATCGCGCGCATCGTGCAGACCTCCGAGGCCTCGGCACGCCAGATGGTGAGCAGGGCTCGCAAGCACCTGGAATCCGAGCGACCCAAGCACGAGGTGGACCCCGAGCGCAGGCGGGAGTTCCTCGACGCGTTCCTCGCTGCGGCGCGCTCCGGCGACATGGCCCGGCTCGAGAACCTGTTCGCCGCGGACGTCGTCACCTACTCCGACGGCGGCGGCATCAGGGGAGCGGCTCGCATCCCCGTGCGCGGCCGTGAGACGGCGGCGAAGTTCTACCACGCGTTCGCCGACCGCTTCTGGGTGGATGCCACGGTGCGCCCGTTCGAGGCGAACGGCGCCCCAGCTGCCGCTATCGAGCGCGACGGCAGCGTGTTCGCCGTCGTCACGCTGGATGCCACCTCCGACGGCATCCAGCAGCTCCTGTGGGTGCTCAACCCGGCCAAGCTCTCGGCGTTGCAGCTCGCCTAGGCCCGAGGCCCTCCACGACCGCCCCTCCGCTGGTCGTGGGGCCCGGCCCGTCGCAGCTCGTCGGCGGCAATCCGTCACATTTCCGCCTGCTCTCCGGTCTTTCTTAACGAGACAGGAGGCACACCATGCGTCAGATCCTCATCGTCGGCGGCGGATACGCCGGCTTCTACACGGCATGGAAGCTGGAGAAGCGACTGCGACGTGACGAAGCGGAGATCGTCGTCGTCGATCCTCGCGGCTACATGACCTACCAGCCGTTCCTTCCCGAGGTGGCTGCCGGTTCGATCGAGGCCAGACATGCGGCGATCTCGCTGCGCAGCCACCTGCGCAGGACGCGCATCCTGCATGCCGCCGTCACCGACATCCGTCACGCCGACAAGACGGCCACGCTTCAGCCGCGCGCCGGCGACGCGTTCACCATGACCTACGACATCCTCGTCGTGACCGCCGGCGCCATCACGCGCACGTTCCCCATTCCGGGTCTCTCGGACCACGCGATCGGCATGAAGCACGTCGAGGAGGCCGTCGCGATCCGCGACCGCCTGCTGGATGCCTTCGACCGCGCGTCCATGCTGCCGCCGGGCCCCGAGCGTTCGCGGCTGCTCACGGTCACGTTCGTCGGCGGCGGCTTCTCGGGCGTCGAGGGATTCTCCGAACTGCTGTCGCTCGCGACGGCACTGCTGCGGTCGTATCCCGAGCTGCGTTTCCCCGAGCTGTCGTTCCACCTCGTGGAGGCGAGGGATCGCATCCTGCCCGAGGTCACCGACAAGCCAGGGGCCTGGGTGGTGCGCTCGCTCACCGAACGCGGCGCCCACGTGCACCTCGGCAGCCAGCTGCTCTCCGCCGAGAACGGGCACCTGGTGCTCTCCAGCGGCGAGGAGTTCGACTCCAACATCACGGTCTGGACGGCGGGCAACGGAGCGAACCCGGTGGTGGCCAACCACACCGACCTGCCGACCGACGAGCGCGGGTCGATCGTGACCAGGGCCGACCTGCGCGTCGGCACTGCGGATGCCCCGGTGCCCGACGCGTGGGCCGCCGGCGACGATGCGGCCATCCCCGACCTCGCATCCGATGTGCCAGGCGCCCGAACGGTGCCGAACGCGCAGCACGCCGTGCGCCAGGGCACGCTGCTGGCGAAGAACATCGTGGCCGTGCTGCACGGCGAGCTCCCGCGCGACTACGTGCATCACAGCCTGGGCGTCGTCGCGACGCTCGGACTGGGCAAGGGGATCTTCCAGTACAAGCGCATCGTGATCACCGGGTTCCTCGCCTGGGTGATGCACCGCGGATACCACGTGCTGGCCATCCCCACGTGGGAGCGCAAGGTGCGTGTGCTGCTGGTGTGGGCCAGCGCCGTGTTCTTCGGCCGGGACATCATCTCGCTCATCTCGGTGCAGCATCCGCGGCGAGCGTTCCTCGACGGAGGCCGCGTCGCCGCCTCCCGCAGCGACGATCGGACCTCGGCAACGCACGCCACCGTGCCCGCCTCCCACTCGGAGAGCGGACGCGACCCCGCACGCGCACGCGTCTACGAGCCGAGCCTCTGATGCGCGTGAACCGCAGGCCACGGGCCTCCGTCACGCAGCGGATGTCGCGCGCCATCTCCGACTCCGTCACCGGACGCCGTGTGATCGCGTTCCGGGAGGAGCTGCGACGGCGGCACGCCCCCGTGCATTGGACGAACCTGTTCGGCATCGTCACCCTCGCGTGCGTCGTCGTGGTGTTCGGCACCGGGATCGCGCTGATGTTCTTCTACCAGCCGTCCGGATCTCTCACGCGGTACGACGGCAGCTACGCGCCGCTGCACGGATCCACGATGTCGCAGGCGCTGCGCTCGACGCTCGCCCTGTCGTTCGACGTGCGCGGCGGGATGCTCCTGCGCCAGGCGCACCACTGGGCGGCGCTCCTGCTGCCTGCCGCGATCATCCTGCAACTGCTCGTCACGTTCTTCACCGGAGCGTTCCGGCGGCCGCGCAAGGGCATGTGGGTGCTGCTGTTCGGCATCCTCATCGTCGCCCTGGCGGGCGGCTGGAGCGGATACGCGCTGCCCGACGACATGCTCTCCGGCACCGGCCTGCGCATCACGCAGGGCATCGTGCTCGGCATCCCCGTCATGGGCACCTGGCTCTCGTCCCTGCTGTTCGGCGGCGAGTTCCCCGGTTCGATCATCGAGCACCTCTACCCGTTGCACGTGGCCGTCGTGCCCGCCCTCCTCGTGCTGCTGCTCGTGCTGCGGGCCCGAAGCGCGTGGTTCCACAAACCGCCCCAGTTCCCGGCACAAGGGCGAAGCGAGCGGATCGTCGTCGGCGTTCCGCTGTGGCCGAACCACGCCGCGCGCAACGGCGGCCTGTTCGCGCTCGTGGTCGGGATGCTCGTTCTCGTCTCGGCGTTCGTCACGGTCGACCCGGTGTGGCTCTACGGACCCTCCGACCCTGCAGCCGCGTCGGCCGGCAGCCAGCCGGACTGGTACACCGGGTTCCTCGACGGCGCATTGCGGCTCGTGCCTCCCGGCTGGGAGTTCGTCTGGCTTGGCCACACCTGGTCGCTCTCGGTGCTCGTTCCGCTCGCGGTAGTCGGGCTGTTCCTGCTCGCGGTGCTGGTGTATCCATTCGCCGAGGAGTGGGTGACGGCCGACCACCGGGAGCACCACCTGCTCGACCGCCCGCGCACCGTGCCGGTGCGCACCGCGATCGGCGTGGCAGGCGTGGTGTTCTACGGCGTGCTGTGGAGCGCGGGCAGCGCCGACCTGGTGGCCACGCACTTCGGGCTTTCGGTCGAGTCCGTCGTGGTGTTGCTTCAGGTGACCCTCGTGGTCGGGCCGATCGCCGCATTCATCCTGACCCGGCGGGTGGCCATCGGACTGGAGCGCAAAGACCAGGAGATCCTCCTGCACGGCTACGAGACCGGGCGCATCGTGCGACTCCCCGGCGGCGAGTACGTGGAGATCCATCGGCCGGTGGATGCCCCTGAGGCCTTGCGTCTGAGCAGCGCCGGAGACTACGTGCCGATCGCTGCGCATCCGGACGACGACGGGCACCTGCATCTCGGAGACAGAGTGCGAGCGAGGCTGTCCGAGTTCTTCTTCGAGGACCGGATGGTGCCCGTGCAGCACAATGACGATGGTGTCGGTGAGGAACGAACGCATGAGCGGAGCATCGAGCGGGCGAGTCGGTCATGAGCCGGCGAAACCGGCTCTGGTCGAAGCCTTCCGCTCGGCCTGCGCCTCAGGCGACGCCCGCCTCCTCGCCGCGCTGCTCTCGGACGACGTGCGGGTCGTCGTCGACAGCGGCGGCGAGGTCGCAGGAACCGGGTCGGCCGCGAACGGGGTGAGCGAGGCTCTGCAGCTCATCGACCTCGCCCTGGGCGGCGGGCCGCGAGAGCTCGAGCTCCGATCGATGAACGGCACACCCGGGCTCATCGCGCGGAGGAACGACGAGGTGGCCGCCGCGATCCTGCTCGACGCCGACAGCGATCGGGTGTGCGATGTGTGGATCGTGATGGCGGCCGAGAAGCTCGCGCACTGGAACCGGTGCCGCTGACCGCACGCCTTTCCTGCCTCAGGCACGGGGCGTTTAGGTGCCCGAATCGACGAGGAATCTGAGGATGAGGAGTCGCAGGCGACAACCGGCCCGGTCGCCACAACGGTCTCGACGAATACTCGGCTTCCCGTCACAGGCTGCTGCGCACCGCGGTCATAGCTGCAGTCCGGACCGCACGCCACGGCTCGGGCTTCATCGACATCCGGCACGAATCGAAGGAATCACGACCATGCAGAAACCGGCTCTCGAGCGTGAGGCGCAGGAGATCGTCGACGCGACATCCACCCCGCCTTTCGTCTACCAGCTGAGCACCGACGCCGCGCGCAAGGTGCTCGACGATCTCCAGTCCGCCCCGATCGACAAACTCGACGTCGACGAGGAGTGGCTCACCGTCCCCGCCGAGGTCGGCGACGTCCGTGTGCGCATCGTGCGGCCCCAGGGGTCGAGCGGCACGCTTCCCGCCATCCTCTACATGCACGGCGGCGGATGGGTTCTCGGCAACGCCGGCACGCACGATCGGCTGGTGCGAGAACTGGCCGTCGGTGCCAGGGCCGCAGTCGTCTTCGTGGAGTACACGCGCTCCCCCGAGGCGCACCACCCGGTCGCCATCGAGCAGGGCTACGCCGTTGCGCGGTGGATCGTCGCCGAGGGCGGCGAGCACGGACTCGACGCCTCGCGGCTCGTCGTCGCGGGCGACTCGGTCGGCGGGAACATGGCGGCCGTTCTGGCCATCCTCGCCAAGCAGCGCGGCGACGTGACGTTCCGCCACCAGTCCCTGTACTACCCGGTCACGGATGCCGGCCAGGACACCGAGAGCTACCGCGACTTCGCCGAGGGCGTCTACCTCACAGCGAAGGCGATGGCCTGGTTCTGGGATGCCTACCTGCCGGACACCGCGGCTCGTGCCCAGATCACGGCATCCCCGCTCCGCGCGACACCGGAGGAGCTCTCCGGGCTCCCCGAGGCCTTCGTGGTCGTCGACGAGAACGACGTGCTCCGTGACGAGGGCGAGGCCTACGGTCGCAAGCTCATCCAGGCCGGCGTGCGCACCACTCTCGTGCGGTACGACGCGACCGTGCACGACTTCATGATGCTGAACCCCCTGCGGTCGAGCGCCGCGACGACGGCCGCCGTCGAGCAGGCCGTCCATGTGCTCCGCAAGGCGCTCGGCACCGACTGACACGACGCGAATCAGCCAGGAACATCCACCGCCTTCAGCCCGAGACACCCATCCACTAGAGGAAGAGAAACGAACCATGAATGCTCAGAAACCCACCGTCGTGCTGGTGCACGGCGCCTTCGCCGAATCGGCGAGCTGGAACGGCGTCATCGAGCGCCTGCACCGCAGCGGCATCGAGGCGTTCGCCGCGGCCAATCCGCTGCGCAGCGTCGCCTCCGACGCCGCCTACGTGCGCGACGTGATCGCCTCCGTCGGCGGACCCGTCGTGCTCGCCGGACACTCGTACGGCGGCTTCGTCATCACCGAGGCCGCGGCCGACAACCCCGCCGTCATCGGCCTGGTCTACGTCAACGCGTTCGTGCCCGATCACGGGCAGACCGCGTTCGAGCTCTCCGGAGAGTTCCCCGGCAGCACGCTCGGCGACGCGCTCGCACAGCACCAGCTGGCGGACGGCAGCGTGGAGTTCGTCATCAGGCCGGACCTGTTCCGGCACCAGTTCGCCGCTGACGTGCCGGCCGACGTCGCGGAGCTGATGGCGGCCACCCAGCGACCCGTCACGCAGGCCGCGCTCACGGAACCGCTGCCCACGCAGTCTCCCGCGTGGAAGACGACGCCGTCCTGGTTCGTCTTCAGCGACCAAGACCTCAACATCCCGGTCGCCGAGCACCGCGCGGGCGCGGAGCGGGCACAAGGCCGCGGCGTGCGGGAGGTCTCCGGAGGTTCGCACGCGCTCAGCGTCTCCCGCCCCGATGCGGTCGCCGACGTGATCGCCGAAGCGGTCGACGCCCTCAGCGCCTGACCTCGCGGTGCCCGGGCGGCCATGC
>NZ_DASZVF010000041.1:0-55710 GCF_035547335.1 Humibacter sp. | reverse complement strand
GGCGCCATGGCGTCGTGTCGTCGAGCGCGGCGACGTCCAGTCGTTGCGACACTGTGCTCCTCGGTTCGACCGCTTGACCGGCGGATCGTGCCCTCCATGGTACTGACGCTGCCTGCATGGAAAGGCACACGGCGAGACGTCGTGCTCACAGTCCGGCATCCCTCGCCCGCCGCGGTCGTCCGCCCAGCACCGCTCGGCTCCCTGGAACGCGACCGAGCTCCCCGGGGGACCGAGTGAGCCGAACAGCCCGGTGTCGGGCGCACATCGACTCGTCGGCTCGCACGGGGAGCTCGCTCAGGACGCTGGCACAGGGGCGGCGCAGGGTGCCCGCGCACGAAGCACGCGCCGAGCTCGCGCAACGAACTCGCCGAGCGTGCCCGAAGGCGTCAGGCCTGCGCGATCCTGATCAGGTTGCCGCTGGGGTCGCGCACCGCGGCATCCCGAACACCCCAGAACTGGTCGGTCGGCTCCTGCACCACCTCGACACCGGATGCCGCAGCCAGCTTCTCGAACGTCGCACCGAGGTCGTCCGTGCGCAGCTGCAGCATCTGCAGCTCGCCCTTGGCCAGGAGCGCGGCGACCGCGTCGCCGTTCTCCTGCGACCGGCCGGCGTGCGGCTGCTCCAGCACGATCTCGATCTCGGGCTGGCTGGGAGTGGTGAGCGTGATCCAGGTGAATCCGCCGTTGGAGACCTCGTTCTTCACGGTGAGGCCGAGGATGTCGCGGTAGAAGGAAAGGGCTGCCTGCGGGTCGTCGACCAGCACGTGCACGCCGCTGATGGCTACTGTCATGACCTCAACGCTAGGCGGGCACCGGAGCCCGGGCTTCTCCGAAACTGCTCGCTTCCGGCGGCTGCCGCCGCGCCGCGGTTCGTCGTGCCCGAGCCCGCGACGCGGTCACGAGGATGACGTGACGAGCCGCTCCTCCAGATGCGCTCGCCCCTCGCTGCGGCGAGGCCGGGTGAGCAGCATGGCCTGGCAGGAGGCGAACGAGTCGAGCACCTCGTGGCTGTTGGCGCGGTAGGCGGACGGCGTCACGCCCACGAGTTCGGTGAAGCGGGAAGAGAACGAGCCGAGGCTGGTACATCCGACCGCGAAGCAGACATCCGTCACGCTCAGGTCGCCGCGCCGCAGCAGCGCCTTCGCGCGCTCGATGCGCCGCGTCATGAGGTAGGAGTACGGCGTCTCGGAGTACTCCTCGCGGAACCGCCTGCTGAAGTGCGCGGCGGACATGAGGGCCGTCGCGGCGAGCGCGGGCACATCCAGCGGCTGCGCGTACTCGCGATCCATCCGGTCGCGGGCCATGCGCAGCCGGCGCAGCTCCTGCAGATCGACAGCCATGACTCCAGTCTGCCTCACCGCTGGCGCTCGACGTCCGGCTCAGTGCGCCGGCGCGTGCTCGGAACGCTCGGTCTCCTCGTCCTTGGGCGGCGGGAGCGTGCAGAAGTACTCGGCGATGAGGCCGCCGACGAGCAGGATGACGGCGCTCACGGCCGCCGCGACGCTCAGCCACACCGACGCGGAGGGCGCGGGCACCGGCCGCGTCAGCACGTAGATGACCACCCCGATGCCGGTTCCGGTGAGCAGCCCGCCCGCCAGGCTGCACGCCTTGGCGAGCACCGCGATGCGCATGGCGCGGAACGGATCGACGTGCACCTTCACCTTGCTGCGCACGGCCCGCCTGATCGGGATCGCCAGCAGCACCACGATGATGCCGATCGCGACGAGCGTGATCGACAGCGAGATCGGCGGGATGAGCATGGGCGATCCGGCCGCGACGAGGGCGAGCTCGAGCAGGTATCCGATCACGACGCCCACGACGCCGAGCGAGATCAGCACGGCGGGTCCGGTGCGCCTCACGAGCGTCCTCCCTCGCCGGTCGCCGCCGCATCGGATGCCCGCAAGCCCGCCAGCAGCGCATCCACGCGTCCCAGCCCCGGCAGCTCCGCATCCGGGTCGACGTCCAGCCACGGCGCGAGCACGAACCCCCGCTCCGCTGCTCGCGGATGCGGCAGTGTCAGCCGGTCATCCTCGATGCGCCGGTCGCCCATGGCGATGAGGTCGAGGTCGAGTGTGCGATCGCCCCAGCGCTCGAGGCGCACGCGGCCGTTGGCATCCTCGATGCGCTGCAGCTCGTCCAGGAGCGCGTGCGGGTCGAGCGCCGTCGAGACGAGGGCGACACCGTTGAGGTAGCGAGGGGCATCCTCGTCGACGCCGTCCAGCCGGAGCGCCGCCGTCTCGATGAGGGGCGAGACGGCATCCACTCGCACCTCGGGTGTGCTCGCGAGGTCGTCGAGTGCAGCCCTGATGGTCGCCTCCCGGTCGCCGAGGTTGCTGCCGAACGCCACCACGGCAGGCTTCATGGGTCGCAGTCGCTGCGGCTTCACGATCACGACACCACCTCCGCTGCCCACGCCCGATCGCGCACGACGGTGACCGCGACGTCACCGAACGGCACCGCGATGGGCGCCTGCGGCTTGTGCACGGTCACCTCGGTGCGCTCGACGGGGAACGCCAGCACCACGCGTGCCACGCGCTCGGCGACCGTCTCGATGAGGTCGACCGGATCGGACGCCACGGCCTGTGCCACCGCCTCCGCGAGCTCCCCGTAGTGCACGGTCGCGCCCAGCTCGTCACCGTTCGCCGCCGGCGCCAGGTCGAGCCACGCCACCACGTCGATCACGAAGTCCTGCCCGTCCTCGCGCTCGAAGTCGAAGACGCCGTGGTGCGCGCGCACCCGGATGCCGGTCAGGGTGATGCGGTCGCCGCTCATGGTTCCATCCTGTCGTCATCGCCGGAGCCGCTCCAGGAACGGACCACATCGAGCGCGATCCTCGTGGAGACGACGTCGTGCACGCGAACGCCCCAGACCCCGTCCCTGGCCGCGAGCGCCGCGATCACGGCGCTGGGCAGGTCGCGGTCCTGCGGCGTGGCGCCGACCCACATCAGGTCGGCGAGGAACCGCTTGCGGGATGCGCCGAGCAGCATAGGCAGTCCGGCCGACTCGAACTCGCGCAGGTGCCGCAGCACGTCCCAGTTGTGCTCCGAGTTCTTGGCGAATCCGAGGCCGGGGTCGACGATGATGCGCCGCCGTGCGACGCCCTGACGTTCCAGCTCGTCGACTCTCCGGAACAGCTCTTCGCGGATCTCGCGGGCGGCGTCCGTGTAGCGGGCGAGGTCGTTCATCGTGCGGCTGTGCCCGCGCCAGTGCATCGCCACGTAGTCCACGTCGCGCTCGGCGACGAGAGGCCCCATGGCGGGGTCGGCCAGGCCGCCAGACACGTCGTTCACGATCTGCGCGCCCGCGTCGAGGGCCGCCGCGGCCGTCTCGCTGTTCATCGTGTCGATGCTCACCCGGATGCCTGCGGCAGCGAGCTCGCGCACGACCGGCAGCACGCGCCCCAGCTCGGCCGGTACGGGAACCCGCTCGGCGCCCGGGCGCGTCGACTCCCCGCCGACGTCGACGATGTCTGCGCCCTGCTGCGCCAGCTCGAGGCCGTGCGCGATGGCGGCATCCGTCGACGCCCAGCGACCGCCGTCGCTGAACGAGTCCGGCGTGACGTTGAGCACGCCCATGATGCGCGTCACGCGACTCCCCGGCCGATCAGCGTGATCAGCTCGGCGCGCGCCACCGGGTCGCCTAGCTCGCCGCGACTCGCGATCGTGACGGTGGAGGCATCCGTCTGGTGCGCGCCGCGTGTCGTCACGCACGCGTGCTGCGCATCCAGCACGACGAGCACGCCTCGGGGATCGAGGGCGTCGACGATCGTGTCGGCGATCTCCTCCGTGAGGCGTTCCTGCAGCTGGGGCCGCGCGGCCAGGATCTCCACGACCTTGGCGAGGCGTCCGAGTCCGACGACGCGATCGCGCGGCAGGTACGCCAGATGTGCGACGCCCAGGAACGGCAGCAGGTGGTGCTCGCACATGGAGCGGAAGTGCACATCGCGCAGCAGCACCGTCTCGGCCTCGCTCTCGCCGAGCGGCACGCTCTCGCGGAGAGGCTCAGCTGCGTCGAGGGCGAGTCCGCCGAAGAACTCCTCGTACGACTCGGCGACACGAGCCGGCGTCTGTTGCAGGCCCGACCGCGTGACGTCTTCGCCGATAGCCGCCAGCAGTTCGGCGACCGCCGCTTCGATGCGTCCGCGGTCGATGGCCATCAGTTCGCGCCTCTCCGTTCGTGCCTGGCTCCGCCCCATCGCCTGCTCAGCACGACGCCGGGAATCTCACGATGCGATGGGGACGAAGGCCGCGGATGCAGGGACTCGTCCGCCTGCATCCGCGGCTCTCCGAGGCTACGCCGTCGCGGGACGCGGCTTGATCTGTCGCGAGCGCTTCGGCTTGCTGGGATTGGGGTCGGAGTCGACGTCGCCGTCCACGATGCCCGGGTCGATCGGCGCGGTCTCCGGCTCCGGGAACGCGATCGGCGGGATGCCGGGAGACACCCGGTTCTCGGCCGACACCCACTCGGGGCGCTCCGGCAGCTTCTTGACGTCCTTGAAGATCTCCGCGATCTGGTTGTGGTCGAGCGTCTCCTTCTCGAGCAGCTCGCGCGCCAGGCGGTCGAGGATGTCGCGGTTGTCGTTGACGACCTGCCACGCCTCGTCGTGCGCCTTCTCGATCAGCGCCCGCACCTCGGCATCCACGCGCTCCGCGATGCGCTCCGAGTAGTCGCGCTGGTGACCCATGTCGCGACCGAGGAACATCTCGCCGGAGGACTGGCCGAGCTTGACCGAACCGATGTCGGAGCTCATGCCGTACTCGGTGACCATCTTGCGGGCGATGCCGGTGGCCTTCTCGATGTCGTTCGAGGCGCCCGTTGTCGGGTCCTTGAAGACGACCTCCTCGGCGACGCGGCCGCCCATGGCGTACGCGAGCTGGTCGAGCAGCTCGTTGCGCGTCACGGAGTACTTGTCCTCCAGGGGCAGCACCATCGTGTAACCGAGGGCGCGACCGCGCGGCAGGATCGTGATCTTCGTCACGGGGTCGGTGTGGCGCATCGCGGCGGCCGCGAGGGCGTGGCCGCCCTCGTGGTAGGCCGTGATGAGCTTCTCCTGGTCCTTCATCACGCGCGTGCGGCGCTGCGGGCCGGCGATCACGCGGTCGATGGCCTCGTCGAGCGCGCGGTTGTCGATCAGCTGGGCGTTCGAGCGTGCGGTGAGCAGCGCGGCCTCGTTGAGCACGTTCGCCAGGTCGGCACCCGTGAAGCCGGGCGTCTTGCGGGCGACGACCTCGAGGTCGACGCCTGCCGCCAGCGGCTTGCCGCGTCCGTGCACCTCGAGGATCTTCTTGCGGCCCTGCAGGTCGGGCGCATCCACGCCGATCTGACGATCGAAGCGTCCGGGGCGCAGCAGCGCGGGGTCGAGGATGTCGGGACGGTTCGTCGCCGCGATGAGGATGACGTTGGTCTTGACGTCGAAGCCGTCCATCTCCACCAGGAGCTGGTTCAGGGTCTGCTCGCGCTCGTCGTGACCGCCGCCGAGACCGGCACCGCGGTGGCGGCCGACGGCGTCGATCTCGTCGACGAAGATGATGGCCGGCGCGTTCTGCTTGGCCTGGTCGAACAGGTCGCGCACGCGGCTGGCGCCGACACCCACGAACATCTCGACGAAGTCGGAACCCGAGATCGAGTAGAACGGAACGCCCGCCTCGCCGGCGACGGCTCGCGCCAGCAGGGTCTTGCCCGTGCCGGGAGGGCCGTACAGCAGCACGCCCTTCGGGATGCGAGCGCCGACCGCCTGGAACTTCGCCGGCTCCTTGAGGAAGTCCTTGATCTCCTGCAGCTCTTCGATGGCCTCGTCGCTGCCTGCGACGTCGTCGAACGTGACCTTCGGGCTCTCCTTCGAGACCAGTTTCGCTCGCGACTTGCCGAACTGCATGACCTTGTTGCCGCCGCCCTGCATACCGGAGAGCATCAGCCAGAAGAACGCGCCGATCAGCACGACGGGGAGCAGGATGCTCAGCGCGGACAGCCACCAGCTGGGCTGCGGAACCTGGTCGTTGTAGCCCTTCGACAGGTCGGCATCCGTCACCGCCTTCACCACGTCGGCCCCACGCGGCTCGACGTAGTAGAACTGCACCGAGGTGCCGTTGTTGCCGTCGGCCTTGGCCAGGGTCAGGTCGACCCGCTGGTCGTTGTCGACGATCGTCGCCTGAGTGGCCTTGCCGTCCTTGAGGAGCTCAAGACCGTGCTCGGTGCTGACCTCCTTGAAGCCCGACATCGTGATCAGGCTGGAGCCGATCCACACGATGACGACCGCAAGCACGATCCACAGGATGGGGCCACGGAAGATCTTTTTGAGGTTCATGGTGCTGTCAGGCTACCGCCACGGCACTGAGGGGCATCTGCATGTTCGCCGACGGCGTGCTGTCAACGCGCCCCCCGTTCGAGCGCCTATTCGTACACGTGCGGAGCGAGGATTCCCACCGAGCGCAGGTTGCGATAGCGCTCGGCGAAGTCGAGCCCGTACCCCACCACGAAGTCGTTCGGGATGTCGAAGCCTACGTACTTGACGTCGACGGCGACCTTGGCGGCATCCGGCTTGCGCAGCAGCGCGCAGATCTCCACGGATGCCGGTCCCCTGGAGATGAGGTTCTCCCGCAGCCACGACAGCGTGACGCCGGAGTCGATGATGTCCTCGACGATGAGCACGTGACGGTCGGCGAGCGCCGAGTCGAGGTCTTTCAGGATGCGCACCACACCGCTGGACTTCGTGCTCGCGCCATACGAGCTCACCGCCATCCAGTCCATGTTGATCGGGATCGTCAACGCGCGAGCCAGATCGGCCATCACCATCACGGCGCCCTTGAGCACGCCGACGAGCAGCACGTCCTTGCCCGCGTAGTCGGCATCGATCTGGGCGGCCATCTCGTCGAGCCGCTGGTGGATCTGCTCCTCGGTGACGAGAACCCTCGTGAGGTCGCCCTCGATGTCTTCTGGCAGCATGCCTTCAATCCTATGGCGGTCGGGAGCGACGCATCCCGGCGGGGGTTGGTGCCGCCGGGTCAGTTTTTCCGCACTAGTGCATCGTCCGGAGTGCCTCCTCGTCGGCTCTTGCGTCGGTGCCTGCGCGTCGGTTTTTCCGCCCCAGTGCCTCCTCGCCGACTCTTCCCCGTCGCCGCGCTCCACTTCAGTGGTCGTGCGGGAGCACCGTGGTGGATCCCGTCGTGGAGAACACGATGCGTCCGCCGGCACGCGCCGCGCGGATGCCGCAGGGCAGGTCGAGCGGCTTCTGCCCGTGCCAGTCGGTGACGAGGCGCGCGACGGCGACGACGTGCACGCGCTCGAGCGCGACCCCGAACTCGCTGAAGACGACGAACCGGATGATGCGGTTGCGCAGCGCGGGCGGGTTCGCCTCGAGCGCGCCGACCGACACGGCGATGCCCGCCTCGGCGGGCTCGCAGATGTCCTCGATGACCTCCTCGATCATCTCGTCGAACGCCTGGGCGTCCTCACGCAGCTGCTCGGCCGTGCGCGCGAGTGCCTCGGCGACGCCCGGGCCCAGTTCTCGTTCGAGCACGGGCAGCACCTCGAGCCTCACACGCACGCGCGTATAAGAGGGGTCGAGATTGTGCGGATCGTCCCATGGCGTCAGGCCCGCGTCGAGACACGCCTGCCTCGTCGTCGCCCTACGGATGCCCAGCAGCGGCCGCAGCGTGCTTCCGGATGCCTGCGCCATGCCCTGCAGGCTCGCCGCGCCCGATCCCCGCGCAAGTCCGAGCAGCACGGTCTCGGCCTGGTCGTCGAGGGTGTGCGCGAGCAGCACATGCGACGCCTTAGCCTCGACCAGCGCCTCCACGAACGCGGTCCTGCGTGCCTCGCGTGCAGCGTTCTCTGGGCCGCCCGCGTCGGCCGTCGCCACCTCGACGCGCTTCACCACGACCGGGTCCAGGCCGAGCGCGACCGCCTGCTCGCGTGCGCGGTCCGCGATCTCGGCGGAGGCATCCTGCAGCCCGTGGTCGACGATGACGGCACCGACCTGGATGCCGGCCCTCGGCCCCTCGAACGCCGCTGCGGCCGCGAGCGCGAGCGAGTCCGCCCCACCCGAGAGCCCCACGAGCACGCGGTCGCCCTCGCCGAGGCCGGCCGCGGCGAGCGTGTCGCGCACGGCTCGGCGCACGTCGGCGATCGGCGGGGTGAGGCGCGGGCGGCGCTCGGCATCGGTCACGGGTCAACGCTAGGCCGTGCGCGCGTGCAGGTGGAGGGTCGGCCGAGGATCGCGACGACGGAGGAGTCCGGTGGTGGTGGATCTCGGCGGTGGAGCACGATCGGGCCGACGGTAGATTGGAAGGCGCTCGTCAGCGGCGGCGACGCATGCGGACGGCCGCGGCGGGCATCCATAGGCATCCCCACGAATGGAGCACCATGGCCGACTACGACGCCATCATCGAGATCCCGCGCGGCAGCCGGAACAAGTACGAGGTCGACCACGAGAGCGGTCGCGTCTACCTCGACCGGGTTCTGTTCACCGGCTTCGGATACCCCACCGACTACGGCTTCTTCGAGAACACGCTCGGTGAGGATGGCGACCCGCTCGACGTGCTCGTGCTGCTCGACTACCCGCTGTTCCCCGGCGTGGGCGTGAAGGTGCGTCCGGTCGGAGTGCTCCACATGAGCGACGAGGCCGGCGGCGACGACAAGGTCATCGCGGTGCAGTACAAGGACCCGCGCTGGACGCACATCCAGGACGTGGACGACATTCCGGAGTACACGAAGAAGGAGATCCAGCACTTCTTCGAGCACTACAAGGACCTCGAGCCCGGCAAGTGGGTGAAGGTGGATGCCTGGGGCTCCGCCGCCGACGCCGACAAGCTGGTGCAGGAGGCCGTCGCCCGGCTCGCCGAGCAGGGCCACTGATCGACCTGGGCTTCCGGCTCGGTCTGCACCGTCGCCTCGGTTTGGGCCGGCCCTTGGCGCGCGTCCCACATGGTGCGGGACCGTCCGCTCCGTCGCCGTCGCGCCGTCGGCGGTCGGCGGCGATGGCCGCGACCGGCATTGCGCTGCTCGCGTTGCTGACCGGATGCGCGGCAGCGCAGCCTGCACACGTCGCGTCGGCATCCGGGTCGGCCACGGCGTCGGCATCCGCCCCGCACAGCTCGACGGCGCACGTCGACGATGACGCCGTGAACGCGGCCCTTGCGGCGCTGGAGACGCAGTACGCCGCGCGCGTGGGTGTGCAGGTGATCGACACCAGCACCGGAGCGACGTACGGGTACCGGCAGCGCGAGCGGTTCGCCCTGGATTCGACGAGCAAGATGCTCACCGCCTCGGCTGTGCTTCAGCATGCGACCGACGCGGAGCTTGCCGGGATCGTGCGGTACACATCCGCCGATCTGCAGTCGTACTCTCCGATCACATCGCAGCACGTCGAGAGCGGCATGTCGCTGAGCGACCTGATCGGGGCGGCGCTGCAGTACAGCGACAACACAGCCGCGAACCTGCTGTACGAGAGACTCGGCGGTCCGTCCGGAGCGCAGGCGGCAGTGCGCTCATGGGGTGACGAGGTCACGAACCTCGACCGCACGGAGCCCGACCTGAACTCCGCGGTTCCCGGCGACCCGCGCGATACGTCCACCCCGCAGCAGGTGGCCACGGACCTGAAAGCGCTCCTACTCGGCCGGACGCTCCCCGCGCAGCGACGGCAGTTCCTGTTGCAGACCATGCTCGGCAACACGACGGGAGCGTCGTACATCCCCGCGGGCGTGCCGTCGACGTGGCGCGTTGCCGACAAGACGGGGAACGGAGGCTACGGCTCACGCAACGATGTCGCGGTCCTGTATCCGCCGGGCGGCAAGCCGATCGTGCTCGCGATCTATACGACGAGAAACGCTCCGGATGCCGCCTCCGACGACGACCTCATCGCCGCGGTGACCCGGTCCGTCGTCGCCGCTCTGCCGCGATAGCTGCTGCGCCCGCTCCCCCGGCACCTGGCGCACCCGCTCCCCCGGCACCTGCCGCACCCGCTACCCCGGTATCTGCTGCGCCCACTAGCCGCACACTTGCCGCGGTTTTCAGGATCACGCGGTTCTCACCCGCATATCGCAGCCGAGAGGACTCTCATCCTGAATACGGCGCGGCCCTGCCGCCCGCTCGCCGCACACCATCAGCTGAGGTCGCCGCGGCCCCGTTCACCGCAGACCGCAACTTCGACGATATGCCGTACGGAAATCGCGATTTCCGTACGGCGATTCCACAAAAGTCCGGCGCAGCGGCTCGCCCCACGACGCGAGCACTCAGGCGGTGGGACGCGCGACGTAGGGGTATGGAGACCCCCACAGCGACTGCACGGCGAGCGGCTCGCCGTAGTCGCGTGCCGCGATGATCTGGTTGTTCCCGAGGTAGATGGCGTCGTGGTAGAAGCCGTCGTCGTACCAGAAGATGATGTCGCCGCGCTGGCGCTGGCTGAGCGGCACCACCTGGCCCCGGGCCTGGGCTGTGTAGAACTGGCTCGACACGCTGTGCGTACCGACGTAGATCCCCGCGGCGCCGTAGGCGGCCATGACGAGTCCCGAGCAGTCGTAGTACACGGGTCCGGCAGCACCGAGGTCGTACGGCGCACCGATGTGGGCGTACGCATATGAGATCGCCGTTTCGACAGCGCTGCTGTTCGGAGCGCCGACACCACCGCCACCCCCACCGGAGGGCGCGGTCGAGCCCCCACCGGACGGCGACCCGCCGCCCTGCGACCCGCCGCCGGGCGAGCCGCCACCCGGCGACCCACCGGCCTGACCGCCGCCGGAGGTTCCGCCCGATCCGCCCGAGCTTCCCTGCGAAGGCGGGGCGGTAACGGTCTGCGCGGCCTTCACTCGCACACCTTCGGCATACTGCTGCGCCACCTGCACCGACGTGTTCTGCAGCGTCGCGAGCTGCGACACGAGTTCCGTCTGCTTCGTCTGCTGGTCGGCGAGCGCGGCCTGCGCGGCGGATGCGGCATCCTTCGCCTTCTGCAGGGCGGCCTCGGCGGCATCCGCCAGGTCTTTCCTGGTCTTCTCGGCGGCGGTGGCCTGGTCGGCCAGCGATGACGCCGTGTTCTTGTCGGTCACGGCCTGCCGGTAGATGGTGCTGGTCTGCTCGGTGAGCTGGCTCATGGTTCCCAGCTGGTAGAGCAACTGACTCGACGCGTCGGCGTCGCCGCCGCTGAGCAGCAGGTTCACCGACGAGTCTCCACCGGTCTTGGCCAGGTGGGATGCGAGCAGACCTGCGCGCATCGCGGACGTCTTCGCCGTCTTCGCGGCGGCCTTCGCTTTGGCCTGAAGCTGCTCGGCCTTGGCCGTCGCGTCGTCGAGCTTGCCCTTGGTGATGAGGTAGGCCTCTGCGGCCTTGTCCGCGGCGATGCGCGCGCCATCCGCCTGCTTCTGCAGGTCGCCGATGAGACCGGTGATCTTGTCGACGAGCGCCTGCTGGTCGGCGACGTTCTGCTTCGCCTGCTGCACGTCGTTGGCGCTGGGGTAGTCATCCGCGTGCGCCGGCGGCACGGCGATGCCGATCGCACCCGTCATCACGCCGACGACCGCGGCACTCATCGACAGCGGCACGAGGGATGACGTGCGGTTCGTGGTGCGCTTGCGCTTGCCGTCGCGCTCGGCATCCGTCACCGGATGTCCGGCCGGACCCCACACGGACGCCCGCTCACGCTGCCGCCGTTCGGCCTGCAGGATGTCGTTCTCGTGTCTCAGCCTGTCTGCGCGCGCAGACTCGTTCGGCGATTCGGTTGCCATATCGCCCCCCGCGATCTTCAGCCGAGCGGTGCTCCCCGAGCGGCCATGAATGAGATGGGATCGATGGCGCTTCCACCGGTCCGCACCTCGAAGTGCAAGTGGCATCCCGTGGATTCTCCGGTCGAGCCGACCAAGGCAATCGGCTCCCCTGCACCCACATGCTGGCCGATGCCGACCAGGATGCCACCACTCACGATATGTCCGTATCGCGTCGAAATGCCACCCCCGTTGTCGAGCATCACCAGGTTTCCGTACCCCCCATACGGGCCGGTGAACGTCACGGTTCCGTCGTGCGCGGCGTAGATGGTGGAGCGGCATCCGGCCCCGATGTCGGCGCCTTCGTGGTAGCTGCTGCACCCGGAGCAGGGCGCCACACGCGAGCCGAAACCGTCGGTGATGGGTCCATAGGCGGGCACCGCCCAGCCCTGCGGGCCGACGTATCCACCCGGGAGGCCCGCGCCGGTGTGGGCAGCCGCGGCTGCCGCGGCACGGGCCGCGACGCCCTGTTCGTACCCGGCGACCGTCTTCGCCGTGGTGTCCTGCAGCGCGGCGAGCTGTGCCTCCAAGACGACGGACTGCGCCTGCTGAGCCGCCAACGCATCCTGCGCAGCCTGCGCCGCCGCGACCGCCTTCTTCAGGGCGGCATCCGCGTCGGCGCGCAGCTGCTCGCGTTCCGTGCGGGCGGCGTTCGCCTGGTCGCTCATGGACTTGGCCGTGTTGCGCGCCTGCTCCGCCTGCTGGTAGATGCCGCTCGTGTTTTCGACCAGCTTCGAAGCGGATCCGAGGTGGTCGAGCAGCTTGTCGGCATCCTTGGCGCTCTTGCTTCCGCCGAGGAAGAGGTTGGCCGTGAGGTTGCCGCCGCCGGAGCGGTACAGCTCGGCCGCGAGCCGGCCGGCCTGGGTGGTGGCGTCATCCGCCTTCTTCTGCAGACCGGATGCCTGCGCCTGCAGCCCCTGCGCCTTCACGTCGGCGAGGTCGAACTTCTGCTGCGCCTCGCTGAGCTCGTCGCCGGCCTTCACCGAGGCGGCCTGCGTCTGCTGCACCTGCGTCTGCAGGTTCGCGATGAGGCCCTGGATCTTCGTCACCTCGGCCTGCGCCGCCGCCTGGTTGGCCTTGGCGTTCTGCACGTCCTGCCAGCTCGGGTAGTCATCGGCGTACGCGGGAGCCGCGATGCCGCCGACCAGCACGAGACCCACGATCGCGACGAGGGCGCGGACCGCGATCGGAACGTTGATTCGCCCCGCCGCTCGCCGGATGCGCACGCGTCGTGGCGTACGTTCGTCTCGCGTCATGCTCTCGTCCTCGTATGCGGGCGCGGGGTCGCCGCCGGCGGGTACTCGGTGCGACTGTAACCCGGGCCGGGGCCGCCGCCCGGGTCATTCCGCGAGGGTTGCGGGATTCGGCTGGGGCCGCGTGGGGCGGCCGGCTCGAAGATCGGAGAACCGTGCCGACGCGCCGAGCCGTGCGGGAGGCATCCGGCGCGGCGCAGCGGATCTCCGATTTTCGAGCCGGTGCACCCGTCGCGTCCGGTCCCGGAATGCGCGAGCTACTTCAGCCCGGACTCCGCGATCCCCTGCACGAACTGCCGCTGGAAGATCAGGAACACGATGATGACCGGGATCATCGAGAGCAGTGTGACGGCCATGATCTGATCCCACGGATGCGAGTACGCGCCATTCAGGGAGTTCAATCCGACGGACATCGTGAACTTATCCGGCGTCTGCAGAGCGACAAGAGGCCAGATGAAGTCATTCCAGCGCCAGACGAACGTGAGGATCGTGAGCACCGCGATGAGCGGTCCGCTCATCGGCAGAACGACGCGGAGGAAGATGCGGAACTCGCTCGCCCCGTCCACCCTGGCCGCCTCGATCAGCTCGTCGGGGACGGCGATGAGGAACTGGCGGGCGATGAAGATGCAGATGCCCTGCGCAGCACTCGGCAGGATCACGGACCAGTAGGAGTTGACGAGCCCGAGCTTCGAGATGATCACGAATTCCGGAACGACGATCACCTGGATCGGCACCATGATCGTCAGGAGCATGAGCGCGAAGATGGCGTTCCTGCCACGGAACCGGTACTTCGCGAACGCGTATCCGGCGAGGAGGCTGATTGCCACCGACAGGACGACGCTCGCTACCGACGTGATGGTGGAGTTCAGCATCCAGAGTCCGATGGGCTGACTCTGGAAGACACGGGCGAAGACGCTGAGGTCGACGCGGGACGGCCAGAGCGCGAAACCCGATCCCTCTGCCAGTCCTCCGGGGCTGATGGCCGTGACGAACACCCAGTAGACCGGGAAGAACATCACGAGGGCCCCGATCACGAGCAGCGCCCAGACCACCCACTTCCCGACGGCACGGCGCGTGTTGCCTGGGCGTGCCGGCCGCGTGCCGCCCCTCGTCGGGATCGTCTTCTGCGCTGTGTACGCGGTCATCACAGTTCCTCCGTTCGCCTCGACAGCCGATTGCGCAACAGCGTGAGCACGAGAAGCGCGACCACGAGGAACACGCCGACGGCCGAGGCGTATCCCATCCGTCCGTCGGTGAATGCGGATCGGAAGATGTACTGGATGAGCACCGTAGTCGAGAAGCCTGGGCCTCCGCCGGTCATGACGTAGATCACGTCGAAGGCCTGCAGCGAGAACACGATGTTGAGCACGACGAGCATGTACGTGGTCGGGTTCAGAAGAGGCCAGGTGATCGAGGTGAAGCGTCGCCACGTGCCGGCGCCGTCGATCTGCGCGGCCTCCAGTAGCGACGGGTTGATCCCCTGAAGCGCGGCCAGGTACGTGACCATGCAGAAGCCGATGCGTCCCCACACCACGGCGAGGATCACGGTCAGCATGGCCCAGCTGGGCGAGCTCAGCCAGTCGATCCGCGGAAGGCCGACCACCTGGAGGAAGGCGTCCACGATGCCGTTGTCGCTGTTGAACATCCAGACCATGACGAGCGAGACGGCCACGCCGGAGACGACCATGGGCAGGAAGTACAGGCTCCGGATGATGCCTCTTCCCGGCAGCTTCCGGTTCAGCATCACGGCGAGCAGCAGACCGATGGCGGTGCTGGTGGGCACTGTGCCGACGGTGAAGATGACCGTGTTCCACACGCTCGTCCAGAACAACGGCGTGGTGAACATCGTCTGGTAGTTCTGGGTGCCGACCCACGTTCCGTCGCCGAAGAGCTGCACGTCCTGAAAACTCAGGATCACTGCGGCAATGATCGGCGCGAAGGCGAACAACGCGAACAGGATGAGGCTCGGGCTGATGAACGCCCAGGGCGCGAACCGAGCCTGGCGTCTCCTGCGACTGCGACCGCTCAGCGGTGCGACCGCCTTGCTGCGGCCCGCTCGAGCCTCACCCGCCTGAGGCGTGAGTGCGCTCGTCATCACGCCGCGCTCTTGATTCCGTCTGAGATGTTCTTCGCCGTCTCCTTCGGCGTCTGGCTGCCGATGAAGCACAGGTCGAGCTGGTCGGCGAGCACCTGGTTGATGGATGCGAAGTTCGGTGACGTCTCCACCTTGGCCATCGCAGAGGGAACGGTCTTCGCCTGCTTGCTGAACAGCGACATCTGCTCCGAGTTGGAGGCGAACTCGAGCTGCTCGTCCATGAGCGACGTTCTCACCGGGAGGAAGAGGTCGGTCTCACAGAAGTACTTCATGTTCGCCTGGTCGCAGACGAACTGGATGAAGTCAGCCGCGACGGCGGGATTCTTGGAGTTGCGAGAGACCGACAGCAGGTTTCCGCCGAGGTCGGAAGCGGCCGAGACATCCTTCGGCATGTAGGTGATGTTCCACTTCTCCTGCGGAAGCCCCTTGCCGATCTCGGCCATGATCCAGTCGCCGAAGAGCATCAGTCCGACCTGTCCGCTGGTGAAGGTGTTCTCGACCGCGGCTGTCGTGGACCCTTTGATCGTGTTCGACTTCGGGATCAGGCCCTCTGTATACAGCTGCTGGAACCAGGCGATCGCCTCGATGCCCTCAGTGGAGTCGATCGCGGGAGTCTTGCCATCGTCCTCCATCAGCTTTCCGCCGTGCATGTAGAGGAACGGGAGCCAGCGATACGCGGTGTTGACGCCCTCGAAGCCGTACGCGACAGCGGCCTTTCCCGTCGCCTTCTTGACCTCTCGAGCGACGTCGAGGAACTCGTCCCAGCTCCACGCCGCATCCAGGCTGTCCGGGATCTTCGCCCCGACCGTCTGCATGATCTCGGTGCGGTAGTACGTGCCGAACGTGTCGGTGTGCTGAGGGATGCCGTGCACTTTCCCGTTCAGCTGCGCAGCGCTCCAGAACGTCTCGCCGAAGCCCTTGCCGTAGTCCTTCTTCAGGTAGTCGTCGAGCGGGATGAATCCGCCGTTCTTCGCCCATCGTCCGATCTGCTGCCAGGTGTTGCGGATGATGTCGGGCGCGTTGCCACCCGCGAGTTGCGTGCTCAGGTACTGGTTGAAGTCGCCGTTGGGTGTGACCTGCACCTTGATGTTCACGCCCGGGTGCGTCTTCTTGTACGCGGCCGCGAACTTCTTGTACGCCACGAGGTCGGCCGGGATGTTCCAGGTCGTCATCACGAGGTCGGCCTTCGTGTCAGGACCGACACTGCTCGAACCCGACGAGGTGCCGGTCGAGGAGCATGAGGCCAACGCGGGGACGAGAGCCATCCCGCCGATAGCCGTTGCGGCGTACCGCAGCGCTGTGCGCCGTGAGATCATCCTGTCGTCGTTGGGCGCGAATGGTGATGGCATAGCAAACTCCTTTGTTCATCGATGACACATTGGGGGGGTGCGATCCGCCCTGGGGGTGCTGCTGCGTTGACGCCGGGCTGGGGATCGCTCGGCTGTCAGGCCGCAGTCTCGACGCGTCGCGCGTCCTCCGCCGACAGTCGCAGCGCCTCGGGGAGCAGGTCGGCGTGAGCGAGGAGCAACTCGTCCGTCATGGCGTGGATCTCGTCGAGCGTGAGGAGGGCCGCTGTCAGAGGGTCGAGGGCGACGGCGTGGTACACGTTCTCGCGGTCGCCCACGAGCGCAGCCCGCACCGCAAGCGTCTGCACGCCGATGTTCGTGCGGTTGACGGCGGCGAGCTGAGGAGGCAGATCCCCGACCGATGTGGGCTGCACACCGTTCTTGTCGACAAGGCAGGGCACCTCGACGCACGCGTCATCCGGAAGATTGGTGATGAGGGATGAGTTGGGCACGTTCCCGTAGATCACGCTCGGCACACCCGTGACGAGCGAGTTCACGATGGTCGCCCCGTACTCCACCGAAGGCGCGAGCTCGTCCTTCAGCTTCTGCAGCTGCTGGTCGATGTCGCCCTGCTCGTCATGGGAGGAGCAGATCTCGAAGTAGTCCCATCGCTGAGGGATGAAGTCGGTGACGAGATCCGGGTTCTTGCGGAAGTAGGGCAGGTACTCGGATGCGTGATGGCTGGACTCCGTTTGGAAGTAGCCGAAGGTGTCCATGATCGAGGTGCGGACCTGTTCGTTTCCGCCCTCGTAATTGCTCGCCACCTCGGCGGCCTCGCTGTGGTCTCCGTCGTCCGTGAGCAATCCCTGTGCTCCACGTCCTCGCAGGTGGAGCCTGGTCATGGTCTCGCGCAGCCGGGGGTAGAGATCCTCGCCGTTGCGCTCGAACTTGAGGATCCATGCCTGATGGTTGATCCCTGCCGAGACGTAGTTCACTTCGTCATACGGAACACCGAGCGTTCGGGCGAGCATCCGCGTCGTGCCCTGCACGCTGTGGCACAGTCCGACCGTGCGAAGGCCTTTGGCGTTGAGGAAGGCAGTCGCCATCGCCATCGGGTTCGCATAGTTGATGAACTGGGCGTTGGGGCAAAGCTCGAGCGCGTCCCGCGCGATGGCCTCATAGGCACCCACGGACCTGAGGAACCGGAACACGCCGCCGGGGCCGACCGTGTCGCCGACGGTCTGGTCCACGCCGTATCGCCGTGGGATCTCGACGTCGTGCCGGTAGGACTCGATTCCGCCCACCTGAAACGTGATGATGACCACGTCGGCGTCGGACAGTGCTTCGCGTCGATCCGTCGTCTCATCGATCTGGATGTCGAACCCGTGGTGGGACGCCAGTTCACGTGCGGCAGCCGCCACTCGCGAGACGCGGTCCGCGTTGATGTCCATGAGACAGAGGCGGCCGTCGCGCAGGGCGGGAAAGCTCATCAGGTCGCCGATGAGGCGGAACGGAAAGACGAAGCCCCCGGCTCCGATGATGGTGATCTTGGGCTTGGCTGCGTTCTCAGGCATATCAGTACGGTAGGAAGCCGCAAGTGCACGAGGCTTCTCGATCGCAAGGCAGCATTTCCAGGATCTTCAGGTGCGCTTATCGTGAGCACATGCGCCAAAGACGACCCAGCCCGATTACCCCCGCTTCACAGGTCGTGGTGGAAGACCCCGCGATCTGGGCGCGCCGCGGACCTGCCCCTCAGATGCCGCAGTCGCACCGCCACGACGACCTCGAGTTGAACTACGTCGTTCAAGGTCGGCTGAAATACCTCTTCGGCGGCGACCGCCTGCTCGTCGAGGCGGGCGAGATCGCGCTGTTCTGGGCATCCACGCCGCATCGCCTGATCGATGACGAGACGGCGCCAGCCGGCAAGAACTACTGGGTGCACATCCCGCTGTCGACGGTGTTCAGCTGGGGCTTGCCGGCCGAGCACCTTCGGGAGCTGCTGAAGAGCAGGCCGATCGTGCTGCCCGTTGAGGCGACCGGACGTGAAGTCGAACCCATGTTCTCGTCGTGGGTCACGGACCTGACCGGCGGCGCGACGGAGCAGTGCGCGCTTCTCGAGATCCAAGCTCTCGTGCAGCGCCTCTTGTTCTACTTCTTGGAGCACGGCCACGAGCCGCAGCCCGAAGCCCGCGCCAGCCATCCCAACAACGACGGGATGCAGCACATCGTCGAGATGGCCCAGTACACCGTGGCGAACTTCCGATCCGACATCACGCCGGCCGACATCGCGAAGGCCACTCACCTCAACCCGAACTACGCGATGACGCTGTTCCGCGAGACCGTCGGAACGACCCTCGGCGCGTACCTGACCCGTTGCCGCATGGCCGAAGCGCAACGCCTGCTGCTCACCACAGGTATGACGACGAGCGAGATCGCGCACGCAGCCGGATTCGGTTCGCAGAGCAGCTTCTACGCCCACTTCACGCGCTCGTGCCAGGTGTCCCCGAGCGCCTACCGGCACGGGGCGCGCGGCGAGAACCACCTTCAGGACGCGTACACCGACGGGCACAGGACCGTTTGCCTGCCGTCGTCCGAGCCCGTCGCATCCTGAGCCGATCGGATGCTCCGCAGCAGTCGCATCCTCGGTACGTCTCTACTTGCCTGGACCAGTCGCTTCCTCAGCGGTCGGGACATCCGAAAATCGGAGGATCGCGCCGACACGCCCGCGCTCATGGGCCACAGTCGGCGCGCCACGGCAGATCTCCTATTCTTATGCGCCGAAGCACGACTCGCCGGCGCACGATCGCGTCCCCGCCGTACCTCTCGGTTTGGCAATCGCGGAGGCCTCCTCTAAGCTTGTCCCTCGGTAGTCAACGCCGTGAGCGCGGACGGCCCCATCGTTTAGTGGCCTAGGACGCCGCCCTTTCACGGCGGTAGCACGGGTTCGAATCCCGTTGGGGTCACAGGCGATTGAGGTGAGGACGGAAGGCTTGCTTTCCGGCTGACCGATTGAGTCTGGTGAGCAACGCGGTCCGGAGCTCGACTACACTGATAACTGAAAATCACAAGGCCCTGTAGCGCAGTTGGTTAGCGTGCCGCCCTGTCACGGCGGAGGTCGCGGGTTCAAGTCCCGTCAGGGTCGCGGTGGAGAAGCCCTTCTTTATGGAGGGCTTCTTTTCCAGTGGGCATCCTTCCTTGTGCCGGATGCCTCGGCTCTGTAGCTCAGTTGGTAGAGCGTTCGACTGAAAATCGAAAGGTCACCGGATCGATGCCGGTCGGAGCCACTAGAAAAGCCCCCGGTCAACCGGGGGTTTTCTCGTTTCCAAGGACACTTTCGATCCTGGGAATGACTACTTTGCCCACACTTTGCCCACATCTGCAGCGGCTGCTCCGGCATCGAGTGCGGTAGCCACTGATTCCAGGTCGTCATCGAACAGGTCAGGGTGGACATCAAGAGTCATCGCCGCCGACGCGTGTCCCAGCATCCGCTGCACGGCTTTCACGTTCGCGCCGGCCGAGATCGCCAAGCTCGCGGCGGTGTGCCGAAGGTCGTGAATGGTGAGCTGAGGAAACTCCGGATCCCGCTCACGACAGGCCTCAGCAGCGACCGCGAACTGACGGCGCCGGAAGTTCCCGCTGCGCAGCACGCCGCCGTCCGGCCAGAAAATCGAAAGGTCACCGAATCACAGCTGCTATCCCGCCTGGGACATGTTCAAGTCGGCGGGAAGGATCATCATCGTGACGGAGTGGCGGGCCGCTGTTACCGGCATGATGGCCCCGTGGAGACCCACGACCCGAAGCCCCACCGCCACGACCCTGAGGCGTCGCAGGCGAACTGGATGGAGCTGTTCTTCGATCTCCTCTTCGTCGCGCTGATCGGGCAGCTCGCCGAGGGGCTGCGCACGCACGCCACGTTCACCGAGCTCGGCATCTTCGTGGCGCTGTTCGCCTCGGTGTGGTGGACGTGGGTGAACCTGACGTTCACGTCCAACATCCAGACGGGACTCTCCCGGCGGGCGATGGCCGGCTTCGTGCTGGCGGCGATGGCCGGCGTCGGGGTGCTCGCAGTGGCCGCGCCCGAGGCGGTCGGGGAGCTCGCGTGGCTGTTCGCCATCGGCAATGCCGCCGTACGTGCCGTGCTCCTGGCGCTGTGGGTGCGCCGCAGCTGGGCGACCGGCCTGGCAGCGCGCATCCGGCTGCTCACCTACAACGGCGGCACCGCCATCCTCTGGCTGGTCTCCGCGTTCCTGCCCTCCCCCGTCGACTACGTGCTGTGGGCGGTGGCCATCCTCATCGAGATCGTGCTGCTCGTCGTGACGGCGCCGAGCATGCTCGAGCGGTTCCGGAGCGTCAACGTCGACCATCTGGCCGAGCGGTTCGGCACGCTGGTGATCATCACCCTGGGTGAGTGCGTGCTGTCCATCGTGACGACGCTGTCCGATGAACCCAACCCGCTGTCCGCGGTGGTTGCGGGAATGGGTCTGGTGATCACGGCGGGGCTGGCGTGGATCCTCTTCATCTACGGGGTCGACGCGATGCGGTCGGGCCTGGAGAAGCTCGTTACCGAGAAGGATTCGCGCGGCATCGTCGATACCTTCGCGTTTCTGCCGTTCCTGCTGGTTGCCGGCATCATGGCGCTCGCAGGAGCGCTGTCGGTCGCCATCCGCGAGCCGATGCTGACCCTGCCTCCCGCGTCGGCCGTATCCCTCGGCGCCGGCGTAGCGCTCGTCTACACGGCGAACGCGATCATCTCGGCGCGGTACGGCACGGATGCTCGCAACGTCGTACGGTGGGCGGCTCCCGCGATCATCCTGCCGGCCGCCGTCATCCCGCTCGCGCTGACCGCTCCTGCGATCTACGCGGCGGCGGGGATGACGCTGGTGCTGATCGTCATCGTGCTGCTCACCGAGACACGGGCGCGAACGACGGCGCGAACCAAGAAGTCTGCCGCCTGAGGCGACGCCCAGGCGGTCACGCCGAAAGGCCACCCGGACAGGTGGTACGCGCGAAACTGCCATCCGTTCGGCGCATGGGGCGCACCACGAGGCTGTCGACGGTATGGATCGCCTCGTTGAATCCGAATTGCGGCTCGCTCAGCTCCACGTTGGGAAGTCGGCGCAGCAGCTGTTGAAGGAGAGCCTTGATCTGAGCCCGGGCGAGCGCGGCTCCGAGGCAGTAGTGCACTCCACCCCCGCCGAAGGCGATGTGGTGATTCGGCTGACGCGTGAGATCGAGGTCGTGAGGTTCGGGGAAGAGCGTCTCGTCGCGGTTGCCGGAGCAGTAGAAGAGGGCGACCTTGTCGCCCGCCGCGAGCCGCTGTCCGTCGAGTTCGATGTCGTCCGTCGCCGTTCTCGCAAAGCTGAGCACCGGGGATCCATAACGGATGAGCTCGTCGAACGCCACGTCGAAACGGGCATCGAAGTCGGCCGACAGCCACGCGCGCTGTTCGGGAAAGCCCTGCAACGCGAGGAACGACAGCGTGGTGGCCTGCACTGTCGTGTCATCCCCCGCCGTGATGAGCAGGATCATCGTGGAGTAGATCTCGTCGTCGCTCAACGGCCGCTCATCGATGTGCCCATAAACGAGCGCCGTGATGAGGTCGTCGTGCGACTCGAGCCTGCGCTCCCGGCAGAGCCGATCGCAGAGGTCTCGTAGGTATTCGCCCTGGGCGGCGACGAATTCGGTGACGGATATGCCGGACGGATCGGCGGAGATGCGGGTGCGGACGTAGCTTCCCGCGAGCTCGACGAATCGCTCGTGTTCGGAATCGGGGACGCCGATCAGGTCGGCGATCGTGTGCAGCGGCATCTTCGAGGCGATCGCGTCGACGAAGTCGAACTCCTCCTGCATGGCCGCCCGGCCCACGATCTGTACCGCACGATGGTCGATGGCCCGCTGAAGACGAGCGATGGTGCGGGGAGTGAACGCGCTGCCGACGAGGTGCCGATAGTCCGAGTGGCGCGGCGGATCCGTCACGAGCATGTTCGCGGCGAGCCGGAAGGGAGCGGGCCGCACGCTCACCTGGCCGATCTCGGAACTGAACAGCTGGGGATGCCGACTGATGAAGGAGATCGTCTCCGCCGTGGCCGCCGCCCAGAAGCCGGCCTCTCGAAAGCGCTTGGGAAGCCCCGGCGTCTGCAGCGGTGGATGCCAACTGATCGGCGCCTGCCGACGGAGCCGGTGGAATGCTTCGTCACGGGCGCGGAAACCCTGCTGCCAGAAGTCGATCGAAGAGATGTCGACATCCGTGGTGAACGAATGCGGGGTTCTGAAGTAGGACATCTGTGTCACGGCCGGCTCTCGATTCGCCGCTTCGCGGGCGTTCAGCGGTGACGCCAGTCTGCCGCAGTGTCCAGGCGCTCGGGGCGCCTTCTCGGCGCGACGAACATAACGATGGCGCTGGAGCGGGCTTTCGGGCGCCAGAGCGACGCTCGCGATCACCCCCACGAGCCCTGGTCGAGAGCCCACGTCGGCCCCTCAGCGCGCGTGTCACACTGACACCAACGAGCGAGGAGGCGCGCGATGGACAAGATCACGGTGGAGCGGCGCGGAAACGTGGTGCTGATCGGCATCAACAGGCCTGAGCGGGACAACCGTTTCGATCCGGATGCCTACTACGGCCTGGCCTCGGCGTACTACGACTACGACAACGACCCGGAGCTGCGAGCAGCCGTCGTGTACGGCCACGGCCGTTCGCTGTCGCGCGGCATCGATGTGGATGCCTTCAACGCGCTCGCGCAGTCCGGCAAGAACTTCGAGCTGACAGAGAAGATGGAGGACCCGTTCTTCAAGACCGGCCACCTCACCAAGCCCCTCGTGTTCGTGGCACACGGCGACACCTGGAACATGGGCCACGAGCTGTTCCTCACCGCGGACATCCGCGTTGCCAGTCGCGACGTGGAGTTCGGGCAGGATGAGACCACTCACGCGCGCTTTCCGGGCGGCGGCGGCACCATCCGATTCCCGCGCGAGGCCGGGTGGGCACGGGCGATGCGCTACATCCTGACGGGCGAGCACTGGGGTGCCGACGACGCGAAGGCGATGGGCCTCGTGCAGTACGTCGAAGCCGACCGCGAGTCCGCCATCGCGCGAGGGATCGAGGTGGCTGAGCGGATCGCGGCCTGCGGGCCGCTCGGCATCCGCACGGCCCTCGAATCGGCGCACCTCGCGATCGACGACTCCGAGGCTGCGGCGTTCGCCAGGCTCGATGAGCAGTACGCCGCGCTGTACCGCACGGAGGACTTCCTCGAGGGACGCGCGGCCGAGGCAGAGGGCCGCCCGCCCGTCTACGTCGGCAGGTAGCGGCCGTCGCCGGCTCCGCGGCATCCCGCACGAAACGATTCGCTCTCAGCCGATCCTCGGTATGCTGGCCGAACGAATCGTAGCCGTCGTGGTGTGCGGGTCTCAGGAGTGCGGAAAGACGAGGCGATGGCGACCTACAAGGACATCCAGCGGGCCACCGGACTCTCGTTGGCCACGATCTCGAAGTACTTCAATGGGCGCAACGTTCTCGACGCGAATCGCGAGGCCATCGAGTCAGCGGCTCGTGAGCTGGACTTCCGGCCGAACCAGTTCGCCCGCACGCTGCGCTCGCGGCGCTCCCGCACGGTCGGGGTGCTGCTGCCTGCGCTCGACAACGACTTCCACCTCACGATCATCGCCGGTGTGGAGGAGGCGCTGCGGCCTCGCGGCATCAGCGTCATCGTGGCGGCCAGCCCTGATCCTCGCGATGAGACCGTCGACCTGCTGATGAGCAGGATGGTGGACGGCATCGTCGCGGTCACCGCACCCCACGACGTTCCCGCGCTGCGCGAGGCGGCCAAGCAGGTTCCCGTAGTGATGGTCGACTGGTACGTCGACGACATCCAGGCCGACGGCGTCTTCCTGGACAACGCGGCCGCCGGGGCGATGGGCGCGCAGCACCTCCTCGACCACGGCCACCGCCGCATCGGCCTGGTCGGCGGCGACCCCACGATCTCCTCGATGCGGCTGCGCCATCAGGGTTTCGAGCAGGCGCTGTCAGCGGATGGCGTGGACGTCGATCCGACGCTGCAGCGGCTGGTGCCGCTGACCGTCGACGCGGGGCACCAGGCCGCTCAGGAGCTGCTTGCGCTCCGCCCCCGGCCGACCGCGATCTTCACCACGAACTACGAGCTGACGCTCGGCACCGTGATCGCCCTGAACGACTCCGGTCTGCGCATCGGAAAGGACATCTCCGTCGTCGGATTCGACGGCCGCGAGCTCGCCCACGCGCTGGCGCCCAAGCTCACCGTCATCGTTCAGCCGACCAGGAGGATCGCCACGCACGCGGCCCGGCTCATTGCCGACCACATCGAGACGCATCCGGAACGACCGGAACCGACGATCGAGTACCTGCCGGCGCAGCTCATCCCCGGCGCATCCGTGGTGCGGCTCGACGAGTAGCCGCCGCGCTCCAGTGCAGACCGACCTCAACGTAGACCGCGCTCAGCGCAGTCCGATGGTGAGCAGCAGGTTGCCGTAGAGCCGTTCGTCTCCGGTGGCCACGACCACCCCGGTGTCGGGCGAACGCACCCGGTCGTAGAAGGCGAACCGCTCGACGCGCTCGATCGGAACATCCGGGCCGAGCATGCGCGCGTACTCCTCCTGCGCCGGCGCGTGCACGCCAGGCGGCGTCTGCATGAGCGTCGCCGCCTCGATGTTCACGGTCGTCAGCACGGCCTCGAGCACGGTCGTGACATCGAGCAGGCCGGGGCGCAGGTTGAGGTGGATGACGCGCGCCCCCGGTGCAGTCGCGGTCAGGTACGGGTAGTTGCCGTCGGCGATGAGGATGCCGGAGCCGTGCCCGGACGAGGCGAGGGCCTCGAGGAGCTCGGGGTGGACGAGGGGTCCGGTGATCACGCGCTCACCTCCACTGCCGTGCGGTCGGCTGCTGCGCGGTCGGCTGCTGCGCGGTCGGCCAGGTAGCCGTCCCAGCCCGGGATCGTGCCGTCGACATCCCACAGCTCCAGCCAGCTCGCCGCGCCCGGCCACAGGAACACCTGGCCTTTCACGAGCCGGTTGTTCCGCTCGGTCGACCGCAGTTCCTCGAGCTCCGCCGGGGTCAGCGGATCCTCCACGACGGCGCGCAGATTGGCGACGTACTGGCTCTCCTTGACCGAGAACGGAATCGGGATTTGACCGCGCTGAACCGCCCACTTCAGGCAGATCAGCGCGGGATGCACTCCGTGCGCCTCAGCGATCGAGACGACGACCGGATGCTCCATGTCGGAGACGTCGTCCGACGTGCGGTCGCGCTCTGGACGAGACGGCGACCCGAGCGGCGAGTACCCGACCGGCTGGATGCCGTGGTCGAGGCAGAACCGGAACAGCTCCGGCTGCTGGAAGCACGGATGCAGCTCCATCTCGTTCAGCGCGGGGGCGATGCGGGCATCCGAAAGGATGGCGGTCAGCTTGGGGATGGTCACGTTGGACGTTCCGAGGTGGCGGATGATGCCCTCGTCGACGAGGCTCTCCAGCTCGCGCCACAGGGCCATGTACTCCTCGTGGATGTACGGCCTCGCCGCCGGATCGCGGTCGGCCGCATCGGCGAACGGCGCGTGGTGGTTCGGGAACGGCCAGTGCACGAAGACGGCGTCGAGCACGTCGAGGCGCAGATCGCGAAGCGACCGGAGAACCGACTCCCGTGCCGCGCGCGGCTCGTGCGCGTTGTTCCACACCTTCGTCATGACGAACAGTTCGTCGCGAGGTACGCCGCCCGTGATCGCCTCCTCGAGCACCACACCGACCTCGGCCTCGTTCCCGTACACCGACGCGCAGTCGATGAGCCGGTATCCGGCACGGATCGCGCCGCGAACCGCAGCGGCCACCTCGTCGGCCGCGTAGTGATCGGAGCCGAAGGTCCCCATGCCGATGCCGGGCATCACGGCGCCGCTCGCCAGGCGACGGGTCGGTACGTTGTCGATCTTGTTCATGTGGTTCTCCGTTTCATTCGGAAGCGAGCGGATGCGTCGGACAGACGCGTGGCCTCGCGCCGGGGCCGTCTCCTCGACGACGTCGGCGGCGGTGCCGGTGCCCGCGCCGGTGCGGTCAGCGTGCGGTTCCGCGCTAGATGCCCAGGCCGTGGAAGAAGTCGATGCGCTTCTCGGGGGCCGCAGGCTCCAGCTCGATCCGCACGACGGCGCCCGCGGTTCCTCGGGTCTCCTGCTCGGGGAGCACGACCTCGAGGTGCGACTCGGTGCGCTCCCACTCGGGGGTCTCGCTCGAGCCGAGCACACGGACATCCACGATCGGCCGGTCGAGGAGCCGGCTCCCGGAACCGAAGCTGCGGATGCGCATGCGTCCGTCTTCCGGGCGCACCAACCCGATCGCGTACACGTACCGGTGCCCGACCTCGAGCATGGTCGTGAAGCGGATGTCCTCCTCCGTGTACACCGGCGCGACCGCGTCGGTGAATGATCCGCCGCTCGGCGACGTCGGGCCCTCGCCGAACACGGCCCAGGGCGTCGACCCGTAGATCGCCTCGCCGTGAACGGCGAGCCACTCGCCGACCGCCTCCAGCAGAGCGACCTCTTCCTCAGGGATCGTCCCGTCGGGTCGAGGCCCGATGTTCAGGAGCAGGTTGCCGTTCTTCGACACGACGTCGACGAGCTCCTGCACGAGCTCCGTCGCATCCTTGTAGTCGTGTCCCTCGACCCAGCTCCACGAGGTGCGTGACACCGACGTGTCGTTCTGCCACACATCCGAGCGGATGCCGCTCATCGTGCCGCGCTCCACGTCGAGCACCGCAGACCCCGGCGCGAACGACTCCCACTTGTAGTTGATGACGACCTCGCGTCCCCACTCGGCGGCCCGGTTGTAGTAGTACGCCGCGAGACGTCGGATGTAGGGCTCGAACGACGGCTCCTCGATGCCGGTGTCGAAGTACAGGATCTGCGGGCGATAGGAGTCGATGATCTCCACCGTGCGCAGGAGCCAGTCCTCCAGGAACCGCTCCGTCGGCGTCATCTCCTTGCGCAGCGCCGGCCCGTAGAGATCGGCGTACGCCGGGTCGCGCACATCCGAGTCGAATTCGAGGCCGCGGTTCATGAAGAACCAGTGCTCGGCCCGGTGCGTCGACGCGCCTGCGACCAGCCATGACCGGTCGACCTCCGCGAGCAGATCGCCCATCACGTCGCGTTGCGGGCCGATCTCGGTGACCTTCCAGCGGGAGCGCGCGGTGTCGTACATGGTGTAGCCGTCGTGATGCTCGGCGACCGGGACGACGAACTGCGCTCCCGCGCGCTTGAACAACGCGACCCACTCCTGCGGGTCGAAGCGCTCCATGCGGAAGTGCGGGAGGAAGTCCTTGTACCCGAAGCGGTCGTGCGGCCCGTACGTCTGCACGTGGTGCTCGAAGGTGGGCGTGCCGCGCCGGTACATGGTGCGCGGGTACCACTCGTTGCCGAACGCGGGAACCGAGAACGCTCCCCAGTGCAGGAAGATGCCGAACTTGGCGTCGCGGTACCACTGCGGAACGCGGTACCGGGACAGCGATTCCCACGTGGCGTCGTACGGGCCGTCCGCGATGACGCTGTCGACCATGGCCAGCGCTTCACGGTTGTCGGACACGTCGACGGGCGCCGGCAGCGTCGAGGGGTCAAGCGGTTCGAGGGTCATACTGCTCCGTCTGCTCGAAGGTCAACGGCCGCCGAAGGCGCCGGCGCCGATCGCGGCGACCAACTGCCTCTGGGCGAACGCGATCACGATCACCACGGGGGCGATCGTCATCACACACGCGGCCATGAGCAGCTGCCACTGCGTTCCGGTCTGGGTGGTGAATCCGGCGATTCCGATCGGGATGGTCCACTTGTCGGAGCTGTTGAGGATGATCAGCGGCCAC
The DNA here is from genome assembly GCF_035547335.1 of Humibacter sp. Lineage (GTDB taxonomy): Bacteria > Actinomycetota > Actinomycetes > Actinomycetales > Microbacteriaceae > Humibacter. The sequence continues at coordinate 27,466 of NZ_DASZVF010000041.1, read as the reverse complement.
AGGAAGCTGTTCCAGCTGCCCAGGAACGCGAAGATCGCCAGCACCGACAGAGCGGGCCGAACCAGCGGGATGATCACGCCGGTGAAGATGCGCCAGGTGGATGCCCCGTCGAGCCGGGCGGCCTCCTCCAGCTCGCCCGGGATCTGGAGCATGAACTGCCGGAGCAGGAACGCTCCGAAGGCACCGAACAGGCCGGGCAGGATGAGCGCGACCCAGGTGTCGGTGAGCCGTACCTGGTCGAAGCCGAGGAACAGCGGCACGACCGCGACCTCGCTCGGCAGCGTCAGCGTGATGACGAACAGCAGGAACACGGCGTTGCGCCCCGGGAACCGCAGTCGCGCGAAGGCGAACGCCGTGAGGGATGCCACGACGAGCGTGAGCACCGTGGAGATCGCGGCCACCAGCAGGCTGTTCAGGAGCAGGCGGCCGAAGTCGACCTGGGTCCAGGCATCCACGAAGTTGGACCAGAGCACCTTCGAGCCGATGAAGCTGATGTGGGTGCCGAACACCTCGTCCGCTGGTTTCAGCGCGGTGAAGAACGTCCAGATCAGCGGGAACGAGAACACGACGGCGAAGGCCCAGGCGACCGTACTGTTGGCGGCGATGCCGACCGGACGCATCCGTCGCCGCCATCCGGACCCGGAGGCCGCGCGCTGGTCGTCAGTCATAGTGCACCCACTTCCTCTGTCCCCAGAGCTGGAACAGGGTGAAGATCGCGATGATCACGAAGAGCACGGTGGCGATGGCCGACGCGTACCCGAGCTGGTTGTTGGTGAAGGCGGTCTGGTACAGGTACAGCATGATCGTCATCGTGCTGTTGCCAGGGCCGCCTCCGGTGATCACGTAGGCCTGCGCGAACGTCTGCCAGGCCCCGATCACGGTCAGGACGGTCGTGAAGAACAGGGCGGGGCTGACCAGGGGCAGTGTGATCGAGAAGAAGCGGCGGAACCGGCCGGCCCCGTCGATGCGCGAGGCGGCGATGACGTCGGGGCTGATCGAGTCGATTCCGGCACCGAGCACGATCATGTTGTAGCCGAACGACTGCCAGAGCGAGACGCCGATCACCGTCGCCAGGGCCCAGTTGCCGTCGCTCAGCCATGGGACTGGACCGATGCCGATGGCAGCGAGTCCCTCGTTGACGGCGCCGTCCTTCTGGAAGAGCAGCCGGAAGACCGCAGCGTTGGCGACCATGGGTGAGAGCGCCGGAATCAGGAAGATCACGCGAAGCCAGTTGCGTCCCGCGATGCGCGTCTTCAGCCACAAGGCCATGGCCATCGAGATCGCGATGTTCGCGGGCACGTACACCAGCACGAAGATCGCCGTGACGAGCACGCTGTTGAGGAACTGAGGATCGCGGAAGAGCCGCACGAAGTTCTCGGTGCCCGTGAACTGCGTTCCGCCGAGCAGCGTCGAGTTGGAGAACCCCAGGATGAGCGAAGCGACCTGAGGGATGACGATGAACACCGCCAGCCCGATCAGCCCGGGGAGCACGAACACCCATCCCACCCAGCGGGGACCCCCGAAGGGCCGGCGGCGAAGCCAGCCCCTCGGGGTCCCCGGGCGGCCCCCCGGCCGACTCCCCGACTGGCTCAGGGGCCGGCCGGGAAGTCCGGCCTTCGCGCGGTCGAGACCGGCTGACGTCATTGCCCGAGGCCAGCCTTCACCTGCTGCAGAACCTCGGCGACGGTGCTCTTGCCGGAGAACGCGTTCACCTCGTACTGCGTGAGGAGAGTGTCGAGTTGAGCCTGGTTCGCCGGCACAGGAGACGGCGTCGCGTCGCCGGTCATCTGCTTGATGACTGAAGCGAACGCCGGAGATCCGACATTCTTCGACCACGCGTCCAGCGCATCCAGCCGAGCCGGAACGGATGCCTGTGACTTCGTCACGTACTCCAGTCCGCTCTTGCTGGTCATGGCCTCGATCGCCTCGAACGCCTTCTGCTTGTCGCCGCACGTCTTCGTGATACCGAAGCCCGAGCCGCCGATGAAGCCCTTGGATTTGCCGTTCTGGCTTGGGATCACGGCGATGCCGACGTTGTCCTTGCCGAGCGTCTGCTGTTCATGCTGCAGGTCCCACAAGCCCTGCATCTCCATGGCCGCCTGGCCGGTGCTGAACGCATCGATGTCGGGGAACGAGCCACCCGCGGCCGCCTCGAGCGGCTTCGCGACCTTGTACTTGTTTGAAAGGTCGACGAGGAACTGCAGCGCGTTGCGGAAGTTCGGGTCGTCGAGCTTCGCACCGTTCTTATCCGCCCAAGGGTGGCCATCGGCCGCCATGAGGGTGCTGATGGGGTTCGACGCCTGGGGGATCGCGAACCCGTACACACCGTTCCGTGTGGTCGCCTTCGCTGCCGCGATGAAGTCGTCGATCGTCCAGTTGAGGCCGGGGTCGGCGACGCCGGCATCCTTGAACATCTTCTTGTTGTAGAGAATCACGGTCGGCCCGGCGTTGAACGGAATGGAGTACAGCTTGCCGTCGACGCTCAGCTGCTCGAGCATCGCCGAGCTGTAGGCCTTCAGGTCGACCTTGTTCTTCTGCGCTAGATCGTCCAGCGGCTCCAACCCCTGCACGTATTGGCCGACTCGGCCATTCTGAAACGTGACCAGGCAGGGCGCGCTACTACTCTTCATCACGGTCGGGAGCTTGGTGTAGTAGTCGTTGATCGGCGGGCCGGAGAAGCTCACCGACATCTTCGGGTCTGCGTGCTTTCCCCCGGCGATGTAGTCGGTCCACTGCTGCTTGTCGGCCTTGCCGCCGATCCACGTGTACATCTTGAGCGTGTTGCCGGAGAGGCCGGACGTCGAGCTACCGCCGCCTCCGGAACACGCCGTGAGACCGAGCGCCAGTGCGCCGGCCGTGAGGATGGACAGGGCGATGCGGCCCCGCACCCTTGACTTCGTCCATCGTGCCTTCATGAACTCCTCCTTGAGCGCTAAGCGAAACGTTACGTGCTTGGTAGATAGTAGGGAAACCAGATCGAATGAGTCAATATCAGCGAGGCAGAGCTAAACGTTTTGTTATCTCTGCTCGTCGAGGAGCGACTTCGCGAGGATGGTCTCGGCGACCGTCATGGTCTTGAGCGCGTCGCCGAAGTGCGACGACGGCAGCCGGCGCGATCGCACCGCCGCGATGAATTCGGCGCTCTTGGCCAGGAAGCCGCCCCGCACATGCAGCTCCGGCGCGCCGGCCACCTCGGCGGCATCGAGCTCCTGGACGCCGTCCGGACCCCAGATGACACCGCCGACCTCCAGGTCGCCTTCCGCCATGATCCCCGGCGCATGGATCTCGACACCGAACGTGCGGCGACCGCTCGTCCAGCTGGTGATCATGACGCCGACGGCCCCGGTGTCGAACTCGAGCGTCGCGGTGATGAAGTTGAGATCGTCCACGAGCACCCGCCGCGTCACCTCGGCGACCGAGACCACCTCGCCGCCGCAGAGGTGGCGGAGCGTGTCGATGACGTGCACGCCGTCATCCATCATGCGGTCGCGCGCCGACTCCATGGGCGTGGGGTCGTTCTTGTAGAACCTGCACACGGCGTGCACGACGTCGCCGCGTTCGCGGACGCGGTCGAGCATGCGCTCCAGCAGCGGAGAGGAACGACGCTGGAATCCGACCTGCGTGATGCAGCCGTTCTCCTCGGCCAGCCGGGCCAGCGTGCGTGCCTGATGCAGGGTAAGCCCGAGCGGCTTCTCGACGAAGAGGTCGAGCCCCCGCCGCAGGCAGTCGCACCAGATGCCGTACATCAGCTCCGGCGGACCGATCACGTAGACCGCGTCGGGGTGGGTCTCGTTCACCATCTGCGTCCAGTCGTCGAACAGGGCGGAGACGCCCCATCGTTCTCCCGTCTCACGCCGGCGCTCCTCGGAGAGGTCGCAGATACCGACGATCTCGACATCCGGCAGCGCCGTCAGCGACGGGTAGTGCACGAGGTTCGCCATCTGACCGGCGCCGATCACGGCGACGCGCACGGGCGACGGCTCCATCCCGCTCATCGCGTGGCTCCTGCACGGTGCTGGGCGCTCTCGTACAGACCCTGCGCGTAGTCGAGGTCCGTGCTTACCTTCGCCACGAGGTCGCGCTCATCGGTGTACTCCGCCGTCAGACAGATCGGGCCGTCGTAGTGGTGCGCAGCAAGGTAGTCGAGGGCGCGCCCCCACTGCGCGAGGCCGTTGCGGGCATCCGTGAACACCGGCTCCCACACCGGATCGCCGTGATCGGATGCCGCGTCGCCGACGCGCTCCAGGTACGCGCTCTTGAGATTGACGATGCCGAGCCACGGCCAGAGCAGCTCGAGGCCGTTCTCCGGCCACTTGTGGGCGAGCGCGTCATGCGCCGCGTCCCAAATCGCCGCGATGGCCCGCGGATCGTAGTCGCGCAGCAGCGCGTAGAGCTCGGAGGAGTCGGCGATGTAGTCGTCGTAGTGAGGCTGAACCGCGACCCGCACGCCGAACCGCTCGGCGCGCGCCGTCAGTCCGTCGAGCGTTCGGCGGATCTCGTCGCCGGTGGCCGTGTATCCGGAAGGCCCGACCGGCACCATGATGCGGATGAACGGCACGCCGGCCTCCGCGCAGGCCGCGAACGTCGCCTCGTCGGTGCCCGACGCGATGCTCGTGACGCCGATGCCCGCGTGGGCGAGCCGGCGCACGGCATCCGGCAGAGCGGTTGCCACCTCGTCCGGCGTCACCTGATAGCCGGGCCGCACGGGCAGCTCGACCGCGTTGAACCCCATGCCAGACACCAGTTCGCCGAGAGTACCGATCGACGGCTCCCGCCATGGCTTGGTGAAGACACTCCACGTTGTCGTCGGATGATCGTGCGCCATAGAGTGCGACTCCTCGTTCTATCGTTGAAAACTCGTGCAACGATACAGTAGTTCGTGCAACGATACAGTGGTCCGAGCAGCGGGATACGCGCAGCGAGTCCGGATCGATCAGGAACAGGGGTGCACCATCGCGACCATCAAGGATGTCGCCAAGGCGGCCGGGGTCTCCCCATCGACCGTGTCCAACCTGCTCAATGCGCGCGAGCACCTCATGCATCCCGACACCAGGCGCCGTGTTCTCGAGGCGATGGAGGCGCTCTCCTACAAACCGAGCCGGATCGCGCAACAGCTGCGCGGCGCACCGAATCCCACCCTGGGGCTCATCGTGCCGTCGGTGGCCAACCCGTTCTGGGGGTCGTGGGCTGCCGAGCTCGAGACCGCCAGTCACGCGCGCGGGCGGCAGATCTATCTCTGCAACAGCCAGCGCGACCCCGAACGGGAGCGCACGTATGTCGAGCAGCTCTGGGCCGACGGCGTCGAGCACATCGTGCTCTCCACGTCGCTGCCGTCGCTCGATCACCTGAGGCCCGCGATGGATGCCGGGGTGCAGATCATCGCGTTCGACCGCGAGCAGCAGGAGACCGACCCTCCTGAGCTGCTGAACGTCAGCGTCGACAACGAGGGCGGCACGTGGCTGGCCACCCGTCACCTCCTCGAACGGGGGCACCGGCGCATCGCCTTCGTCTCCGGTGCGATCCGCACGGTCAGCCGTCGTCGTCGGCTCGCCGGCTATCAAAGAGCGCTGGCCGAAAACGGCATCCCTCTCGATGACGATCTCGTGCCCGCGTCCCCCGACCTCGGCGATGCCGACAGCGGGACTCTGGCACGCCGGGCGGTCGACGCGCTTCTCGCTCTCGACGATCCGCCCACCGCGCTGGTGGCCGTCAACGACATGTTCGCCCTCGGCGCGGGCGCCGCACTCCGAGAGGCGGGACGCCCTGACATCGCGATCATCGGCTTCGACGACATCCCGATCGGCAGCCTGGTCTCGCCAGCACTGACGACCGTGCGGCAACCGCTGCGCGAGATGGCGGAAGCGATCGTCGCCCTCGCGACCGAGCCGAGCGACGCCGAACAACGCTACCCGCTCGTCTTCCCACCCACCCTGGTGGTGCGCGCATCCACTCCGAGGAGAACCACATGACCCTTGCCGATCTCAAAGTGCTCGTGGCCGGCGCCACGGGCGGCGTGGGCCGGGCCGTCGCACTGCGTGCCGCAGCGGACGGCGCGACGGTGCAGCTCATCGGCCGCGACGAGGGCCGGCTCGAAGCGCTGCGGGCCGAGATCGCGGCAACGGGCGCGAGCGCCTATGCGGCGGTGGCGGATGCGACGTCCGCGCAGCAGGTTCACGACGCCGTGGCGTCTTTGCATCGCCAGGCGGGCGGCATCGACGTTCTCGTGAACTCCGTCGGGGTCAATCTCAAGGGCCGCCGGCTGGACCAACTCGATGCGGAGGGATGGCGCTCCGTCGTGGACGGCAACCTCACGTCGGCATTCCACCTCACCCAGGCCGTGCTCCCCGGGTTCCGCGAACGGCGTGCGGGCCTGCTGATCCACATCTCCTCGGTGTCCGCCTTCGTCGCCGACCTCTCTGGCGCCGCGTACCAGGCGAGCAAGGCGGGACTAGAGGCACTCGCTCGCGCGACGGCCCTCGAGACCCGAGGCGACGGCATCCGCGTGACGACGATCTCACCGGGGCTCATCGACACCGCCTTCATGCGGCACCGACCCGTCGCTCCATCGCCAGAAGAGTTGGCGAACGCGCTGCAGGCGGAAGACGTCGCAGAGATGTGCGTGGCGGTCATGCGACTGCCCGCGCGGGCGACCGTGACCGAAATCGTCATGCGACCGACCAGCCAGTGAGCTCGATCGCCCGTCGTCATCGCCCGATGCTGTGCCCACCGAACCACTGCGCCGACTGAACCACAGCGCCGACTGGACCACTGCGCCCACTGACCACTGCGCCCACCGAAACGGAGACACCATGACCACGCCATCGACCGACCGCACAGCTCTCGTCACGGGCGGCGCCACAGGCATCGGGCTGGGCATCGCCGAAGCGTTCCTGCGGGAGGGTACGCGCGTGGCGATCACGAGGAACGCCTCTCCCGTGCCGGATGCGCTCGCCGATCGGGTGGTCGCGGAACGCATGGATGCCACCGACAGCGCCGAGGTGACCGAGACGGTCGCACGGCTCGCACACGCGCTCGGCGGTCGCATAGACGTTTTGGTCAACAACGCGGGAGGCCTCGTCGCCCGTCGCGCGACCGACGGCATGGATGACGAGCACTGGCACCACGTCATCGATCTCAATCTCTCCAGCGTGTTCTACGTCGTGCGCGCCGCCTTGCCGTTCATGGCCGAAGGCGGCCGGATCGTCAACATCTCCTCACTCGCCGCCCACAACGGCGGCGGAGCGGGAGCAGCGGCCTACGCCGCCGCGAAGGCGGGCGTCGAGGGCTTCACGCGAGCGCTCGCGAAAGAGCTCGGACCGCGAGGCATCGCGGTCTCAGCGGTCGCGCCGGGCCTCATTCTCGAAACACCGTTCCACGAGCGCTTCACCCCGCAGGCCGATCAGCAGGCGACCATCGCCGCCACACCGCTCAGGCGGGCCGGCACGCCGGCGGACGTCGCCGCGACGACGCTGTACCTCGCATCGGATGCCGGCGGGTTCGCCTCGGGCACCGTCGTCGCGGTCAATGGGGCGGCAGCGTTCCACTGAGGCGGCGTACCGGCGCAGCATGACTCCATCAAGACGGCGATTCAACCGTCTTATCTGGCAACCGGGCGCAGTAGAGCCCGCCATCCAGTCCGGCTCGAAATCCAGCCTGACCCAAACTAGAGTCGTGAAAGGCAGCGCCGGCTGCGCCTGAGAGGGCAGGCATTCCGAAGTGCGTTCGCCTTGTAGTGTGGGCTTCAATCTCCCGGGCAAGGTATCGTAGGCGCACCGCTCACGGAGTCGTTCACAGAGAAGCTCCCGGTTGCATTGATTGAGAAGTCGGCACTGCGCGGGATGGACAATTCGGCGCCGATAGGACAGGCCTCATTGTTGGTCAGCCACTCGACGTGGAGAACGCCATCAATGAAAGACAGACGCTGGACCACCGAGTGCTCCTGCTGGTCGATCGAACCGAGATCGATAGAGCCGATGAGACCTAGTTGCGAGTTGTAAAGGCCGATAACATCTGGCCAGCCGGCACCACCCGCGGTACATAGGAAAACCACAGCGACGATCCCTTTCGCATCATCTGTAGTCGCCCCGGAAGCATATAGGGGGCTACTCGGAGTCCCAGCGAGGACCGTTTGACCATTCAGGTCGGGGTCGTCCACCGGGAGCGATCCGTTCACTAGCTTCCCGGCCGGTCGCGTGCACATTGCCGGCGCCATAATCGACTGCAGGTCTGCAGGCGAAATATCTGGAGCGGCGGGCGGCGCCGTCGTTGGAGCACTTGCGCCAGCCCGGGCCGAATGGGACGGGGAATTCCGCCCCACATGCGCCAATTGGCCGGTCCCCGAGCAGCCAAATAGCAGCGCCCCGCCAGAACGAATGAGAAGCCGAGAACAACGGTTCGACGCATATCCGTACCCCCAAGTCTTGCGAGGGTCATCCTGCCACCGATCGGAACGTCGCCCTTCGCTTCTCGGATATATCGGTTGATCGCGCCGGAAAGCGATATTTCGGCTACTGCCCTTAAGCGATCGTGAGGTGGCTCGCGAGGTTCGGTATCTCTGCCGTCGGCAGGGGCAGCCGAAGAGGAATCCGTTCCCGTGCGGCCACAAAGCCGAACAGAAACACCGGCACAGATCGAACCAGATCCAGGACAGGGTAGGGCCAGACCAGCGGACGATGTCGAACGGATCTGGCAGCCGTCGTCCTAATGAAGCCGGGCATTATTGCGATTGCCCACCTTATCGTTGCCGTATCCAATGTGCTCGCGGCCGTCTTCGAGACCCGGGCTCCATCGGCGTGCAACGCTCACAATTCTGATTAGAGCTTCCCGAGGAGTGCAGTTGCCGCGGCGATCAGTCCACCGCTGATGACTCCCGCCGCCGTATTATTCGCAAGATCGGCGACCCACCTAACAGTTCGCTTCACCCACGGATCATCGAGGTTCCTAGCATCAACGGCCATTGACAACATCTCGGCTGCCTCTTCAAGTTGTTGGGCAAGTTCTCCAGCCTGGCGCATTGATTCGCGGTGAAGACTGAGAGCCAGCTTGCTGACGTCTCGTTCGATCACGGTCCACTCGTACGTGATCGCCCCGTTGTTGACAAGATGGCCGTCGCCGAGATGCGTCGGCCCGTTGAAGGTGATTGACTTCGGTTCCTCCGGTGCGCGCGGAGTCCAACGTTCGTACGAGTCAGGGGTCAACGCGACACTCTTGGGCAGAGTAAAGAGAAAGATTGCGTCTCGAACGTAGTTGTTGTTGAGCACGTTCAGCCAGCCCCGCCGTCTCAGGTACTCAAGCAGGCGGAGAACTTCAGCGAACGACAATTCTGTTGACGGCCAGAACGTTGAGGCGAGGGTAATAGACCGATCTGGGCCACCGCAGTTGTCTCGAAGAGCCGTAAGCAGCCTATCCGCCAGATCATCGCGCACCTCCTCTGGCAGTGAGGTGCTCAGGTAGGCGAGATAGCGCCGAGTTGCGAACACTGCGTACACCGCGATGCCCGCGAGTAGCAGAAGCCAGCAGACCCAATTCCACACCGAGCTATTCACTCTTCGTCCTCCAGCAGTTCGCCCTGGATGAAACACTCGCCTGACGTCGACCAATAGGACCTTGCACGTGTCGTCGACCATTCATAGTCCCGTTGATGAGGCGGAATGAGGAACGGGACAGCGTTGTGGGACAGGGAACCGAGGAGTTAAGTGGGAGTCGCTTTCGCTCATGTCCCCTCTGATTCGACTGTGCGCCGAAGTATGGAGCCCTTGCACTATATCGGGGCCTTGTACGCATTCGGGTGGCAGGTTGCCGCATCGCTGGCGACACCATCCCGTGCACTCGCGGCTAGAGTGACGCACGCGGAACGCCAGCGCGCGTCACCGAAGCTGCACACGCGAGCGGGCGGACACCGAAGCCGTGAGGCGCGGCGTCCGCCCGTTCGCTTCACGAGCCGAGGCCGGATGACATTCGGCACCCGGTCGGCCGTGCGACGCGCGAAGCGAACAGTCCGGCCGCATCGCCTAACACCTGAGGTCGGAGAACCATGCGAGTCGTCATCACCGGTGGAACGGGATTCCTGGGCACCGCCCTCGCCGAGGAACTGCTTCGGCGCGGGCGGCTCGCCGGCGGGGGTGAGAGCCCGGAGCCCATCGACGAGATCGTGCTCGCCGACGCGTCACAACCGAGGGAGGGCAGCCCCGCCGACCCGACCGTCTCCTTCGTGCAGGGCGACCTGAGCGACGACCGGTTCGTCGCCGACCTGTTCGGCGGGTCGGACGCGCTCACCGTGTTCCATCTGGCGGCGGTGGTCAGCGCACAGGCGGAGCAGGACTTCGACCTCGCCCTGCGCGTCAATCTCGAATCGGTTCGCGGCATCCTGGAGGCGCTGCGACACCGCGCCGGCCCCGCGCGCTTCGTGTCGACCAGCTCTGTCGCGGTCTTCGGCTCCGACATCGGCGAGATCGGGCGAGAGGATGCGCCGCTGCGCCCGGAGTCCACGTACGGGATGACGAAGGCCGTGCTCGAGCTGCTCACCAGCGAGTACTCGCGAAAGGGCTACCTCGACGGACGCATCGCGCGCCTGCCCACCGTGATCATCCGCCCGGGAGCGGCCAATGCGGCTGCCTCGTCCGCGGCGAGCGCCGTCTTTCGCGAGCCGCTGGCGGGGCGGGACTACGTGCTTCCGCTGCCTGAGACGACGACGATCGCGGTCGCCGGCGTGGATTCGGTGATCGCCGGCATCCTCGCCCTGCACGATCTGCCGTCGGAGCGGCTCGGGCTGAACCGGATCGTCACGCTGCCGAGCAGATCCGTCTCGTTCGCGGACATGATCGCGACGCTGCGGGCCGAGTCCGACGGTCGCCGGCTGGGTCGCATCACCGTCGAGCCCGACGCCGCGATCAGGCGGATCGTGGAGTCCTGGCCCGCTGTGCTCGAATCGCGCCGCGCGGAACAGCTCGGCATCCCGGATGCCGACGAGCTGCCCGTTATCGTGCGGCAGTACCTGGCACGGACGGGGTCGCCGTCCGCACCGACGACGCGGACGCCATCGACGTCGACGTCAGGGCCGCACGGCGCGATCTAGTCGCCCCGCGACCTGAGCGTCCTCCGCCGACGTGCGCATCCTCAGTGACGCGCGGTGACGACACCGGGACTCTCCGGATCGATGAGGTCCTCGTACTGCGGATGCTTGTCGATGAAGGTGCGCACGATCGGGCAGAGATTGGTCACCTTCTTGCCCTGGTGCCGGATGTCGTCGAGCACCTGGCGGATCATCTCCGTGGCGACTCCGTGCCCTCGGAACTCTGGATACACCGCCGCGGCCAGCAGCACGAGGCGATCGGCCGTGCGGTTGTACGTGATCCCGCCGACGGCGGTGTCACCGATGATCGCCGTGTAGACCTGGTTCTTCTCTTCGTTGACGATGGTGAGGTTCAGGTCCGCGTCGTCGTCCGCCTCCGCCACCTGCCCGATGAGCGTGACCTGATCCTCGGTGAGGGTTCCCACCCCATCCGGGTAACCGGCTTCATCCGGGTACTCGAACCGGTAGTCGTTCGACGAGTTCGCGGATGTCATGCGGTGCCCTTTCGAGAGACGAACACGGGATCGACGGCCGAGCGGTCCGCGGCTGCCGCCGGATCCCGAGCCCACTGACCCTCTGCCGTGTGCCGTGTGCCGTGTGCCGAGCGCGGTCAGACCGCCGGCTCCAGGGCGACACCGCTCGCCGTACGATCCCAGTCTAGGCGAACTGGACTATGTCGTCCAATCTCTGAGGCGCGCTCCGGCGAGCCGGCAGACACCGCGCCGCTCGCCCTAGTGCTCGCCCGTCTCTCGCAGGTAGTGCTTCATCGCCTGGAAGCCGTGCGCGATGGCACCGCCTGCTCGCAGCGCGGCCGCGATGAACACCGTCTCGGAGATCTCCTCCTCACTCGCACCCTGTGCGGCAGCTGCCTTCGTGTGCGCCTCGATGCAGTAGACGCACTGCGTGGTCAGCGCGACGGCCAGCGCCATCAACTCCGTGTATTTGCGCGGGATCGCCATGTCGTCCCGACGGAGCGCGGCATCGTCGAACGCGGTCAGCGCCGCGAACGTGCCCGGCGCGCTCCGCCGCAGCTGACGGGCGAACTGCTTGTCGCGCGGGTCGTGGTAGTGCTCGGCGTACGGCTCGGTCATCTCAGACCTCCCTTTCGTTCATCCGGCTCGACCGGTTCATGCGGCCTGCCTCGTTCATCCGGCTGGATTCGTCTGCGCGGGTGGACCATTCGCCCTCCCTGCTGAGAGTCGGAAGCTCGCCGTTCTCGCCGAAGCCCACCTTGGGCAGCCCCGTGGCATCCAGGCTGATGACCTCGCGCTCCGCGCCGACGACGCCGTCGATGGTGCGTGTGCTGCCGGTCACCGTGTCACCGCGCGCCAGGCGGTCGAGCTGGACCGCTCGCGCATGCCGGTACCGGAACGCGAACACCACCACCCCGAGCAGAACCCACACCCCGAGAGCCGCCCACACCACCACGGTGACGCCGTCGGTGAGGAGGTAGAACTGGTAGCCGCAGACGGCGATGCCGACGATCGTGAACACCCAGTGCAGCCAGAGCGGCAGTTTGAACGGCGACTGCGCGTACCGCTCCGGGAAGAGATACCGCATGCGGATCGAGGCGAGGATCACGATCACGAACGTGATCTGTCCGATCAGGCTGCCGACGCTTCCGATCACGCTGATGTCGATGTGGGCGACGGCGGGAACGATGCCGATCACGAACATCATGCACAGCAGCCAGTGCGGGGTGCCGAACCGCTTGTTCACCGCTCCCACTCGCTTCGGGAACCAGCCGTCGTCCACGGCGGCGAGCGCGCTCTTGGATCCCCAGAGCATCTGCGCGTTCATGGTGCCGATGACGGCGACCACGGCGCCGCCGAGGATGAAGAAGTACCACATCCACGGCGGCATGAACGTCTTGGCGACCACCGACAGCGGCTCTCCCGCCACCTTCGCGATGGGGAGGACGCCGGCAGCGGGTAGCGCTATGAGCACGTACATCACGGCGGCGAAGACGGTGCCCCCGATGACGGCCGTCGGGATCGTGCGGCCGGGCTTCTTCATCTCACGGCCGAGCTCGGCCACGACCGTGCCGCCGCCGGTCGCGAAGGTGAGCAGCGCGGCGGCCTGCAGCAGCTTGAGCGTTCCGTTCGGGATCACCGGCGGATACGCTGTCCAGTGCACGTTGAGCAGGCCCATCACGATGAAGCATCCGAACGCGAGAAGCATGATGCCCGCGAGCACGATGCCGATCCGGGCCGAGAACGACGCGCCCATCAGGTTCGCGACGAAGAAGATCGAGATCAGCGCGACGCACACGACCGTCGGGTCGAACCACGGATTGAGACTGTTCAGGTAGCTGCCTGCGGCCAGTCCGTACAGGCTGAGGCTCGCCATCTGGATGATGAAGAACCACAGATTGACGAAGCCCATGATGGGATGCACGAGCTTCGTCGCGTACGTGTAGGTGCCGCCGACCACGGGCATCGAAGCCCCGAGCGTGGCGATCGGCACCGACACGATCAGGATGGCGATGGCCGCGACGATGAAGGCGATCGGCACGCCGCCCCCGGTCATCGCGATGGCCACGCCGGTCAGCGAGACGACTCCGCCGCCGACTATCTGGTGGAAAGAGATACCCAGCGCCTGCGGCGTCGTGATCGTTCTCTTCAGGTTCTCCTGGTTCAGGGTCTCCTTGTTCAGCGTTCCGGCTGAGGGGGCATTCATGTCACTCTCCGTTTCGCGATCAGCCCGCGACTCTGCGGGATCGGGCCGACGACGATGTCAACGGCCCATCGAGTGCTTCAACATCTTGTGCAATCTCCACACATTCCTTCGGTTTTGTCAATGATTTGTTGATGCCGTCCACGCTTCGTTGACTTCGTCGGGTGTTTGCCCCATGCTCGTGGTGGATCGCGCACACGATGCGTCACGGTCCCCGACAGAAAGAGACCAGTCACATGGCCGATAAGCGTCCCAAGGTGACGGCGCCCGCCGGCATCGCTCCGGACATCCGTCCGACGGTCGACGGAGAGCGCCTGATCGCGGTGTTCTCCGCGCTCGTCGAACCGCTGGGCAGATCGCTGCCGCCGTCGACCGAGGTCGTGCTGCACGACCTGAGCAAGCTGCCGAACTCGATCGTGGCGATCCACGGCGAGGTGACCGGGCGCAGAGTCGGCGACCCCGCGACCGATCTGCTGCTGAAGAAGCTCAATGAGCTCTCGGAGGACTACAACGTGGGGTACGAGACCCACTTGGCGGACGGGAGGCGCATCCGGTCGTCGACCATGATCATCCGGGATGTGACCGGTCAGCCGGTCGCCGCGCTCTGCCTGAACTCCGACCTGTCGGTCTGGGAGTCGGTGCAGGACATCGCGGCGTCCATGCTCGAGGTCACCGGCGTCCGCCACCCGGCGAAGCCGAAGGGCGAGTCGAGGATCGATGCTGCACCCGCTGCCGAGAGCGCGGACCCCGAGGTGTTCGTGACCGACGTCGATCAGCTGGCCGCGCACCTCATCCGGCAGGCCGTGTCGAACGTGGATGTGCCCGTCGAACTGATGCAGAAGCGGCACAAGGTTGCCGTGGTGCGCGACCTCAAGGACCGCGGCATGTTCCATCTGCGCGACGCGATCGACATGATCGCGACCACGCTCGGAGTCACCCGATTCACCATCTACAACTACTTGAACGAGATCGCCGACGAGGACGAGTCCGACGACGAGCCCCTGCCGATCGGAAAGGAAGCGTGATGACCGACACCCACCCCTACGACACGATCGCCCAGGAGCGGCTGCGCGAGATCGGCAGCCTGAAGTGGTCGATGTTCCCCGGCAAGATCGGCGCGTTCGTGGCCGAGGCGGACTTCGGATGTGCACCCGCGATCACAAAGGCGCTCCACGACACGGTGGACGACGGCCTCTTCGGCTACCTGCCAACGGCGGCATCGGATGCGATGTCAGAGGCGTGTGCGGCATGGCAGGAGTCGCACTACGGCTGGAAGGTGCCCGCCGATCGCGTGCATCCGATCCCCGACGTGATCAAGGGGCTCGAGGTCACCATCGAGCACTTCTCCGCCCCCGGGTCGAAGATCGTGCTGCCCACGCCCGCGTACATGCCGTTCCTCTCCGTGCCGCCGACGCTCGGCCGCGAGGTCATCCAGGTGCCGATGCTCGTGCGCGACGATCGGTACGAGTTCGACCTCGACGGCATCGACAGGGCGTTCCGTGACGGCGGCGGCCTGCTGATCCTGTGCAACCCGTACAACCCGCTCGGCCGCGTGTTCACCAGAGACGAGCTCCTCGCCGTGTGCGAGGTCGTCGAGCGCAACGGGGGCCGGGTCTTCTCCGACGAGATCCACGCGCCGCTCGTGTACCCGGGCGGCAAGCACATCCCGTATGCGAGCGTGTCGGCGGTCGCCGCTTCTCACACCGTCACGTCGACCAGCGCGTCGAAGGCGTGGAACCTGCCTGGGCTGAAGTGCGCGCAGATCATCATCAGCAACGACCAGGATGCCGCGGTCTGGGAGCGCGTCGGGTTCATGGCGAGCCACGGCGCCAGCAACCCCGGCGTCATCGCGAACACTGCCGCGTACTCGCACGGCGGCGAATGGCTGGCCGAGACGCTCGACTACCTCGACGGCAACCGGAGACTTCTGGGCGAGCTGCTCGCCGAGCACCTGCCCGAGATCGGCTATACCGCTCCCGAAGGCACGTACATCGGATGGTTGGATGCCCGCGCACTCGAACTCGAAGTCGCGCCCGCAGACTTCTTCCGCGAGCGCGCCGGCGTGGTGATGACGGACGGATCCGCCTGCGGTGACGCAGGCGTGGGGTTCATGCGGTTCATCTTCGCGACGCCGCGGCCCATCATCGAACAGGCGGTCGTGCAGATGGCCGACGCCGTGAGACGCCGGTGACGCAGCCCGCGACGACACCGTCGAGGGCCGTGCACGACCCGACGTTCGCGAACCGGATGCGGCTGGTGGCCGCGCAGCTGCTGTGCGGCGTGGGCATCGCCTCGGGCGTCGCGGTCGGCGGCGTGCTCGCCGAGAAGCTCTCCGGGGTGATGGGCGTCGCCGGGTTCGCGCAGACCGCGAGCATCGTGGGCGCGGGGCTCATGGCCATCCCTCTGGCGCGGCTCGCGGTTCGGCACGGACGCCGCTGGTCGCTGACGCTCGGCTTCACGACGGCCGCCGTCGGAGCGGTGCTCATTCTCATCGCGGCAGCGACGGACCAGTTCTGGCTCTACCTGGTCGCCATGGTGCTCTTCGGCTCCGGCACAGCGACCAACCTGCAGTCCCGGTATGCCGCCATGGAGTTCTCGCGCCCCGGCGCGGAAGCACGATCGATGTCCATCGTGCTGTGGGCGACCACCGTCGGATCCATCGCCGGACCGAACCTCTCGGCTCCCGGCGCCGCCGTCGGCACAGCGTTCGGTCTGATGCCGCTGAGCGGCCCCTACCTGTTCTCGCTGGTCGGCTTCGTGCTCGCTGCCGTGGTGACCCTCGGCATCCGCCCCCTTGCCGGTCACCGTCCCGGCAACGACCCCGCTCCCGCCGACGCGCCGTCAGTCGGCGCGCTCTCCGCGCTGCATCTCGCCCTCAGAGCACCGCAGGCGGTCTTCGCCATCGCCTGCATCGTCGCCGGCCAGATGATGATGACGGCCGTGATGGTCATGACGCCCGTGAGCATGAACAACGACGGGATGTCGCTGGAGATCGTGGGCATCGTCATCAGCGTGCACATCGTCGGGATGTACGCGGCGAGCCCCGTGTTCGGCTGGCTGACCGACAAGACGAGCCCGCAGACCGTCGCGTGGCTCGGCGCCGCCCTCTTCGTCTGCTCGTTCGCGCTCGGCGCCTGGGATGGCGCGAGCGGGCATTCCGCGATGCCGCGCCTCATGGTCGCCCTGCTGCTCCTCGGCCTCGGCTGGTCGGCGTGCCTCATCGGCGGGTCGGCGATGCTGGTCGAATCGGTGCCGGCGCACATCCGGGTTCCGCTCCAGGGCGGCGTCGATGCGTCCATGAACTTCGGTGCTGCCGCGCTCGGCGCACTGGCGGGGCCCGTGCTCGCCCTCGGCGGGTTCTTCGCCGTCAACGTCATGGCCGCGGTCGTGCTGGCGGCGCTCGTCGGTGCCGGCATCCGTGCCGCCGTGCGACGCTCCGCCGGTGCGGCGGGAACGATCGAGGCCGCCGCCGCGCGAGAGGACTGAGGACGCGGGCACGCGCGCTGCCGTGGCGTGCCGCGTGCCTGACACCCGGCCGGTCTCCCCTTCTACCCTGCGCACAAGGACGCGGGATAGACATCAGTCGAGCCTGAGCAGCGACCCGTCCTCACCAGAGGTGGGCGATCGCCTACGGTGTGTCGCGGCGTGCCGAGGTGGCTGGCGAACGGAACGGCGTCAGAACAGGGGCCACGGGGTGGCCGGCATCCATCCGCTCGGCTCAGGGAACCTCCGCGTGGCCAGCAGGCGCCTGCACCGTTCGCCGAACGCTTCGAGCTCGTCCGGAGTGAGCAGCGGGTCGAGCCGTCGGCCGAGCTCGCCGTCGAGGGATGCGAGCACCCGCCCAACGCCGTCGGCCTCCTCCGTGCTCAGCGGCTCGCCGATCCAGCCCCAGAGCACCGTGCGCAGCTTGTGCTCGGTGTGGAACGTGAGGCCGTGGTCCACTCCGAACCTGTGTCCGTCCGGCATCGCCAGCACGTGGCCGCCCTTGCGGTCCGCGTTGTTCACCATCGCGTCGAAGACGGCCATCTTGCGCAGCGCCGCCGAGTCCTCGTGCACGAGCGCGACGGGGCGGTCATCCTCGCCGGGTCCCTCGAACACCGTGCACCACCCGCTGTCCGGCACGGCGTCAAGCGGCACCACGTCGACCGCGTCGTGCGTGGTGTCGACCTGCTGCCACAGCTGCAGCATCCCGGGGCCGAACGGGCCCTCGCCCAGCCAGGTGGGCGGCACGATGTTCCAGCCCAGGTGCTCGGAGACGACGTAGGCGGCGACCTCGCGATCCGCGAGATCGCAGTCCGGGAAGTCCCATAGTGGCTTCTCGCCCTCACGCGGCTTGTACACCACGGGCAGGCCGTCGATGGATGCCAGGAACGTCTCGTTCGACGCGGCAGGGATGCGCGCGACGACCTCCACCTCGCCGATCGGCTGCGCGGTCACGGGCGGCTCACAGACCGCCGGGCATCGAGCACACGTGGCCGCCGGGATCGATGGGCTGGCCGCAGACCGGACACAACGGCCGCCCTGAGGCCACGATGTCACGGGTCGAGCGCACGAATGCGCGGGCGGTGCCGACGGGCATCCTGATGACGAGCGCCTCCTCCGGCTGCTCCTCCTCGGAATCCGGGTCCTCGTCGAGCTCGACATCGGAGTACGCCTGCACGACCAGCTGCGACGTCGTCGGATCCCAGCCGAGCCCGATCGTGCCGGTGCGGAACTGCTCGTCGACCGGTTCGAGCGGCTCGGTGTCGATGAGCTCGGCAGGCGCGTCGGACGGGATGCGGTACGGGTTGCCCTCCTGCATGAGCTCGTCGAGCATGCGGTCCATGTGCATGGCGAGCAGAGCGGACTGCTCTTTCTCGAGGAGCACGCTCACCACGCGTCTGCCCTGCCTGACCTGAAGATAGAACGCGCGGGAACCCGGCTCGCCTATCGTGCCGACGAGCACACGGTCCGGCCAATCGAAGTCGTGGACGACGGTGGGCATGCCGTCAAGCTTAAGAGGGCGTCCTCTGGCTCGTCGGGCGATCCGAGCCGCCGTAAACCTCAGCGCCGCCGTCAGCCTCGGAGCGGCCGTGAGCCTCGGTGCCGCCCGTGCCTGCTCCTCCCCCGAGGGGTGCATCCGAGTCGACCACGCCGTCGCGCAACCACGACAGGTCGCCGGCATCCGTATTGGTCGCGATCACGCGCGGGTTGCCTGCTCCGTAGTGCACGATCGAGACGGATGCCGGGCCGACGCTGATGCGCTGGAACAGGTCGAGGTGCATGCCGAACGCGTCGGCGAGCACCGACTTGATCACGTCGCCGTGACTCACGGCCGCCCACACCGCCTTGGCGCCGTGCTCTGCGGTGATCGCCGCGTCGTGCCGCCGCACGGCCGCGACCGCCCTGGCCTGCATCGCCGCCATGGACTCGCCGCCCGGGAAGACCACGGATGCCGGGTTCGCCTGTACGTGCGCCCACAGCTTCTCGCGCGCCAGCTCCTGCAGCTTGCGGCCCTGCCACTGCCCGTAGTCGCACTCGGTGAGGCCGTGCTCGACGGAGAACGACGGCGAACCGGACTGGCGCTCCAGCACCATGCGGGAGGTCTCGCGGCACCGCTCCAGCGGGCTGGACACGACGCCCACCAGGCGAACCGCCGCCAGTCGGTCGGCCGTGCGCTCGGCCTGCGCGCGTCCCACGTCGTCGAGCCCGACGCCAGCGGCCCGTCCGACCAGCACGCCTGCCGCGTTGGCCGCGGTGCGTCCGTGACGGATGAGGATCACCGTGGCCATGCTTAGAGCCTAGGGCGGCCGCCTCGCCTCCGCGGGTTCGTCAGGCCTCCCGGAGCATCGCATCCATCGTGCGGTACGCGTTGGCCATGACCGTCAGCACGGGGTTCACGCCGCCGTTCGTCACGTGCACGGAGGCGTCGACCACATGCACATTCGGATGCCCCCACACGCGCCCATAGGGATCCACGACACTCGTCGCCGGGTCGGAACCCATGCGGCACGTGCCGGCCTGGTGCTGCCCGGAACTGGGCGCCCGGTCGTTGCGTCCGCGTCCGATCACGGCGACGGCGGAGGCTCCGGATGCCGTTAGCCAGTCGGCGGCCCGGGCGGCCAGGAAGTCGCGCGCCCGGTAGTCCTCCTCGTGCACATGGCCGCTCAGGCGGGCGACGGGCGTACCGAGGTCGTCGGTGACCGACGCGTCGACCGTCACGCGGGACTCGCGGCTGGTCAGCTCCTGCACCGGGCCCATGATGCGCATCATCCGGTTGGCGAGCCGTCGCATCCCCGCCTTCGACTCGGCGCCGAACGGCGGGATGAATCCGCCGGAGACGAGGTAGCGGTACGTGTTCGACGGCGTCGGCACGAACTCGTTGGCGATCATCCCGCCGCCGATGATGCCGTCGTTGCCGTGCTGGTACGCGGTCGTGGCGATCGAGGGTCCGGGTCCGAGCAGGTCGACGACGTCGTCGTCGAACACCCCGGTCGCGCCGCCATAGGTGTGTCCCTGGAGGTGTCTGCCGACCTGGTCGCTGTTGTTGCCGACCCCCATCGGCTCCTTCTCGGACGTGCTGTTCAGCAACAGGCGGGCGCTCTCGATGGCGCCGGCCGCGACGACGATCTGCTCGGCATGGAGGTCCCTGGTCCACACACCGGTATCCCCACGTCCGGCCACCCGAACGCCGACGACCCTGCCCGCCGTGTCGGTGAGCAGTCGCTGCGCCCTCGTCCGGATGACGATCGAGCAGTTCCCGGTGCCGACCGCACGGGCCAGTGTGGTGTTCTGACTCCCGTTCTTGGCGTCGACGGGACAGGCGAATCCGACGCACATGGCGCACTGCACGCACGCGGCACGACCGAGATACGGCTGGGAATTGATGAGCAGCGGCGGCGCGACGGTGGGAAGACCGAGCGCGGCGGCGCCGCGGGCGAGCACCGTGTTCGAGACGCCTCCCGGCAACGGCGGCATCGGGTACGGGCCGGATCGAGGGCCGGCGTTCGGCATCGGCACGTCTGATCCACTCACCCCCACGTCCCATTCGGCTCTGAGGTAGTACGGCTCCAGCTCGTCATAGCCGAACGGCCAGTCGGCGAGCGCGCTGCCCTCCGGAACGCCGTACGTGCTGGCCATCCGGAAGTCGGTCGGCGAGAACCGCCAGGCCTGCGCGCCGTACACCCGGGTTCCACCGCCCACGGTGAACGCGTTGTTGCCCCATCCGGCATCCGTCGGCTGCACGACGTGGTCGCCGGTTGCGTTCCGCAGAACGCGCGGATGCCCGTGAGCATCCGGCCCGCTCAGGGGAGCGACGCCCCAGTCCGATCGTGGGTTCCTGATGTGGTCAGAGGCGAGTTCAGCCGTATCCGGCCACGATCCGCCCTCGACGACGAGCACACGGCGCCCCGCGGCCGACAGCTCGGCCGCCGCGATGCCGCCTCCCGCACCGGAGCCGACGACGATCACGTCGTATCGATCGGCGAGCTCGCCGGGAGAGATGAGCCCTGCCCGCCGATCGCTCACCGACACGGCGGACGGCCATCCTCCGACGGGCTCGGGACGCCACCCGATCATCCGCCACGAGGCGGCGCCCGTGTTGCCTCCGTTGCGGGGTTCTGCGTAATAGCCGCCGCTCACCAGATCCGCGAACCACGGCCACTCCGGATGCGACGTCGGCGTCTGCGCCTCGATCAGCGCTTCGAGTCGTGGAATCCAGTCCGGCCGGTCCGCGAGCATCCCGGCCAGGAACCGCGCAGCGCCCGCCTGCGATGCCGAAGGCCAGTCGTCGGCCGGCAGCACGAGGTCGGCGAGCTCGGCGATCCGCGCCGCGCGCCGCGCGACGAAGGTTTCGGCATCCATCACTCGTTCGCGCCCCGACTACTTCTTCTTCTTGATGACGCTCTCGAGCGACGTCTGCAACGTCTCGAGAAGCTGCTTCGACGAACGGCCGCCCTGGATGATCTCCTGCACGAACGTCGCGGTCGCCGAGCCGCCGTCGACCGTGTTCAGCGCAGCGAACGCGTGGTCGGTCCGCGCGCCGATCGTCTTGCCGATCGGCTGCCACTCGCTCACCGACTTGACCAGGTTCTTGTTGTTCTGGATGATCGGCAGGTCGGTGATGCTCTTCTTCACGGGTAGATCCGTTTCGACGCCGCTCGTCCAGTACTGGTGGATCTGGTCCAGGTACCAGGCGAGGAACGCCTCTGACGACTCCTGCGACGGCGTGGTCGAGAACATCATCAGCGGGTTGATGTAGTAGACCGTTCCGGTGTCGCCGTGAGCGGCCTTGATCGGGCTGATGACCTCGACATCGGACTGCTCGTCGGGGCGGAACGTCTTGTCGAGCCCGGTCTGGTTGAACCCCATTCCCACGTGCCCGTTCGTCCAGTCGTTCGCCAGGTTCGTGTTGGTGTAGCTGATGGCATGCGGGTCGATGATCCCCTTGGCGACACACTCACCGAGGAAGTCCAGCGTCTCGATGTTGCGGTCCGTCACGCAGTCCAGGTTGCCGTCGGCGTCGAACATGCCACCGCCGTTGTTGATCATGAGAGCGGAGACGGTGTGCTGCGCATCCGTCGTCGTGCTGCCCGCGGCGAGGCCGAGACCGACCACACCGATCTTCTGCAGCGCCTGTCCCGCCTTGATGAACGAGTCCCAGTCGGTGGGGATCTCTGCGCCGGCCTTCTCCAGCAGCGACTTGCGTACCCACAGCACGCGCAGGTCCATCGACCACGGAACGGCGGCGTATCCCTTCGACGTCTTCATCTGGTCGAGCACGCCGGGGAGGAAGTCGTTCGTGCCGTTGCGGTCGAGCCGCTTCACCAGCCCATCCGCCGGCACGACGGAACCCTGGTCGAGAAGGTAGAACGGCAGGAAAGCTGCTCCTGAGGCGACCGCCGGCGTGGTCTTGGATGCCGCTGCGGACGTGAACACCTGGTTCCAGTTGGCCCATGGTACCGACTGATACTTCACGCCCAGATTCGACCCGGAGGGTCGATACGAGCCCGCGATCTTCTTCGCCTCCGACGTGTAGGTGTTGCCCGTTCCCCACACCATGTCCCAGAACTTCAGCGTGCCGGTCGTGGAACCGGAACCGGATGGCGCCGACGAGCAGGCGGCCAGGCCGAACGTGATGGCGGCCGCACCGCTCATGGTCAGGAATCCGCGTCTGCTCACGCGGCCGGGTTCGTGCACCTGCATCTTGAACTCCTTCGTTCGGTGCTTTCGCGGGTGAGCGCCTCATCGGCGCGGATGTCACGGTGGGTCACGGCGACGGTAGTACAGAACCGGTTTAGTAGTCAATCGCTAAACCGGTTCTTTTTCTGAAGTTCGCTCGCACCCGACCGCGGTCGCAGGCCGCACCCGAGCGCTTCGCTCCGTCGCGTGCGGCCCAGCCGCGCGCGGTTCGCGCTCGCGCACTACGCCGCGGCGGGACCCACGCTCGCGCGCTCGACCAGCGTGGGCACCGGAAGCCAGACATCCGCTCCCGCCGAGCCGACGGCCTCGATCAAGCGACGGGTCAGCGCCCGCCCGTACTCCACGACCGGATGCGCCAGCGCCGTGATCGCGGGCAGTGCCGCCTCGCACAGCTCGGAATCGATGAACGACGCGATCGAGATGTCCTGGGGAACGCGGCGCCCGGCACCCGCGAGGGCCGACAGGCCGGCGAGGGCCATGATGTCGCTGTCGAAGACTATGAAGGTCGGTGGGGATGCCGCTTCGATCGTTCGCAGCGCGGCTTCCGCACCGGCGCCGGGGCCGTAGTCCGTGTAGAGGGTGACCACCTTGGCCTGATTTCGGCGGGCCCAGGACTCGACGGCTCGCTCCCGGAGCACCACAGCGGCCTTCCCGGGGTCGCCGCTGATCCAGCCGATCCGACGGTGACCGTGCTCGAGCGCGTGATCCAGGAGCGCGGAGACCGTCTCGGTCTCCCGGAACCAGACGCTCGCCGTCGGAGGGCCGACGGGGAGCGTTGCGGTCCGCAACTCGGCTCGCATGGCATCCTCGCCCGCGACCGTGCTGCGGAACGCCGCGAACGGCAGCTCGAGTGCACGCAACTCGTCGAAGCGCGTCTCGGTCGCATCCACGTCGGTCACGAGAACACCGCCCACTCGACGTTCGGCTGCCCACCGCCGGTAGAGATCGGCCTCCGCTTCTCGGTCGCTCACCAGTTTCGCGACCAGCGAGAGGTCGGTCTCTTCGAGCTCGAGCTCGATGCCCGAGAACAACTGGGTGAAGTACGGGTCGATCGCCGGGGTCTTGGCACTGCGGACGATCGCCCAGCCGATCGAATCGCTCCGCGATCCGGAGAGCGCGCGCGCCACCCGATTCGGTGACCAGCCGAGTCGGACCGCCGCTTCCTTGACGCGCTGCCGAGTCGCTTCCGACACCCCGGGCTGGTCGTTCAGCGCGTTGGATGCCGCACCCTTGCTCACGCCGGCGGCTCGCGCCACGTCGCTGATGGTGATACGACCCGGCATGTGCCGAACTCTATCGGGCGGCGCGGCGCGGTTCGCAGGGAACGCCGTCGACGCGCACGCCGCCTAGCGCCACACGCCGGCCCTCACCGCACGATGAGCACAGGCCTGTTCGCGTGCGCCGCGCACTCCGCGCTCACCGAGCCGAGCAGCAGGCCGGCGAAACCGCCGCGTCCGCGCGATCCGAGCACGAGCATCTCCGCCCCCGTGCTCCGCTCCACCAGCACCTGCGCAGGATGCCCGTACTGCACGACGGTGGTCAGGAGCGGCGGGATGTCGGTGCCATAGGCATCCTTCACCGCCTCGTCCAGCGTCTGTCTGGCGATCTCCTCGAACGACGGCTCGGCGGACATGGCGTACGGGGACAGCGAGACCGGGTAGCTCCACGTCGTCACGGCTTCGATGCGCGCACCGAGCAGCCGCGCCAGCCGATCGCCCTGCCGCAGAGCGGCGATGGACTGCTCGGATCCGTCGACGCCGACGACGACCTTCGGGCCGCTCGACTCGGTCTGCGACGTGTTCTCGCCTGTCTCGCTCATGACTCCAGCATGTGTCGCCGAGGCCGAACGCACCACCACCCGGACGGGTGATATGCGAAAAACGTGCTAGTCCTCGTCGTCCCACACCGTGTCGTCGACCCACGGGGCCACGTCGATCTCGTTGCCTTCGGCGTCGGCGAGCGTCCACCAGTGCGGCGCGTTGTCGTCGTTCGCGATCCGACCGCCCGCCGCCACCGCTGCCGCGATGCGCGCCTCGGCCTGATCACGAGGCAGGGCGAGGTCGATGTGGATGCGATTGCGCTGCGGTCGCGGCGCATCCATCTGCTGGAACCACACGGTCGGACCGATGCGGCGGGGATCGACGAGCACGACGTCGTCCCGCCGGTCGTAGCCGAGCACGGCCTGCCAGAACGGCAGAACGGCCGGGATGTCCATGGCATCGATCGCCACCTGCACCGCGTGCACGCTGGTCGGATCGGGCAGGATGCCGAGCCGCCGCGCGGCATCCTCGATCTGCACGGCGAGCGCGGCATCCAGGTTGCTGAGCCCCGCCACCTCGCGAGTCTGGAGTCGGACCGTGACGGCCGCCTCACGCAGGTCGACGTCGGGATGGTGGCCGGCGGCATCCGCCAGCTCGCCGATCGCGCGCACGAGCTCAACCCCGTTCGCGAACGAGCCGGTGGCGAAGCAGGCCGTGGCCCCGCCGTAGACAAGGTGCCAGGTGGTGCCGGGGACTGCCTCGTGGAACTCCGTCACGGTGATGCGCTCGACCATCCGTACCTCCTGGGATCGAAGAGGCGTCGCGGGCCGCATTGCCCGGCGACGGTAGCTTCCATGCAATCCGGCGCCGGCGCGGCCGTCAACAGTTCGTGCACGGCGCGGGCCGCAGGGCTGGAGTATCGCGCCGCGGAGTCTGGGGAGCGGCGAAGCCTGGTGAGCGAGGCAGCAGGCGCGCAGGGCGGAGGCGCAGGGAAGAGCAGCGAACGGAAGCGGGCTCGACGAGGAAGAGCAGCGACCCGTCGTGGAATGATGGCGGCATGACCGGCACGCTGCACATCACCGGCGATGATGGCGCCGATGAACTGCTCTCAACGACCCCGCTCGCTCTGCTCCTCGGCATGCTGCTCGACCAGCAGGTCGCCATGGAGACCGCGTTCAGCGGTCCCGCCAAGATCCGCGATCGCATGGGCGGGCTGGATGCCGAGGCGATCGCCGAGGTGGATCCCGACGCCTTCGCCGCCCTGTGTTCGACGCCGCCTGCCGTGCACCGGTTCCCGGGCTCGATGGCCACTCGCATCCAGGCCGTGTGCCGCGCGATCGTCTCGGACTGGGGTGGCGACGCCGCCGCGATCTGGACGGAGGGCGACCCCGACGGGCCGGAGGTGCTGAAGCGGCTCAGAACGCTTCCCGGCTTCGGCGATCAGAAGGCGCGCATCTTCTTGGCGCTGCTCGGCAAGCAGTACGGATACGACGGCGCAGGCTGGAGAGAGGCTGCAGGCGAGTACGGCGAGCCGGGCTCGCACTGCTCCGTGGCCGACATCGTCGACGCCGAGTCGCTGGCCCGGGTGCGCGAGACCAAGAAGGCCGTGAAGGCCGCCGCGAAGACCCGCTGAGCACGCGCCGTGCGGCGCCGACACGAGAACAGACACACGAACAGCCGATGAGCACCATGCCCCGGCCCGCAGCACCAGGCTGGCTGCCACACCGAGGCGGAGGACGGGAGACACCCTCATGACCTACGTCGCACGCGACGACCGATACGACCGGATGCTGTACCGCCGCACGGGGAACAGCGGCCTCGACCTGCCGGCGCTGTCCCTCGGCCTGTGGCACAACTTCGGCGATGACCGGCCGCTCGAGACGCAACGGGCGATAGTGCGCCGCGCGTTCGACCTCGGCATCACGCACTTCGATCTGGCGAACAACTATGGCCCGCCCTACGGATCTGCCGAGACGAACTTCGGCCGGATCCTGCGCGAAGACCTGCTCCCGTACCGCGACGAGCTCGTGCTGTCCACGAAGGCCGGCTGGGACATGTGGCCGGGACCGTACGGCCAGGGAGGCGGCAGCCGCAAGTACATGCTCGCGAGCCTCGACCAGTCGCTGAAGCGCATGGGCGTCGACTACGTCGACATCTTCTACTCCCACCGTCCCGACCCCTCGACGCCGCTCGAAGAGACCATGGGCGCGCTGGACACCGCCGTGCGCAGCGGCAAAGCGCTCTATGTCGGCATCTCGTCGTACAGCGCGGATGACACGCGCAAGGCGGCCGCGATCCTCGCCGACCTCGGCACCCCGCTTCTCATCCACCAGCCGTCGTACTCGATGCTCAACCGCTGGATCGAGACCGAGGGCCTGCTCGAGGCCACCGAGGAGCTCGGCGTCGGCGTCATCGGCTTCACGGCGCTGGCACAGGGCATGCTGACCGGCAAGTATCTCAACGGCATCCCGGCCGGCTCACGCGCGGCCGAAGGGTCGTCGCTGTCCGACGAGTTGCTGTCCGAGGCGGCGCTGAACCGCATCCGTTCGCTCGCGGCCATCGCAGAGGACCGGGGCCAGACCCTGGCGCAGCTCGCGCTCGCCTGGGCGCTCCGCGACCCACGGGTGACCTCGCTCGTGATCGGCGCGAGCAGCCTGGACCAGCTCGAGCAGAACCTCGCGGCGCTGGACCACCTCGACTTCACCGACGACGAGCTCGCCGCCATCGACGAGCACGCCGTGGACTCGGGCGTGGACCTCTGGGCCGGCGCCCGGCTCGG
>NZ_DASZVF010000040.1:0-2580 GCF_035547335.1 Humibacter sp. | reverse complement strand
ACCTCGACGTCGTAGTCGACGTTGAAGAACAGCGGGAAGGAGTAGCGCTCCTCGGCGACCTTGCGCACGCGGTGCAGCGTCGCGACGAACGCGCCGTTGGACCAGATGTCGAGCATGTCGCCGATGTTCACGACGAACGCGCCGTCGATCGGTGGCACGTCGATCCACTCACCGGCGCCGTTCATGATCTCGAGGCCGGGCTTGGTCGGCTTGAGGATCGTGAAGACCTCGTAGTCCGTGTGCGCGCCGATGCCGAGGTTGTCGACCGCGTTCTCGTCGTACGGGTAGTGCACGAGCCGCAGCTGGCTGGGGGCCCGCGTCACGAACTCGTCGAAGCAGGTGGCGGGCTCGCCCAGCGCCATCGCGAAGCCGCGCAGGAGCACCTTCCCGAACGCGATGACCGCGTTGTAGTACGTGGTGACCGCGTCCTGGAAGCCCGGCAGCGACGGCCACTGGTTGGGCCCGAGCATGGGGTTGCCCGCAAGGTAGTCGGGATCGTCGGCCGGCAGCTCCAGGCTGGAGTCGAACGCCTCCTTGAGGTCGACGGGACCGTCGCCGTACAGGCCCTCCTCCCCGACCGGCACGTAGCCGCGGTGGTTCGTGGAGTTGCCGATGTAGACCTTCTGCTTCTCCTCGATGGGCAGCGCGAAGAAGGTCTCCGCCGCCTTGACGAGCTCCGTGTACAGGTCGTCGGCCACCCCGTGCCCGGTCACGTAGAGGAAGCCCACCTCGCGCGCTGCGCGACCGAGCTCGGCCGCGACCGCTTGCTGGGCTTCCTCGTCGCCGTACAAGCCCGACACGTTGATGACCGGAACCTGTTGAAAGTCCGCCAGCGAGCCCATCCCGCACCCCGTCCGCCTGATCGCCATCGGTGAGCACAGTGAACGACCGTCGGATGACTCCGTTGTTAACGCGGTGTTGCAGTGTTGCAGTCAGCCTCGCGGCGGCCGGGCGCTACGCCCGGCGTTCGAACAGGACCGCCTCGAGCACGGTTCCGTTCTCGTGCGTGAACGTGCCCGGGCCCACCCGGGTCAGGCCACCCTTCTCGAGGACCCGATGGGATGCCGGGTTGTCCACGGAAGCGGCGGCGGTCAACCGCGTGATCCCCGCGTCGCTCGACGCGTGCCGCACGACGAGCTTGGCGGCCTCGGTCGCATAGCCGTTGCCCCACTCGTCGGGCTCGATCCAGTAACCCATCGTCGCGTGGCCGGGCTCGTTCGGAACAGGGTCGAAGCCCGTCATGCCGAGGAACCGACCGTCCGCGAGCGCCTCGATCAGCAGCGCGTACTGCGGTCGCGGATCCAGGCTCTGAGCCGCGATTGACCGCTCGACGAAGGCCCTCGTCGCGGCCTCGTCGTTCGGCCCCCACGACATGTACCGCACGACGCGCGGGTCGGACGCTCCTGGATGGATCAGCGCGACGTCACTCACCAGCAGCTCGCGGAGCCGCACCCGCTCGCCGATGAGCTCGACCACGAACGCAACTCTCCACCGCCGCGAGAGCCGGCCGCCAGCGATTAGCGCGCAAACCGCTGACTGTTGCAGCGGCAGCGCTGCGTTCGATCGCGATGGCCGGCAAATGCCCTGGCGGAGGCGACCGAAAGTGGCACGATCCGAGCGGTGACGAGGCCGACGCTTCTGCTCACTGTCGGGCTTCCGTGCTGTGGCAAGACGACGGCTGCCCGGCGGTTCGAGGTTGAGTCGTCAGCGCTGCGACTCACAAAGGACGAGTGGATGAAGGCGCTCTACGGCTCGCAGAACCCGACGTCCGCGAGCGACGTGATCGAGGGCCGCCTGATCGCGATCGCGCTTCGAACGCTGTCTCTGGGTGTCAACGTCGCGCTGGACTTCGGCCTGTGGAGCCGTGCCGAACGTTGGGCACTTCGCGCGGCCGGCACCGAGGTGGGAGCTGATGTACAGCTCTGGCACGCCCCGGTGACCCGCGAGCAGCAGCACGAACGGAACGCCGCTCGACTGGCGCACGACCCGCATTCGACCTGGCCGATGTCTGACGCCGAGCTCGAGCGGTGGACGGCGCAGTTCGAAGCCCCAACCGCTGGGGAGCTCGACGGCAGCGATCCGATCCCGCCACCCCCGGACGGATTCGCATCGTGGAGCGACTGGATCGTCTGGCGCTGGCCCGCGCGCATCGCCGATACGGATCAGCGTGCACCGCAGGTGGATATCGCGTGAGCATGTGGTGATCCGCGACGCGCGGCCGGACGACGTGCGCGCGATCGCGCAGGTGCACGCGCAGGCCTTCGGCGCGAGCCACGGTCGGGTTGTCGCCGCGCTCGTCGAAGCGCTGCATCGGCGCGCGGCCGAGGACACCGTGTCACTCGTCACCGTTGCCGACGACGATCAGGTCATCGGGCACGTCACGCTCACACCGGCACTGCTCGACGCACCGCAGCGTCTGGTGACCATCAGCGTACTGAGTCCGCTCGCCGTCCTCCCCGAGCGGCAAGGACAGGGCGTCGGGCGTGCACTGGTGGAGGACGGCGTCGCCCGGCTCGTCCAATGCGGGGTGCCGCTCGTCGTGCTCGAGGGCGACCCGGCCTACTACCGCAAGCTCGGTTT
>NZ_DASZVF010000039.1:0-28190 GCF_035547335.1 Humibacter sp. | reverse complement strand
TCGACCCGGAACCGGCCGGCGGAGCCGTCGAGCAGCGATGACGGCGAATGGTGAACGGTCGTCGGCTCTAGATCGGCGCTCAGGCGCTCGAACTGACGGTGGGCCGCGGCATCCGCGCTGCCCACGACGACGAGGATGCGTGCTGCGCGCTCGCGCGGAGCGGATGAGGCCCCAAGGCCGACCGTGGCGGCCGCGGCCTCCGCCAGCCCGCGGGATCCGACGAGCACTGCCGGTTCGTCTCCTGACCATGCCGCATCGGCGACCATCGCGAGGTCGGCGGGCGATTCCGCGTCCGCCGCCACCACAGCGCTCTCGCGACGAACCTCATCGATGATCGCGGGCAGCGCACCCGAGCGCAGCTGGCCGAGTGAGACGAGACGGACCGGCAGCTCCGACAACAGAGACGAGACGTTGGCGGGCGGCGCGTGATCCTCTGACTGCCAGAGCTGGGTCGCGGCAAGAGGAACCGATCCCACGAGCGGCACCCCGTTCACGACCGTGCGGTCCGCGCTCGGTAGGGCGGGTGAGAACACCACGCCTCGGCCCACGTCCAACGCGGCTCTTGTGACGGCGGCGACATTGCCGCGCAGCAGAGAGTCGACCTTGACGAACGTGCGGGTCGCATCGTGCGCGCTCAGAACCGCTCGAACGGCCGCTTCGGCGACCGAGGGTCTGCTGTAGCGCGTGTCGAGGTCGAAGACACGCACGACGTCGTCGGCAGGCGCGGCATCCCGCACATCCGTGTCCGACACGAGTTGCACCCGGCTCGGGATGCCGAACGCCGCGGCGGTTTCCGCCGCCCCCGAGAGGTCGTCGGCCACCGCGACGATGCCGTGCACGCGTCCTCGTTTCATCGCCACACGCCTGCGCGGGCGCACCGCATCGCCGCCTGCTCGAGCGGACGGGAGGGGGACCGGCGTGCGTCTGACACGACTGACAAGATACGCGGTGGTGCACCTGTTCCGCGGGGCGATGGAAGCGCGCGGGTGCGAGCGTCCCTGCCTCTCCGGCCGGGGGAGCGGCGGCCGAGCGCGCGGCCACGGTTATTGCTGAGGATGCGTCGCGAGCAGTCGATGGTACGCGCCTCCGAGGTGCGACTGGATGGCCTTCGCCGCCAGCTCGGGGTTGCGCTGGGTCAGGACGTCGCGCAGCTCAGCGTGCTCCGCGTATCCCACCTGGAGGAAGTCGCGGAACGAGTCGTTGCGCGCGTTCAGGAAGAACTCCACCTGGCTGCGGATGTGCTCCCAGGAGCTCTGGAGCCGGCGGTGGTCGGCCGCCTTGTAAAGCAGGTCGTGGAACTCGAGGTCGAGGCGCGTCACGGCCTGAGCCTCGTACCCGTCGTCCACGCGCTTCATCTTCTCGAGCACGGCATCCATCTCGGCCAGCAGTTCCGGGGTCATCCGCTCCGCCGTGCGCTCGACGGCGAGGCGTTCGAGCGCGAGGCGCAGCGTGTACACCTCGATGATGTCGGTGCGGGTCAGCTCCACCACGAACGCGCCGCGATGACGTCGCAGCTCGACGAATCCCTCGTTGGCGAGCTGGATCAAGGCCTCTCGGACAGGGCCGCGGCTCACGCCCAATGCCTGCGCGATCTCCGCCTCTTTGAGGTGCTCGCCCTGCTCGAGCTGGCCGGTGCTGATCATCCCCCGCAGCGCGTCGACCACGTTGTGCGAGAGCGCCGGCTGCACGACCGGCGCCATCTCGAAGCTCGAAACCGTCATGCCGAAACCCTCCCACAAAGCGTCATTGAGGATTGTAAACAATTTACCGTTGACAGTCTGCAATGGTCAGGGCAGTATGGGCGTCGCGCACGATTGCGGGCAGTCGATCCCGCTGGACGCATCACTCGCCCGGAGCCGGTTGCCCGGGCTCGGTCCCGAACAAAGGAGTTTTCGCGTGAAGAAGAAGGCGCTCATCGCGCTGGTGGGCCTGGCCGTCGTCTCGGCCCTGACCGCCTGTTCCTCCCCAGGAGGGTCCGGCGGATCCACCCCGGCCGCCACGGACAAGCCCCAGTCGCAGGCGGACAAGCCGTCGAACTGCGACAACAAGATCCTGTATCCCTCGGCGACACGGGTGTCGCTCTGGGGCTGGTCGCCGACCCTGCCGGTGGCCGTCGATGCCTTCGACAAGGCGCACAAGGACGTGCAGATCTGCTGGACCAACGCCGGTGCAGGCAGCGCAGAGTACCAGAAGTTCTCGACCGCCATCGCCGCGGGCAAGGGTGCGCCCGACGTGATCATGCTCGAGACCGACCACCTGAACAGCTTCCTGATCAAGGACGCGCTGGTGAACCTCAGCGACTACGGCGCCGACAAGTGGAAGAGCGACTTCTCGGCCGGAACGCTGAAGGACATCTCGAGCAACGGCGGCATCTACGCCATCCCGGATGACGGCGGCCCCGTTGCGCTGATGTACCGCAAGGACATCTTCGACCAGTACGGCCTGACGGTGCCCAAGACATGGGCGGAGTACGCCGCCGACGCCGACAAGCTGAAGAGCGCGGGCGGACCGGCGATCGGCGACTGGCCCAACGACACGCCGGCATTCGCTCAGGCGATGTTCGCTCAGGCCGGGGCCGACACGTTCGACTACAACATCAACCAGAAGACGAGCCTCGGCGTCGACATCGACAACGCGGCGTCGCGCAAGGTGCTCGACTACTGGGACGGCCTGGTGCAGAAGGGCGAGGTGGTGACGACCGGACAGTCGTCGACCGACTTCGTCAGCGAGCTGTCGTCGGGCAAGCTGGCGACGTTCATCGCGGCATCCTGGGAGCCCGGGCACCTCACGGGAGCCGGCTTCACGCGAGGCCCGGGAAGCCCGTGGCGGGTCGCGATGCTGCCGCAGTGGAATGCCGACTCGCCCGTGCAGGTGAACTGGGGCGGATCGACGTACGCCGTGACCACGCAGTCGAAGGTGCCGCACGCTGCATCCGAGGTGGCCATGGAGCTCTTCGGGCACGAGAACCAGCAGACCCTGGGCGCTCACTTCCCGCAGCACGTCAAGGTGCAGAAGGCGTCGTGGTTCGTGAATGCCGAAGACCCGTTCTTCGGCGGGCAGAAGGCCAATAAAGAGGTGTGGATCCCCACGGCAGACGCCTACAAGGGCCAGAGCTACAGCCCGTTCCAGGACTACTACTACCAGCAGGTGACGGCCATGCTCACCAAGACGACGAGCGGAGCGGAGAGCTCGAAGGCCGGCCTGTCGAAGCTGCAGTCCACCATCGCGTCGTACGCCAAGGCGCAGGGTTTCACGGTCAAGACCAAGTGATGACCGGAACCGGTTCGTACACCGTCGCGCGGCAAGTCGACACGCCCCAAGAGCATCGGCTGGCTCTTCGTCGCCCCGTTCGGCCTGGTGTTCCTCGTCTTCCTCGTGGCGCCCCTGGTGTACGCGTTCTGGCTGAGCCTCTTCTCGAAGGGTCTCGCCACGGGCACCACGTTCAGCGGCATCGGCAACTACGTCAAGGCGTTCACCGACACCGAGTTCCTCGGCGGACTGCTCTTCGTCGTGGTGTTCTCCGTCGTGCTCATCCCGCTTCAGATGCTGGTCTCGCTGGCCGCCGCGCTGGTGCTCGACGCGGTCACGACGAAGCTGGCCAGGTTCTCCCGGCTGATGATCTTCGTGCCGTATGCCATCCCTGCCGTGATCGGCGCGCTGATGTGGGGCTTCCTGTACAGCCCCGGCTTCGGCCCGCTGGCACAGCTGTTCGGGCTCTTCCACGCCTCTGCGCCCAACCTCCTCGGCTCGCACGAGGTGTTCGGGGCACTGCTGAACGTGGTGACGTGGCAGTGGAGCGGCTACTACATGATCATCATCTACGCCGCGCTGCAGGGCATCGACAGCTCGCTCTACGAGGCCGCCCGCATCGACGGCGCCGGCCCGTGGCAGATCGCGCTGCGGATCAAGGTGCCGCTCGTGGCATCCGCACTCGTGCTGATCCTCGTGTTCGCCCTGATCGGAACGTTGCAGTTCTTCACGGAGCCGCAGGTGCTCGCACCGTCGTCGAACGGCGCCATCACCCCGTCGTTCACGCCGAACATGTACGCGTACAACCTGGCGTTCGCGAACTCGCAGATCAACTACGCATCGGCGATCTCGTTCGCGCTCGGACTCGTCGTGTTCATCGGCGTCTACATCTTCCTCTTCGCCACCCGTAAGAAGGGACGGATCGTCTGATGACCGCCATCGGAATCAAGACGGCTGACAAGGCCGTGCAGTCGGTGCGCGGCCGCGCGAAGCCGAAGCCGCGGATCGGCGCGCACGTGTTCCTCATCGTGCTCGTCATCTACTTCCTGCTGCCGCTGTGGTGGCTCATCGTGGCCAGCACGAAGGATGCGCACGGACTGTTCTCCGGCACCGGTGGAGCCCTGTGGTTCGACAAGACGTTCGCGCTGTTCGACAACCTCGGCCTGCTGTTCACGTACAACGGCGGCATCTACCTGCGCTGGCTGGGCAACTCGCTGCTCTACGCGGTGAGCGGTGGAGTGGGGGCGACGGCGCTCGCGATCCTCGCCGGGTACGGATTCGCGAAGTTCGCGTTCCCGGGCAGGCGCCTGAGCCTCGCGCTTCTGCTGGGCTCGGTGATGGTTCCGCTGACCGCCCTGGTGATCCCGACGTTCGCGATGCTCTCGCAGGTGGGCATGACCAACACGATCTGGGCCGTCATCCTGCCGTCGCTGCTCAACCCGTTCGGCGTCTACCTGATGATGGTCTACGCCACGGATGCCATCCCCGACGAGCTGCTCGACGCGGCGCGGGTGGACGGCGCCGGCGAGTTGCGCACGTTCCTCACCGTGGCGTTGCCGCTGCTGCGACCGGCGGCCGTCACCGTGCTGCTCTTGTCGGTGGTGGGAACGTGGAACAACTACTTCCTGCCGCTCGCCGTGCTCTCCTCCGACAACCTGTTCCCGGTGACGGTCGGCCTCGGCCTCTGGGACGGGCTGGCGAACTCGGCGAGCGGCACGGGCACGACGTCGCTGTGGAGCCTCATCATCCTGGGCTCCCTCGTGTCGATCATCCCCCTGATCGTGGCGTTCCTCAGCCTGCAGCGCTACTGGCGCGGCGGCCTCGCCGTCGGGTCGCTCAAGTGACCACCATCGTCGCCGCTCCATCGCGAACGGCAGCAATCAACCCCTCAACGAAAGGATCGGCGTGACCACCGAGACACCGACCGCCACCGCATCCCGCGAGAAGAACCCGGGTTTGGAATCCACCACGCTCTTCCCGGATGCCGCGCCGCACGACCCGCACGCGGCTCACGTGCGCACCGCCACGATCGAGGTCGACGCCGCGGCGCCCGGCCGGCGGATCGAGCCGATCTGGGCGAGCCTGGGATACGACGAGATCAACTGGACGTACACCACGACGGGCCGCCGGCTGCTGGAGACCATCGGCAAGACCTCCACGACGCCGTTCCATGTTCGTCCGCACTACGTGTTCATCAGCGGAACGGGATTCGGCCTGCCGCACCAGGGCAGCGGCAACGTCTACCACGAGCGGGACGGCATGCCGTTCTACGACTTCGCGATCGTCGACCAGGCGTACGACGCGATCGTGAACGCAGGACATCACGTGCTCGTCGAGCTCGGCTTCACGCCGCGCGACCTCGTTCCCGACCGCGCGTACGAGGAGTACCCGCTGATCGACAGCCCCACCGTGTACAGCGCGTACGAGGCCGGACACTGGAGCTTCCCGCCCAAGGACTACGCCAAGTGGGGAGACCTCGTCGCCGCTCTCGCCCAGCACTGCCTCGAGCGCTACGGCGAGGAGGAGGTGTCCGGATGGCTCTGGGAGCTGTGGAACGAGCCTGACATCTACTACTGGCGCGGCACCCGGCAGGAGTTCAACGAGCTCTACGAGGTCACGGCGCGCGCCGTGCGCAGCGTGCTGCCGAACGCATCCGTCGGCGGCCCGACCGTGACCGGCGGCCCCAACGGCGAGGGATTCCTGCGCGAGTTTCTGCAGTTCGTGGCTGACAGGGAGCTTCCGCTCGACTTCGTGTCGTTCCACACCAAGGGCTCCCGGTTCGTGCCGTGGCGCACGTACGGTCCCCTCGGTGCCGATGCGCCCGAGAAGCAGTCCCCGCAGACCACCAAGATGCTCTACGAGATCCGCAGGCTGCTGCGCGTGATGGCGGAGTTCCCGCAGTTCACCGAGCTGCCCGCGATCGTCGACGAGTGCGATGCCGGCGTGCCCGCGCACTGGGGGGTATACGACAACTCCAACTTCCGCTTCCAGAACACCGAGTACTACCCGGTGTTCCAGGCCAACCTGATGAAGAAGATCCTCGATCTCAACGAGCTCGAGCAGGCGCAGGTGCGTGAGGCCACCACCTGGAGCTTCTACTTCGAGGGCGAGCGGATGTTCGAAGGCACGCGCTCGTTCGCCACGGCCAATGGCGTGGAGAAGCCTCTGCTCAACGCCTACCGCATGTTCGGCAGGCTCGGCGCCACCCGCCTCCCCGCCGTCTCCGACAGCACCTGGAACGTCGCGGAGCTCGACGCCATCGCGCCCGCGCTTCCGCCGGAGGAGGTCGACGCGCTGGCGACGCGCACGGATGACGGCGATCTCGCGATCCTCGTCTACCGCCGCACCGACGACCAGTACAGCGTCGACGACAGCACCGCCGACGTGACGGTGAAGCTGCGCGGCCTGCAGCCGGGCCGGTACTCGCTGGACCACTATCGGATCGACGAGCAGCACAGCAACGCCCACACCGTGTGGACGCAGCTGGGCAGCCCCCAGCATCCGACACCGGAGGAGATCGAGACCATGCACAGCAGGATGGGCCTGGAAGAGTACGAGCCGAAGCGCGAGGTCGACGTGCAGGACGGAGGCGCAGACATCTCGCTGAGCCTTCCGCTGCACTCCGTCTCGCTGCTGGTGCTGCACGGGTCGGCGGCGGCATGACGGGCTTCTCTGGCGGGGCGGCCCCGACGGTGCGCCTCGACGACGGCATCGAGATCCCGCAACTCGGCTTCGGCGTCTTCCAGATCACGCCTGACGAGGTGCAGGCGCGAGTGGAAGAAGCGCTGGAAGCGGGATACCGGCACATCGACACGGCGGCCGCCTACAACAACGAGCAGGGCGTCGGTCGCGCGCTGGCCGCGAGCGATCTCGCCCGCGACGACGTGTTCATCACGAC
Organism: Humibacter sp.; assembly: GCF_035547335.1. GTDB lineage: Bacteria > Actinomycetota > Actinomycetes > Actinomycetales > Microbacteriaceae > Humibacter. Next base: position 21,043 of record NZ_DASZVF010000039.1, on the reverse strand, counting down.
CAAACTGCGCAACGGGGAACAGGGACGCACCTCCGCCGCTGACGCGCTCCGGAACAGCCTCGAGCGTCTCGGCCTTGAATACGTGGACCTCTACCTCATCCACTGGCCGTCTCCGGCCAGGGATGCGTACGTGGACAGCTGGCGCGCGATGATCGAGGCGAAAGAACAGGGGCTCGTCCGAGCGATCGGCGTCTCCAACTTCCTGCCGCACCATCTGGAGCGCGTCATCGCGGAGACCGGGGTGACGCCCGCCGTCGATCAGATCGAGTTGCATCCGTACTTCAGCCAGCCCGAGCTCACTCGCGTGCTCCGCGAGCGCGGAGTGGCCGTCGAGGCGTACAGCCCGCTCGGACAGGGCAGGGACCTCGACGATCCGACGATCGCCGAGATCGCGGCGACGGTCGGGCGCTCGCCAGCCCAGGTCATCCTGCGCTGGCACCTTCAGCACGGATACATCGCCATACCGAAGGCCTCGTCGCGATCGAGGATGGCCGCCAACCTCGACGTTCTCGGCTTCGAGCTGAGCGAGGCGGACATGCTCCGCATCGACTCGCTCGACACCGGAGAGCGCATCGGCGGCGACCCCGGCACCTTCGAGATCAGCCAGATCCGCTAGCGGATGCGCCGGGCCGGCCTCGCCGGCCGGCCCGGTCGCGGCGCTCGGATGCGTCGGACCCCGAGCCAAGCCCGGTGCTCCGTCGCGTCCTGTCGCGCGGCCGGCATCCGCAACTGCACCATCACCAGCATTTGGAAAGGAACACCACTTCATGACTTCTCGATATCCGCAGGCGCGAACCGTCGTTCTCACGGGGGCCGCCTCCCCCAGGGGGATCGGTCAGGCGACAGCGAACTACCTGGCCGAGCGCGGATGGAACGTGGGAGTGATCGACCTCGATGACGCCGAATCGAAGGCCGTCGCGCAGAACATCGCAGAGACCTTCGGCGTGCAGGCCGTCGGGGTGGGCGCGGACGTCTCCGACGAGGCGGCCGTCTGCGCCGCGTTCGACGTGATCGAGTCGCAGCTTCCGCAGGTGGTGGCCCTCGTCAACCTCGCCGGGATCTCCTCGCCCGACCCGTATCTCGAGGTCACCTCCGACGAATGGAACCGCGTCATCAACATCAACCTCACGGGTGTGCACCATGTCACCAGGCGTGCCGCCCAGACGATGGTGAAGCACGAGCTCGGCCGTATCGTCAGCCTCTCCTCGGTCTCCGCCCAGCGTGGAGGCGGCACGTACAGCAAGGCGGCCTATTCGGCGGCGAAGGCCGGCGTGATCGGGCTCACCAGAGCGGTCGCTCGGGAGCTCGGGCCCTTCGGAGTGACGGTCAACGCGATCGCGCCCGGACCCATCAACACCGACATCATGGGCGGCCCGCTGACCGAGGAGCGCAAAGCCAGGATGGCGTCCGACGGCGTGCTCAACAGAATCGGCGAGCCGATCGACGTCGCCGCAGCGGTGTCGTATCTGATCAGCGAGGACGCCGGCTTCGTGACCGGCCACACGCTCAACGTCGACGGCGGTCTGTACATGCACTGACCGCACGGGCTGGGGCAGGCGGCGTCGATCGACGTGTGCCTGCCCCGGTTCGCGGTCGCACGGCATCCGCCTGCTCCGGCGCGAGCGGTGGTTCCACAAAAGCGAGGGCATTCCAGTAGACCTGGTGGGGAGCCCTCGCCCACGGAATCCGGAATGGACAAGATCAGATGACGAGACTGTGGAACGACCCGGTCGACTTCGCCGACGAGATGCTCGATGGCTTCGTGAGGGCCAACCGGCGATGGGTTCGCAAGGTGACCGGCGGGGTGTCGCGCTCGACCCGCTCGGCGGATGCCGAGGTGGCCGTCGTCATCGGCGGCGGCTCCGGCCACTACCCGGCGTTCGGCGGTCTCGTCGGACCGGGACTCGCGCACGGGGCGGCCATGGGCAACCTGTTCGCGTCGCCGTCCGCCCACCAGGTCGAGGGTGTCATCCGCGCCAGCGAGCAGGGTCGCGGCGTGCTGCTCAGCTACGGCAACTACGCGGGCGACGTTCTGCATTTCGGCGCGGCTCAGGATGCCGTGCGGTCGGCGGGCATCGACTGCCGCACCGTCACGGTGACCGACGACATCTTCAGCGCGCCGCCGAGCGAGAAGCACAGGCGGCGCGGCATCGCAGGCGACCTCACGGTCTTCAAGGCGGCGGGAGGGGCCGCCGCAGCCGGATACGACCTCGACGGAGTGGAGCGCGCGGCGCGACTCGCGAACGACCGCACGCGCTCCATGGGCGTGGCCTTCACGGGCTGCACGCTCCCCGGCGCCGACGAGCCGTTGTTCACCGTTCCGGAAGGGCGGATGGCGATCGGTCTCGGCATCCACGGCGAGCCGGGGATCGACGAGACCGATATCCCGAGCGCCGACGGTCTCGCCGAGCTGTTCGTGCAGCGGCTGCTCGATCCCGCCGAGATCCCCGACGGTGTCGACGTGAAGGGCGCCCGGGTCGTACCGATCCTGAACGGCCTCGGCTCGGTGAAGAACGAAGAGCTCTACGTCGTGTTCGACCGCATCGCCACCCTGCTCGAGGATGCCGGCATCGTCGTCGTCGATCCGCAGGTGGGCGAGTTCTGCACGAGCTTCGACATGGCGGGCGCCTCGCTCACCCTGTTCTGGGTGGACGAAGAGCTCGAGCGCCTGTGGGCGGCACCGGCGGACACTCCGGCGTTCCGCACCGGCGCGGTGGACGCGTCCGGCATGACGGTCGTCGCCGCCGACGAGGACGACGACGCTGTCGAGGAGATCCCGGAGGCGGGAGCGGAGTCGAAGGCGGCGGCGGCCGGGGTCGTCGCGCTGCTCTCCGCGGTGCGCGACGTCATCGACGAGAACGTGGATGAGCTGGGGCATATCGACGCCGTCGCGGGCGACGGTGACCACGGCATCGGCATGCAGCGCGGTGCGCGCGCAGCGCTGGAGGCCGCGACGCGCGTAACCGAGGCCGGCGCGGGGAGCGGAACCGTTCTCACGGTGGCCGCCGACGCGTGGTCGGACCGCGCAGGCGGGACATCCGGTGCGCTGTGGGGCATGATCCTCGGTGCCGTCGGTCGCAGCGTGGGCGACGTGGATGCTCCGGATGCGTCGTCCGTCTCCGCCGGAGTGAGCGCCGCGAAGCAGGCCGTCATGGAGTACGGCAAGGCCGAGGTCGGAGACAAGACGCTCGTCGACGCGCTCGTTCCGTTCGCCGACACGCTCGCCTCCCGCGTCGAGAGCGGCGAGCCTCTGGTGGACGCCTGGACGGCGGCAGCCACGGAGGCGACGCGGGCGGCGGATGCGACGGCCGACCTGAAGCCCCGCATCGGCCGCGCGCGTTCGCACGGCGACAAGGCGGTGGGAGTGCGCGATCCCGGCGCGGTCTCCCTGGCGTTGATCGCCACGAGGATCGGCGACGTGTTGACGTCGCGCCGATCGGACACCTGAAAGCGGACCGCTCGGCGAGCCGACGGCCGCCGGAACGCGGGATCGACAACAAAGGGCGGGCTTCGACCCGTCGAAGTGGAGAAGGAGAATCGCATGCCCGCTTGGCGCGTGGTCGTCGGATCCGACGACGCAGGATATGACTACAAGGAAGCGATCAAGAAGGACCTCGAGAGCAACCCGCTCGTGGTCTCCGTGACGGACGTGGGTGTGGATGCCGACGGGCACACGAACTACCCCACCATCGCGACGACCGCGGCCGAGATGGTGGCACGCGGCGATGCCGATCGCGCGGTGCTCATCTGCGGCACCGGTCTCGGGGTGGCGATCTCCGCGAACAAGGTGAAGGGCATCAGGGCCGTCACGGCGCACGACAGCTATTCCGTCGAACGGTCTGTGCTCTCCAACGACGCGCAGGTGCTGTGCATGGGTCAGCGCGTGGTGGGCCTGGAGCTCGCGCGACGCAACGTGCGCGAATGGCTCACGTACGAGTTCGACCCGACCAGCGCATCCAATGAGAAGGTGCAGGAGATCTGCCGCTACGAAGGCGACTGAGATGACAGGCGGCAGCGATCGCCCCAGGCTCGTCGCGGTGAGCCTGAAGATGTACTTCAGCCACGCACGCACGCTGGAGTGGAGCCGCCGGGTCGCCGAGCTGGGGGCGCGGCATCCGGCTGTCACGGGCGGTCGTGCCGAGCTGCTGGTGTTGCCGACCTTTCCCTCGATTCCCGCGACGCTGGAGATCGTGCGCGGCGTGGCAGGGGTGGGCGCGCAGGACCTCAGCGAACACGACTCTGGCGCCTTCACTGGCGAGGTGAGCGGCGCCGAACTGGCCGAGATCGGAGCCGTGGCGGCGGAGGTCGGCCATGCCGAGCGGCGAACCCTGTTCGGCGAGACGGATGCCGTAGTGCGGGCGAAGACGGCGGCTGCGCTGCGCAACGGGCTCACGCCCGTGCTGTGCGTCGGGGAGCGGCTGCGGGGCGAGCCGTCCGCGGCCGCCGAGGACTGCATCCGTCAGCTGGATGACGCGCTGCAGGAGGCCGACGAGCAGGCCCTCACCGGCCGCGTCGTCGTCGCCTACGAGCCGTACTGGGCGATCGGAGCCGCCAGTGCCGCCCCGACCGAGCACATCCGTTCGGTGTGCGGAGCGCTGCGCGATCACGTGCGAGGCGGCCGCGGCGCGGCATCCCAGGTGATCTACGGCGGGAGCGCCGGGCCCGGGCTGCTAGGGCGGCTCGGCGACAGCGTCGACGGCCTGTTCCTCGGCCGGTTCGCCCACGATCCCGCCGCCGTCGAATCGGTTCTTGACGAGGTGCTCGCCCTGTAAGCGAGGGCGAACTGCCATCATCGAGAAACACTCGAAACCCGCGGGAGCGGGCGCTGCGCCCGTTGCCGGGCAGGCACAGGTCAAGCGGCACAGGCCGGACGGCGACGACAGGCATTGCACGACGCCGATCCGACGACACGGACCATGAGGAACGAGACATGACCGAGAACCAGACACCCGGGCGCCACGTCGCCGTCATCACCGGTGCCGCGAGCGGGATCGGCTACGAGGTGGCGACGTACTTCGCGACCCGAGGGGCCAGCGTGGTGGGTGTCGATCTCAGCGATGCCGTCGTCGAGCTCATGTCGGCCCTTCCCGGCGACGGACACCTCGGAATCGCTCGGGATCTGACCGACCCCGCCGCGGCCCAGCAGGTGATCTCCGAGGCGATCGCCTTCGCAGGGACCCCGACCATCCTGGTGAATTCGGCCGGTGTCGCGCTGCTGGACAAGGCGGTGGACGTGCCGGCCGGCCGATGGCAGGCCACGCTCGACGTCAATCTCAGTGCGAGCTTCTACATGGCGCAGGCGGCAGGCAGGGCGATGATCGAGGCCGGGTACGGCAGGATCATCAACCTCGCATCCCAGGCGGGCGTCATCGGCCTCGACGAGCATGCCGCCTATGCGGCCAGCAAGGCGGCCATCATCGGGCTGACGCGCGTGCTGTCCAAGGAATGGGCGCCGTCGGGCGTGACCGTCAACGCGGTCTCGCCCACGGTCGTGGAGACGCCGCTGGGCAAAGCGGCATGGGCGGGGGAGAAGGGCGAGCGCGCCAAGGCCGAGATCCCCGTCGGCAGGTTCGCCCAGCCGAGCGAGATCGCCTCTCTGATCGGATACCTGGCCAGCGAGGATGCCGCCATGGTCACCGGCACGAACGTGCTCATCGACGGCGGCCGCACGAGCGTCTGACGCCGCGACCGACGCCCAGGCAAGTCGGGCCCGCGCTTCGCTACACCGCCGGCGCGGCCTCGCTGCGCGGCAGGCGCTCCACCGCGATGTCCTCGAGCGGGAGCTCACGGCCGTCCGGGCCGACGAAGCCCACGTGCAACGGCTCCCTCGTGTCGGATGCGACGTAGCGCGTAGCGGGCGGCAGCCCGTTCGGAAGGTGACGGTTGCCCCATCCCTGCAGCGCCGCCAGCACCGTCGAGAGCTCGTCGCCTGAGGCGGTGAGCACGTACTCGTCACGCGCCCGCGCGCCTTCGTCGCGATACGCCCTGCGCTCCAGCACGCCCAGGTCGACGAGCTTGGCAAGGCGATCGGCCAGTACGTCGGGGGCCACGCCGAGTCGCTCGCGGATCTCGCTGAACCGTGTGAAGCCCAGGCGAACGTCGCGCACCACGAGGAGGGTCCACTTCTCGCCCAGCACCTCGAGGGAGCGGGCGATTCCGCACTGCTGGTTGACGGGGGAGAGCGGCTTCATGACAGCCATTGTATCTGACTAGGTAAAACCTATCCAGAGACGCTACTGTGGTCGACGTGCTCACGCTCTCGCCTCGCGCATCGTTCTGGACGGCAGCATCCGTCGCCGGTCTCGCCCTCTGGTCGAGCGGCGCTCCGACCATCGTCTATCCGCTCTACGAGCGCTCCTGGGGTCTGACGGCGGCCACCAGCACGCTGATCTTCGCGATCTATCCGATCGTGCTCATCCCCGTGCTCGTGATCTTCGGCAACCTCTCCGACAGCCTCGGCCGGCGGTTCGCGATCCTGCTCGGGCTGGCGGCTCTCGCCCTCGGCACGCTCACGTTCGGCCTGGCCACGGGTCTTCCCGAGGTGCTCATCGGCCGTGCCCTGATGGGCGTCGGGGTGGGGCTCTCGCTCAGCCCAGCGGCGGCTGCCATGATCGAGCTTGGCGGACCCGAGCGCGCGCCGCGCGCGAGCTCGACGATGACCGCGGCGACGGCCGTCGGACTGGCGCTCGCGACCATCGTCGGCGGTGCCCTTGTGCAGTACGCGCCAGATCCCTTGCACCTGACGTTCTGGGTGCTGTTCGCCGTGATCGTCGCCGTCGGCGCCCTCGCGCTGTTCCTGCCACGCGTCCGCGACGCCGCCGGAGCCTGGCGCCCGAGCCTGCCTCGGGTTCCCGCCGGCCTCCGCCGGGCATTCGTCGCCGGCGCCCTCGCGGTCTCGGCCGCCTACGCCGTGGGATCCGTGTTCCTTGCGCTCGGCGCGCAGGTCGCGGCGGATCTGCTGCGGTCGTCCAACGCGCTGCTCAACGGAATCGTCATCGCCATCTCCGCCATCGCGATCGGCGCGGTCGCCGTGCTCACGCGCCGGGTGCCGTCCCGCCTGGCGCTCGGGATCGGGCCCGCGGCGATCCTCTTCGGCATGGGCTCGCTGGTGCTCGCGGGCATTGCGCACTCCATGCCCCTGTTCGTCGTCTCGTCGGTGTTCACCGGCGGCGGGTACAGCCTGATGTATGCGGGAGGTCTCGGGATCATCACGGCGACGGCCGAGGTGCACCACCGTGCTGCCGTCATCTCCGCCGCCTTCACAGTCGGATACCTCGTTCAGGCCGTCGTCGCACTCGTGCTCGGCGCCATCGCCACGGACACGGGACTCCTCGTCGCCATCGAGCTCGCGGCGGTCGTCGTGATGGCGTTCGCGGTGGCGGCAGCTCTCGTGGCCAACGTGCGAGCAGGGCGCCGGTCGCCGACGACGCCCGTCCCCGTGTCATGACCACCGTCTGGTGAGCCCTGTCTCCTGACCCGCTTTCCTGACCCCCACACCTCTGCGGGACTTCCTCCGCAGGACCACCTGGAACAGAACCCCCTCGAAAGGAAATCCCATGCCCTCACTCGACAACGCCGTGGTGCTCGTCACCGGCGCCAATGGCGGACTCGGCACGCTGTTCGTGACGCAGGCGCTCGAGCGCGGCGCTCGCCGCGTGTACGCGACGGCCCGCTCCCCGCGCGACTGGAGCGATCCTCGGGTCGTTCCGGTCGCCCTCGACGTGACGTCGTCGGCATCCATCAGGGATGCGGCCGCCACCGCCGCCGACACGACGATCGTCGTCAACAACGCCGGCATCGGAGGAGCGGGACCGCTCCTGACGAGCAGCCTCGACGACGTGCGCCGCGTCTTCGACACCAACGTCTTCGGTGCACTCGAGGTGGCGCAGGTGTTCGCGCCCGTGCTCGCCTCGAACGGCGGAGGCGCGCTCATCGACGTGCACTCCGCGCTCAGCTGGCTCGCGCGCGGTGGCGCGTACGCGGCGACCAAGGCAGCGTTCTGGTCCCTCACCAATTCGCTCCGGCTCGAACTCCAGGCTCAGGGCACGCACGTGCTCGGCGCTCACCTCGGCTACACCGACACCCCGATGACGGCAGGGCTCGACGTGGACAAGGAAGACCCGGCCGACATCGTGGCGGCGATCTACGACGGTCTCGAGGCGGGCGAGCTCGAAGTGCTCGCCGACCAGACCAGCCGCTGGGTCAAGGCGGGTCTGTCCGAGCCGATCCCCGTGCTGTACCCGGAGTTCTCGGCCCGGTAGATCCCGGATGCCCTCCGGTCGCGCCGACCGGAGGGCATCCTGCTCCGCAAGCTCCGTCTAGCGCGCACCCCGTTCTTGGCCGCGAATGAGTGCCGGCATTTTCCAGGGACAGGCCCTCGGCGGTCAACGGCTGGATTGTTTCGTTGGCGTAGGTGAACGTGGAAACCCGGCGGCGGAGCAGGAGAGTACGGCCCTCTTGGCGTGGGATGCTCCGCCGCCGGTTCCGCTACTCCGTGAAGTACTCGAAGTCGGAGTCCACCGGATTCGGGTCGAGGCGGTGGATGGCGGCGTTCATGTAGCTGACCGCCTCCGCGTTGTCCGGCTCGGGCTCGGAGCTGTCGACGCTCTGCGCCATGACGGTCCCCGCGCTTCCGAGCACGTAATACACCTCGACGGGGGCGCCGGACGCATCCAGCGCGCGGAGTTCGATCGTGTCGGCACTGGCGGCGCGCAGCAACACGGCGCTGTAGTCGACGACGGCATCGGCTGCGGCGTCCCCGACCAGAACTGGTCGGCCGGCGAAGATCAGTTCCTTCATGGTCGTCAACGCTACGTCCCGTACTGCCCGATTTTCCGGGGTTGACCTCTCGTGCGTGTCATGGATGCCGCCGCTACGGCGATGGCCCGCGGGCGCCTGACCATGCCGGGGCAGCTCACGACCGCCGCAACGCGTAGGCGATGAGCACGAGCGTGACGAGGAATCCGACCGAGTAGTTCAGCCAGATGAACCAGCGCCAGCCACGGTTCGCGCGGGCGGAGAGCTCGTCGGAGACCGACCAGTACGGTGCGGCGGCGGCGACGTACGGCAGGGTGAGCACGGCCGTGAGCGGGCCCGGCCAGTCGGTGGCGAGAACGAGGAGTCCGGCGGCGAGCCAGCATGCGATCGCGAATCGCACGGTCCATCGGGCCCCGATGGCCGTGGCGATGGAACGGATGCCGCCGCTGCGGTCGGGCACCACGTCTTGCACCGCGCCGAACGCGTGGCTCGCCACTCCCCAGAGGAAGAACGCGGCAAGCAGCGCGACGAGGCCGCCGGTGAACTGAGCGCCCGCGAGAACGAGCCCGTAGACGGCCGGACTGACGAAGTGCGTGCTCGAGGTCACCGAGTCGAGGAAGGGTCGCTCCTTGAAGCGCACGCCCGGAACCGAGTAGGCCGCGACTGCGAACAGGCTCACGGCGAGCACGAGCCACGACCACGCGCTGCCCAGCACGACCAGGCCCACGACGAACGGCACGCAGCAGGCGACGGCGACGACGAGCGTCGTGCGGTGGGCCGACGGCGCGAGCACCGCGCCCTCCAGACCGCCCTTGCGTGGATTTGCCAGATCCGACTCGTAGTCGAAGACGTCGTTGATGCCGTACATCGCCAGGTTGTACGGCACGAGGAAGAACACGGTTCCGATCACGAGCGCCGCGTCGACGCGGCCGGCGGCGAGGAAATAGGCCGCGGCGAACGGATACGCCGTGTTGATCCAGCTGACCGGTCGGGAGGCCAGCAGAAGCCGGCCTAGCGTGTGCCGTATCGCCGTCACCGTCTCCGCCTCCCGGCGAAGAGCATCCACAGCGCGGGAAGCAGGAGGAGCGCCGCCAGCGGGTAGGCGAAGTCCTCCAGAGGAGCCGCTCCGATGCGCAGACCCGAGATCCGCTCCGGCGCGTACTTCATGAGGCCGATGCCGATCATCACGTTGTCGAAGACCGCGGTGAGCACGAACAGGATGACGAGCGCGGCTGCCCACGTCGCCCACCAAATCGCCGGGCGACGCGGCGGGCGCAGCACGAGCGCGAAGCCGAACAGGATGGCGGACGCGGCCACGAACGGCGTGGCCAGCACGAGGTAGGTCATCGGCCGCGCTCCCGCCGAGCCGCCAGCATCCGAAGCGCTCCGGTGAAGAGCACCATGGTCAGGTAGCAGAGGAACGTGAGGAAGAGGAGCTCCTCGACGGGCAGTTCGGGAGCCAGCAGCAGGCCGGTCGTGTAGCCGTTCTCGCCCCGGGAGAAGACGCCGAGCGCGATGCCGGCCAGATCCCAGGCGACGAAGAAGCCCACGCCGATCGCCATGACGATGGCCGCCCTGATCGGCCGGTGCCAGAAGAACAGCCGGAAACGGGCATCCAGCGCCACCATCGCCGCCAGGGCGAGCAGTAGGCAGGCGCCGTAGAGCACGCTCACAGCGGCTCCGCGAGCGGCGTGGTCGTCGTGTCGCCGCGCAGGCGTTTCACCACCAGCTCGGCGCTGATCAGGCACATCGGCAGCCCGATGCCAGGAACCGTCGTGCCGCCCGCGTAGTAGAGGCCACGCACCTTCGCCGACCGGTTCGTGCCGCGCAGGAAGGCGCTCTGCCTCAGCGTGTGCGCCGGGCCCAGCGCTCCGCCCTTCCAGGCGTGCAGCTCGTGCTCGAACTCCGCGGGCCCCACGGTGCGACGCACGACGACGCGGTCTTCGAGGTCGGGGATGCCAGCCCACGCGGCGATCTGCCGAATGGCGGCATCCGCTGCGGTCTCGACGTCATCGTCTCCCGCTCCGTTCTCCGCTCCTGAGCCGATGGCGGGATCGGCCGGAACGGGAATCAGCACGAAGAGGTTCTCGTAGCCGCCAGGGGCGACCGTGTCGTCGGTCGCCGAGGGCTTGCAGACGTAGACGGATGCCGGAGAAGGCACCGTGGTCGGCTCGACGAAGATGCTGTCGAAGTTGAGCTCCCAGTCCTCGGTGAAGAACAGGTTGTGGTGCGCCAGCTGCGGCAGAGGGCCCCGCACCCCCAGGTAGACGAGCACGGCGCCCGGTCCGGGGTTGCGCGTGCTCCACCACCGCTCCGGGTAGGTCCGGAGCCGCTCGGGGAGCAGCGTCGTCTCGGTGTGGTGGAGGTCGGCGGCGGAGACCACGATGTCGGCGCTGACTCGGCCGCTGCCGCCGTCGGCGGTGGCGTACTCTACGGCGGTGACGCGAGCGCCCGCACCGCCGTCATCCGTCACGATGCCCGTGACGCGGCATCCGGTGCGGATGTCGGCGCCGGCGTGCTCCGCCAGTCGGGCGATGCTGCGGATCACGCTCGTGAATCCGCCAGACGGGCACCAGACGCCGTCGTCCAGGTCGAGGTGGCTCATCAGGTGATACAGGCTCGGGGTCTGCGAAGGGGCCGAGCCGAGGAACACGGCAGGGTAGCCGAGCACCTGCCTGAGCCTCGGGTCGCGGAACCGCCTGGCGATGTGCCGATCCAGCGGCTGCATCAGCAACCGCGTGAGTCGGGGCAGCCGTCGCAGCACGTCAGGGCGCAGGTGGCGGCGCATCGAGGCGAATGTGCTGTAGAGAAAGCGGTCGATCGCCATGCGGTACGTGTCTCGCGCGGAGTCCAGATACCGGGACAACGCCCGCCCGGCCCCTGGTTCGATGCGCTCGAAGAGAGCGATGTTGCGTTCCCGCCCAGCGAGGATGTCGAGGGGATCGGCATGCTTCTCGAAGAACACCCGGTAGCCGGGATCGAGCGGCGACAACTCGAACTGCTCAGCCGTAGAGGTGCCCATCAGCCGGAAGAAGTGCTCGAACACCTGTGGCATGAGATACCACGACGGACCGGTGTCGAACCGGAATCCGTCTCGCTGCCAGCTGCCGGCCCTGCCACCGATGTCGTCGCGGGCCTCCAGAACGGTGACGTCGTAGCCCTCCCGTTTCAGTAGGCCGGCGGTGGCGAGTCCCGCGATGCCCGCGCCGATCACCACAGCCCGTCGGCGTCCTCCGCTCACGCGGCGCTCCGGTCGGCCCTGCCCACGGCATCCACGCGGCCCAGCGCCGATCTCACGAGGATGCCGGCCTTCGCGCCCGCGGGAACCCTGACCCGGGTGCGCAGCAACTCGTCGGCGGGCGTGCTCCGCAGCCGGCGCGACAGTGCGGCGAACAGCTGATGCGCTGCGGCGACTGCGGCGCGGCATCCGCTCGGCAGCTCCGGGATGACGGCGGCCGCCGCGGCCAGGTCGTCGTCGATGTCGGACAGCAGGGCCTGCTTCTGTGCTTCCGTCAGGGCGTCGGGCCGCACGGAAGGAAAGTAGTTCCTGCCCAGCCCGGTCCAGTCCGCGGAGAGGTCCCGCAGAAAGTTCACCTTCTGGAACGCCGCGCCGAGACGCCGGGCGCCCTCTTCGAGCCGGCGCCTCGCCTCAGGGTCGCGGTGCTCGTCGCGCAGGAACACGCGAAGGCACATCAGCCCCACCACTTCGGCCGACCCGTAGATGTAGTCGCGCACCTCGTCGCCGTCCAGTGCGTCTGCGGTGAGGTCGCGGCGCATCGAGGCGAAGAAGGGCGCGATCAGGCCCCGGCGGATGCCGACAGCCCTGGCCGTGCACGCGAAGGCGTGCACGACGAGATTCACGCTGTACCCGTCGAAGATCGTCCTGTTCACCTCCGCCTCGAGCTCGTCGAGCAGCCGTCGCTGCGTCCCGGCGCTGACTCCGGCCTGTGCCGCAGCCCCGTCGACCAGCTCGTCGGCGACGCGCACGAGCGCGTAGATGTTCGCCACGTGCGACCGGTACCGCCTGTGCAGCAGACGCGACGCCATGCCGAACGAGGTGGAGTATGCAGTGATCACCTTGGCCGCGCTGCGCTGCGCGCACCGGGAGTACGCGGTCAGCTCCGACCCGCCTGCCCTGCTCACGAGACTCGCCGTCCCGCCGTCCCGGCGACGTCGGACAGGTAGGCGCGAAGCCGTGCCGGCACGCCCGGATTCTCCAGCTGCGCCCGTGCCGCATCGATGGAGTCGTCGATCATCCGCTCGACGAAGCCCACCGCCCCCGAGGATCGCAGAAGCGTCCGTACGCGGGCGACGGCCGCGTCGTCGGGGTCGCCGCCGAGGATCGAGCGGAGCTCGTCTCCCGCCCGGCTCTGCAACGCGATGCAGAGCAGCGGCGTCTTCGCGGCCCTGCGGATGTCGCCGCTCGCGGTCTTGCCCGTCATCCGTTCGTCTCCGAACACGCCGAGCAGGTCGTCCCGCAGCTGGAACGCGATGCCCGTGTGCCGGCCGAACTGCGCGAGCGCCCGCTGCGTGCTGCCGGCGGCGCCTGCGAGGATCGCCCCCGCTCTCAGTGGCGCGACGAACGAGTACGACGCGGTCTTCCACTCCGACATCGCCTGCGCGTCGGAGACCTCCGGCGGCTCGACCTCGGTGCTGAACGCGACATCGTGCAGTTCGCCAGCGGCGGCCTCGAAGACCGCATCGTCGAGCACGTTGAGCAGCGCCTCACGTCGCACACGGTCGATGTCGAGGTGCGCCACCTGGCTCTGCGCCGCATGGATGAGCAGATCGCCGGCCAGGATCGAGGCGGCCTCGCCCCACTCAGCGGCGGCGGCATCCGACGAGCCGCCCAGCACAGCGTCCGCTCGGAACGAGCCGATGAGGTTCGGCTCTCCCCGACGCACCACGTCGCCGTCGATGGCGTCGTCGTGCATCAGGAACGCGGTGTGCAGCAGCTCGAACGCCACCGCGACGGCGACGGCGGCAGCGGAGCCCGGGTCGCCGGCCGGGCTGGTTTCGTTCAGGACCGGACCGGGCGCCCCGTCCTGCTGCGCTCGCTCGTGCAGCGATGCGTACGTCTCGAGCACGAGAGCCGGGCGGATCCTCTTGCCGTGCGAGCTCGCACGGCGCGCGGCCTGCCACAGCCGAACGTATCGAGGGCCGTACCTGCCGGCCAGCGCGATCTTGCCGGCGAAGAACCGGTCAAGAGCACATTCGGCGTCGTGACGCAAGTCCTCACGCGCAGGCGTATCCACGGCGAGGCTCATCGCGCGCCCTCGCACTCTGTGCGTCCACCGGTCGCCGCCGCATCGACGGCGGGGTCTGCTTGGTTCATCGGTACAGCATCGCAGGCAATTCCTCTCCTAGCAAGATATCAACCAAGATAGAATTACGCCTTGACATCTAGACTGGTCGGGTGGATGCAACGCGGGACAGGCAGAGCGTCGAGCCGATGCTCGATCCCCGCGTGATCGATCCGGGCCAGGAACTCGTCGACTACTCGCGGTTCGACGATGCCGAGATCCAGCAGATCGTGCGGCTTCTCACGAGCGTGAGGCGCTGGCGGGAGTCGGAACAGGCCATGAGCTTCAGGTCCCGAACCGAGATGAAGCTCAACGAGACCGACATGAAGGCGCTGCGCTACCTGGTGGCCGCGAAGAATCAGCGCCAGGTGGTCACGCCGGGCCTGCTCAGCGAGCATCTCAGCATCTCGACGGCCGCCACGACCAAGCTTCTCGACCGGCTGGCGGCCGCAGGGCACATCGAGCGCGCACCGCATCCGACGGACAGGCGGGCCGTGACGGTCACCATCACGCGGAGCACGCACGAGCACGTGCGAGACAGCGTCGGCCGATTGCACGCACGGCGTTTCGAGGCCGCCGCTGCCCTGACGCCCGCCGAGCGCGAGGTCGTCATCCGGTTCCTGGACGATCTCGGCGCCACCGGTGCCGATGCTCAGTGAGGGGCGAGGTCAGCGCGCGACGAGCTCGTGCTGGGGCAGACTGACGTCGAAGCGGCATCCGTCGGCCTCGTTGCGAACCGAGATCTCGCCACGGTGCGCCTGCACGATCCCCTGAGCGATCGCGAGCCCGAGCCCGGCTCCGCCCGACGTGCCCCAGAGCGGTTCGGGCGTGCGCGACACGGATGCCCGCCACCCCGCCTCGAACACCCGCCCGAGGTCCTCTTCGGGTATCCCGCCTCCGCTGTCGGTGACCGACAGCACCACCCGGCCCGTCCCGTCCGTCCGCGTTCCGATGGTGACGCTGCTGCCCTCCGGCCCGTGCTGGATGGCGTTCACCAGCAGGTTGCCGATCACCCTCGCCAGACGCCTGTCGTCGCCGAGCACGAGCACATCGGGACCGGGCCGCTCGACCAGCGTGATGGAACGCGCCTGCGCCAGGGGTGACAGCTCGGCGACCGCGTCGCTGACGAGGTCGTAGACGCGCACCGGCTCGAGCGAGAGCCGCAGCGTGCCCGACTGGATCCTCGACAGCTCGAACAGGTCGTCGACCATGGCCGACAGATGGTCCACCTGCGACCGCATCTGCCGGTGGAAACGCACCGGATCGTCGGCGAGGCCGTCCTCGAGCGCCTCGGCCATGGCGCGAAGGCCGGCCAGGGGAGTGCGCAGGTCGTGCGAGATCCAGGCGACGAGCTCGCGCCGCGACTCGTCGATGGCCGCCACCTCAGCCCTCGACTCGGCCAGACGCCGGCTGGTGTCGGCGAGCTGGTCGGCGACGGAGCGGAACTCGGACGCCCAGCCACGCGCATCCCCGGTGTCGAGCGTCGTGCCCTCGCTCAGCGCACTCGTGAGCGCGACCAGGCGTCGCGCGCTGCCGGTCAGCCACAGGCCGAGGCCGATCGCGAGAGCGAGGGAGATGAGTCCGGCCGCGGCGGCCACGTAGAACACCACCGTGAGGTCGTGCGCCGACAGGTACATCGCGTTCGCGACGGCGATGAAGCCGGCCACGGTCGAGGCCACGACCGTGAGCACGATGACGCACACCTGCAGCAGCAGCGACCGCCTGCGCATCGACATCAGGGCGACGAGGCCGACCAGGCCCACCGCCGCCGCGCAGCCGAGCGCGATGGCGACGATCGAGGCCAGGTCGCCGAACGCGATCACGATCGGGGCTCCGTCTCGACATCCAGCCGGTATCCGACACCCCACACGGTGCGCAGCAGGTCGGGTTCGGCCGGATCGCGCTCGATCTTCTCCCTGAGCCTGCGCACCGTGACGGTCACGGTCGACCGGTCGCCGAACTCCCAGCCCCATACCAGCCGCAGCAGTTCCTCACGGCTGAAGACTCGAGACGGATGCTTGACCAGGAACGCGAGCAGGTCGAACTCGCGCGCCGACAGCGCGAGCGGCTCGCCGCCCGCTGTGATGGTGCGAGCGGACGGCTCGAGATGGAACGGCCCGAGGTCGACGGGCGCCTCGGGCGCGAGCGCGTCGAGGCTGCGGCGCAGCACCGACTGCACGCGAAGAACGAGCTCGCGCGGCGAGAACGGCTTCGTCAGGTAGTCGTCGGCTCCGGCCTCCAGGCCCTCGATCCTGGCCTCCTCCGAGCCGAGCGCCGTCAGCAGGAGCACGGGGACGTCGGAGTCCGCGCGCAGCCTGCGGCACACCTCGGCGCCGTCGATGCCGGGCAGCATCCGGTCGAGCACGATGAAATCCGGCGCCTTGTTCCTGGCGGCATCCAGCGCCTGGAAGCCGTCGACGGCCTGGTCGACGAGAAAGCCGGCCGCGGTGAGATAGCTGCTGGCCACCTCGAGCACCGTGGGGTCGTCTTCGACCACGAGCACGCGCCGATCGATGAGGTCGTTGTTGCGCGCAGCGACCGCGGCGGGCAAGGAGGACATGGTCTCAGGATAGGTTTGCCGGTTC
The DNA here is from genome assembly GCF_035547335.1 of Humibacter sp. Classification (GTDB taxonomy): domain Bacteria; phylum Actinomycetota; class Actinomycetes; order Actinomycetales; family Microbacteriaceae; genus Humibacter. The sequence goes on along the minus strand of NZ_DASZVF010000039.1, from coordinate 4,398 downwards.
GCGGCGGGGCAGGGCGTCGGCATCTCGTCTTCGGTTCGTAAGACTTGCCCCGCTCCTGCGCGGCCGGGCGCTCCCTAGCGTCGAAGGCGTGAGCATCCCCGAGGTCGACGTCGTGCTGCCGTGTCTCAACGAGGCGGCAGCGCTGCCCGGTCTCCTCGCCGCGCTGCCACCCGGCTATCGCGCGATCGTGGTCGACAACGGCTCGACGGACGGCTCGGCCGAGACCGCGCGCAGGTGGGGCGCCACGGTGGTGAGCGAGCCGCGCCGCGGGTTCGGTGCCGCCGCGCACGCCGGACTGCTGGCCGCGTCCGCGCCGATCGTCGCGTTCTGCGACGCGGACGGCTCGTTCGACGTCCGGGAGCTGCCGCGCGTGGTCGACCCGGTCCGGCGGGGCGCTGCGCGACTCGTGCTCGGCAGGCGCACGCCGGCGCCGGGATCGTGGCCGCTGCACGCCAGATGGGCGAATCGGATGCTCGCAGCGCGCCTTCGCTCCCGCACCGGGGTTCCGCTGCGCGATCTGGGTCCCATGCGCGCCGCGCGCCGCGACGACCTGCTCGCGCTGCGTCTACGCGACCGGCGCAGCGGATATCCGCTCGAGATGGTCCTGCTGGCCCACGCGGCTGGGTGGCGCATCCACGAGGTCGGCGTCAGCTACCTCCCGCGCATCGGACGATCGAAGGTGACGGGAACGGTCCGCGGGTACCTCGGCGCCGTCGCCGACATGTCCCGCCTGCTCCGGGCGCAGCCGCGATGACCGCGCTCATCGTGATCGCGAAGGAGTGCGTGCCAGGCAAGGTGAAGACCCGGCTGCATCCGCCGCTGAGCCTGGAGGCGGCGGCGAACGTGGCGCGGCTGTCGCTGATCGCCACGTTGCGCACCGGGCGCAGCGTGCCGGCGAGCCGGCGCATCCTCTTCTTCGACGGCGAGCTTGGAGATCTGGCACCCCATGCGCGCGGCTACGACGTGGTGCCCCAGCCGCCGGGAACGCTCGACGAGCGCCTGGGCCACGTGTTCGACCTCGTCGACGAGCCAGCGCTCGTGATCGGGATGGACACGCCGCAGGTGGCGCCCGACCATCTCCGTCGAGCGTTCGAGGAGTGGCCGCACGAGGTGGATGCGTTGTTCGGGCCCGCAACCGATGGCGGTTTCTGGGCGCTCGGGCTGCGCCGGCCGAGCGGCTCGCTGATCAGGGGCGTTCCGATGTCGCGGGCCGACACCGGTGCACTGCAGCGGGAACGACTGCTGGCGGCAGGGCTCGTCGTGGCGGAGCTGCCCGTGCTGCGCGACATCGACACCGTCGACGACCTCGCCGCCGTGGCCGAGCTGGTCGACGTGTCGTGGCCGACGGCCGTGCGGGAGCTGGTGCGTGCGCGCGCCGGCCGCCCGGCCACTGCCGGCGGTGGGTCCGGGGTCGTCGGCGCGGCCACTGCCGGTGGGGCGTCCGGGGTCGCCGGCATGCGCCGCGTCGCTGGCGGGGCGGTGGGTGCGCCCTTGGCGGCGGGTGCACACTCAGCCGCGGGCGCAGTCGCGGCCGCGAGCGCAACCTCAGCCAGGAGCTTGCCCTCGGTGGAAGGCGTGACCCGGTGAGCGCCGTCACGGACGGGCTGCGCTCCGGTGCGCAGCATCCGCAAGCGGCGCATCCTCGTGCGGTGCACGCGAGCCGCGTTACGGCGGATTTCGGTGCCGAGCCGTCGGGGCCGTACGACCTCGCCCTGCGCGAGGGCGCTCGCGAGCTGTTCCTGCACGAGGTGGGCTCGTCCCGCCGACCGGACGTGATCCCGGTCTGGCGGTTCAGGGCGGCCGCCGACGCGGTCGAGCGCGAGCTGCTCGGGCGTGGGGCAGGGCCGGTTCTCGATCTCGGTTGCGGTCCAGGGCGCATGGTGCTGGCATCCCTGGTGGCGGGGCGTCCCGCGCTCGGCGTCGACAGCTCACGGGCCGCCGTCGAGCTCGCCACCGCGCGAGGCCTGCCCGTGCTGCGGCGCTCGCTCTTCGAGCCGCTGCCCGGCGAGGGCCGGTGGGGAACGGTTCTGCTGCTGGACGGCAACATCGGCATCGGAGGAGATCCTGCTCGGCTGCTCGATCGCGCCGCAGCCCTCGCTCGCCCCGGTGGCACCGTGATCGTCGAGGGCCATCCGGATGCCGCGGAGCACACGTCATTCGACGCCGTGCTGGTCGACGCGCACGGTCGCCGCAGCACCCCGTTCCGCTGGGCACGTGTCGGGGCCGCAGCCCTGCGACGGCACGCCAGGCGGGCCGGGCTGCGCCTCACCCACGAATGGCGTGCCGGCGAGCGGACCTTCTGCGAGTACGCAGTGCCGATGCCGCGGTGATCGCCACGACGGCCAGCACGATGACGCACCAGACCACGGCAAGCCGCACGGCGTAGTCGCCCACGAGCAACGTGGGGTTCGCGTGCCTTCGCGCCTGAGCGAAGAGCTCAGGACCGACGACGAGCGTGAGCACCAGTCCGACGCAGAACAGGATGCGCACCACGGCGACGGCCCACGGCGCCAGTCGCGCAGCGCCCCTGGCGAGCAGCCGGTCCGCGACGTTGACGGCCGGGGCGAACAGCCCGTCGTGCACGATGACGGCGGCCGCGAGCCACACCACCAGGCCGATCACCGCGGCCGGTGGCTCGGTGGTGACCAGGAAGTAGACGCCGACGCCGATCAGGATGGCGCCGCCGACGGCGAACCCGGCCCGGGCGGCCCGCAGGCCTGAGCGGCTCACGCGAGCACCTCGATGCTGCTCAGCCACTTCGTCTGCAGCACGCCGGGGCGTCCGGGCGCGATGATCCTCGCCGGGAAGCCGTGGTCGAGATCCAACGGCTCTCCGTTCACCGCCAGCGCGACCAGCGTGCGCGGGTCGTTCACGAACTCCGGCCCCATGGTCATCACGCGGTAGTGGCCGCGCGGCTCGAGGCTCGTCACCCGCAACCCCGCGTCTCGTGGCGCGTGCACGGATGCCACCAGGTCGGCAAGCCGCACGCCGCGCCACGTCGCATCCGTGCTCCATCCCTCCACGCACGCGATCGGAAGATCGACGTCCGCCTGCCGCAGGCCGAGAAGCTCGTCTCGCGTGAAGCGCCGAGTGAGGTCACCCGCGCTGACGCTGAGCCGCCAGGAAGGATCGAGCGCACGCTCGGCGACCGCGGCCTGGGCGGCCGTTCTGTTCACCGGAAGCGACTGCGGGCCGCCTCGCTGCCGGCGCGGAGCGAAGAGGTTGAGCGGCGAGAGCAGGCCGAACGACTGACCGGCCGTGAACGCGATCAGCGCCGTCGCCGTCGCGCCGACGCCCACGAGGAAGGCGCGCCTGGTGGACGATCCTCTCTCGGTCATATCGTCTCCTCGTCGTCGTGGCCCTTCCGCCAGTGCCTGACGATGACCGGCAGCTTGAACGCGATGTGCAGGGCGATCGCGCCCACGATGACCCAGGCCAGCGCGTAGTGCACGCGACGGAACGAGAACGGCCACGGATACCACTGGAACGTGTTGATCAGGCCGATCATGGGCTCCAGGAGCGCGGACGACACGAGCACCGCGACGAGCGCACGCTCCACCACGTCGGTCCACGACGCGATGGCCGGCCACCGGAACAGCACCGGATACACCGTCCACAGCTTGGCGAGGAGCAACGGCAGCAGTGCCAGCCCGACCGTGATGTGCACGCCCTGGCTCACCTGGTAGATCCACGCGGGCTGGGTCGGGAAGCGCATGCCGGGCAGGGGGTCCTGCAGCAGATGGCTGTACACCCCGGTGCTGAAGCACACGAGGAAGGCCGCTGCGAGCACACGCCCGAGCACGACGGCCATGCGCTGGGTGCGGACGGGAGAGCGCAGCGACCGCTGGGCGAGCGCCGATCCCTCCGCGAGACGCGCCGAGAGACGCTCCGTGAGATGGGTCACGCCGTCAGTCTCCGCGGTGGGCGGCGGGCGGTGGCCCCCGAATCCTTACCGTCCGCGAACATCCAGGAATGCCCGCACCGAGGCGCGAGCGGATCCGTCATCGGACTGTAAGCGCCCTCGGCAGCGCGAGCTCGGAAGCGGCGGACAGGGTGGAAGGAACGGAAGGATGCCATGTCAGTCACCCACGCACAGCCGCCCGAGCGCACCGTCGTCGGCGTGATCGGCGGTTCCGGGCTCTACTCGCTCCTGGAGGGGCGCGACATCCACACGGTCGAGCTGCCCACGCCGTACGGCCCGACCTCGTCGTCGATCGCGGTCGGCGACCTTGCTGGAGTGCGCGTCGCCTTTCTGGCCAGGCACGGAGCCCGGCACTCGCTGCCGCCGCACCGCGTGCCGTATCGGGCGAACCTGTGGGCGCTGGCACGGCTGGGCGTGCGGGCTGTGGTGACGTCGTCGGCGGTCGGCTCGCTCTCGACGCGCATCCCGCCCGGCTC
>NZ_DASZVF010000038.1:0-16430 GCF_035547335.1 Humibacter sp. | reverse complement strand
GCGAGCCGGATCCACGCCGGCGAGCTCCACCGCCCGCGGCGTGCGCACGAGCACCTCGTCGGCGATGCGCCACGCCTCGTCGACCGGGATGTCGGGAATCGAGTACCTGTGCCGGCCGGCCGCCGTCGTGGCGATCAGCGTCGCGAGCCCGGCACGTCGCTGGAAGAACGACCTGCGCACCCTGAAGCCGATGATGCCCGCCGTGTCGAGCACGACGCGCTTGCGCGCGAGCGATCCGTGGCTCGTGACGAGCCGGCCGGGAAGCAGCGCGTGCCCGAGTCCCCGCCATCGGTCCTCGGCCAGCAGGCAGGCAGCGGGCACGATGGCGGCGAACGCGGTCCAGGCCAGCGGATGCAGGTAGCCGAGCGCCTGCGCGGCGAGCGCTGCAGCTGCCAGCAGCGCGACCCCGGTGGCGGCCCGGGTGTAGCGGCGACGATGCGCGCGCGGACCGTGCCGCTGCAGCTCGCACGTGAGCGGTTCCGCATCCCCGAGCACGGCGGACGCGACGCGCATGCCGTCGGCGCGGGGTCCGGCCGGCTCGACCACGAGGAGCCCGGCCCTGTCGCGTCCGAGGCCCGTCATGATGGCGTGCACGGATGCCGCACCGACGGCGCGCAGCGACAGCGGCTCGTTGAGGCTGACGCCGCGCAGGCGGCGCTCGTCGAGCGTGACCTGCCGCGTGCGGAGCAGTCCGTGGCGAACGTGCAGCGTCGTCGCATCCGAGCGCCAGATCGTGAAGCCGCTGTACGACAGCACGTACCGCGCGAGCGCGATGACCGAGGCCGCTGCGATGAGCACGATGGCCCCGGCGAGAACGAGCTCGACGGGTGGGACACGGCCCGCGGCATCCAGACCCGCGCGCACGATCGGCAGCCTGACGAGCAGTCCGCCGTCGAAGAACTGCAGCTGCAGCGCGAAGAACGCGGCGGCGAGCAGCGACCCGACTCCGGTCAGCGTGAACGGCGCGAACCTGGCCCACGACCAGCGCCAGCCGCTGAAGTCGCGACCGGCAGCCTCCGCGTCCGCCATGGCGGAGGCCGACGTTCCTCCGCGCGTCGCCGAGCCGCCGTCGAGCGGTGCCGGCGCGGCATCCGACGGCGCCGTCGCGTCCGTCCCGTCCTGCTCGATGCCGCGCAGCAGCTCGGCGCGCAGTCCCGGGATCTCGGAGACGGCGACGCCGTCGAAGTCGAGCCCGTCCTGCCCGTGCGACGCACTCGTCCCCACCTTCACCACGGCCAGGCCGACGAGGCGGTGCAGCAGCGACGCGTCGACGTCGACCGAGCGGATGCGCTCGCGCGGCACGGAGAGCGTGCGGCGGTTCAGGAAGCCGCGGCGCACCTGCACGTGCGTGTCCGTGATGCGGTAGCTGGTCGTGACCCAGCGGAGCAGGCCGACGACGACGCCGAGGCCGGAGAGCACGTACGTCCACCACGGCTCGCCGCCGACGGAACCCGCGACGACCGCGAGAAGCAGCACGGGCAGGTATCTGATCAGCTCCCGCACCGGGTGCACGAGCAGCATGCGCGGGTCGAGCCTGCGCCACGGCGTGGCGTCGGCATCCGCGCCTGGCGACGGCATCCCGCTACGCTCCGCCGACTCCGCGTCGTCGGGCACGGGGTGCGACGTCATGTCGCGTCTCCTGGCGTCTGCTGGGCCACGGCCGTCAGCGCCGCCACGACGTCGCGAGCGACGGCGTCATCGAGAGCGTGGATGCTCAGCGCGCCGGCAGACGACGCCGTGGTGACGGTGACGGTGGTGAGACCGTAGATGCGGTGCAGGAACCCGCGACGCGAGTCGACGGTCTGCAGTCGGGCGATGGGGGCGACGCGGGTCTCCTGGGTGAGCCATCCGCTGCGCACGCAGACGGCGTCGTCGGTGATCTCCCACCTGTGCACGCGGTACCGCCATCTCGGCATGACCGAGACGTGCACGACGGCGACGAGCGCCGTGAGCGCAAGCCCGCCGAGATGGGGCGGGCTGCTCCACGCGTTCGCGATCAGCATCCAGGCGAGCTGGAGGCACGCGAACACGACCCAGCCGACGATCGCGTTCCACGTCCAGAACGGCACGGCCCTGGGGCTCGGACGACCAGACGGCTCACGCACGAGGAGCGCGATGCGCCCCGTCGACTCGGACGCTGTCATGGTCTTCCCTTCCCGTTCGGCCGGTGACGTCAGGCCTTGCGCATGTACGCGCGGACCGTCAGCGGTGCGAACACCACTACGATGATCGCCGCGCCCAGCAGCGAGATCCACAGGTCGCCGCCGATGGTCCCGTTGTTGGCGAGGTCTCGAACGGCCGTGACGAGGTGCGAGATCGGGTTCACGTTCACGAACCACTGCAGCACCTGAGGCAGGCTCTTCACCGGCACGTAGGCGTTCGAGAGGAACGTCAGCGGGAACAGCACGAGCATCGAGATGCCCTGCACGCTGGATGCCGTGCGAGCGATCACCCCGAAGAACGCGAAGATCCAGCTGATCGCCCAGGAGCAGGCGATGATGAGCAGCCCGGCCAGCACGACGTTTCCGAAGCCGCCGGCCGGGTGGTATCCGATCACGTAGCCAACAACGAACGTGATGGTCGTGGCGATCGCGTACCGCACGGTGTCGGCGAGCAGGGCGCCGGAGAGCGGCGCGATGCGGGCGATCGGAAGCGAGCGGAACCTGTCGAACACGCCCTTGTCCATGTCCTCCCTAAGCTGCACGCCGGTCACCACGGACGTGGTGATGACGGTCTGCACGAGGATGCCGGGGATGAGGAGCGGCAGGTAGCTCTGCACGTTGCCGGCGATCGCGCCTCCGAAGAGGTACGCGAACATGAGCGTGAAGATGATCGGCTGCACCGTGACATCCACGAGCTGCTCCGGCGTTCGCCGGATCTTCACGAGGCCGCGGTAGGCCATCGTGAACGTGTTGCTCAGGGTCTCGCGCAGGCTGGTGTGGTTCTTGAGCCGTCTCTCGGACGGCGGAACGATGCGTCCCGGTGCTGTCGGTGACGGCGCGATGGTGCTCATGCGTTCACCTTCTCCTTCTCGCCTGCGCCGTCTTCGGGCTCTGGCGTGTTCTGATCGGCCGCGTCGTGGCCTGTGATGGTGAGGAAGACCTCGTCGAGGCTCGGCTGCCGAACGCTCATCTCGGTCAGATGGATGCCCGCCTCGCGCAGCGTGACGAGCAGGTCGGTGACGCGGTCGGCGTCTGCCATCGGAGCCGTGATGCGCGCGGCCTCGGGTGAGAGCGAGCCGCGCACGCCCAGCACGCGCTCGATGGCGGTGAGGGCATCCTCGGTGTCCGCCGGGTCCTCGATGCGCAGCTGCAGAGAGGACGTGCCGACGGATGCCTTCAGCTCGTCGGCCGTGCCCTCCGCGACGACGCGACCGCGGTCGATGACCGCGATGCGGTCGGCCAGCTGGTCGGCCTCGTCGAGGTACTGCGTGGTGAGCAGCACGGTGGATCCGGTCGCCACCAGCTCGCGGATGGTGTCCCACATCTGGCCGCGCGTGCGCGGGTCGAGGCCCGTCGTCGGCTCGTCGAGGAAGATGAGCGGCGGCTGGGCGATGAGGGATGCCGCGAGGTCGAGCCTGCGCCGCATGCCGCCGGAGAACTTCTTCAGCGGCCGCTTGGCGGCATCCGTCAGCCCGAACCGTTCGAGCAGCTCCTCGGCCTTCAGCTTCGACTCCTTGCGGCCGAGGCCCAGCAGGCGCGAGAAGATCACGAGGTTCTCGGTGGCCGACAGCGTCTCGTCGACCGAGGCGTACTGGCCGGTGACGCCGATGAGCTGGCGCACGATCTGCGCCTCCTTCATGACGTCGTGGCCGAAGATGCTGGCGGCGCCGGCATCGGGCTTGAGCAGCGTCGCGAGCATGCTGATGGTCGTGGTCTTGCCCGCGCCGTTGGGCCCGAGCACGCCGTAGACCGTGCCCGGTCGTACGAGCAGGTCGACGCCGTCGACCGCCCGGTTGTCGCCGAACGTCTTGACGAGTCCGTGGGCCTCGATGGCCCAGTCCGCGCCCGTGATGTCGTTCCGTGCGTTCATGGCGATCCCTCCTTGTCGTGTGTCGTGTGTCATGTGTCGTGGTTGGTGTGTCGTGTTGTTGTCGTCGGGGCGACGCCGGAGTGGGCGTCGAGCTCGATGAACAGGATGCGCGCGGCCGCTTTCGCCGCACTTACGTGCCGCTTACAGACGCTCACGGCCGTGTCAGCCCGGGCCGCGTTTCGATGACAGATAATGCCGACCGAAGGGCGGGGATCGACATTTTCTGCACGTGAAACGCGCTCGGGTCCGCACGCTGGGGCTCCCAGCGCGCGGCGGATGCGCGTCGGTACCGTGATGACATGCCTGACGCAGAACGTTCCGCCGCCCACGACGAGCGGGCACGACCGGATGACGTCTCCCGCACGACAGCGTCCGTGCGGTTCGGCGTCAACTACACGCCGTCACGGGAGTGGATGCACTCCTGGCTCTCCCTCCGCCCGGATGACGTGCGTCGTGACTTCGCCGCCATCGCGGAGCTCGGCCTCGACCACGTCAGGGTCTTCCCGCTCTGGCCCGTGCTGCAGCCCAACCGCACTCTGATCCGAGCGGAGGCGCTCGACGACGTGCGCACGGTCGTCGACATCGCAGCGGAGTTCGAGCTGGATGCGAGCGTCGACGTTCTGCAGGGGCACCTGTCGAGCTTCGACTTCGTGCCCTCCTGGCTGGCGACCTGGCACGACCGCAACATGTTCACGGAGCCGGCCGTGGTGGATGCCCAGGCAGCGCTCGTCCGTTCGCTGGGCTCGCGTCTGGCCGACGCCCCGAACTTCCTCGGCCTCACGCTCGGCAACGAGGTGAACCAGTTCTCGGATCGTCCGCACCCTTCGCCGTGGCCGGCGTCTCAGGAGCAGGCCGAACGGTGGCTGGAGACGCTGCTGGATGCCGCGCGCGACGCGGCACCGCACGCGACGCACGTGCACAGCGAGTACGACGCCGTGTGGTACCTCGACGGGCATCCGTTCACGCCGGCGCAGGCGAGCCGTATGGGCGCCATGACCACCGTGCACTCGTGGATCTTCAACGGCACGGCGCAGCGGTACGGCGGGCGCTCGACGGCATCCGATCGCCATGCCGAGTACCTCATCGAGCTGTCGCGCGCGTTCCAGGCCGACCCGCGTCGCGGCATCTGGCTGCAGGAGGTGGGTGCGCCGTCCAACTGCCTGGACGAGCAGGAGATGCCGGGCTTCCTCGAGGCGACGGTGCGTGCCGCAACGCGGTCCGCCGGTCTGTGGGGCGTCACGTGGTGGTGCTCGCACGACGTGGACCGCGGGCTGGCCGACTTCCCCGAGCTCGAGTACTCGCTCGGGCTCATCGATCAGGGCGGCCGCGTCAAGGAGACGGGGCGGAGGCTCGCGGAGCTCGCCGCCGAGCTCCGGCATCCACCCGCTCCCGCCCAGCGTCGCGTGGCCGTCGTCATCGACGTCGACGATCACGACGTGCCGGTCAGCCGCACCGCGATGAGCCCTGGCGGGGCGATCTTCCAGGCCTGGGTCGACCTCTGCGAGTCAGGAATGGACCCGGCGTTCGTCACGTCGACGGATGCCGCCCACCGCGACATCCTGTCGGCCCGCGGTATCGGCGAGCTGGTGCGGCCCGACCTCTCGTCGTCGGCCGTCGGCCGATACGCCTCCGTCAACACGGACGTCGCCGACTAGCGGCCGCGAGCGCGCGTTACGCCGTGTTGAGCGCGCTCCGCGGTGCGCGCCGCCTCGGTCGTACGGTGGGGCGGTGACTGCGCTGGAATCCGCGATCGGCCGCACCGCACGGCCCCACCTCGTCTCGACCGAGGAACTCGCGCGCCGGCTGGCCGCCCCGCACGACGCGGAGCCGCGGCTCGTCGTCGTGGATGCGACCGTCGTGCAGGTGCAGGGTTTCGACGGGCATCCCGCCTACGTCACCGGGCACGAGCAGTATCTCGTCGGGGGTCACGTGCCCGGCGCGGTCTTCGCCGATCTGCTGGAGGAGTTCAGCGACCCACGGGGCGAGTTCGCCTTCACGCGGCCGGATGCCGACCGCTTCTCCCGTGCTGCGGCCTCCCTCGGCATCGACCGTGACACGTTCGTCGTCGTGTACGACGACGCCGTCGGCCAGTGGGCGGCGCGACTGTGGTGGCTGTTCCGCTCGTTCGGGCACGAGCATGTGGCCGTGCTCGACGGCGGCCTGCGCACGTGGGCCGCCGAGCAGCGGCCGCTCGACGTCGGACACGTCGAGCCGACGCCGACGGCCGGCTACCAGGCGACCGAGCTGCCCGGGTTCTGGGCGGACAAGAGCCGCATCGAACGCGCGCTGAGCGGCGAGCAGGCGGCGACGCTCGTCTGCGGGCTTCCGCCGCGGGAGTTCTCCGGCGAGACCGGCCATCGGCCGAGACTCGGGCACATTCCCGGCAGCATCAGCGCACCCGCCGGCCGGCTCGTCGACCGGCAAACCAACACGTTCCTGCCCGACGAGGAGCTGCGCGGCGTGCTCGCGGACGTGCTGGCCTCGCCCGAGCCCGTCGTGACGTACTGCGCAGGCGGAGTCGCAGCGACCGCCGACGCGCTGGCGCTGGCCGTGCTCGGCCGCGACGACGTGACCGTGTACGACGGGTCGCTGAACGAGTGGGCCGCCGACGAGTCGGCTCCGCTCGTGACCGTGGCCTGACGACCTCGCGCTGACAGCGTTCCTCGGGCCCGGCTCGCCGGTCAGAGCGCGCCGACCGCCGTCACGCGGAGGACTGCGGCGCCCGCCTGGTCGGAGGCGGCCAGATCCACGTCGGCGGCGATGCCCCAGTCGTGGTCGCCCGCAGGATCGGCGAGGATCTGCCGCACGTGCCAGACGTGCGCGGCCTGCGCATCCGATTCGTCGACGATGAGCATGGCGGCGCTGCGTGCATCGGCGTCGGTGCCGATGGAATCGTGCTGAGCGTAGTAGGCGTCGAGGGCGTCGGCCCAGGCATCCTCGCCGAATTCGGGGTCGAGCGCTGCGAGCTCGTCGGGCCGGTCCAGCGCCGCCCACTGCACACGGCGGAACAGCTCGTTGCGCACGAGCACGAGGAACGCCCGCCGGTTGGAGGTGACGGTGCGCGGCTCCGGCGGAACGATCGCGGTCTCTTCGGCGTGGCGAACGGCATCCGGGTGCACGAGCTCCTCCCACTCGTCCAGCAGGCTGGAGTCGACCTGCCGCACGAGCTCGCCCAGCCATTCGATGACGTCGCGCAGCTCGTCGTTCTTCGCCTCGTCGGGAACCGTCTGCCGCAGCGCCCGGAAGGCGTCGGAGAGGTAGCGCAGCACAACCCCCTCGCTGCCGGCGAGTTTGTAGAACGCGATGTACTCGGCGAACGTCATGGCCCGTTCGAACATGTCGCGCACCACGGCCTTGGGGCTCAGTTCGAAGTCGCGTACCCAGGGCTGGCTCGCGCTGTAGGTCTCGAACGCCTGCTGCAGGATGCCGTCGAGCGGCTTCGGCCACGACACCTCCTCGAGGAGCTCCATGCGTTCGTCGTACTCGATGCCCTCCGCCTTCATCGCGGCGATCGCCTCGCCTCGCGCCAGGTGCTGCTGCGCGAACAGCACGGGGCGCGGATCATCGAGCGTCGCCTCCACGACCGACACGATGTCGAGGGCGTAGTCGCCCGTGCCTACGCCACGTGGTGACGCGTTCCCACCGACCATCGCACCGGCCGAGCTGTTCTCGCCTGCCGAGGGTGCCGGTCCCCTCCCCGTGCCGCCGCCTGGCGCGTCGTCGACGGGCGAGAACAACTCGAACGCCGCGAGCGCGAACGGCGACAGCGGCTGGTTCAGGGCGAAGTTGGGCTGCAGGTCGACCGTGAGCCGGGGGATGCCGTCCCGCCCCTTCTCGACGACTCCCGCCGTCACGAGCGTGCGGTAGATGCCCAGCGCTCGCCGCGCGAGCTCCAGCTGACGCTTCCACGGCTCGTGATTGTCGAACACGAGCGAGCGCACGTTGGCGAAGACGTCTCCACCCCGGCCGATGACGTTGACGATCATCGCGCTCGTGATCTGCATGTGCGGAGACAGCGTCTCCGGCTCGGCGTCGATGAGCCGCCGGAACGATGGCTCTCCCCACGACACGAATCCCTCTGGGGCTCGCTTCCGCACGATCTTGCGCTTCTTCTTCGGGTCGTCCCCCGCCTTCGCCACAGCTCGGGCATTCTCGATGTCGTGCTCGGGCGCCTGAGCGACCACCGTTCCCGCCGTGTCGTACCCCGCCCGCCCGGCGCGACCCGCGATCTGGTGGAACTCGCGGGCCGTGAGCTGGCGCATCCGGCTGCCGTCGAACTTCGTCAGGGCCGTGAGCAGCACGGTGCGGATCGGCACGTTGATGCCCACGCCCAGCGTGTCCGTGCCGCACACGACGCGCAGCAGTCCTCGCTGCGCCAGTTGCTCGACGAGCCGGCGGTACTTCGGCAGCATGCCGGCGTGGTGTACACCGATGCCCAGGCGCAGCAAGCGGGACAGGGTGTGCCCGAAGCCGGTGGCGAACCGGAAGCCGCCGATCGCGTCCGCGATGGCATTCCGCTGCTCCCTGCTGGCGACGGATGCGCCCGCCAGCGCCTGTGCCCGCTCGAGCGCATCCTTCTGCGAGAAGTGCACGACGTAGACGGGCGCCTTGCCCGCATCCAGCAGCTCCTGGATCGTCTCGTGCACGGGGGTGAGCGCGTACTCGTAGTCCAGCGGAACTGGTCGCTCGACGCCCGTGACGGCGATCGTCTCGCGGTGTGTGCGCCCGGAGAGGTCGTCGGCGATGCCGCTCACGTCGCCCAGCGTGGCGCTCATCAGCACGAACTGGGCACGCTCGAGAACGAGCAGCGGAACCTGCCACGCCCAGCCACGGTCGGGGTCGGCGTAGAAGTGGAACTCGTCCATCACCACCTGGTCGACAGGAGCGTCCGGACCGAGGCGCAGCGCGAGATTGGCGAGGATCTCCGCGGTGCAGCAGATGACCGGCGCGTCAGGGTTCACCTGGGAGTCGCCCGTCATCATGCCCACGTTCTCCGCCCCGAACGTGTCGGCCAGCGCGAAGAACTTCTCCGACACGAGCGCCTTGATGGGCGCGGTGTAGAACGAGCGGCGGCCGTCGGCCATCGCCGCCGCGTGCGCGCCGACCGCGATCAGCGACTTCCCGGTACCGGTCGGCGTGGAGACGATGACGTTGGCCCCCGAGACGATGCCGATGAGGGATTCCTCCTGGGCCGGGTACAGCGTGAGGCCGCGTTCGCCGGCCCATTCCGAGAACACGTCGAACACGTCGTCGGGCGAGCCGAGCCCCTTCACCCGCTCGTCGAGTCGGGTGTCGTCTGCTGGGCTCACCCGTCAAGGCTAGCGGCGGGCACGCCGCGGGCGCCCTGCGCGATGGAGACGCTGCGGCGCACGTCGGAGGGGCTGCGATGGACGCGGGAGACGCTGCGATGAACGTCGGAACCTCAGGCGCGCGAGCTGTTCACGGTGCGCCCGCGCACGATGCCGATGAACGTGTCGATCCGGTGCTGGTCGTCCGCGGTGCGCGCCGGCCGGGGGTCGCTGAGCCAGGCCAGCGCGATGCGCGTGTGTTCGGCATCCGACACGTCGCGCGCGACCAGATCCTGGCGCGAATGCACCCGGGCCACCGACTGCGGCAGCACGACGCTGCCGACACCGGCCGCTACGAGCGCCAGAGCATCTTCGACTGCCGCGTCGAAGGGATGCACGGGGGCGCCGAGCTCAGCCACCTCCGCGAGCGACACGTGGTCGGCGGCGGCGATGGCGTCGTCCTTCGGCACGACGACGACCTGCCGCTCCTCGTACAACGGGATGGCGTGCAGACCTTCCCTGTCGATCGGAAGCCGCACGAACGCCATGTCTGCCCGGCCATCGCGGAGCACCGCGAGCTGCTCGTGCTGGTCGATGCGCGCGAGCTCGAGGGGGACGCGTCGCATCCTCTCCCGCCACAGGCGTTCCCACTTGGTCGGCGTCACGCCCCGCACGTACGCGACGCGGAACGGGACGGCAGGCGGACGGGACTCGTTCACGCGCTCGTTCGCCACGGATGCCTCCCCTCGCCGCCCCGGTCGCCCCACGCTGCCACCACACGCCGTGCGCCTCTCGTCGTGCGCGACGAGAGCGACAACCCTGCGCTCTCCTGCCATTCTGCCGCCGATTCCGCGCCGCACCGTGCCGGCCGCCATCTAGCCTGGAGGGATGAGCGAGACGCTGCAGCCCGGTCCGGGCGCGATGAAGCCGGAAACCGCGGCGAAGAAGCTGGGCGTGTATCTGCCCGCGACGCCCGAGGAGTTCCGCTCGTCGGCCATCACCCGTGAGCGGTTCGCGGCGTTGCAGTCCGAGCCTCCGCAGTGGCTGACGGATCTGCGTCGCGACGGGCCGCACCCGCGTGACGTGGTCGCGCGCAAGCTCGGCGTCTCGACGAGCGGGCTGGCGCGCGCCGGGGTCACGGATGCCCTCACCACCGCCGAGATCCGGGATCTGCTCGCCTCTCCCCCGGCGTGGCTCGTGAAGGAGCGCGCGACCCAGGCGGCGGTGCGAGCGGAGAACGCCCGAATGAAAAAGCAGCGGGCGGAACGCGCGAGCGACAAGAGCTGAACGGCCGGCCCTACGCCGACACCTCCACACCGCGGCCCATTCCCCTGGCGAGGTACGCGGCCTCGGTGCGGCTCGTCGCACCGAGCTTGCGAAGGATCGCCGAGACGTGCACGCTCGCGGTCTTCGTGCTGATGTAGAGCCGCTCGCCGATCTGCTTGTTGCTCAGCCCCTGCGCGATGAGCTCGAGCACCTGCCGTTCCCGTTCCGTGAGTCGCGCCTCCCACGTCGTCTCCTCGGCGCGCGACGCCTCCGGTCGCTCCTGAGCGTCCGTCTCCAGACCTGACCGGTGCCCGAACTCGTCGATCCAGCCGAGCAGCAGCCCGGAGCCGAGCCGCTCCGCGAGTCGGCGGGACACCACGAGCTCCTGATGCGCCGACTCGCGATGGGCCGCCGAGACCTGCTGCACCGAGCGCTGCTGCACCGAGCGCTGCTGCACCGATCGCTGCCGCGCCGATCCGGTGCCGCCCGCCGTGGCAGCCAACAGTGCCTGCGCATGCCGGAAGCGCGCGTACGGCTCCAGGTGCGCGGGAGCGTCAGCGCGCAGCGACGCCTGAACGGCGTCGTCCCAGGCGTCGGCGTCCACCCCGTTCGCGGCGAGCTCGGCCTCGAACAGCGGTGCCCACACCGGCTCGGTAGGCCAGTTCCTGGCGGATGCCAGCACCTCGCGCAGCCCCGCCTCCGCCGAGTCCAGGTCGATGTGCTCGAGCGGACCGCCAGGTTGTCCGGCGCGCAGCTGCGCGAGCGTGCGCCCGGCATCCGCCAGCAGCGGCAGGTCGTACCCGCTCATGGTGCGGTGGTCTCGCAGCAGCACGCTGAGCGCTCGCCACGCCCGCTCCACGTCGCCCAGCGCCAGCGCCAGCTCGGCCTCGACACGCGCGACGCCGAGCCGGGACTGCACCTCGATCTCGGCCTGCACCTTCATCGTCGGCGCCCACAGATGCCACAGCTCGTCCGCCGCGACCAGTTCGCCCTTCCAGGTGAGCAGCCACAGCTTGATGCGCTGCAGGTGCACCCGGAAACCGGGTGGCGGGTTCAGCGCGAGCGCCGGCTCGAGCAGCGCGAACGCGTCGTCCCATCGTCCGAGGGCTGCGAGCGGCTCCACCGTGTTGGACGCCAGCATCACGCCGCCCGTGCGCTGCACTCCCAGTTGCCGCGCACGCTCCACGCCCGCGTTGCCGATCTGCACGGCATCCGCGTAACGGCCGATCAGGTGCATCACGTCGGACGTGTTGACGCGGTACCGCATCAGGGCGCCGTCCCTGGTCGCCGCAAGCTCCCCGGCACGCTCGAGATCGGCCAGCCCCTCTTCGATGCGACCCAGTCCCACCAGCGAGACCCCTCGGATGTTGTGCGACACCGAGCGGCGCGACAGGGATCCGGCAGCATCCGCCTGCGCGAGCGCCTTCGTGGCGACGGACACCGCCTCGTCGTACCGCGCCTCGAGCATGAGACGTCCCGCCAGGTCGCCCAGCACCTCGGCCGTCGTCTCCGAGCACGCGTCGTCTCCGAGTTCCGCGAGCGCCTCCTCCAGCAGGGCGGTGGAGCCGGGACGCGACAGCGCAGCGAGGTACTGCGCCTTGTCGGCGAGGAGTTCGGCGTGCTGCTCGACGTCGTGGCATTCATCCCGCGGGTCGTCCGGACCCGGACCGCTCTCCGCGAGCGCGGCATCCACCACGGTGAGCGCGCGATCGTTGTCGCCGGCGTCGTGCCAGGCCGCCGCCGTGCGCTGCATCAGCGTCACGTGCGACATGCCCGCCACGGACTCGGCGTCCTCGAGCTGTTCCCACAGTTCGAGTGCGCGTTCCCCCATGCGGGCCGAGCGCGCGAACGCGTAGGCCTGCCGCGCCTCGCGCATCGCGGCGAGCGTGGCGGGAAAGGCGCGAACGGGGTCGTGCGCGTCGAGGCGGTGCTGGGAGATCTCGTGGGCGACGAGGCGCCCGGTGCCGGCGAAGCTCTCCAGGGCATCCGCGTATGCGGCGTGGTAGCGCACCCGCTCGCCAGGCAGCACCTCGCTCAGCACGGCGGCGCGCACCAGGGCGTGCCTGAAGTCGTAACAGCTGTCGTCGATCACCAGCAGCGCGGCGTCGACGGCGGAGCGGATGGCGGCATCCAGCTCGATGGCGCTTCCCGGGTACACGACGGCGAGCAGGTCGTGGCGTACGCACGCACCGCCCACCGCGAGCAGCCGGAGCAGGTGCTGCGTCGTCTCGTCGAGTCGCTCGTAACGGGCGAGCAGCAGCTCGCGCAACGTCTCGGGCAGCACGCCCGACCCCGGCTCCCCTTCGCGATGGTCGGCGCCGGCCAGCTCCTCGACGAAGAACGGAACGCCCTCGCTGCGCTCGAACACGTCGTCGATGCGCGAGTCGTCGACGAGCCGCTCATCGACGCTGTGCTCATCGACGCGGTGCTCATCGACGCTGTGCTCATCGATGCTGTGCTGATTCATGCGCTCACCCACGCCGCGTCCGTCGCCCTGGCGCGTCGCCGCCGCGATCGCCTGCATCTGCGCTGCGACCTGGTCGCGGGTGAGCCTCGCGAGCTCCCATCTCGCCAGGCGCCTGCTGCGCTCGAGCTCGGGCAGCACGGGACGAAGCGGGTGCCCGCGCACGATCTCGTCGCTTCGGTACGTGACCACGATGAGGATTCCGGGAGCCTCCAGCATGCTCACCAGGAACCGCAGCAGCTCGATGGTCGCGCGGTCGGCCCAGTGCAGGTCTTCGACCACCAGCACGAGCCGGCGTTCACGCGCCACGTTCTCGAACAGCACGGCGATGAGCTCGTAGAGGCGCTCGGTGCCTGCCCGCTGCGGCAGCTGCCCGGTGGATGCCAGCTCGGGAAGCACGACGGACAGCACAGCCCGTGCCGGGCCTGCGGCCTCGAGCAGAGCGTCGATGCCGATCGTGGCGGCGAGCTCCCGCACGATCGCGGAGAACGGCGCGTACGGAGCGCTCTCCGCGCCGATGTCGACGCACCTGCCGGTGAGCACGAGCGCGTCGCCGACCTCGCGGCGGAACTCGGCCACCAGCCGGGTCTTGCCGATGCCCGCCTCGCCTCCGATGGCCACGGCCCGGGGCTCGTCCGCGCTGCGCCGGAACTCGGCCAGCAGGCCCTCGAGATCGGCCTCGCGGCCGATCATCTCGGGGCTGCTCACCGGTGATCTCACAAGCTCCATGCTGCCACCGACCACCGACACGGCGAGGACGGAATCGGACACCATGACCGCACTCCGCGACCGCCTCTTCCGGTCACCTCGTCGCGAGGTGACCGAACGCGGCCGGGCGGCGGTGAGCGCGCGTCGGGCGGCCGGTCGGAGCATCGGATGTGGCGGCGCTCTCGATGGCCCGCTCGGCCATGATCTCGCGCTGCCTGCGCACCCGCTCGAGCTCGTCGTATGCGCGCTTGCGCTCGGAGTTCAGTGCGTTCACCAGGGCTTCGTTGTACATCGTCTTCGTCCTCTTCCTCGTTGTCTAAGACGATGCTCGCGACTAAGGTAGGCACCTCGAATCGGGCGGATGCCTTATCTTTCGGATGCCCCGACACCTGCCGTCTTAAGCGCGGTCGTACCCCGTGGCATCTGCGCACCGCCCGGCGGTCCGAGGACGCACCGGAGGAGGCGCGGAATGCCCGAGATCACCCGCAAGCACCTGCTCGTGAGAGGACGGGTGCAGGGCGTCGGCTTCCGCTACACGTGCGCGGCCGTCGCGCGTTCCGCCTCGGTGCGCGGCTGGATCCGCAACCTGCCGGACGGCACCGTCGAAGCCGTCGCGGAGGGAGCGCGCGACGACGTGGCGGGGGTCGTCGAGTGGTGCAGGAAGGGACCGGACGGCGCATCCGTCTTCTCGGTGGACGTCGAGGAGGAGGTGCCGCAGGGCCTCACCGGATTCGAGATCCGCTGAGGCGCCGCATTCACGCGCCGGCGAAGAACTGGCCGAGAGCGGCAGAGAGCCATCGCGGGTCGTCGACGTGGCACAGCTCGCGCGCCGAGTGCATCGACAGCAGCGGCACGCCGACGTCGACGGTGCGGATGCCCAGGCGCGTCGCCGTGAGCGGGCCGATGGTGGTGCCGCATGGCACGGAGTTGTTCGACACGAACTCCTGGTACGGAACGCCGGCGGCTCCGCAGAGCCGCGCCCACAGCGCCGCGCCGTGCGCATCCGTCGCATAGCGCTGGTTCGCGTTGATCTTCAGCAGCGGACCCCCGCCCGCGATCGGCCGGTTCACCGCATCGTGCTTCTCCTGGTAGTTCGGGTGCACAGCGTGGCCCGCGTCTGCCGACACGCACCACGACGCCGCGTACGCCCTTCGCAGCGCGTCGCCGTCGGCGCCTGTCGCGCCGGCGATCCGCGACAGCACATCGTCGAGGATGGGTCCACTCGCGCCGGAGCGCGACTCGGACCCGAGCTCCTCGTGGTCGAAAGCGACGAGCACGCTGATGTGCCCTGGCGCCGGTCCGCCGTCGTTCCCCGCCGTCTCCAGCAGCGCAAGCAGACCGGCGTACACCGAGCTCAGGTTGTCGAGGCGGCCGGCCGCCAGAAGACTGCCGTCCAGCCCGAACACGCGAGGCGGCTGCGTGTCGGCGGTGACCAGGTCGAAGCCGGCGATCTCGGATGCCAGCACCCCGCCGACAGCGACCACCTCGGCCAGCAGGTCCTCCACCTGCGCCTCTCCGACGCCCCAGACCGGCTGGGTGTTGCGCTGCTTGTCGAGCACGAGGCCCTCGTTGTTCACGCCGCGATCCAGGTGCACGGCCAGTTGCGGGATGCGCAGCAGCGGGCCGGACCGCACGAGGTGCTCGGTGCCGTCGCTGGTGACCACACGCCCCGCGAGCTCCAGCTCGCGGTCCAGCCACGAGTTCAGCAACGGGCCGCCGTAGACCTCGACGCCGGCCTGGAGCCATCCGGCCGCGCCCGTCGTCGGTCTGGGCTTGAGCTTGAACCCTGGCGAATCGGTGTGCGCGCCCACGATGCGGAATGGCGTGCCCGGCTCGACGTCGGCGGGCGCCGCCCAGGCGACGACGGCACCGTCGCGCACGATCACTCCACGCTGGGGAACTCCGGGCTCGGGAACCGGCCACGGCTCCGTCTCATCGACGGCGGCGAAGCCCGCCGCCACGAGCTGCCTCGCCACCTCGGCCGCCGCGTGGTACGAGGAGGGAGATGCCGAAATGAACGCCGCGAAGTCGTCGATGTAGCCCGATGCCATGGCGCTATGTTCCCACGCGAAATGCGGACGCCGCGGGCGGTGCACCTGGGAGCCGGCCGACTTCTCACCCCTTCTCGCCTCTTCTCGGGGCCGTCGTCTTACGCTCGCACCATGACCACCGTCTCCGAGTCCGCCTGGGACCTTCCCCTCACCACCATCGACGGACAGACCACCTCCCTTCGCGCTTTCGACGGTAAGGCGATCCTCGTCGTCAACGTCGCATCCCGCTGCGGTCTCTCTCCGCAGTACGAGAAGCTCGAAGCGCTGCAGAAGATCTACGGCGAGCAGGGATTCACCGTGCTCGGGTTCCCGAGCAACCAGTTCCTGCAGGAGCTCGGCAGCGAGGACGCCATCAAGGAATACTGCTCGACGACCTGGGGCGTGACGTTCCCGATGTTCGAGCGGGTGAAGGTGAACGGCAAGTCGGCGCATCCGCTCTATCAGGAGCTCAAGAAGGCGCAGGATGCCTCTGGCAAAGCCGGCCGCATTCAGTGGAACTTCGAGAAGTTCCTGATCACGCCGGCCGGCGAGGTGCACCGCTTCCGTCCTCGCACGGAGCCGGACGCTCCAGAGGTGATCTCGGCGATCGAGACCGCGCTGCCCGCCGCAGCCGCCTGAGGG